>NZ_LLXV01000070.1 GCF_001431665.1 Stenotrophomonas beteli | reverse complement strand
CGGTGGGAAGGCGGGGTGGGTCCGGTTGCGGGGGCGTGAGCCGCATGGATGCGGCGACCGAGCTTACATGGACGTACTTGCAGCGGCCCCCGCAACCGGACCCACCCCGCCATCCATCAGGAAACCAGCTTCTGCTGTTGCTGTTGCTGTTGCTGTTGCTGTTGCTGTTGCTTTGGCCTCGGCAGGTGCAGGGCGCAGCCCTGCCAACCCCTACCCCCTGGCCATTGCCTGCCACCACTGCGCCATCAGCTCCGGCCTGCGCAGCCGCTCTCTCCACCAGCGCAGTGCCGCGCCGTCCTCGCCGGTGCGCCAGGCCAGCCAGAAGGTTTCTTCCGGCTTGTGCTCCTCCACTTCGCGGATCACCAGTTGGCCACGTGCCACCGCCGCGCGCGCGCATGGCTCAGGCAGGAATCCGAAACCCACGCCCTCGCACTGCAGCTTCAACTTGCTGGCCATGTCCGGCACCGTCAGCATCTCCTGCCCCATCAGCAGGCCGACCGTGCGTGGCAGCAGCCGCCGCGCCGAATCGGACACCGCAATCGCGCAGTGCTCGACCAGCTGCTCACGCCCGAGTGCACCTTCCATTGCCGCCAGAGGATGGCTCGGCG
This sequence comes from Stenotrophomonas beteli, assembly GCF_001431665.1. GTDB lineage: Bacteria > Pseudomonadota > Gammaproteobacteria > Xanthomonadales > Xanthomonadaceae > Stenotrophomonas > Stenotrophomonas beteli. Next base: position 38,048 of record NZ_LLXV01000070.1, on the reverse strand, counting down.
CCACCGCGAACACGAACTGCACCGTGCCCATCGGCTCGACCACGTAGCCACCGCCGCTGGGGCCCTCGCCCGGTGCACCGACCAGCAGGTCGGCGCGCCGATCCAGCAGCGCTTCCCACGTACCGGACAGGGCCTCGCCGATCAGCCGCAGCCGGGTCGGCGCCTCGGCCTCACGGAATGCGGCGATGTCCGGCCCCAGCAACCAGGTCGGAAACATCGAGTCCACCGCCAGGGTCAGCTCGGTCTCCCAGCCGGATGCCACCCGGCGCACGCGCAGCTCCAGCTCACGGGCCGCGCGCAGCAGGTGCCGCCCCTCATCCAGCAGCGCACGGCCCGCCTCGGTGGGCTCGGCGCGCGGGCCGAGCCGGTCGAACAACTGAACGCCCAGATCCTCTTCCAGCTTGGCCACGGTGTAGGAAATGGTCGAGGGCACCTTGTGCAGCGCCTTGCCGGCACCGGCGAACGAGCCGCGGCGGTCGATCGCGTCGAGGATCTGCAGGGCATCGAGGCTGAGCTTGAGCATTCGAATTTTTCGATGATGGCTGTCAAAACTATCCGTTTTTCAAACCCTGGGTGCAAGCGGATACTTCTCTCCAACGGGGAAACACGCCACTACCGGCCCACCCCGCCCCATCGAAATCATCGAACAAGGAGATTCCATCATGCTGCAGATCCGCAAGAGCGCTACCCGTGGCCTGGCCGAGCATGGCTGGCTGTCCTCGCGCCATACCTTCTCCTTCGCCAACTACTACGACCCGCGCTACGTCAGCTTCGGCCCGCTGCGGGTGATCAACGAAGACAAGGTGATCGGCGGCCAGGGCTTCGGCACCCACAGCCACAGCAACATGGAAATCATTTCCTACGTGCTGGGTGGCGCACTGGAGCACAAGGACTCGATGGGCACCGGTTCGGTGCTGCGCTACGGCGACGTGCAGCGCATGAGCGCCGGCAGCGGCGTCAGCCACAGCGAGTTCAACCACTCGGCCGAGGAGACCGTGCACTTCCTGCAGATCTGGATCTTCCCGGACACCGAGAACATCGCTCCGTCCTACGAGGAAACCCACTTCGCGCCGGAAAGCAAGCGCGGCCAGCTGCGCCTGATCGCTTCGCCGGACGGTGCCGACGGTTCGCTGCGCATCCACCAGGATGCCCGCATCTTCGCCACCATCCTCGACGGCGGCCAGAAGCTGCACCATGCGCTCGGCAACGGCCGTGGCGCCTATGTGCAGGTGGCGCGCGGCCAGCTGCAGGTCAACGGCATCACCCTGGAAGCCGGTGATGCGCTGCAGATCAGCGACGAAGCACAGCTGACCCTGGAGAACGGCAACGATGCCGAAGTGCTGGTGTTCGACCTGCCGCTGTAACCACAACGCCCGCGATGCCGGAATGCATCGCGGGCGTTTTTTGATGGCGCCGAGCCAACGCTCGGCTCTCTGCAGGGCCCGGGTCAGCCAGCGACGGCGGCGCAGGCTTCCAGGATCAGCGCCGTCACCTCGGTCGGCTTCGACGCCAGCGACGCATGGCTGGCATCCAGTTCCAGCAAGCGCTTCGGCTGTATCCGTGCAGCCATGTTCTTCTGGTTTTCCGGCGCGATCATGCGGTCGTGGCGCGACAGCTGATACCAGCTCGGCGTGTGCTTCCACGCCGGGTCGCTGACCGCATCACCGAAGGTGCTGGCCAGCGGCGCCTTCTGGGTGACCGCCATGACCCGGCCTTCGTCCTCGCTCAGATCCTGGCAGAAACTCTCGTGGAACTTGTCCGCGCGCAGCCACAGATATCCGTCGCTGTCCGGCGCCAGGTTCGGCGCCGCTTCCGGCAGGTGCTGCTGGGTGATGCCGCCGGGGCTCTCGCCGGCATCGGGTGCGAAGGCGGCGATGTAGACCAACCCTTTCACGTTGGCCTCATTGCCGGCCTGGCTGATCACCGCGCCACCATAGGAATGGCCGACCAGCAGCACCGGCCCGTCGATCTGCCGGATCATTTTCCGGGTGCGCCCGGCGTCATCGGCCAGCGACGTGAGCGGCAGTTCCACCGCCTGTACGCGATCATGGCCGTTGCGATGCAGTTCCAGGATCACTTTGGCCCAGTGTGCGGCCCCGCCCCAGAATCCATGGACGAGGAGGATGGTCGGTGTCGTGCTCATGTGCAGGCCTCCAGCAGCGGACGGCGGAATGCCGACCGTGTCGCCACTGTGCGTGCGCGGGGTTAATCGCCAGTGACGCTGTGGGGTCGACTGCAATCGTATGCGTCGCTGGATGTCGTGCATGGCACTTGCCGAGGCGACCTGAAAACGTTTTCATTGAGGCTCCCTGGAGCTTCGCATCGCGCATGACGCCCTCATCCCCCCGCGCCCAGCAGCACGCGACCCGCGCTGCCTTCTTCATTCCCGGATTCGCCACCGCCGCCTGGGCGCCGATGGTGCCCTACGCCAAGGCCAAGGCCGGGTTGTCCGACGCCAGCCTCGGCGCCGTGCTGCTGTGCCTCGGCTTCGGTTCACTGCTGGCGATGCCGCTGGCCGGCGCGCTGACCGGGCGCCTGGGGTGCCGCCGGGTGATGGTGATCACCTGCGCCATGATGCTGTGTGCCCTGCCGCTTCTGGTCCTGGCGCCCTCGCCGCTGGCGCTGGGTGCGGCCCTGTTCGTGTTCGGCGCCGGCGTGGGTGCGCTGGACTGCGCGATGAACATGCAGGCCGTGGCGGTCGAGCGCGATGCTGGGCGACCGATGATGTCCGGCTTCCACGCCTTCTACAGCATTGGCGGCTTCGTCGGTGCGGGCTGCATGACCGGCCTGCTGGTGCTTGGAACGCCGCTGTGGGTGGCCGCGTTGGCCTCGGTGACGGCACTGCTGCTGGTGGCGGTGCTGTCGGCGCCGCACTGGCGCCCGCAGCGGATCCTGCATGAAGGGCCGCTGCTGGCGCTGCCACATGGCGTGGTGCTGTTCATCGGCATGCTGGCCTTCGTGGTGTTCCTCGCCGAAGGCTCGATGCTGGACTGGAGCGCGGTGTTCCTGGCCGAAGTGCGGCAGGTCCCGCGCGACCAGGCCGGCGCCGGCTTCGCGGTGTTCACGCTGGCGATGACCGCGATGCGCCTGTTCGGCGATGGCATTGTCGAGCGCCTCGGCCGCACCCGCACGATCGTCATCGGTGGCATCACCGCCGCGGCTGGTTTCGCCCTGGCCACGCTGGTGCCGTCGTTCCCGGTGGCACTGGCCGGCTACCTGCTGGTGGGACTGGGCTGCGCCAACATCGTACCGGCGCTGTTCTCGATGGCCGGCCAGCAGCGGGTGATGCCGGAGAGCATCGCCATCACTGCGGTCACCACACTGGGTTACGCCGGCATCCTCGCCGGCCCGGCCGCAATCGGTGCGCTGGCACACGCCACCAGTCTCGGCTTCGCCTTCCTGTGCGTGGCCGCACTGTTGCTCGGCGTGGCCGCGTCCGCCCGCTCACTGGCACGCCGCCTGCCCTGACAGAAAAAGGGGACGGAGGGGATTAAATCGTTTCTTGCCCAGGTGTGCGGGAAACGACTTAATCCCCTCCGTCCCCTTTTTCAGCGGTGGGCCAGCCATTCGGCCTGGGCCGGCAGCTGTGGGGCCGGGCAGGCGCTCTTCGGGTGGTGTTCGTCGCGCGCCATCCAGTCATCGACCACGCCGGCCAGCAGATCCAGCCGCAATGGCAGGGTGATGTGGTCCTCGCCGCGCATCTCGATGTAGTGCGCGCGCGGGTTGGCCTGCGCCAGTTCGCGGCCCTGGCTGACCGGGATGTGCTGGTCGCCCTGGCCGTGCAGCAGCAGCACGCAGGCGCGGGTACCGGCCAGCGCGCGCGCCACGTCCACGCGGTCCAGGTCGACGTCGATCCGGCGGCTGGCGGCAGCGATCACCTGATTGATGTCCTGGCCGCCATAGCGCCAGCGCGCGTAGGAGGCCACCGCCTGCGCCTTCAATCCTTCCGGCTGCAAGCCCATCAGGTGCGGGATCATCGTGCGGATTGCCACGCCGGCATTGGCGAACGACTCCATCGCCACCACGCCGGCCACCTGGTCGCCCAGCTTGTCGGCCGTGAACACCGCCGTGGCGGCGCCATAGGACACGCCGAACAGGTACAGCGGGCCGGTCACTTCACCGCGCGCGCGCAGCTCACCGATCACATCGACCACGTCATCCGATTCATAGGTGCCATAACCGGACGGGCCGGCACCGGACTGGCCGTGGTTGCGCAGGTCCAGGGTGATCACGCGGTAGCCGGATCCGGCCAGCTGCAGCGACCACGGCAGCATCGAATCACCGTTCATCATCCAGCCGTGCAGCAGCACCACAGTGCCGCGCGGCACCTGTGCGCGGAACGGCTGCGGTACTGCCAGGCTCAGGCCGGTATCCAGCGGCAGGCCGTTCTCGTGGCGCTGCGGCAGGTAGTGGTAACGCGCGCCGTAATCGCCGGGATCGAACACGCGCCAGAAGATCGGCACGCCATCGCGGCCCGGCGCGAAGCCGTGGCGGTTGGGCAACTCGGCGATGGCCGCGGCGATGCGCGGGCGATCGAGCAGGGTCGACACGCCACCTGGCGCGATCAGCCGGTCGGCGAGCGAGGTCGATGAGGCATTGATCGAGGATGAGCATGCAGCCAGCCACAGGCCGGCGCACGCCAGCAACAACAGCAGCAGGCGCTTCATATCACGTCATAGGGGTGAATCAGACAGGACGGGACGTTAACGCCCCAATAGGCCGGTCATCTATCGCGCATGGATGACGGCTTGATGACAGCGCAGGAACGATTCAGCTTCGTGTGCAAGCTGTACGCGTTCAGTCATTGATCCGGATCAATGAACGCGCGCGCGCGATTGCCCACAGTGCGGCCATGCGCACTTCGCTCAAGCTCGCCCTTGCCCTGGCCGCCACCATGGCTGTCGCGTACGGCATCGCCCGCACCACGCCCTACTGGTTCGCCCCCCGGCAGACGGCCCAGGTCGACATCCACGACCCGGCGCTCATCGCGCAGGGGCAGTACCTGTCGCGCGCCGCCGATTGCGCCGCCTGCCACACCGCGCCGGGGGGCAAGCCGTTCGCCGGTGGCCTCGGCATGCAGACGCCGATGGGCACGCTCTACTCGACCAACATCACGCCCGATCCGGACACCGGCATTGGCGCCTACGACTACGCCGACTTCGAGCGCGCGGTGCGCCGCGGCATCCGTCACGATGGCCAGCCACTGTATCCGGCGATGCCATACGCCTCGTACGTGATCGCCAGCGATGCCGAGATCAAGGCGCTGTACGCCTATTTCATGGGCTCGGTGCAGCCGGTGAAGCAGGACAACGCCGACAGCACGATCCCCTGGCCGGCCAACATGCGCTGGCCGCTGGCCTGGTGGCAGCTGCTGTTCGCACGCCCGCGCACGTTCAACCCGGATCCGTCGTTGGATGCCAGCCAGCAGCGCGGCGCCGAACTGGTGGAAGGCCTGGCCCACTGCGGCGCCTGCCACACGCCACGTGGCCTGGCGTTCCAGGAAAAGGCGATGGCCGATGATGGCAGCCGCCAGTTCCTGTCTGGTTCGGTGCTGGAAGGCTGGTATGCAAAGAACCTGCGCAATGAATCGACCGGCCTGGCCAGCTGGAGCGAGCATGAGATCGTCGACTTCCTGCGCACCGGACGCACCGATCGATCGGCGGCCTTCGGTGGCATGGCCGATGTGGTCGAGCACAGCACGCAGTACCTGTCCGACGCCGACCTGCTGGCCATGGCCCGCTACCTGAAACAGCTGCCGGCGCGTGAGGGCCGCAGTGCGCAGTGGTCGCCCGGTACCGACACCACCACCGCCGCACTGCGCAGCGGCGACTACCGTGTTGCCGGTTCGCTGGCCTATGCCGAGCATTGCCAGGCCTGCCATCGTGCCGATGGCCGCGGCATGCCGAGTGTCTACCCGGCGCTGGCCGGCAACTCCATCGTGTTCGCCGATGATCCCAGCTCGCTGGTCCAGGTGACGCTGATCGGTGGCCGCACGCCGCATACCGCGCATGACCGCATGGCCTTCACCATGCCCGGCTTCGAACAGCTGCCGAATGCGCAGCTGGCACAGATCCTGACCTTCATCCGCAGCAGTTGGGGCAACCAGGCCAGCGCGGTGAGCGAGGTCGACGTGGCGCGCATGCGCCGGGTGGTGCGCGACAAGCCGGTGCACTACGTTCCGCAGGAGGCCACACGATGAAACGTTCGCGCAAGCGCTCCTGCCTGCTGGTCGGCAGCGTGGTCACCCTCGTGCTGCTGGCCGGCGCCGGTACCCTCGCCTATCGCCATCTGTACCCGGACCTGGATGCTGCCGTAGCCAGCACGATCGATATCCTCGATGCGCAGGGCAAGGTGGTCGGGCACTACCACGCGCCCAGCGCCGAGGAGATCGCCGGGCTCGGCAACGCCGAATCGGTGATGCTCGGCCGCCGCATCCTCAACGAGACCGCACGGCTGCTGCCGGACAATGTCGGCAACGATCTGAACTGCAACTCGTGCCACATGGCCGAAGGCAAGCGGCCGTTCGGCAATCACTACTTCAACACCGGCGGCGGCGCCTATCCGCGTTACATGCCGCGCCCGGGCAAGGTGATCGGGCGGGTCGAGCGCATCAACGGCTGCCTGCAGCGTTCGATGAACGGCAAGCCGCTACCGAAAGACTCGCCGCAGATGCGCGCGATGCTCGACTACATGGCATGGCTGAGCAGTCCTGTGCCAGAGGGTGCAAAGGTGGCCGCCCCCAGTGAGGGACCCATCGACAGCACGCTGACCCCGGACCCGATCCGTGGCCAGGCGCTGTACGCCGTGCAGTGTGCGGCGTGCCATGGCGACAACGGCGAAGGACGGCGCGACGCCAGCGGTGACATCGCCTTCCCGCCACTATGGGGCGACCACAGCTTCAACATCGGCGCCGGCATGGCGCGCCTGTACAAGGCGGCCGGCTTCGTCAAGCACAACATGCCGCCGGCGGTGACCCGCGAGCCGCCGCTGGGCCAGCAGGTGATGCCCGACCAGGATGCGGTGGACATCGCCAGCTACTTCATCAACCAGCCCCGGCCGGACTTCGCCAACAAGGCCAAGGACTGGCCGCGCGACCCGAAACCCAAGGACGCGCGGTACTGAGCACCCCGTGGGTCAGCGCTTGACCAGCTCGACCCGCCGGTTGCGTGCCTTGCCTTCTTCGCTGCCGTTGTCAGCCACCGGCCTGTCGGCACCGAAGCCGGCCGCCTGCAGGCGATCGGCGGCGATGCCCTTGCTGGTCAGCGCGGCCACCACCGACCGTGCACGATCCTCGGACAGGCTGCGGTTATGCGCCACAGCGCCGCTGTTGTCGGTGTGGCCTTCAATCGACAGCTTCAGCGAAGAATCACCCTGCAGAAGCTGCAGCACCTGCGCCAGCTGCGGTTCGGAGGCCGGCAGGATCTGCGCCTTGTCGGTGGCGAAGTTGACCTCGATCGCCACCCGCCCGTCGCTGTCCAGCTTCTTCTTCAACGCATCGGCCGGCAGCAGCGCCGCGGTCTGGGTGAAGCCCTTGCGCTCGGCCACCACCCAGCCGGCACTGAGGTATTCCAGCCGCGCGTGCACCCACACCTGGCGCCCGTCGGCCAGATCGACGCGGTAGACCACGCTGTCGTAGTTGTTCCAGTTGTAGCTGGCAGCTTCGCTGTAGGCCGACTGCACCGGCTTCGGCACCCCCTCGGCGGCCTCGCGCGGGATGCGCCCCTCGAACACCTTGGTGCCGTTGACCTGGGCCATCATCGCTTCCAGGTTGCGGCGCACTTCGTGCATCGAGTATTCGCGCTCCCCCTTGTCGAAATCGGCGGCGAAGGTACGACCTTCGACCTGCTCGAAGTGATCGCCGGTCCAGAACGGGAAGGCATCGAAATCACGTTGCTGCGCCTTGTTGCGATCGCCATAACCAGCCGGCAGGGACAGGTGCGGGAAGCTGTCCGACCACTTCGCGGTGGCCTTGAACGGCACTTCATCCACCACCACCAGGCCAGCGCCATTGCTGTCCACCGCAAGCTGCACCCAGACGGTGCGGTTGGCCTGGCGCAGCACGTAGACCGTGGTGGGCGCGTCCTGCTCGCCGTTCACCGCGTCGATGAAGCCGCCACCGATCTCGCCTTCCAGCTGCGGGCCATAGTAGATGTCGCGCAGCAGCATGCCTTCAAACACCTTGCGACCACCGGCGGCCGTGATCACACCGTCGAAGTTGCGCTGCACTTCCAGCGCAGAGAACGCCTTGCCGGGTGCCGCTTCACTGTCGATCACGATGCGTGCCGACCAGCTAGGGCCTTCCACCCAATGCACCCCCTCGCCCATGCGGAACGGGAAGCGCGCCCATGCGCGAGGGTGCGGCGCGTTCTGCGGCGCATAGCCCTGCGGCAGGCTGAAGAACGGCAGTTTGCCCAGCGGGGCGTCGCTCAGCGGCACGCTGGCTGGGTCGAAGGGCACCAGCGGCACAGCCTTGCCCTCGCGGTCGGTGAGTGCGGCGCCATCGGCCGCAGCGGGCGAAACCGGCGGCGCTGCCTCCGCTGTCGCGTTTCCTGTGGCCATCGGCGGCGGCTGTGCGCCCGCCTGTTCGCCTGAAGGCGTCCGGTTGCATGCTGCCAGCAGCACCAGTGCTGCGCCCCCCAGCCAGATCGTCGACCGCTTCCGCATCGCCAGCACCTCAGCTCCATTGAAGTGCCGAGCATACCCGAAGGCCGTGACCTGCCCCACAGTGCCATCGTCGTTGCGCGGCCACGTCATGCCGATGTCATTGCCGCTGCCGACACTCCGGGGCTTCCCTCTGCTGAAGGTCCGGTTTCGATGCGAACGATTGCGCGCTTTCCCCGTGTCTCGCTGCTTGCCCTGCTGATCGCCCCCGCACTGGATGCCCTGGCCGAGGCACCGCAGGGCGAGGCGACCGAAGCGCGCAGCGGCGATGCCCGCACCCTGGACCAGGTGCAGGTGATCGGTCAGGCCACCAGTTACGCCAAGACTTCGGTGCGTGCGGAAACGCTGAACCGGCAGACGGTGATGAGCAGCGTCAACGATGCACTCAACGAGGTGCCAGGCGTGGTGGTCAGCGAAGCCGATGCCACCGGTTCGTCGGTATGGGGCACTCAGATCAGCATGCGCGGCTTCGTCACCAACCGCGACACGCAGCAGATCGGTACCACCATCGATGGCCTGCCCAACGGCGGTTCGGGGTATGGCGGTGGCTCGCTGGCCAACCGCTACATCGACACCCTGGACCTGGAAACGGTGGAAGTCAGCCAGGGGACGGCCGATATCTCCTCGCGTTCGAACGAAGCGCTGGGCGGCACGCTGAACTTCCTCACCAGCGATCCACTGCAGGACAGCCGCCTGCGTTTCGTGGTCGGCGCCGGTGACAACGATGCGCGCAAGTACTACGTGCGCTACGACACCGGCCTGCTGGGGGGCCATACCCGCGCGTGGGTCAGCGCGTCTTCGTCGAAGGTACACGACTGGATCGATGGCACCGGCCACGCCAGCAACGATCACATCGCCGGCAAGTTCATCACCGAACTCGACCGTTGGACGCTGACCGGCTACCTGTCCTACAACGATGCCGACGAGCCCGAGTACACCAGCGTCTCGCCCGCCGGTTTCGCCACCAACCCGGAGCGCGACAACCTGGTCGGCACCCTCACCGGTATTCCCTACCTGGACCAGAACTACCGCTCCGGCTCGCGTGCGCTGCGCGAGAACACCTTCGGCTACCTGCGCGCCGCCTTCGATGGCGGCAACGGTTTCAAGGCCTCGATGGCCGCCTACGGGCACCGCATGCAGGGCCGCGGTGACTGGCTGCCACCGTACCTGGCGCAGGTCAGCGATGACGGAGCCGGTCGCCCGGAGTCGGAATACACCGGCGGCAAGACGGTGTATGGCGGCAGCAACCGCGGCCAGATCTTCTTCGTCAATCCTGATGGCAGTGCCGCGCAGCGCCTGGCCAACTGCACTCCGCGACGGGGCTTCACCGCCGAGTACGACCCTGACTGCTACGCCGGCAACGTGCTGGGTGCGCAGTCCTACCGCCACACGCACTACGACAACGACCGCATGGGCGTAACCGCCGACGTTGAATGGCGGAAGACCTTCGGCGCGTTCGACAACACCCTCCGTGGCGGCCTGTGGGTGGAGAAGCTGGACCGCTCTGCGCGCCGTGACTGGCACCGCCTGCTCGATGTCGGCCAGGACATTGCCTTCGACCACCAGCCGTACTGGGTGCAGTTCGAGGACAAGTACAAGGTTGACGAGCAGATGTACTACGTCGAGGATGTCGCGCGCTTCGGGCCGTTCAGCGCGCGACTGGGCGTGAAGCAGTTCTTCGTCGACCAGTCACGCCGCCGCGTGATCGGTGCCAGCGAGCACGTGAAATCCGACTCCAGATCCGATCCGCTGCTGTCCACCGGCTTTACCTGGGCGCCCGGCGTGGAAGGCATGGAGCTGTTCGCCGGCTTCTCGCAGAACTTCGCCGCCATCCCGTCCGGCGTGCTCGGCGAGACCGATCCGCAGCGCTTCCGCAACGTCGAGCCGGAGACCGCCGACAACATCGAAGTGGGCATGCGCATCAGCCGCTGGCCGCTGACCGCCTCGGTGACGCTGTACAACATCAAGTTCGACAACCGCATCGTCTACCTGCCGGCCGGCTTCGTCAGCGGCATCGACTACCTGGGCGAGACCGACGGCGTCTACGAGAACTTCGGCGGCGTGGAAAGCAATGGCCTGGAGGCGGCATTCGGCTATGGCTGGGACAATGGCTGGCGGATCAATGCTGCCTACACCTACAACCGTTCCAAGTACCTGGGCAGCGGCAACGCCGCACGCGATACCCAGCTGGGCATCGTCGACGGCGCCCGGGTGATCGGCCAGCCGGAGAACACGCTGGTGCTGTCGGCCGACTGGCAGGGCGCGAACTGGAACGTCGGCCTGTCCGGCCGTTATCTGGGCACGCGCTACCTCGACGCCGCCAACGTCAACACGCTGCCCTCGGCCACGGTCTTCAACGCCAACATCGGCTTCGACCTGCAGGGCCTGTCGCCACGGTTGAAGGGAATGGGTGCCAACCTGGTGGTGAGCAACCTCACCGATAAGCGCTATCTTGCAGGGGTGGACGGCCGCGACAACGCTTTCATCGGCGCCCCGCGCACCGTCGGCATCTCTTTCCGTGTGGACCTGTGAGTGAGCCCGTGACCGATATCGGCCGACGCCGGTTGTTGCAGGCCGGCGTTGCCGCCGGCCTTTCCCCGCTGCTGCCCAGCATCGCCCGGGCCGCAGCGATTGCTCCTGCGGCGCAGACCCGCAGCCTCGAAGACCTGCAGCACATCGTGGTGTTCATGCAAGAGAACCGTTCGTTCGACCACTACTTCGGCACCCTGCCGGGCGTGCGCGGTTTCGGCGATCGTTTCGTCGCCCCGGCGGCCGCGCTGGACGCTGGTGGGCGTATCCGCAGTCTGTGGCTGCAGCCCGATGCCAGCGGCAAGCGGGCGATCGCACCCTTCCCACTCGATACCGCCGCGGACTTCGGCTACATGCGCGTGGAAGGCACGCCGCATACCTGGCCCGATGCACAGCGCGCCTGGGACCACGGGCGCATGGGGCAATGGCCAAAGGCCAAGCAGAACCACTCGATGGGCTACTTCCAGCGCAGCGACCTGCCGTTCCAGTTCGCGCTGGCCGATGCGTTCACGATCTGCGACGCCTACCACTGCGCGATGCAGGCCGGCACCAACCCGAACCGGGTGTTCCTGTGGACCGGCCACAACGATGCCGCCGCCCGCGCCGGTGGCCCGGTGATCGCCAACTCGCACGACAACTTCCCTGAATACGGCGGGCATCCTGCATCGTACCGCTGGACCAGCTATGTCGAGCGCCTGCAGAAGGCCGGCGTGTCCTGGCAGATCTACCAGGACATGGCCGACAACTTCACCGACAACCCGCTGGCCGGCTTCGACGCGTTTCGCCAGGCCTACAGCGCTGCACCCGGGCACGACCCGCAGCTGCGCACCCGCGGGGTCAGCACCCGTGGGCTGACGCAACTGCGCCAGGACGTACTCGACGGGCGCCTGCCGCAGGTCAGTTTCATCATCGCCGATGCCGCCGGCAGCGAGCACCCCGGCCCGTCCAGCCCGGCCCAGGGCGCGGCCTACACCGCGCGCGTGCTGGATGCACTGACCGCCGATCCGGAGGTGTGGAGCCGCACCGCCCTGCTGCTGATGTTCGACGAGAACGACGGTTTCTTCGACCACATGCCGCCACCGGCCCCACCTTCGCCCGTGGACGGGGGCTGGGCAGGCGCCTCGTCGGTCAGTACCGAGGGTGAATATCACCGTCATCCCGCGCCCGGGGACGAGAAGTACGATGCCGCCGAACTGCGTGGCCGCCCCTATGGGCTCGGCCCGCGCGTGCCGCTGTACGTGATCTCGCCGTGGAGCCGGGGTGGCTGGGTCGATTCGCAGGTGTACGACCACACGTCGGTCATACGCCTGGTCGAGCGCCGCTTCGGTGTGGCCGCGCCAGACATTTCTCCGTGGCGCCGCGCGGTCTGCGGTGACCTGACAGGCGCCTTCGACTTCGCCCAGCGCGACACCCGCCCGTTCGTGCGCGGCCTGCCCGACGTGAGCGCGGTGGCTGCACGCGCCGCCGCCCTGCCCGGGCGTACCGTGCCGGCGTTGCCGGAAGGACTGGAACCGGCGAAGCAGGAACGTGGCGTACGCCCTGCGCGTGCCCTGCCCTATCGGCCACAGGCATCGATTGCCGCGGTGGATGGGGCGGGCGTGGAGCTGGCGCTGTCCTGCGAAGGTGCGCCGGCAGTGCTGCATGTGTACGACCGGCTGCGGCTGGATGCCGTACCGCGCCGCTACACGCTGGTGCCGGGTGCGCCGCTGCGCCAGCGCTGGCCGTTGGATGCCCAGGGTCGCTATGACCTGTGGCTGCTCGGCCCGAACGGCTTCCACCGCCACTTCCAAGGGGCGGCCAGGGATCCTGTCGTGCAGGCTTCGATCGAGCGCACGGATGGGCAACTGCGGCTGCACCTGCGCAACCTGGGGGCCAGCGCACAGCAGGTGCGTGTGCAGGCTGGCGCCTATGCCGGGCACATGCCGGAGCAGGCGCTGGCGCTGCCGGCGCGCGCGGAAACCACGGTGGCGTGGGACGCAACGCCCACGGCAGGCTGGTACGACCTGCACGTCGGTGCGGGCGGCAGTGCCCTGCGCCTGGCCGGCCGCGCCGAGGACGGGCGGCCTGGCACCAGCGATCCGGCGATGGGCAGCGAGCCATTGCGGTTCGAGCACGATTGAAGAATTCCTGTAGAGCCGAGCCCATGCTCGGCTGCTTTCGCCCCGGTCGCATTGCCCCGAAAAAAGCAGCCGAGCGTGGGCTCGGCTCTACAGCGCAGACCGGTAGACTCAGGCCTCCTGCAGCCCCGGCCGGCCGTGCTCCACCGCGTAGCGCTTCCAGCTCTGCACGGTACCGTTCGGCCGCATCACGGCATCCAGCGTCTTCATGTCACCGATCCACGCATCGCGGGTGACATCGCACAGCACATAGCCGCGCTTGTCGATGGTGGCCTTCAGGTGCGGGCTGTGCCGCAGCTGATTCTGCGCATACGCGTCCACGCCCTGGCCGTCGGCCCCCGAAGTGATCGAGGTGGCAAGGAACTCGCTGGAAACCACGCCCGAATCACGGTGGTCCTGCACAAGATCGCTGGCATAGTGGCGATGCGCATCGCCGCAGGCGGTCACCACGTTGCCGAACCCCACCTTCTGGATGTGATCGAGCAGGCGCCGGCGGCTGTCCAGATAGCCCGACCACTGGTCATCGGACGACTGCACCACCCCGTCCTTCTCCCGCATGTAATTACCCAGCGCCACCTGGTGGGCGATGGTATGCCAGCGCGGTACTGCATCGGCCAGGCCATCGAACAGCCAGCGCTCCTGCTTCGCCCCCACGATGCTGCGCTCCGGCGATTCAACCTCCTTGCGCAGCGCCATGTTCACCTGCTTGCTGCGGTACTGGCGGGTGTCGAGCAGGTGCAGGTCCATCAGCGTGCCGTACCGTGCGCGCCGGTACATCTGCATGTGGCCATCGCGGGGGAATGCCGAACGGCGCAGCGGCATGTTCTCGTAGTAGGCCTGGAATGCCTGCGCACGGCGCAGCAGGAACACTTCACTGGGCGTGTCATCCTGGTCTTCGGCACCGGCCCAGTTGTTGTCCACTTCATGGTCGTCGAAGGTGACGAACCAGGGTGCCGATGCATGTGCGGCCTGCAGGTCGGCATCGCTCTTGTACTGCGCGTAGCGGCGGCGGTAATCATCCAGCGAATAGATCTGCGGGCCGACGTGGTTGCGCAGGTTGGTGAACGGCTGGCCGTTCATCTTCCGCACGCCCGGCTGGCTTTCGCCTTCGTAGATGTAATCACCGTAGTGGAAGACGAAATCCAGCGGTTCCTCGGCGATACGTCGCCATGCGGTGTAGTGGCCTTCCTCATAGTGCTGGCAGCCCGCCACGGCGAAGCGGACGCGATCGACCGCCGCCGAGGCCGCCGGCAACGTGCGGCTGCAACCGATCGCACTGGCGTGGCCGCCCACCGTGAAGCGGTACCAGTAGGGCCGGCCAGGTGCCAACCCCTCCAGTTCCACGTGCACAGCGTGGCCCAGTTCGGGATGCGCCATTGCCGAACCCTTGCGTACCACCTTGCGCATGCCTTCGTCCGCGCCCAGCTGCCACTCGACCACCATCGGCCGCGCCGGCATGCCACCGCCGAACACCAGCGGCTCGGTCGCCAGCCGCGTCCACAGCACCATGCCATCGGCCGAGGGATCACCCGACGCCACGCCCAGGGTGAACGGCGTGCTGGCGAAGCGCGGCGAGGCCAGCAGGTTGCGCGGGTTCAGCGCGGCGGCGTCGGTCTGCGCGGCCAGCGCGTGTGCCGTGCCCATCCAGGCACCGGCGGCGGACAGGCCGGCCAGGGCCAGGAATCGCCTGCGATTGATCGTCTCCACGGCGGCGCCCTCAGTTGTAGATGATGTGGAAGTAGAAGAAGCGGCCGTAGTCGTCGATCTCGGTACGGAAGCGCCCATTCGGGCCGGTGCTGTAGGTCGGCTGGGTGTTGAACAGGTTCTTGGCTTCGTACTTCAGCGTCACGTGCTTGCTGACCTTGTGGCTGAAGGCCATGTTGAAGGTCATGTACGGGTCGTAGTACGAATCCAGCCATTCGGTGTCACCGAAGTCGACCAGCATCCGGCTGCGATAGGTACCAGACAGGCGCAGCTGCGCGCTTTTCCAGGGCATGCGCCAGATCGCCGAACCATTGAGCGACCAGTCCGGCTGGTACAGCAGGCGGTCCAGTCGGCGCGCGGTGCCATCACTGATGCGATAGTCAGTCTGGCCTTCGAGCCGGGTGGCGTTGAAGTACATGTCGAAGCGCTGGCGGCCCCACTGCAGGTTGCGGTTGGCCACCGCGAACTCGACGCCACGCAGCTTGGACTCATCGGTGTTCATCGGCTGGGTCACCCGGTAGCGTGTATCACCCACGTTCTCGAAGGTGGTCAGGGTGTAGATGTCGTCCTTGATCACCTTGTCGAACAGCGCCACCGAGACCAGGCCGTTGTTGCCGTTGAAGTACAGGTCCCACGCCAGGTCGATGTTGGTGGAACGGCGCGGCTGCAGATCAGCGTTGCCTTGCTTGATGGTGCAGAAGCCCCTGCCCTCCTCGTCATCGCCACAGTTGGTGCTGGTGGCCTGGGCGATGTTGCTGGGCGTCGGCCGGCCAAGCGTGCGGCTGGCGGAAAAGCGCAGGCGCTGGTTCTCGCTCAGCGTGAACGTTGCATTCAATGAGGGCAGCAGGTTGTTGTAGCCACCGCTCGTGTTGCGGAAGGCCGAGGTATACGTAGTGCCGCCATCATCGCTGAACGGGCTGTAGGCATCGAAGCGGGTGTGGTCGTAGCGCAGGCCGCCGATCAGCAGCAGCCGGTCCCAGGCGTAGTGCGCGGACACATAGGCATTGGTGATGTCCTCCACGTACTTGTAGTCGCTGGTGAAGTCGGCATTCGGATACGCCGCATCGTTGTTGCCCAGTTTCGGCAGCAGTTCCTCGTTCCACTTGCGGTTGTCGATCAGCGGGAAGCCCGGCACGCTGCCCAGCAGCGTCGATCCCGGATACAGGTAATCGTTGAGCGTGGCGCTGCTCTTGAAGTAGTTGAAGTCGATGTCCTGCCAGATCTTCAGGTGGCGGTACTCGGCGCCGGCGGCAAGGCCGAAGCCACGCGCATCGGTGTCAATGTTGTAGGTGAAGTCGGCGCGCAGGTTGTCGATGCTCTCCTTGGCATCGCGCGGGGAGACATAGGCCTGCGCCGGGTTGAGCTTGAACGCCGAACTGGTCAGCAGGCTGGAATCGGAAACCGCCACCGCGTTGGGGAATCCATGGCTGTCGTTCTCGTAGTCGACCAACAGATTGCTCGGGTAGGCGCGTACACCCCAGTAGACCTGGTTGTTGTGGAAG
Source organism: Stenotrophomonas beteli (assembly GCF_001431665.1). Lineage (GTDB taxonomy): Bacteria > Pseudomonadota > Gammaproteobacteria > Xanthomonadales > Xanthomonadaceae > Stenotrophomonas > Stenotrophomonas beteli. Next base: position 21,535 of record NZ_LLXV01000070.1, on the reverse strand, counting down.
GTCTCTTCGGTGTGGCCAGCGCGCAGGGTCAGCCGCGAGCGATCACCGGTATCCCAGTTGAAACTGGCGATGGCGCCACGGTTGCTGCGGTCCCAGCGGTCGTGCCGGTTCTTGATGTAGATGCTGTTGATCTGGGTGGTGCCGCTGTCCTCGGTCTGGTTGCGGATCGGAAACTTGGCATTGCCGTACAGATCGGTCTTGTTCATCGTCGAGTTCTCGTAGAACCGGTACGAGTACAGCAGCAGCGACGCGTAGAACGGATCGTCCGACGGCTTCCACTCCAGCTTGGCCGAACCGCCGAAGTTGGTGATGAAGTTGGTGTAGGTGCCGGTGCTGAAATTGCCGGGCGCACGCAGGCCGTTCCAGCCCTTGGCCTCATCCGGCCCGGTGGTGCCGTCAGTGAGGTACTTGCCAGCATCGTTGTAGTAGTAGTTCGACTCCACCCAGCGCTTGACGCTGTTGCGCGAGCGCTGCTCGTAGCGCGCTACCGCGACGATGCCGAATTCCTGGTCGGCGCCGAACGGGCTGGAGAACACCATCTTGGCACTCTTGCCAAAGTGCCCCAGGGTCTGGTGGTTGCCACCGGCACTGCGCTCGACATTGGTCTCGGCGGTCGAATAGATCCCTGCTACATCGGCGAACACGTATTTTCCGGAACGGTCGAAGGCACTGCGGCTGATGATGTCGATAACGCCGCCGATCGCATCCGGTGCCTGCTCCGCACTGAAGCTCTTGTAGATGTCGGTACGGGTACCGATGTCGCTGGGAATCAGCTGCAGGTTGTTCATGCGCTCACCCGAGCCACTGCCACCCACGCTGGCAATCGCGATGCCATCGATGGTGGTGTAGTTGAGGTTGGCCTGCACGCCGCGCACAGTCACGTAACGGGGCTCACCGGCATCCTCCACCGCACTCAGGCCTGGCGCGGCCATCAGGCTTTCGGCCAGGGTTTCGTCGCCATAGCTGTCCATCTCGTCGTAGACCACCGAATCCTTGATCACCGGCGAGGTCTTCTTCTGGTCGATCACCTCGTGCGCGGCAATCACCTTCACTGTGTCCAGGGTCGGTGCCACCACCGCCTCGGCCTCGCGCGGCTTCGCTGCGGCGGGCTTCGGCGCGTTGCGTGCGGGCGCCGGATCGATGGCGATGACATTGCCATCGACCACGGTGTAGCCCAGGCCGGTACCCGCCAGCAGTGCATCCAGTGCCTGCTTGACGGTGGCACCGCGCGGCACCGCACCGGCCATGCGGGCATCGCCGCCGGCCGAGTACAGGAACTGCACCCCGGAACTGCGCGACAACTGCTCCAGTGCACGCGCCAGCGGCTGTGCCGCGATCGGCGTGGACACACGCGCCTCCAGGCCATCGGCAGCGGCGGCGAGGGCCAATGGCATGCTGCCGGGAGACAGGGCGAGGATGATCGACAGGTAGAGCGTGTTGCGCATCACGGGTCCTTGGAAGAGAGGAGGCAGCAGGTGCCGCTGCGTGGCTCGGCAGCGGCTTCTCCCAAGTAAGAGCCCGCATCCACCGAAGTGGAGAACGCGGATTCGATGAATTTTTTCTGACAGTCCACGACCGCGCGGGCCTCAGCGACTGCCAACCCGCACGGTGTCGCCTTCGCGCCTCACCACGAAGCGCGGATCGCGTTCGAGGAAGGCCTGCAGCGCACCGATGCGATGCGCATCGAGGCTGCCGGACAACCGTGCCGACGCCGCGCTTTCATCCAGCACGCGCACCTGCACCTGGTTGTGCCGGTTGAAGGCAGCTGCCACCTCGTCCAGCCGCTCATCGAGGAAGGACACTTTGCGCTGCTGCCAATCCAGCAGCATCGACAATGGCAGGTCCAGCGGCTCGACCGCATGGCTGCGCACATCGACCTGCACCACCCGCCCCCGCTCCAACCGGGCCAGGCGGCGGGCGTCAGCGCCCTGGCTCCAGACCTCGACCTCACCGGAAACCACGCCGATGCGCGTGCTCCGCAGCCGTCGCGACACATCGAACACCGTGCCGATGTCCCGGATCTCCAGGCCGTTCACCTGCACCTCGAACGGGCGGCGGTCGCGGGCGATGTCGAACGTGACCTCACCCTGCAGCAGCTCGACCTTGCGGCTGAACCAGCCCATGCGTACCCGCAGGCGGCTGTCCGCGTTGAGCCGCACCTGTGTCTGGTCGGGCAGCACCAGCTCACGCAGTTCACCATGATTGGCGCTGTACAGCTGCTCGGTTGGCATCAACGGCGAAGCCAGACCCACGCCGAGCAGGGCGACACAGGCCGCGGCAGCCGCCGCCCACCAGTGCGCACGACCGCGACGCGGCGCAACGCGCGACGGCGCATGCGTGCTACCGAACAACGGCACCACCTTGGCCGCCGCCTCCCGCAGCGGCGGCGCCTCGTCAACCAAGGGCGATTGCAGCGCTTCGCCCACCTGCCGGTGCAACGCGAGGGCGCGCAGGTAGGCGCGTACATGCTCGGGCGAGCGCTTCATCCAGTCCAGGAACGCGACGCGCCCGGCCTCATCCAACGGCCCCTCGCGATTGCGCAGGAACCAGTCCATGGCCTCGCAGGCGATCGTGTCGTCGGCCACAGGCGATGAATTCCGGTTCATGTGAGCTCCCTGGCGCCCAGCGCCTTCCTGCAGGCCTCCAGACCCTTGCCGATATGCTTGCGCACCATGTGCACCGACACCTGCAACTGCTGGCTGATTGCCGGGCAGTCCAGCCCGTCGCGATAGTGCAGCTCCATCACCCGCCGCGTGGTCGCCGGCAGACGTGCGATGGTGCTGCGGATGTCGTTCCAGCGCTGCGCGCGCTCGAACTCGCCTTCGATGTCTTCTTCGCTTTTCAGCACTTCGGCCAGCAGATCGACGTCTTCCAGCAGCGGCAGCGACGACCGCGCGCGTGCATGCTCGCGCGCCAGGTTGGCCGCCACGGTGAACAGGTAGGCTTCCGGATTCTCGATCGCATCGGCATCCTCGCCGGTGCTGCGCAGCAGGCGCAGGTAGACCTCCTGCGCCAGGTCCTCGGCATCCTCGCTGGCCGAACCGCGGCGCAGGAAGAAGCCACGCAGCAGCCGGCGCCGCAGTTCGTAGCTCTTCTCCCAGATCCTCACGCTGTTCACGGCCGGCCAACACCCCGAGGCTGGAAAGCCCCGCAGGGTGACGGCCATCGATGACAGTGGCGTTGCAGCAGTCACCCATGATGGGGCGCGCTACGCCAACCCTTGCTTGCCAGAGACCCAAGCCGGACCCGCCTATCGAAGCCACGGGGCCGGGCCTACGCTTGTCTTCCCGGTGGCCGCCACGGTCGCCCTTCGCGTCACGGCCCCGCCGTTGCGACCCCCGCTCCAGTGCTGTGCGCCCTGCCGGTGTTGTCGCCCAGGCAGAGCCGGCGCCCTCTGGAGACAGTCATGAACCCAACCCCGATCCCCTTCGATACCGACCCGCTGGAAACACGGGAGTGGCGTGAATCGCTGGAGGCGGTGATGCAGGCCGGCGGCCGGCCGCGCGCGCACTACCTGATCGACCAGCTCAGCGAGCTGGATGCGCAGCAGCACGGCGACCTGCATGCCCGTGCATGGACGGCCTACGTCAACACCATCCCGCCGGAGCGCCAGCCGGCTTACCCGGGCGACCTGGCCATCGAGCGCCGCCTGAACGCGATGATCCGCTGGAACGCGATGGTGATGGTGCTGCGTGCCGGCAAGCATTCCAACGTCGGCGGCCACATCGCCACCTACCAGTCGGCGGCGGTGCTGTACGACGTCGGCTTCGATCATTTCTTCCGTGGCCGCACCGACACCTTCGACGGCGACATGATCTACATCCAGGGCCATTCCGCGCCCGGCATCTATGGCCGCGCCTACGTGGAAGGCCGCATCGATCCGGCGCGGATGGACAACTTCCGCCGCGAAGCCGGTCGCGACGGGCTGTCCTCATACCCGCACCCACGCCTGATGCCCGGGTTCTGGCAGTTCCCCACCGTGTCGATGGGCCTTGGCCCGCTGACCGCCGCCTATCAGGCGCGCTACATGCGCTACCTGGAGTACCGCGGCCTGAAAGAGCACCAGGGTCGCAAGGTGTGGGCCTTCCTTGGCGATGGCGAAATGGACCAGCCCGAATCGCTGGCGGCAATTTCGCTGGCCGGCCGCGAGCGCCTGGACAACCTCGTGTTCGTGGTCAACTGCAACCTGCAGCGCCTGGATGGTCCGGTGCGCGGCAACGCCAAGGTGATCCAGGAACTGGAAGGTACGTTCCGCGCGGCCGGCTGGAACGTGATCAAAGTGATCTGGGGCAGCGGCTGGGACGACCTGCTGGCCCGCGATCACAACGGCCTGCTGCGCCGACGCATGATGGAATGCGTGGACGGCGACTACCAGACCTTCAAGTCGCAGAACGGCGCCTACGTGCGCGAGCATTTCTTCGGCCACTACCCCGAGCTGCTGGAGCGGGTTGCGCACATGAGCGACGACGACATCTGGGCGCTGGCGCGGGGTGGCCATGATCCGCAGAAGGTCTTCGCCGCCTACCAGCAGGCGGTGAACACCCGCGGCCGGCCGACGGTGATCCTGGCCAAGACAGTCAAGGGTTTCGGCATGGGCGAGGCCGGCGAAGGCCAGAACATCAATCACCAGCTGAAGAAGATGAGTGCCGACGCGGTACGCGCCTTCCGCAACCGCTTCAACCTGCCGGTCAGCGACGACCAGCTGGAGGACATGCCGTACCTGCGTCCCGAGCCGGGCAGCGCCGAAGCCATCTATTTCGCCGAGCGACGCCACGTCCAGGGCGGGCAGCTGCCGGCGCGCCTGGCCAAGGTCGATCCGCTGCCGCTGCCACCGCTGTCGATCTTCAACACCCAGCTGCAGGGCAGCGGTGATCGTGGCCAGTCCACCACCATGGGCTTCGTGCGCATCCTCACCAGCCTGCTCAAGGACCCGGAACTGGGCAGGCGGGTGATTCCGATCGTGCCCGATGAATCACGCACCTTCGGCATGGAAGGCCTGTTCCGCCAGATCGGCATCCATTCGTACCTCGGCCAGCTGTACACCCCGCAGGATGCCGGCCAGCTGAGCTATTACAAGGAAGCCAAGGACGGCCAGATCCTGCAGGAAGGCATCAACGAATCCGGAGCGATCTGCTCGTGGATCGCCGCAGGTACCGCCTACAGCAACCACGGCCTGGCCACGATTCCGTTCTACATCTTCTATTCGATGTTCGGCCTGCAGCGCGTCGGCGATCTGGCGTGGGCCGCTGCCGACGCGCGTACCCGCGGCTTCCTGCTCGGTGCCACGTCGGGCCGCACCACGCTGATGGGCGAAGGCCTGCAGCACGATGACGGCCACAGCCACGTGCTGTCGTCGGTGATTCCGAGCTGCGTGTCCTACGACCCGACCTACAACTACGAGCTGGCGGTGATCATCCACGACGGCCTGCGCCGCATGTATGTCGAGCAGGAAGATATCTACTACTACATCACCGTACTCAACGAGAACTACCCGCAGCCGGCACTGCCCGAAGGCACCGAAGCCGGCATCCTGAAGGGCCTGTACCTGCTGCACGCCGCCGCGCCAGGGACCGCCTCGCAGCCACGCGTGCAGCTGATGGGCAGCGGCGCGATCCTGCGCGAAGTGGAAGCGGCGGCCGAGCTGCTGCGGCAGGATTTCGGCATTTCCAGCGAGGTGTGGAGCGCGACCAGCCTGACCGAACTGCGCCGCGATGGCCTGGCCGCTGAACGCTGGAACCTGCTGCATCCGGCCGAAGAACCGCGCTTGCCCTACGTGCAGCAGTGCCTGCAGGGTCGTGAAGGCCCGGTGGTGGTGGCCACCGACTACATGAAGATCGTCGGCGACCAGATCCGTCCCTTCATCAACGACCGACGCTTCACCGCGTTGGGCACCGATGGCTTCGGTCGCTCCGATACGCGTGAATCGCTGCGCACCTTCTTCGAAGTGGACCGGCATTTCATCGTGCTGGCGGCGCTGAAGGCACTGGCCGACGAAGGCCGCATCGAGCGCGCGCGCGTGCAGGAAGCAATCGACCGCTACGGCATCGATGCTGGCAAACCCGATCCGGCCGCCGCCGTGTAAGGCCGTTGCATTCACCACGCCTGTCCTGCGGGCGCGGTGAATGCAGCATCGCTACGGCATGCGCTTGAACAGGTTGGTCTGCAGGATCGGCGTACCGTCATGACCGTAGAACGCCTTGGTCTCGGTCATCGTCGCCTGGTCATCCGCCACGGTGTAGATGCGGGTGGAGGCCGGCGTTCCATGGTCCACCAGCTGCATCACCAGCGTGTTCGGCGCCGGCAGTTTCAGGTTGGCCTTGTCCGCGCCGTAGGTACCGGACAAGGGACCCGGCGTGCCATCCAGCGCCAACGTGCCGTCGGACTTCATGGTCTTGCCGTCGTGCAGGACGATATCCACGTGTGAGCTCCAGCGGCCACCACCGGCGTCCTTGAACTCAAGCACCACGTGCTTCGGGCGCTGCGCTTCGGGTAGCGCAGACGTGGCGATATCCAGCGACCAGCGCCCCAGTAGTGGGGAAGGCGAGGCCTCCACTGCCAGCGCCGGAACGGCGGGGAGTGAAAGCGCAGACAACAACACAGCGGACAACAGCTTCATACGTTGCTCCGTTCCAGTGAAGAAGACTCTGCGTGAGGCGTTGTGGGGCGCAGCGCCTCGGATCGTGCACAGCATCGGCGCCCGGCACAAGGCGGGGCGCTGAACACGCGGCAACCTCATTCGCGCCTCCCGCGATTTCGGTCTGGCGGCAAGGCCTCATCCGTCCTTGCTGACACAAAGAGTGACGTTATAACATTTCACTTCGCCTTTACGAGTCCTGACATGCGTCGCCACCTGCTTGCTGCTGCCATCCTGTTCGCCGTCCACACCGCCCAGGCCGCGGACGAGCCCACCCTTCCTACCCTCCAGGTCCAGGCCTCCCAGCCCTCGCGCATCGACAACCGGGTCACCGTCGACAATCCGCAGGCACAGAACCGCACCCTCGGCGGCCTGCTCGAACACGTCTCCGGCGTGCAGAACAGTGCTTTCGGGCCGAACGCGGGCGCCCCGGTCATCCGCAGCCTCAGCGGCAACCGCGTGCAGATCCTGCAGGACGGCCAGTCCATCCTCGGCATGAACGCGATCAGCGGCGACATCAACATTCCGTTCGATCCGCTGTTCGTAAGCAGTGTCACCGTCAACAAGTCCTCCGATACGGTGCGCCATGGCGGCAACGCGATCGGCGGCAGCGTCGAAATCGACTCCGGCCTGATCTCGCGCACGATGGAAGACAAGGACCAGTCGATGGAGCTGGTCCTGCGCAAAGGCTTCAACGCGGCCGATGCGCAGGGCTTCCGCATGAACTTCAACAACCAGCGCAACCTCTCGACCAACCTGCAGGTTTCGCGCCAGCGCATCTCGCACTACGACATCCCCGGCAACAGCAAGGCCGCCGTCTGCAACACCCGCCTGTTCCCGCCGACCGGCGGCGTCAACTCGGCGCTGGCCGACAGCTGCCAGAAGGAAGCGCGCGTCCAGCAGATCTACAACAAGGCCTCGCAGCCCTACATCGACCAGTTCATGACCGAGAACCCGGACTGGGCCGATGGTGACTTCTCCTTCTACACCAACAACCCGACCTCGGTCTGGCAGCGCCGCACCTACATCAACCCGGTCAATCCTGCCTATGTCGCCGGCACGCCGTCATACGTACAGAAGCAGATCAACAACGATGTAACGCCCGATTACCATCACCGGTTGGGAAACAGCTACGCGCGCAATTCGCAGGTGGCGTTCGGGTCGACCCTGTTCTTCGACCGCGGCTACGTCGGCGTCAGCATCGATGCCAAGGACAGCGAATACGGCGTGCCGGGGTTCTCGATGCAGAACCTGTCGTTCGGTTCCAACTACGCCAACGCATTGCCCGTGGGCGTGGTGATCAAGCAGGAACGCTACGCACTGGAAGCCCTGTTGCGCGATCCGCTGCCGTGGTTCGAGCGCGCCGAACTGCGGGTTTCGAAGCTGGACAACACATCGGGCGAGCGCCTGGGCAGCACCCGGGCCAATGACTACGACTTCGAGAGCACCCAGGCCGAGCTGCTGCTCAGCCATCAGCGCGTCGGTCCGCTCAGCGGCCTGCTCGGTTTCAGCCACCAGTCGCGTGATGTCTCCGGCAGCGGCTCGCTGCGCTACCTGCCGGACGTTGATACCCGCGGCAACGCGGTGTTCCTGAAAGAGACGCTGGACGTCGGCTGGGCCACCTTCGATGCCGGTGTGCGCCACGAGCGCGTTGACCATGAGCTGCAGCCCAGCCGCTTCAAGACCGCGCGCAATGCCGCCAACACGAAACTGCAGGACCGCGACTACCGGCTCAACAGCTACAGCCTGGGCTCGTATGTCGAGCTGGGTCCGTTGTTCGCCGCCAAGGTGCGCTACGCATCCTCGCAGCGCGCACCGGAGATCAACGAGTTGTATGCGAGCAATGCGCACTACTCGGTGATGACCCAGGAAGAAGGCAACCAGAACCTCGAGCCGGAACGCGCGAAGAACCTGGAACTGACCGGCCTGTTCCACCTCGGTGGTTTCGAACTGTCGGCCACCGCGTACCGCATGAAGTACGAGAACTATCTGTACCTGGGTTACTCGGGCGTGCAGACCGCCAACCGCCTGCCGCTGAAGTACTGGAAGCAGACCGACACCACGGTGAAGGGTTTCGAGATCGATGCCTCGCAGGCATTGGACCTGGGCCGCTACGGTACGTTGAGCGTGTCCGCCTTCGCCGACCTGGTGAAGAACAAGGCCGATCACCCCGATTCGTTGCGTGCCCACAATGACGGCGAGTACCTGCCCAACATGCCGACCAACCGCTACGGTGCCAACCTGCAGTGGCAGCGCGAAGGCTGGAAGGCGCAGCTGTCCAGCACCTACTACGACACGCAGAAGTACCTCGGTCGCAACGTCAGCGAGGAAATTCCGCTCGACGCGTTCAACCTGGTCGACCTGCAGGTCAGCCGCGAACTGCCGGTGCGCAACAGCTACATCGCCGGCATGGAAGTGTTCGTCAATGGCAGCAACCTGCTCAATGAAGAAGCACGGCCGCACAACTCGCCGTTGAAGTACATCGCACCGCTGCCGGGGCGCGGGTTCCAGGTGGGAGTGACGGTGAAGCTCTGACGATCGAACGCATCGGTACGCGCCTGCGGGCAAATCCCACCTCGCTACATTGAACCGCCACAGCTGCCGGGTGCACCCGCTCCGGCACCAGCGACCACGCCCATGCCCATGCCTGCCCGCACCGATCAGCCAGGATAGTCAGCTCCACGCTGCGAGTGCCGGGTAAAGAAAAACGCCTGCAGATCCAGGATCTGCAGGCGCTTCTTTGTATCTGGCGGAGTGAGAGGGATTCGAACCCTCGATAGAGCTTTTGACCCTATACTCCCTTAGCAGGGGAGCCCCTTCGGCCACTCGGGCATCACTCCGGGGGTTTCTCCGCGTCTGGTGCGTTGCACCTCAGCGGGGCGTGAATCATAACGTTAATCGAGTGCGAAGGTAAAGCGTTATTCGGCAGAATTTTCGCTACCGGTGCCACCGGCTTCGTCACCGCGCTGGATGCGCTGATAGATCTCTTCGCGATGCACAGCGACGTCCTTCGGCGCGGTGATGCCGATACGCACCTGGTTACCCTTGACGCCAAGCACGGTGACGCTCACCGAGTCACCGATCATCAGGGTTTCGCCGACGCGGCGAGTCAGGATCAACATTTTTGTAAGTCTCCATGGAACCGTGTGGAAGGGTATCCCCCACCGGCTTGACGCTCCGTCAAGAAGCGCTACCACGACAAAGGGAAAAGATTCGCAATGGTACCGTCAGCCGTCCCGCTCCTACAAGGAGGGGGACGGCGGGGTTCATCACAGGCGGGGGCTGACCCATTCGACGACCGCAGCCAGCGCAGTGGCAAGGGCGGGCCCGTCCTCGCCACCACCCTGGGCGAGGTCCGGGCGTCCGCCGCCCTTGCCCCCGATCTGACCGGCGATATGGGACAACAGTTCCCCGGCCTTGACCTTGCCCATTGCACTCCCGTTCACACCTGCGACCAGGGCGGCCTTGCCGTCCTGGGCACCGGCCAGCACGATCACCGCGTTGCCCAGCTGCTGCTTGAGGCGGTCGACGGCGTCGCGCAGGGCCTTGGCGTCGAAGCCCTCCAGGCGGGCCGCCAGCACCTTCACACCGGCGACCTCGACGGCCTGGCCGGACAGGTCGGCGGTAGCGCCGGCGGCAACCTTGGCCTTCACGGCATCCAGCTCGCGCTCCAGCTGCTTCTGGCGCTGGCCGAGGGCACGGATCTTCTCGACCACGTCGGCAGCGCTGCCGCCGAGCAGTTCAGCGGCCTCGGCCAGGCGGGCCTCTTCGGCATCCACATAATCCAGGGCGCCCTGGCCGGTGACCGCCTCGATGCGGCGCACGCCGGCGGACACACCGCCCTCGGAGGTGATCTTGAACAGGCCGATGTCGCCGGTACGGTTGACGTGGGTGCCGCCGCACAGCTCGGTCGAGTAGTCGCCCATCTTCAGCACGCGCACGTGCTCGCCGTACTTCTCGCCGAACAGGGCCATGGCGCCGAAGTCCAGCGCTTCCTGCATGCCCATGTTGTGGACTTCGGCGGCGTTGTTGGCGCGCACCTGCTGGTTGACCTTGCGCTCGATCACCGCCAGCTCTTCCGCACTGATCGGCTGGAAGTGCGAGAAGTCGAAACGCAGGCGGTCCGGCGCGACCAGCGAGCCCTTCTGCTGCACATGGGTGCCCAGCACTTCGCGCAGGGCGGCGTGCAGCAGGTGGGTGGCCGAGTGGTTGAGGATGGTGGCGCCGCGGCGCTCGCCATCGACCTGGCCAGCCAGCACGTCGCCGACCTTCAGGCCGCCTTCGGACAGAGTGCCGACATGGCCATGGAACTGGCCAGCGAACTTCTGGGTGTCGTCCACCGCCAGGCGAACGCCGTTGCCGGCCAGCACGCCGGTATCGCCGACCTGGCCGCCCGACTCCGCGTAGAACGGGGTCTTGTCGGTAATCACGATCACCGCGTCACCGGCATCGGCCGACTGCACCGGACGGCCATCCTTGAGCAGGGCCAGCACGGTCAGGCCATCGGCCTGCAGGCGGTCATAGCCGAGGAACACGGTCGGGCTGAGGGTGGCCACCAGCTCGGCCGGCAGGGTCACGCCGCCACCGAACTTGCCGGCCGCACGCGCGGTCTCGCGTTGCTGCTCCATCGCGGCATCGAAGCCGGCGATGTCGACGGTCAGGTCGCGCTCGCGGGCGATATCCTGGGTCAGGTCGAGCGGGAAGCCATAGGTGTCGTACAGGCGGAAGGCGTCAACACCCGGGATCACGCCGTTGCTGGCCTTGCCGGCGACGTCCTCGAAGATCTTCATGCCGGCATCGAGAGTTTCGGCGAAACGCTCTTCCTCGGCCTGCAGCGCACGCGTGACGGTATCCACCGCCGCCGGCAGTTCCGGGTAGGCCTCACCCATCTGCTCGACCAGGGTCGGCACCAGCTTGCTGAAGAACGGCTGGCGCACGCCCAGCATCCAGCCGTGGCGCAGGGCGCGGCGGATGATACGGCGCAGCACGTAGCCGCGGCCTTCGTTGGACGGCAGCACGCCGTCGACGATCAGGAACGAACAGGCTCGGATGTGGTCGGCAATCACCCGCAGCGACTTGTTCTCAAGGTCGGCGGTGCCGGTCAGCTCGGAGGCCTTGCGGATCAGCGCCTGGAACAGGTCGATCTCATAGTTGGTGTGCACGTGCTGCAGGATCGCCGCCAGGCGCTCCAGGCCCATGCCGGTATCCACGCACGGCGCGGGCAGCGGCACCAGGGTGCCGTCGGGCTGGCGGTCGAACTGCATGAACACCAGGTTCCAGATTTCGATGAAGCGATCACCGTCTTCATCCGGGGACCCCGGCGGGCCACCGGCGATGTGGTCGCCGTGGTCGTAGAAGATCTCGGTGCACGGGCCGCACGGGCCGGTGTCGGCCATCTGCCAGAAGTTGTCCGAAGCGAACGGCGCACCCTTGTTGTCGCCGATGCGCACGATGCGCGCTTCCGGAATGCCGACCATGTCGCGCCACAGCGCGTAGGCTTCGTCGTCGGTCTGGTACACGGTCACCAGCAGGCGCTCGGCCGGCAGCTTCCAGACCTGGGTCAGCAGCTCCCAGGCCCAGGCGATCGCGTCCTTCTTGAAGTAGTCGCCGAAGGACCAGTTGCCCAGCATTTCGAAGAAGGTGTGGTGGCGTGCGGTGTAACCGACCTGGTCGAGGTCGTTGTGCTTGCCGCCTGCGCGCAGGCAGCGCTGGACGTCGGCCGCACGCACGTAGCTGCGCTTCTCCGCGCCAAGGAACACGTCCTTGAACTGCACCATGCCGGAGTTGGTGAACAGCAGGGTCGGATCATTGCCCGGCACCAGCGGCGCCGACGGCACGATGGTGTGGCCTTTACCCTTGAAGAATTCAAGGAAGTCGCTGCGGATCTGGGAAGTCGTGAATTTGGCGGATGCGTTCATTGGGGGCTGGCAGTCTGCGGGCCGGCGGACCCGGACCACCGGCCGCGTTGGCCAGGGTCGCGACGGACCGCCGAAAACCTAAAGGGTATCAGGCCCGGCGCCGCCAGTCTCAGTCATCCGGGTCGTAGCGGGTCGCGCGGCGGATGCTGTCGCCGTCGAACCCCCGCCGGGCCAGCAGATCGGCGGCCTTGCGCCGCTGCGCCAGGTCCTGCGGACCGGCCTCACCGAAGCGCCGCCGGACCAGATCACGGGCGTTTTCCTGCCAGTCCCCCTCGTAGCTGTCCATCGCGGCGGCGATTGCTGCGCTGTCCAGGCCATGGGTTCCGAGTTCGGCGCGAACATGGATCGGGCCATAGCCGGTGTTGGCGCGCATCCGCACCAGGTTCTCGGCAAAACGGGTGTCATCCTGCCAACCCGCTTCGGTCAGCTTGGCGACAGCGGCCTCTGCGGCTTCGTCTTCGATGCCGCGGGCAGTCAACTTGCGGGTGAGTTCCCTGCGCGAGTGCTCACGGCGGACCAGCAAGCCCAGTGCCCGTTGTACGGGAGTCTGCTCGCGTGGTCGGCGCTTGCGGCCAGTCGGAAAGTCTTCGGCGTCGGACATGGGTGCTCCAAGGGTGGCGCCGTCCGTGGCGCCGTGCCCATCCCTGGGCGATTCGAACCTGCGGGACAGGGCAACGTCACTGACGGCGCCGCCCTGCCCCACAGCAAGTCTTACTCGTCGTCGCCGTCGTCGTCGCCTTCCTCGCGGGCCGCTTCGGCCGGCTGGAACTTCTCGCGCAGCTCGGCTTCGAGCTTGGCGGCAACGGTCGGGTTGTCGCGCAGGTAACCGCGGGCGTTGTCCTTGCCCTGACCAATGCGCTCTTCACCGTAGCTGTACCAGGCGCCGGCCTTCTCGACCAGCTTGGCCTCCACGCCCATGTCGATCAGCTCGCCTTCGCGGCTGATGCCCTCGCCATACAGGATCTCGGTAATGACCTGCTTGAACGGCGGCGCCAGCTTGTTCTTGACGACCTTGATCTTGGTCTGGTTGCCGATGATCTCGTCACCCTTCTTGATCGCGCCGATGCGGCGGATGTCCAGGCGGACCGAGGCGTAGAACTTCAGCGCGTTGCCGCCGGTGGTGGTTTCCGGACTCTGGCCCGGCATCATCACGCCGATCTTCATGCGCAGCTGGTTGATGAAGATCACCAGGGTGTTGGAGCGCTTGATGTTGCCGGTCAGCTTGCGCAGGGCCTGGCTCATCAGACGGGCCTGCAGGCCCGGCAGCTGGTCGCCCATCTCGCCTTCGATTTCGGCCTTCGGGGTCAGCGCGGCGACCGAGTCGATCACCAGGATGTCCACCGAGCCTGAACGGACCAGCATGTCGGCGATTTCCAGCGCCTGCTCACCGGTATCCGGCTGCGACAGCAGCAGGTCGTCCACGTTCACGCCCAGCTTGCCGGCGTAGATCGGATCCAGCGCATGCTCGGCGTCGATGAAGGCTGCAGTGCCGCCCATCTTCTGGCATTCGGCGATGGCCTGCAGGGTCAGGGTGGTCTTGCCCGAGGATTCCGGCCCGTAGATCTCAACGACACGGCCCTTCGGCAGGCCGCCAATGCCCAGTGCGATGTCGAGCATCAGCGAGCCGGTCGGGATGGCTTCAACGGGCTCGACCACGCGGTCGCCCATGCGCATCACCGAGCCCTTGCCGAACTGCTTCTCGATCTGGCCCAGAGCTGCAGCGAGGGCGCGCTTCTTGTTCTCGTCCATCGGAGGGGTCCTTGCAGAGGTGGAGTCGTTGGAGGTGCTGTCTTTGGGGGTCTTCTTTGCCATGGGCTCACTTTAAGTCGGACGTATCGCACAGGCTGAGATTCTGCCCGGCGCTCTGAAAAGAATTATCGGACATCCGTACCAACCTCAGTGGAACCAGAGAATCGCCACAAAAGACCGCGGGGTAATGCAGGGTTAAACAGATCAACGGTTGGGCCGAAGCAGGCCGCAATAGAGGCCCTCGATGGCGAAGTCCTGGTCGGGCAGCACCTCGATCGGCTTGTAATCGGGGTTGCGCGGCAGCAGGCGGATACGGTCCTTGGCGATCTTCAGCAGCTTGACCGTGATCTCGTCATCGATGCGCGCCACCACGATCTGCCCGGAGTGGGCGTCGCGCGTGCGGTGCACGCCAATCAGGTCACCATCGAAGATGCCCTCGTCGATCATTGAATCGCCCTGCACCTTCAACAGGTAGTCCGGAGCCGGCGAGAAGAACACCCGGTCCAGCACCACGAAATCGTCCGAGCCGATGTCGGCGCCGATCGGCAGGCCCGCCGCGACCCGACCCAGCACCGGCAGGCGCAGCACGCTGTCGGGCAGCCCCGGCTCGGCCAGCTTCTCGACCGCGGGCGCCTGAACCAGGCGGATGCCGCGGGCCTGGCCCGGAATGCGCCGGATCGCGCCGGCCTGCTCCAGGGCTTCCAGGTGGTACTGGGCCGCGCGCACGCCCTTGAAGCCGAACGCACGTGCGATTTCAGTCTGCGACGGCGGTGCGCCTTCGCTCTCGATACGCTCGGCGATCAACTGCAGGATCGCCTGCTGGGTGTCGGTCAGGTCCATGGTTAGTAGTATTACTACTAATATCCGGATCTGCAAGTGCCGGGGGCGACACAACCGCAGGTGTGGTGGCGCGCCATGCTCGGCAGTCGCGCGAATGACGGGGCCGACCCAGGTCAGAGCAGCCGAGCATGGCTCGGTTCTACAGGAATCGCTGCGCGATTCTGCGGTTCCTGTGGAACCGCAACAGGCGCACTTCGTGCACCTGCCTACGTGTGCTTGCCGCTTCTCCAGATCGAAAACAGGATCCAGACGCCGCAGAAGCCGGCGCCGATGAAGCCGCACACGCCCAGTGCCAGCAGCCAGCGGCTGGAGACGCCGCCCACGCTGTGCATCACGATCGACGAGCCGATGATCAGGGCGGCCGTGATCACGCCCACCACCAGCCGGTTCGCCGCGCGGTTGACCTGTTCGCCGAATCCCTGCAATGCCGTGGTTTCCACCTTCAGCTGAAGGCGGCCACGGCGTGCGGCCTGCACCAGCTTGCGCAGGTCACGCGGCAGCTCACCGGCGAAATCGACCAGGCCCAGCAGGCTGCGCCGGCCGCGCTTGAGCAGCGCCTTCGGCGCATAGCGCTGCAGCACCACCCGTTCCAGGAACGGGCGCGCGGCACTGGCCATGTCGAAATCCGGGTCCAGCTGCCGCCCCATGCCTTCCAGGGTCAGGAAGGCCTTGATCATCAGCGCCAGGTCTGCCGGCAGGGTCAGGCTGTAGCTGCGCAGCAGCTGGGTGATGTCGCCCAGCATCAGGCCGATGCGCAGGTCCTTCAGTGGCACGCCGCGGTACTGGTCGACGAACTGGCTGATGTCGTGCTGCAACCGGTTCTCGTCCACTTCCACGCCACCGGCCCAGTCCAGCAGCACGTCGGCCACCCCCTGCGGGTCCTGCTCGACCAGGCCATGCAGCAACTGCGCCACCTGGAAACGACGCACCTCGGACAACGCGCCGACCATGCCGAAATCGATCACGCCGATGCGGCCGTCGCGCAGGTAGATGATGTTGCCGGGGTGCGGATCGGCGTGGAAGCTGCCGTCCTCCAGCACCATCTTCAGCACGATGCCGGCGCCTCGCCGTGCCAGTTCGCGGCGGTCCAGCCCCGCCGCATCGACGCCGGCCAGATCACGGCCCGGAATGCCGTCGACGAAGTCCTGCACGTTCAGGCTTTCGCAGGTCCGCTGCCAGTGCACGCCCGGGATCAGGATGTCGTCACGGCCATTGAAATTGCGCGCGATCCGCTCGGCATTACGGCATTCGGCGGCGAAATCCAGCTCGCGGCGCAGGGAGACGGTGAACTGCTGCACGACCTCGGCCGGGCGATAGCGGCGCAGGTCCGGCAGGCGGGCTTCGACGATCTCGGCCAGCCGCGCCAGCAGGCGCAGGTCGGCTTCAACCACATCACGGATGCCGGGGCGGCGCACCTTCAGTACTACTTCGCGGCCGTCGTGCAGCCGTGCACGATGGGCCTGTGCCAGCGAGGCGGCAGCCATCGGCGTTTCATCCAGGAAGGCAAACACCTCGGCCGGTGCAGCGCCGAGGTCAGCCTCCAGCTGCGCGCGGATGTCGGCATACGGCAGCGCGGGCACCGCGTTCTGCAGTTCGGACAACTCGGCGATCCACTCCGGCGGCAGCAGGTCCACGCGCGTGGCCAGCACCTGGCCAAGCTTGACGAAGGTGGGGCCCAGATCCTGCATCGCGCTGCGTACGCGCACCGGCGCGGTCATCCGCAGCAGCTCCTGGCGGTCCTCGTTCCAGTGCAGCAGGCGCCCTGCCCGCTCCAGCGTGGTGGCCAGGCCGATGCGCCTCACCACGTCGCCAAAGCCATAGCGGATCAGGACGACGGCGATTTCCTGCAGTCGGCCCAGGTCACGGACCGTGCCCAGCGTCTCCCACATCATGCGTACTCCGGACGATTACCGGAGCAGCATGTCACAGCTGGGCGTCGATGCCGCGCAATGCCGCCGCCACGGTTTGCCTGCGGATGGCTTCGCGGTCGCCGTCGAACTGGAACAGCTCGGCGCGGGCATAGCCGCCCCGGCGCTTCCAGCCGATCCAGACGCTGCCCACCGGCTTGTCCGGGCTGCCACCGCCGGGACCGGCGATGCCGGTGACTGCCACCGCGATGCCGGCACCGGAGTTGACCAGGGCGCCGGAGACCATTTCGAGCACGGTTTCGCGGCTGACCGCACCGAACTGTTCCAGGGTCTGCGCGCGCACCCCCAGCAAGCGCTGCTTGGCTTCGTAGCTGTAAACCACCATGCCGCAATCGAAGAACGCCGAGGAGCCGGCGACGTCGGTCATGCATTTGGCGATCCAGCCACCGCTGCAGCTTTCGGCGGTCACCAGCTGCAGCGCGGACTGTTGCAGGCGCTGCCCGAGCGCGGCGGACTGAGCGTTGAGATCGGCATCGGTGGGGATGGACATCGGCACGACGGTGGGGTGAAGAACCTGCACGTTGTACCGCAGATGACAGGCGGATGTCGCGCCCCTCCAGCACGGCCGCTGCCGGCCAGCGGCCGGCACTACCGGGGAGGGGCCGCTACCTCACCACTCCGGCAGTTTCTCCGGCAGCAGCGCCCGGATCGGCGCGCCGTCGGCGCTGGCAGCGAGTTTTTCGGCTTCGGCAATCGGCAGATCGACCTGCAGCAGCCAGCCTTCTTCGTCGGCCTGCTCGCTGCGGATCACCTCCAGCTGGTGCAGGCGCGCGCGCAGGCGGCCGGCATCCGGCGGCAGGCGCAGCTGGCCGGTGACGTGCTGCAGCCCCAGGCGCTTGCCCAGCACCGCCTGCAACAGCTCCAGGCCCTGCCCGTCACGCGCGGAGATCCACACCCGCTCGCGCCGCGACTCGTCGGGCACGCCGTCCTGGCCGTCGTGGCGGACGTCGGCGCCGTCGATACGGTCGATCTTGTTGAACACCAGCAGCTGCGGCAGGTCGCCGGCGCCGACCGCAGTCAGTACCTCGTCCACCTGAGCGATGCGTTCCTCGCGATGGGGATCGGCGGCATCGACCACGTGCAGCAGGAAATCGGCCTCGCGCGCCTCGGACAGGGTCGAGCGGAACGCGGCGACCAGATCATGCGGCAGGTCGCGGACGAAGCCCACGGTATCGGCCAGCACCACATTGCCACCCGGCACCGCGATGCGGCGCACGGTCGGGTCCAGCGTGGCGAACAACTGATCGGCGGCGTAGGCCTCCGCGCCGGTCATGGCGTTGAACAGCGTCGACTTGCCCGCATTGGTATAGCCCACCAGGGCCACGCGCGGCAGCTCGCTGCGCACGCGTGCACGGCGCATCTGGGTGCGCTGTACTTCCACCTTCTCAAGCCGCTTCTGCAGCTGCTCGACGCGCTTCTGCAGCAGGCGGCGGTCGGTTTCCAGCTGGGTTTCACCGGGACCACGCAGACCGATCGAGCCGCCGCGCTGGCGCTCCAGGTGGGTCCAGCCACGCACCAGCCGGGTCGCCAGGTGGCGCAGCTGGGCCAGTTCGACCTGCAGCTTGCCCTCGTGGCTGTGCGCACGCTGGGCGAAGATGTCCAGAATCAGGCCGGTACGGTCGATCACCCGGCGCTCCAGGAACCGTTCCAGGTTGCGCTCCTGGCCGGGGCTCAACGCATGGTTGACCAGGATCAGGTCGGCACCGCTGGCATCGGCCGCCGCCTTGATCTCGTCCAGCTTGCCGCTGCCGATCAGGGTTGACGGGTTGGGACGGTCCAGCCGCGCAGTGATCGTCGCGGCGATGCTGGCCCCGGCCGAGCGGGCCAGATCACCGAATTCTTCCAGCACATCGTCTTCCAGCTTGCCGAAGTGCGGCTGGATCAACAGGGCGTGTTCGCCCTTTTTCGAGCGGTCAAACATTCACCGCTCCGGTCTTACTCGTCTGCTTCATCACCTGCCTGACCACCTTCACTCGACTGCACATAGCCGCCACCCGGGCCCACCTTCACATTGCGTGCCGGCACCACCGTGGAAATGGCGTGCTTGTAGACCATCTGGCTCACCGTATTGCGAAGCAGGACCACGAACTGGTCGAACGACTCGATCGTGCCCTGCAGCTTGATGCCGTTGACCAGGTACACCGAAACCGGCACGCGTTCGCGCCGCAGTGCGTTCAAGAAAGGATCCTGCAGCGATTGCCCCTTGGACATTGCACACTCCTGATTATTGTTCTTATTGGGTTGCCGACGGTTTTCCACGGCCCCCGAGCCGTCCGCCGACCGATGATGTTACACGGCTGGCGGGGGTTCAGCGTGCGATGAAGGTCGACACCGCGCCGGCCAGTCGCGCCTGGTCGATGTGGGGGTCGAACCAGCGCGCATCAAGCTCGCCGCGCAGCCAGGTCAGCTGGCGCTTGGCCAGCTGGCGGGTGGCGAAGATCGCCCTGTCCCGGAAGCGGGCCAGGTCAGCCTCCCCGTCCAGATACTCCCAGGCCTGGCGATAGCCGACCGCGCGCACCGCCGGCAGGTCCAGCGGCGCCTCCACGGCGGCCATCTGCGGCATCGCGCGCAACGCGCGGACCTCGTCGAGGAAGCCCTGCTCCAGCATGGCATCGAAGCGGGCCTCGATGCGCTGGTGCAGCACCGACCGCTCACGCGGCGCCAGGATCAGCTTCAGGGTGCGCACCGGCAACGGCGCCACGCCCGGCCGGCGCTGCCATTCACTGATCGGCGTGCCGGTGAGACGGTAGACCTCCAGCGCACGCTGGATGCGCTGCGGGTCGGTGGCGTGGATGCGCGCGGCGGCCGCCGGATCGACCCCGGCCAATTCGGCATGCAATGCCGCCCAGCCCCGTTCGGCAGCCTCGGCGGCCAGCACCGCACGCAGCTCCGGATCGGCCTCCGGCATCGGCGACAGGCCCTGCAGCAGGGCCCGGAAATACAGGCCTGTGCCACCGGCCAGGATCGGCGTCCTGCCGCGCGCCACGATGTCGGCCACCACACGGCTGGCATCGGCAGCGAACTCGGCCGCCGAGTAGGTCTGCCAGGGCTCGCGCAGATCCAGCAGATGGTGCGGTGCCTGCGCGCGCTCGGCCTGATCGGGCTTGGCCGAACCGATGTCCAGATGGCGGTAGACCAGCGCCGAATCGACGCTGACGATCTCGCCATCCAACTGCCGGGCCAGCGAGATCGCGGTGGCGGTCTTGCCGCTGGCGGTCGGCCCCATCACGGCGATCGCCAGCGGACGCCGGTCAATGCCCATCAGTCTTCGTCCGGCCAGCGGATCGTCGGTGTGGCGTCGGCGCGTGGCGTCGGCACGGCTTCGACGGCCTGCCAGATCTTCAGTGCATCGACGGTGGCGGCCACATCATGCACGCGCACGATACGGGCACCCCGTTGGATCGCGATCAGATGCGCCGCCACCGAGGCGGCCACCCGCTCAGACGGGGCAACGCGACCGGTCAGCTCGCCCAGGCTGCGCTTGCGCGAAAGACCCGCCAGCATCGGCACGCCCAGCTCCAGGAAGCGCTCCGAGCGCGCCAGCAGGGTCAGGTTGTGGGCGGTGGTCTTGCCAAAGCCGAAACCGAGGTCGATCAGCAGGTTCTTCTTCGCGATGCCCGCCATTTCCGCAGCGAACAGGCGCTGCACCAGGAAACCGTGCACCTCCGCCACCACGTCGTCGTAGTGCGGATCAGCCTGCATGTGGCCCGGTTCGCCCTGCATGTGCATCAGCACCACCGGCACGCCGGTTTCAGCGGCAGCTTCAAGCGCACCGTTCTGACGCAGGCCGAAGATGTCGTTGATCATGCCGGCGCCAGCAGCCACCGCCACGCGCATCACCTCCGGCTTGAAGGTGTCGATGCTGATCGGCACCTGGGTGCGGGCGGCCAGCTGCTCGATCACCGGAATCACCCGGCGAAGCTCTTCCTCGACCGACACCGGCGCGGCGCCCGGGCGGGTCGATTCGCCGCCGATATCGAGCAGGTCGGCCCCCTCCTCCACCAGCTTCAGGCCGTGCGCGACGGCTGCCTCGGTGGTGTCGTGCGCGCCGCCGTCGGAGAACGAGTCGGGGGTGACATTGACGATGCCCATGACCCGGGCACGGTCCAGGCGCAGGATGCGGTCGGCGCAATCGAGCTGGGGCGAGGTATCGAACATGGGCAATCCTGCTGGGACAACGGCGGGTAGTTTAGTTCGGCAGGGCGGCGCCCTGCACCCGCAGAGGCCAGAGCAACAGCAACAGCGGGTTTCCTGCGGGATGGCGGGGTGGGTCCAGTTGCGGGGGACGCCGTAAATACGTCCATGTAGGCTCGGTCGCCGCATCCATGCGGCTCACGCCCCCGCAACCGAACCCGCCCCGCCTTCGACAGATCTCCGCGATCTGCAGTAGATCCACGCCATGCGTGGATGAATCTCCATCGGAATCGAATATTTCGAATTGGAATCGAAATGCATCCATTCATGGG
>NZ_LLXV01000069.1 GCF_001431665.1 Stenotrophomonas beteli | reverse complement strand
CGGGCGGGTTGGGCAGGACGCTCAACACCGGTCTTGCCGTGTGCGCAGGACAGCGCACACGAGCAAGGCGCGACCGAGCCTCCAGGGACGGATTCACGGCGTCCCCCGCAAGCGGACCCACCTCGCCATCCCACGGACAGCCTGCTGTTGCTGTTGCTTCGGGTGTTACTGCTGCCTGTGCGGGTGCAGGGCGCAGCCCTGCAAAAGAACCCCGTTACCTCATGGCCACTGCATCTCGCCCTTGGCCACTTTCGCGCTCAGCTCCAGCGAACTTTCGCCGGCCAGCTTCGGATAGCGCGCCTGCATCGCCTTCACCAGCGCCGCACTGTCCCTGGCCTTTGCCGTCTCGGCATCGAATGCGCGGATGTAGTTGGCGGTGAAGTGCAGCGCACTGGCATCCAGCGCCGCGCCCGGCGCGTAGTGGCCCGGTACCACCACCTTCGGTTTCAGTGCCTGCAGGCGCTGCAACGTCTGCAGCCAATCGGCGTGCGACTTCGGTGTCTGCGTATCGGCCATCCACACATGTTCACCGGCCACCACCGGGATACCACCGACGATCGCACGCAACGACGGTACCCACAGCACGCTGCGGTCCGGAGTCGGGCCGTCCAGGCCGATCAGCGGCAGGCGCTGGCCTTCCAGCTGCAGGGCATCGCCGTCGAGCACCTGCGGCACCACGATGCGCGCGGGTGCATCGGCACCCATTTTCGGCCCCCAGTAGGCCAGCTTGCCGGCCTGGGTCTGCTGGATGTGGGCGACGGTCTGTGCCGTGGCAATGATGCGGGCCTGCGGGAACGCATCCTGCACGGTGGCCAGGCCGAAGTAGTAGTCCGGGTCGCCGTGGCTGATGTAGATCGTGGTCAGCTGCTTGCCGCTGGCGCGGATCCGTTCGACCAGCGTGCGCGCGTCGCGGGCACCGAACTGCGCGTCGACCAGGATTGCGTCATGGCGGCCTTCGATCAGCACCGAGGACACCGGGAACATCGCCTGCGGACCGGGATGGAAGGTCTGCAGATGCAGTTCGGTTTTCGCTGCGGTGGTCGGTGCAGGCGCCGCCGATGCGGCCAGCAGCGGCGCACTGGTGAACGTGGCGGCCAGGGCGAAGGGAAGCAGCAGGGCAGCGGTACGCATGGGAAATTCCTTGTGTAGCGCCGGGCCATGCCCGGCGGACGCCATGATCAGTACGCGGCCGTGATGATCTGCTTCGGGTACCGGTGCGCCTCCAGCTCGGCGACGAACGCCGCGCCGTAGTCGGCGTAGCTGATGCGGCTGTGGCCGCTGGCGTCGGCCAGGAAGGCCTTGGGCTGCACGCGGTACTGGCCACGCTCTTCGCCCGGGCCGATTTCGGCGGCCGGCGAGAAGAAGGTCCAGTCCAGGTCATCCAGTGCCTGCAGGCGCTTGAACGCTTCGCGGTGGGCCAGCGCGTACGGCTTGTAGGCCTCCGGGAAGTCCGGGGTATCGACCAGCTGCACGCCTGGCGCGACTTCCAGGCTGCCGGCGCCACCGACCACCACCAGGCGCGGCACACCGGCCCTGCGTGCAGCCGCAGCCAGCTGCGCGGCCACTTCGCCGACGCGGCCGACGTCATCACCCGGGCGAGGGCCGTAGGCGCTGGCCAGCACGTCGTGGCCGGCGATGGCGGCAACCAGGGCGTCCTGGTCATCCAGCGGGGCGATCACCGGATGGGCACCGGCCAGTTCGGCCGGCAGGTCCTGCGCGCTGCGCACGATGACGGTGAGTTGATGGCCGCGGGCCAGCGCGTGGCGGGCGATCTGGCGGCCGATATTGCCGGTGGAACCAACGAGGGCGATCTTCATGGCAGGACTCCGTGGGGCGGTGTGGGGTGGAATGGGGCCACTCTAGGCCGCTGCAGTCGCTCGAAAAACAGCGTATAACGCGCTTGTTTGTTGCAGGAAGCGAGCAGATGGACCGATTGACCGCCATGACCGTATTCGTCGAGGTGGCCGAGCGTGGCAGCCTGACCGCCGCCGCCGAGGTGCTGGACATGTCGCGGGCGATGGTGACCCGCTACCTGGCCGAGGTCGAGGGCTGGCTGGGCGTGCGCCTGCTGCACCGGACCACGCGCCGGGTCAGCCTGACCGGCCCGGGCGAGGCGGCGCTGGCGCGCTTCCGGCAGATGCTGGCGATCGGCGAAGAACTGCAGGGCGAGCTGGCCAGCGATGATCCCGAACCGCACGGCACGCTGCGGGTGACCGCCAGCGTGTCGTTCGGGCAGAGCCACCTGGCGCGCGCGGTGGCCGGTTTCGTGGCGCGCCATCCAGCGGCGCGCATCGAGCTGCTGCTGGTCGACCGCACGGTGAACCTGGTGGAGGAACGGGTGGACCTGGCCGTGCGCATCGCGCGCCAGATCGACCCCAGCCTGATCGCACGGCGGCTGGCGACCTGCCGCTCGGTGCTGTGCGCGACGCCGTCCTACCTGCAGCGACGCGGTACGCCCACTGCGCCCGAGCATCTGGCCGCGCACAACTGCATGACCCATCACTATGTGGGCAAGAGCCTGTGGCAGCTGCACCGCGATGGCCGCTCACTCTCGGTAGCGGTGGGCGGCAACATCAGCGCCAACGAGGCGTCGCTGTTGCTGGAAGCGGTGCGTGCCGGTGCCGGCATCGCCATGTTGCCGACCTACCAGGTGGCGCCGCTGCTGCGCAGTGGCGAACTGATCGAGGTGTTGCCCGAGTTCAGTCTGGACGAGCTGGGCATTCATGCGGTGTACGCATCGCGCCGCCAGCAGCCCGTTATCATGCGGCGATTCCTGGATTTCCTGGCCGAGTGCTTTGCCAGCCCGGCGTTCCAGGATCTGGATTGGCGCCCACCGGGCAAGGAGAACGCATGAACCATGGACAGGCCCTGATCGACCACAACCGTGCTGCCTGGGATCGCCAGGCCAGCGAGGTGCGCGAATGGTCGCGCCCCGTGGACAGTGCCACCGTCGCCGCCGCCCGCGAAGGGCGATGGCAGGTGCACCTGACCCCGCGCGCGCTGCCGCTGGACTGGCTGGGTGATGTGCGCGGCCGCCGCATCCTGTGCCTGGCCTCTGGCGGCGGCCAGCAGGCGCCGGTACTGGCTGCGGCCGGTGCCGAGGTCACCGTGTTCGACCTTTCCGATGGGCAGCTGGAACAGGACCGTGCGGTGGCCGCGCGCGATGGCCTGCAGCTGCGCACCGTGCAGGGCGACATGCGCGATCTGCACGCGTTCGCCAGCGGCAGCTTCGATGTGGTGTTCCAACCGATCTCCAATCTGTATGTGCCCGACGTGCGCCCGGTGTGGAACGAGTGCCACCGCGTGCTGGCCCGCGATGGCCTGTTGATGGCCAGCTTCTACAACCCGGTGCTGTTCATCGGTGCACGCGATCCGCAGCTGGATGCGCAGGGCCTGATCCGGCCGCAGTACGCCATTCCCTACTCGGATCTGGACGACCTGGCGCCGGCCGAGCGCGAAGCAAAACTGGCCCGTGGCGATGCATTGACCTTCGGCCACAGCCTGACCGAACTGATCGGCGGCCAGCTCAATGCCGGCTTCGTCATCGATCGCTTCATGGAAGACTGGCAGCCGCAGCCACGCTTCCTCATCGATCGCCATCTGCCCACCTTCCTGGCCACGCGCGCACGCCGCATCGGTTGAGGCCGGCCTGGCAGGAAAACGGGCGGCGTACAATGGACGGCTCCACGTCGTACAGGTGCCGTCCCTTGTCGTATCCCTATCCGCTGGTTGTGTTCGACCTCGATGGCACGCTGGTCGACAGCGCCGCCGATATCGCCGAAGCGCTGAACCGCACGCTGGAGCAGATCGGCATGGCGCGCGTGCCCGAATCCACCGTGCTGGGCTGGATCGGCGACGGCGTGGGCCGGCTGGTCGAACAGGCCATGCAGGCGGCCGGTCGCAAGGTCGATCTGGCCGCAGTGATGCCGGTGTTCATGGTCCACTACCGCGACTGCCTGCTGCGCAGCCCGCAGTTGTTCGAAGGGGTGAGCGCGGCGCTGGCGCAGCTGCGTGCCCGCAACGTGCCGCTGGCGATCTGTACCAACAAGCCCGAAGCCCTGGTTCCACCACTGCTGCAGCACCTGGGCATCGCAGATGCCTTCGCGCTGGTGCTGGGCGGTGATTCGCTGCCACAGCGCAAACCCAGCGGCGCGCCGCTGCGCCACATTGCCGCCCATTTCGGACTGCCGGTGGAGGCCTGCCTGATGGTCGGTGACTCGCTCACCGATTACCGGGCCGCCGAAGATGCCGGCATGCCGATCGCGCTGGTGCGTTACGGCTACCCGCGCGGTTTGGACCTGGCCACCGCGCATGCGGTGGCGGTGATCGACGACCTGCGTGCGTTGCCGGGGCTGGCTGCCGGCATCGCGGTGTAGAGCCGAGCCCATGCCCGGCTGCCTTGATGCCTGAGTCGGCTCTACAGGCGCGCGCGCCGGGAACGCCCGGCGCGTTTCCTCACTTCGGCTGGTAACGCACGCTCAACTGGTACTCGCGGCCGGGCTGGTTGAACCATGCCACCGTTTCGTAGCGACGGTCGAAGACGTTGGCGGCACGCGCCAGCAGCGACCACGACGGCGTCAATGCGTACTCGGCGCGCAGGTCCAGCGTGCCGTAGCCGCCGACCTTCACCGCATTGGCGGCATCGTCGTAACGCTTGCCGGCCCCCTGCACGGTAAGGCCCGCGCGGAAGTCGCCGAAGCGGCGGTCGATGTCCAGCCGTGCGGTCTGCTGCGCGCGGCGCGGCAGCCAGTTGTCGAACTGGGCATTGCCATCGGTGCGGTTGCGCGGGTCGGTGTAGCTCAGCTGCGCAGAGATGTCGAAGCCGGCCAGCCGTGCGCCACCGGTCAGTTCGGCGCCGCGGATGCGCGCCTTCTCCACCTGCTGCATCCTGAACGTCGCGGCATCGTAGGTGATCAGGTCGTCGATACGCGTTTCGTACACATCCAGGCCCCAGTGCCAGCCCTGGCCCTGCTGC
This sequence comes from Stenotrophomonas beteli, assembly GCF_001431665.1. Classification (GTDB taxonomy): domain Bacteria; phylum Pseudomonadota; class Gammaproteobacteria; order Xanthomonadales; family Xanthomonadaceae; genus Stenotrophomonas; species Stenotrophomonas beteli. The sequence continues at coordinate 26,235 of NZ_LLXV01000069.1, read as the reverse complement.
GAAATGCCCAGGTTGGCGCTCCTGGACTTCTCCGGGTCCAGGGTCGGCACGCCGCTCCACGGGTCGTACAGGTCGCTGAAGGTCGGCGCCTTGAAGGCGGTGCCGTAGCTGGCATTGATGCGCAGGCCGTGGCTCAGTTCCATCGCCCAGCCGAGACTGCCGGTGGCATGGTTGCCGAACTGCTGGTTGTCGTCGTTGCGCGCACTGGCCTGCAGCTGGTGGCGACCGAAGCGGCCCTGGTACTGCACGAACACGCCGGTGTTGCGACGGCTGTCGACCAGGTAACCGGCACTGCTGCCGTCCAGGTTGTCCTCGCTCCAGTCAACGCCGGCACTCAGCAGCTGTCCTTCGGCCAGGCCGAAATCACCCTGCAGCGAAGCGCTGTCACGATGCGTCTGTGCGCTGCCCTGTGCATCGAAGGCGCCGGTGTTGTCCGATTCGTTGTCGCTGCGTCCGATGTTGGCGGTGAAGGCCACGCGCTCGGACGGCGCGTAGCGCACCTTGCCGGCCAAGACCTGCTGGCGGGTTTCCGAATAGTTGTAGTAACCGTCGTAGTGGTTCTTGCCGTCGGCACGCAAGGCGCTGCCTTCCACGCTCCACTGCTCGTTGAAGGAGTAGCCGCCGCGCAGGCTCTTGGACAGGTTGCGGTAGCCGTCGCGGTCAGGCTCGTCGGCGAAGCAGCCGGTGAACAGCGTGGCCGAGCCCCGGCAGGCATCGATGCCATCGGAATGCTGGTAGGCGATATCGGCGCCGAACCAGCCGCGCTCGGTACCGCCGCCAATGCCGCCGCTGGCCTCGCGCAGGCCGTTGCTGCCACCGCCGAGCTGGAAGTGCGGTGCGAAGTCGCCCTGGCTGCGGCGGGTGAAGATCTGGATCACGCCACCGATGGCATCGGCGCCGTACAGACTCGACTGCGGCCCCCGCACGATTTCCACGCGCTCGATCTGCGCCAGCGGCAGATCCTGGTACATGGCCAGGCCAAGGTCGGCGCTGTTGATGCGCACGCCATCGACCAGCACCACGGTGTGGCCGGAATTGGTGCCACGCAGGAACAGCGAGCTCTGCTTGCCGAGGCCGCCGGCGTTGGCCAGGTTGATGCCGGCACGGCCGCGCAGCAGCTCCTGCAGCGAGGTGGCCTGGCTGGATTCGATCTGCGCACGGTCGATTACCTGCGCTGGCGCGATACTGTCCTGCAGAGCAATCGGGGTGCGGGTGGCAGTGACCAGGACCTGGTCGAGCGCGGTAGTGTCTTCGTTGGCATGGGCCAGCGCGGGCAAGGCGGCCAGCACGGCCAGGGTCAGCATTCGGGACTGCAGCTTCATGGGGGACTCCAGGTGCCACGCACGCCCGCGCGGCGAAGGGGAGAAGCCGCGAAGGCAGGCATGCGCCGATGCCGCAGCGCAGGCTACGGTCATCCAGCGCCATGCCCACCGCATCGCGACCTGAGGCTTCCGGGCCGGTCTCCGGGCTCGCCGCCGGGTGGCGCGAGGCCACCGTCCAGGCGCCTTCCCGTGCGCGCGGCACAGTGGCGTACTGCCTGGAACTGACGTGCTTACCGTTGCGGGGGCAGCGCCGGCCTGGCGTGGAATCACGCGTCACCGGCTTCCCGTTTCAACCTGCCGGCCAAAGCCTCAGGTCACCTGGAAGTGCGCGCAGTCTAAGTCATTGGCTGGCGCGGGCGTTAGAGTAGTGGCCTCTTCACGTTCGTGCGAGTGGCCATGGCTGCGAAGGATCGCCTGCAGTTTCTCGATGCCCTGCGTGGCCTGGCGGCCGTGTACGTGGTGCTGTACCACGTGCAGTCGATGCCTGCACCGGCACTGCCGGTAGCGGCGGCCTGGCTGCCGGCCGTGCACATGGGGGCCACCGGCGTTGCGCTGTTCTTCGTCATCAGTGCGTTTTCCCTGTGTTACACCATGCCCCGGCATCAAGCCAGCGGCCGGCCGCTGCTGAGCTTCTACCTGCATCGATTCCTCCGCATCGCGCCGCTCTTCTATGTGCTGCTGATGTTCTCCCTGTTCCGCGATGGTCGCGGCGACCACGCCGGCCACTCATGGGGGGAAATCGCGGCCAACCTGTCCTTCACCTTCAACCTGTTCCCGGGATGGGAAGCGGGCATCGTGTGGGCCAGTTGGGCGGTGGGCGTGGAGATGCTGTTCTACGCGATCTTCCCCGCGCTCTACGTGCTGGTCGGCAAGCCGCGTAGCGCCTGGGCCCTGCTGATCGGGTTGCTGGCGCTGGTGGCGCTGGCCTGGACGGGCATGCTCGGCCCGCGCCTGCAGGCCTCGCTGGGTGATTACGGATGGCTGCGCCATGCGCCCGTCTTCGCGATGGGGCTGGTGGGCTTCCATGCCTTTGCTGCACTCGCGCGGGTGCCGGCAGCGCGCGCGCGGCGCTGGGCACAGGGGCTGAACCTGGCCGGTGTGCTGTTGCTGCTGCTGGCCGCGTCTTCAACCGCGTGGGGTGCCGCCGGCCCTTGGCAGTGGCAGTTGTCGGGGCTGGGCTACCTGTGCCTGCTGCTGGGCTTCTCGCAGTGCCCGCCGCGTTGGCTGGTGAACCGGCTGACCGCCTGGCTGGGCACGGTGAGTTACTCGCTGTACCTGGGGCATCCGATCGTCATCGCGGTGCTGGGTCCGGTGTTCGCGCGGGTGCTTGCCGCCCAGGGCGGCAGTGTCGGCTACCTGCTGTGCGTGGCGTTGACGCTGCTGGTAGTACTGCCGCTGGCTGCACTCGGCCATCGTTTCGTTGAAGCACCGATGATCCGTCTGGGCAAGCGGCTGATGTCGCCCGCCATGCCGGTGCGCAGCGCCGTTGCAGGTGGGCAGCCGGAGGGCGGCGCACGCTAGAATGATGCGCCCCGTCGCGGGGCATCAGTTCTGGAAGTGTTGCCCATGATTGTGTTCCAACCGCTACCGATCCCCGCCGCTGTCCTGTCCGAGGCGCCGCCGCGCCGGCAGGTACAGACCGGCCGGCAGCGATGATCCTCGACCTGGTCCGCCACGCTGGCAACGGCCGTGATGAGTACCTCGATGGCCGCAGCGATCCGCCGCAGCTGGCCCGCCTGCCGCAGGAACTGGTGGAGGCGTACGCCGGGCAGGCATGGCAGCGGGTGATCAGTTCGCCGCGGCTGCGTTCGCTGCATACGGCGATGGCGCTGGCCACCCCGCGCGGACTGGATGTGGAAGCAGACGAGGAGTGGGAGGAGCTGGATTTCGGCGATTGGGACGGGCAGTCGTTGTTCGACCTGCCGGAGGACGCACTGGCAGCGTTCCACGCCGATCCGCATGCGTTCCCGCCGCCCAACGGTGAAAGCTGGGGCCACTTTGAACGGCGCATCGCGCGCGCGCTCGACCGGCTGCTGGACGAAGAGGACCCGCTGCCGACGCTGGTGGTCAGCCACGGTGGACCGCTGCGCATGGTGCTGTCACAGGTCTGTGGCCTGCCGATGTCGCTGTGCTGGGCATTGCGCATCGACCACGGCACCCGCCTGCGGGTGTGGCTGGAACGCGGTGAGGTTGGCCTGGTGGGCGAACTGCTGGAACTGCAGCAGCCGTGATCCATCGGTAGTGCCGGCCACTGGCCGGCAGCCTCAGGAACGTTGAAAAGACCCTGCAGTTGCCGGCCAGCGGCCGGCACTACCGGTGCAGTCAATCCTCGTCCGCATCCTCGGCAACGCTGTCTTCAGCGTCATCGTCGGCATCGAAGCGCCGTTCGTGCACCGGGCCCGAGGCGGGGCCGGCCGCCTTCAGCGGATGCGCGGCGATGCGTGCTTCGTAATCCTGCACCAGCGCCTCCCGCTGCGGCTCGCTGAGTTCCTGCCAGTGGCAGTCCAGCAACGCGCCTTCCAGCGAGTACAGCAGGTTCAGGCTGGGCTTGAAGCCGGCCCGCTTGACCTTGACGAAGGCGCCCACCGCACCGATCGCGACCAGATCCTCGCGGCTGCGCAGGCCGACCTGGCGCAGCCAGGCCGCGCTCTTGGGGCCGATGTTGCGCAGCTTGGGTGCGCTCATCCCAGCGCCTCGACGAATACCCGGGCGATGGCTTCCAGGCCGGCCTGGTCGTCGGCATCGAAGCGGCCGATCTTCGGGCTGTCGATGTCGAACACGCCGATCAGTTCATCACCGCGCAGCAGCGGCACCACCAGTTCCGAGCGCGAGGCCGAATCGCAGGCGATATGGCCGGGGAAGGCATCGACGTCGTCCACGCGCTGGGTCACGCGCTGGCTGGCGGCGGCACCGCACACGCCCTTGTCCAGCGGAATGCGCACGCAGGCCGGCAGGCCCTGGAACGGGCCGACCACCAGCTCCCTGCCGTCGTACAGGTAGAAGCCCACCCAGTTCAGGTCGGGCAGGGCGTGGTAGACCAGTGCGGAGAGGTTGGCCGCGTTGGCGATGCGGTCGGACTCGGCGTAGACCAGGCCACGGGCCTGTTCGAGCAGCTGGGCGTATTGTTCCGGCTTGCTGCCGGTGAGCGAGGCATTGGCGAACATGCCCGCAGTCTAGCAAGCGCGCCGGGCCGGCGATAATGCACGCTCTGTTGCCCTGTTGGAGCCAATCGATGCCGTTGCCCGCTACGCTGCCGCCCGCCCTGTTCATCACTGGCACCGACACCGAAATCGGCAAGACCGCGGCCAGCACCGCGCTGCTGCATGCGCTGCGCCGGCGCGGCCTGCGCGCGGTGGGCATGAAGCCGGTGGCCAGTGGCAGCGAAGACCGGGGGCAGGGCCTGCGCAACGAGGACGCGTTGGCCCTGCAGGCGGCCAGCTGGCCGGTGCCGGACTATGCCGATCTGAACCCGTATGCGCTGCGGCAGCCGCTGGCACCGGAGCTGGCCGCTGCCGAGGACGGCGTGCAGGTGCAGCTGGCACCGATCGTGGCCGCGTTCGAGCGCCTGCGCGCGCAGGCCGACATCGTGGTGGTGGAGGGCGTCGGCGGGTGGTTGGCACCGATCTCGGCCACGCTGGACCAGCTCGACCTGGTGCGTGCGCTGCAGCTGCCGGTGCTGCTGGTGGTGGGCATGCGGCTTGGCTGCGTCAACCACGCGCGGCTGACTGCGCAATCGCTGCAGGACAGCGCGGTGCCGTGCCTGGGCTGGATCGGCAACCACATCGACCCGGCCATGCAGCGCCAGGACGAGAACATCGCCACGTTGCAACAGCGCCTGCCGGTGCCGTGCTGGGGCCGGCTGCCGCATCTGCCGGGAGTGGATGGCGAAGCGCTGAGCGCGCACCTGCTCGACGCCTGAATTACTGAAACGCGAAATCGATGCCGGAGAGTGTAGAGTCGACTGTCAGTCGACTCGCGCGCGCAGCGCGGGATTTTCGGGCATCCGGTGAAGAGCAGTCGACTAACAGTCGACTCTACCTATCAATCAGCCCGCGCCAGCTCCCGTGCGATCGCACCCAGCCGCTCCACCGCGCCAACAAAGCGCGCGTCCAGGGTCTGGCAGCACGACAGCCGCAGGCAGTGGCGATAGCGTGCGCCGCGCGAATACACCTGGCCGGGCATGAACACGATGTCCTCCACCAGCGCGCGCTCGAACAGCTCGCGTGTATCCACGCCGGGCAGTTCCAGCCACAGCAGGAACCCGCCCTGCGGTTCGGTGGCGCGGGTGCCGGCCGGGAAGTGCTCGGCCACCAGCTGGCGCAGCCGTCCGACCTGTTCGCGATAGAGGCGGCGCATGCGGTGCAGGTGGTGCTCGTAGCTGCCCGCTTCCAGGTACGCGGCCACCGCGTCACCCAGCAGTTGCGGCTCGCCGCCGGTGGACTGGAATTTGAGCAGCGCGATGCGCTCGGCGAAGCGGCCGCCATCGAGCCAGCCGATGCGGTAGTCCGGCGCCAGCGTCTTGGAAAAGCCACCGACCACCATCACCCAGCCGTCGCGATCGAAGGCTTTCAGCAGCGGCGCCGGTGGCTCGCAGAACTGCAGCTCTGCATACACCGCATCCTCGATCAGCGGCAGCTGGCGCGCATTGACCAGCTCGGCCAGGCGCTGCTTGGCGGCCATCGGCATGGTGCAGCCCAACGGGTTGTGCACGGTCGGCATCACCACCAGTGCGGCCAGCGGCGTGTGCTCCAGCAGGGCATCCAGCGCGTCGACGTCCAGGCCATGCTGAGGATGGGTGGGCAGTTCGATCGCCTGCAGGCCCAGCGTGGCCAGCAGCGGGTAGAGGTTGAAGTACGACGGCGCTTCAATGCCCACCGCATCTCCGGGCTGGGTGACCGCACGCAGTGCCAGCTGTAGTGCTTCCATTGCGCCATGGGTGAGCAGCAGGCGCTCGCTGTGGGTGTGCAGGCCCATGCGCGGGCCGCGCCGTACGATCTGCGCCAGCAACCGCGGCGATCCATTCGGGCGCGCGTAGGTCTCCACCGTCTGCTGGCCATGGCGCAGCACCTGCGCGGTGTGCTTGGCCAGCTGCGCCCCGGGATAGAACTGGCGACCGCGCGGGCCGGCAAAGGCCAGGTCGATCACGCCCGGGCGGCGCTGTGCCTCCAGCACCCGCGCCATGAGTACCTGCTGCAGCGGTGCGGTCGGGGCCGAGGGCACATCGCGCAGTGACCGTTCCGGTACCGACAACCGGGGCGCCACCTCGAAGCCGGCCTTGGGCCGCGGAATCACCAGGCCGGCATCTTCCAGCTGGCGGTAGGCGGCAATTACGGTGTTCAGGCTGAGCTGCCGCTGCGAGGCCATCTGCCGCAGCGAGGGCAGGCGGCTGCCCACGGGCAGGCGGCCGCCGTGGATGGCCTCGGCCAGTTCATCGGACAGCCGCTGGTAGCGGGGAGGGATCATCGCGCCGTGGTCATCTGTATCCATCGAATGTCCCGCCGTCTGGAGCTGTACCCATGATGACGGCGAGCCTAGCATGCTGTTGTCGGCCAGGCCTGATCGGTGCCCGGGCGATACTTTCCATGCGCACGGCTGGATGGCCGTGCGCTTTTTTTTTTCGTTGTGTGTAGAGCCGAGCCCATGCTCGGCTGCACTTCCGCCAACGGCAGCCGAGCGTGGGCTCGGCTCTGCAGAGGTGGGGCAGCCGCGCCCGCGGAAATGCCGGCTACCGCATCGGCACGAGCACCGCATCGCGCCGGTACAGTGCCGGGAACTGCCTGCCCAGCGCCGCCAGCTTCGGCGCGTCGTAATAGCGGATGTAGGCCGCCTGCGGATAGTTGCTCATGTAGTTCTGGTGGTAGCTCTCGGCCGGGTAGAAGCGCTGGCCGCTGACCAGCTGGGTGACGATCGGTGCGGGAAAGCTGCCGGCCTGGCCGAGCTGGGCGATGTAGGCACGGCTGGCTGCCTGCTGGCGGGCGTCGTCGCTGAAGATGGCCGAGCGGTACTGGCTGCCATGGTCCGGACCCTGCCGGTTGAGCTGGGTCGGATCGTGGGCCACCGCGAAGAACACCTGCATCAGCTGCCCGTAGCTCACCTGGCGGGGGTCGTAATCAATCTTCACCGCTTCGGCGTGGCCGGTCTGGCCAAGACTGACGCGCTCGTAACGGGCATTGGCAGCACTACCGCCGATATAGCCGGACACCGCATTGCTCACGCCCTTGACGTGCTGGAACACGCCCTGCACACCCCAGAAGCAGCCGCCGGCAAATACCACGCTGGCGTGGGTCGCGTCATCGCGGTACGCCGCATCACCGGTCGGTGCGGGTACCGCCTTCAACGGCGCCGCCGCCTCGGAAGGGGCCGCCATCGCGCCGTGGTCGACCAGCAGCACGCCGGCAATCAAGGCCGTGGCCACCAGGCCGGCCACACCGGCGGCGATGCCCTGTTCAAAGGAGAGTTTCATCGTGTCCTCCTGGTTCAGCCGAAGGTGAAGGCATAGGCCTGCACGCCCGCATCGAGGAACTCGATCTCGAAGCGATGCGGGCCGACCGTGCCGCGCTGGCGTACCAACTGGTACAGGCGGTGCTCGTCGACCACGCCACTGCCGTCGGCGCCGACATCGCTGCCGGCATCGGTGGCCGGCAGCGGCCTGCCATCGAGCAGCACGCGGAAACGCACCGGCTTTCCTTCCTGGCCCGGTGCCAGCACCAGGTGCAGGTCGCGGGCATGGAACTGGAAGGCGATGCGGCCGCCGGCCTGCTGTAGCTGCGCGGCCTCGTCGGTGACGCTCCAGCGCCCGGACAGGCCCCACTGGTTCAGCACGAGCGCAGCAGGCAGCGAGTAATCGAAGGCGGTATCGGCGCGCTGTCCGCCGGGCGAGGCGAACTGCTCGGCGCGGGCGTGGCCCAGATAGGTTTCCGGCGAACGCAGGTTGCCCATGTCGGCCTGCGCGGCCACGCCCTTCAGTTCGGCGGGGGCCGGGTTGGCCGGTGGTGGCAGATGGGTCTGTCCGGCCTCGGCCAGCAGGCGACGGATCACCTGTTCCGAACGCGCGTAGTTGCCCTCGCCGAACTGGTGCCCGCGGATGTTGCCCTGTGCATCGACGAAGTACTGTGCCGGCCAGTAGCGGTTGTTGAACGCGCGCCAGATCGTGTACTGGTTGTCCAGCGCCACCGGGTACTCGACCTTCAGCTGCTGCACCGCCTTCATCACGTTGCGTGGGTCACGTTCGAAGGCGAACTCCGGGGTGTGCACGCCGATCACCACCAGGCCATGGTCGCGGTAGCGCCGCTCCCATTCGTGCACGAACGGCATCGCACGCAGGCAGTTGATGCAGGAGTACGTCCAGAAATCGACCAGTACCACCTTGCCGCGCAGCTGCTGGGTGGCCAGCGGCGGGCTGTTGAGCCAGCCGGTGGCACCGTCCAGCGCGGGCAGGGTACCTTCCACCGGCAGCGGCGCGTCGGCACCGGCATTGGCGGCGGCCATCATCATCATCGGCGGCGCCGCCGGCTGCGCACCGGGCACCGCATCGAGCAGGCCCTGTTCGATGCGCGCGGTGCTGACCGTGGACAGGCGGGTCAGCAGGCCGGTATCCCAGCCCAGGCCGATCGCCACGACCGCCAGCAGTGCGGCCACACCCAACACCTTGCGCAGCACGTCACCCAGGCCGAGACGCGCCTGCAGGGCGCGGAACACGCGGCCGCCCACCCAGACCGCCAAGGCCAACGCGGTAACGGCCCCCAGCGCGTAGGCCAGCAGCAGGGTGCTGGTACCGGCGCTGGCACCATGCAGGGCGGCACCGGTCAGCACCAGGCCGAGGATCGGCCCGGCGCAGGGCGCCCACAGCAGGCCGGTGGCAACGCCGATCAGCAGTGAGGTCCACGCACCGCCACGGCCGGCGGCATCGGCCGCGTCGGCGCGCGCGCTCAGCCGCGCACCCACACGCTGGAACGGTGCCAGCAGATGGTCGGCCAGCCGCGGCCACAACAGTGCGAGCGCGAACAGGGCCATCAGCAGCAGGGCGAACCAGCGTCCAACCTGATTGGCCTGCGCCACCCATTGGCTGCCCACGGCGGCCAGGCTGGCGACCACGGTGAAGGTCAGTGCCATGCCCAGCAGCAGTGGCAACGTACTGCGCAGGAACGGGCGGTCGGCGCGTGCGAACACGAATGGCAGTACCGGCAGGATGCACGGGCTGAGCAGGGTCAGCGCACCGCCCAGGAAGGCCAGCAGCAACAGCAGCATCGTCAGGCTCCGGAAACAGGGGAAGAACCGACCGGCACGCGCCAGCCGTCGGCAGCGCCATCACCGGTGCCGGGAACAAACACCATGGCTGCACCGTTCATGCAGTAGCGCAGCCCGGTCGGGCGCGGGCCATCGTTGAAGACGTGGCCGAGATGGCCACCACAGCGCCGGCAATGCACTTCCACCCGCAGCATTCCGAACGTGACGTCGCGGTCCTCGCCGATCGCGTTGTGCAGCGGTGCCCAGAAGCTGGGCCAGCCGGTACCGCTCTCGAACTTGGTGGACGAGGAAAACAGGGGCAGCGCGCAGCCGGCGCAGGCGAAGGTGCCCTGCCGGTGCTCCTTGTTGAGCGGGCTGCTCCAGGGGCGCTCGGTGGCCTGCTGGCGCAGCACCGCGTACTGCGCCGGGGTCAGTTGCTGGCGCCATTGCGCATCGCTGTGCATGACCTCGAACTGTCGCGACGGGCGCGCTTCGGCGGCGGCCGGGGCGGCGCGGCTGCAGGCGCCCAGGCCGAGCAGGCCAGCGGCGGTGGCAACACCGCCCAGGCCCAGCAGATGGCGGCGGGACAAGGACATGGCGGACTCCGGGAAGGGGCGACGGGGCCATGCTGCGCCCGCCCGGGTCAACGAATCCTCACGCAGGATTCAATTTTTCGTGAGGTATCGGCGGCCATCCCGCGCCACAATGCGGGCAGCCTCCCCACTGGCCCCGAGCTACCGATGTCCACCAAACGCGTGCTGATCGTTGAAGACGATGCCCACATCGCCGACCTGCTGCGCATGCACCTGGGCGATGAAGGCTACGACGTCGCCCACGCCGCCAGCGGCGACGCCGGCCTGCGCCTGCTCGAACAGGACGGACCGTGGGATGCGCTGGTGCTGGACGTGATGCTGCCCGGTGTGGATGGCCTGCAGGTGTGCCAGCGTGCACGCGCGATGGCACGTTACGTGCCGATCATCATCATCAGCGCGCGTGGCAGCGAAACCCAGCGCATCGTCGGCCTGGAACTGGGCGCGGACGACTACCTGGCCAAGCCGTTCTCGATGCCGGAGCTGGTAGCGCGGGTGCGTGCGCTGTTGCGCCGCGCCGAGGCGATGGCACAGAGCGCGCGCATCGATGCCGGTGCGATCGAGCTGGGCGGGTTGCAGCTGGACCCGGTCGCGCGCACTGCTTCAGTGGATGGCAATGCGCTGGAGCTGACCCCGCGCGAGTTCGACCTGCTGCTGTTCTTCGCGCGCCACCCGGACCAGGTGTTCGCTCGCATGGAGCTGCTCAACCAGGTCTGGGGCTACCAGCACGATGGTTACGAGCACACGGTCAACACCCACATCAACCGACTGCGCAGCAAGATCGAGCCGGACCCGGCCAACCCGCGGCGGCTGCTGACGGTGTGGGGACGCGGCTACAAGCTGGTCGATCCGGCCGGGGCGGCGGCATGATCAAGCCCAACCTGTGGCAGAAGCTGGCGGCGGTGATCGCCGCGCTGATGCTGATGTGCTGCATGGCGCTGCTGGCCCTGCAGATGCGCGCCAATACGCGCCATGAACAGGAAGTCGTGCAGCGGCTGTCACTGGGCCTGGCCGAGCACATCGCCCAGCGCAGCGAGCTGATGGATACCAGCGGCATGCGCGACGCCGCGGTGCGCGCGCTGTTCGGCCAGCTGATGGCGGTCAACCCCAGCGTCGAGGTCTACCTGCTGGACGACCAGGGCCGCATCCTCGGTCACGATGCACCCAGTGGACATCTGGTGCGCAACCGGGTGGACGTGGCGCCGCTGCGCCGCCTGCTGTCCGGTGCGCCGCTACCGATCCTGGGCGATGACCCGCGCAGTGCGGACGGGCGCAAGGTGTTCAGCGCCGCGCCGCTGATCGTGCAGGGCCGCCAGGCCGGTTATGTGTACGTGGTGCTGGTGGGCGAGCACCGGCAGATGCTGTCCGATGATCTTGCCGCCGGCAGCCAGTGGAACACCACATGGTGGTCGGTGGTGCTGGTCGGTGGCCTCGGCCTGCTGGCCGGGCTGGTGGCCTTCTACTGGGTGACCCGGCCGCTGCGCCGGCTGACCCGTCGCATCCAGGCCTTCGACATCGACGCCCCCACGCCGTTGCCGCCGCCGGAACCGCTGCGCCCCGGTGAACGCGACGAGCTGGTGATCCTCGAACACGCCCATGCGCAGATGGCGCAACGGCTGGGCGAGCAGTGGCAGCAGCTGCGCCAGCAGGACCTGCAGCGGCGCGAGCTGGTGGCCAACATCTCGCATGACCTGCGCACCCCGTTGTCATCGCTGCACGGCTATCTGGAGACGCTGGCGTTGAAGGACGCCACGTTGTCGCCGGACGAGCGCCGCCGCTATCTCGGCATCGCGCTGGCGCAGAGCGCCAAGGTCGGCCGCCTTGCACGCGCGCTGTTCGAGCTGGCGCGGCTGGAGCATGGCGAAGTACGTCTGGAGTGGGAGGTATTCGCGTTGCCGGAGCTGCTGCAGGACGTGCTGCAGAAGTTCGAGCTGGCGGCGCAGGCCCGCAGCCAGAGGTTGCATGCGGATTTCCCGCCGGGCTTGCCCCTGGTGCGCGCCGACCTGGGCCTGGTCGAACGGGTGCTGACCAACCTGCTCGACAACGCCCTGCGTCATGCACCCGAAGGGGGCCGGATCGAGGTACGCCTGCGTGCAACGCCGGACAGCGTCGAGGTGAGTGTGGCCGATGATGGCCCGGGTGTGGCGCCGGCACTGCGCGCGCAGCTGTTCCAGGCACCGGCCGCACTGGGTGCGCGCCGTGGCGAGAACGGCGGACTGGGCCTGTTGATCGTGCAGCGCATCGTGCAGTTGCATGGCCGCCGCATCGAACTGCGTGACAGCGAACAGGGTGCGCTGTTCGTGTTTGCGCTGCCGCGCGCGGAACCGGCGGCCTAGCAGGCCGCCGCGTGCTCCACCACGCCGCTGCTTTCCAGCGGCAGGTGCAGGCGGATGCAGGCGCCGCCCAGCTCGGAATCGGTCACCTCGACGTGGCCGTCGTGCTTGTCGGCCACCACCTGCACCAGCGCCAGGCCAAGGCCGAAGCCGGGGCTGCCCGGGTCGAGCCGCACGTAAGGCTGCAGCACCTGGCCGCGCAGTTCGGGCGCGATGCCGGGGCCGTCGTCCTCCACCTGCAGGCACAGCCAGCCGTCATTGACCGTGCTGGCAATGCGGATATGCCGGCGTGCATAGCGCAACGCATTGCCCAGCAGGTTGCGCAGGGCCAGTTCCAGCATGTGCCGGTTGGCGTTGACCAGGCCTGCCGGCGACAGCGCCTGCTGCACCGGCATCGGCAGCGGCGCGAACTGGGCGACCACGCCGCGCACCAGCGCGGCCAGCTGCAGGCGCTGGCGGGTCAGCTGATGGCAGCGGCCGAGCGCGGCGTACTCGACGCCGGCATCGGTCAGGTGCTGCAGCCGATCGACATCGGTGCGCAGCCCGCCCAGGGCATCACGCTGGATTTCGTCCAGCGCGGTGTCCTCCAGGTCGGCCAGACCGAAGCGCATGCGCGCCAGCGGCGTGCGCACTTCATGTGCCACCGCCTGCGCCAGCACGCGCTGGCTTTCCAGCAGCTGCTGCAGCTGTTCGGCCATGTGATTGAAGGCATTGGCCAACGGCCTCACCAGCGCGGTGCCGGCGCGCGGCGCGCGGGTGTCCAGCTGCCCATCGCGCATGCGCCGCGCCGCCTGCGCCAGCTGCGAGACATCGCGCCACAGGCGGTAGACCATCACGTACATCGGCAGTGCAACGGCCACCATCAGGATCAGCAGCAGGATGGCCACGCCGGAGACATCGCTGTCCTGCCAGCCTTCGTCGGGCAACGCTTCGTCCAGTGGTCCCAGCATCACCGCATAGTCGCTGTCACCAATACGCTGCAGGCTGCGCATGTGCTCCAGATCGATCTGCACCCGGCCATTGTTGAAGGGCGGGCGCTGGCTGGCGGGCAGCTCCTTCACTGCCTCGGCCAGTGGCACCATGCGCAGGGCATAGGCGAAATCGGTGTCGAGCTGGCGCGCCAGTGACGGCCACTGTTCGCGCGGAGTCTCGGCGAAGCGGTGCTGCAGCAGCGCATGGGTACCGCGCATCTCGGCCTGCAGGCCCGCTTCGGTGCGGTCTTCCAGCAGGGCGTCCCAGGCCCACAGGCCAAGCACGATCAACAGCAGGTGCGCGACCAGGAAGCCGATGCCATAGCGCAGGAAATGGAAGGCGTGACCGCGCATCGCCGAGGGCGTGCGTTTCATCCCCATGCCGATCGACTGAACAGGTAGCCGCGGCCGCGGACGGTCTTGATCCGTTCCGGTTGCTCGGGGTTGTCGCCCAGCTTGCGACGCAGGCGCGAGATGCGCGCATCGATCGAGCGGTCCAGGCCGTCGAAGGCGATCCCGCGCAGGCCACGCAGCAGCGCATCGCGGTCCAGGATCTGGCCGGCGTTGCTGGCCAGCAGGAACAGCAGGTCGAACTCGGCGGTGGTCAGTTCCAGCAGGCCGCCCTGCAGGTGCACGTTGCGGGTGGAGGGGTCGATGTTCAGCTCGCCGAAGCGCAGGCTGCCGTCACGGGGTTCAACCCGGCGGTGGCGGCGCAGGTGGGCGCGCAGGCGGGCCAGCAGCACCCGCGGTTCGATGGGCTTGCCGATGTAATCGTCGGCGCCCAGTTCCAGCCCCAGCACCTGGTCGATGTTGTCGGTGCGGGCGGTCAGCACGCAGATGATGCCGTCATAGTGGGGGCGGATCTGTCGACACACTTCGAAACCATCCTGGTCGGGCAGGCCGACGTCGAGCAGCACCAGCGCCGGCTTTTCGGCCAGGATGCGGGTCACCGCGCGCGCTCCGCTGCGCTCGTGTGCCACCTGGTAGCCATGCCGCTGCAGATAGTCGCTGACCATCGTACCCAGGCGGGCATCGTCTTCGACCAGTACGATATCCAGCATTTTCCAAGGCCTCCGTAGGCGCAGACGTACCGCCACGGCACGAGCGCGGCGATCCTATCCCAGCCTTCGGGCCGCCCGGGTTCCGGGGGCGGGCGCCATTCAGCCGGGGTTGCTGGCGCGCGGGCCGGGCCTCAGTCCCGGCAACACCTTGCTGCCCAGCATAGCCGGTTGCCGTTACAAAACGTTACGTGGTGGCCACGGCCGGTGACGATCGCTGACAGCAACGCGACTGACAGCGCACGCCGGCCGCGCCGAGCATGGAGTCTCCTCCGCTCCGCGTGCCGTCCCCATGTCGCCCGCCACCCCCTGCCTGCCCAACTCGTCCCGCCGCTGCCAGCGTGGAGGTTCGCGATGAGCGGCGTGGTCGGCGCCTGGTTGCCGCCCGCCGACGATGAGCAGCTGCTGCAACAGCTGGCACCGATGCTGCGCGCCCTGCAGCAGCGTGGGCGTGGACGTATCGGCTACTGGACGGATGCAGACGCCGGGGTCGCGCTGGGCCACTGCCGGGCCCCCACCGATATGCCGTTGCAGCCGCTGAGCTCGGACTGCGGTCGCTACGTACTGTGCCTGGACGGTCGCCTGTACAACCGCGCCGACCTGCAGGCGCAGCTGCGCGACCTGCCACGCAGCTGCAGCGATGCGCGGCTGCTGCTGCAGGCGATCGTCGAATGGGGCGTGCAGCGCGCGCTGTCGCGTATCGAGGGCGCTTTCGGTTTCAGCGTCTGGGACCGGCAGGCGCGCGTGTTGTGGCTGGCCCGTGACCCGGTCGGCGAGCGGCCGCTGTATTACGGCTGGTACCAGGGCCAGTTCCTGTTCGCCTCCGAGTTGAAGGCGCTGCAGGCCTTCGCCGGTTTCGCCCCGAGCATCGACCAGGATGCGCTGAGCCTGCTGCTGCGCCATGACTACGTGCCGGCGCCGCACACCATCTACCGCGGCATCCACAAGCTGGTGGCAGGCGCGATGCTGCGCATCGATCTTGCCGACCACGCTGCGGGCGGTTCCGGACAGGCCGCGCAGGGTGGTTCGCGCTACTGGTGCGCGCGCGATGCCATGCACAGCGCACTGCAGGAACCGCTGCAGCCGGCGCCCGACCTTGAGCAGGCCACCGATCAGCTGGAAGCAGTGCTGCAGAAGGCCATCGCTGCGCGCATGCACTCGCCACTGGCCTGCGGCGCGTTCCTGTCCGGCGGCACGGACTCGTCGCTGGTAACGGCAATGATGCAGGCCCAGTCGACCCTGCCGGTCGAGGCCTGGACGGTGGGCTTCGATGATCCCGGCCATGACGAGAGCGACTGGGCCTCGCAGGTCGCGCGCCACCTGGGCGTGCAGCACCATCTGCACCGCATGGACGCTCGCCAGGGCCTGGACCTGCTGCAGCGCCTGCCGCAGGTCTGGTGCGAGCCGTTCGCCGACGCTTCGCAGCTGCCGACGCTGCTGGCCAGCGAACTGCTGGGTGCGCGCAAGCCGGTGGCGCTGACCGGGGACGGCGGCGATGAGTTGTTCTTCGGCCATCCCAGTTACGGCCGTGCGCTGCGCAATGCCCGCCTGTGCGGTGGCCTGCCGGACTGGGTGCGTGATCTGGCGCGGCGCAGCGGCAACCGCATGAACGTTGAGCGCGGCCGCCTCGGTGGTTGGCGTGCATTGGTGGCCGAGGTTGCTGCCAACGATGTGGAAGGTCACTACCTGCAGCGGGTGACCCGCTGGCGGCAGCCGGCGCAGGTGGTGCTGGGTGCGCGTGAGCCGGTGACGATCTTCCAGCAGCAGGACACGACGCTGCCGGCCGAGGCGCGCATCCAGCTGCTGGATTTCCGCATGGACCTGGCCGAGGGCATCCTGGCCAAGGTCGACCGTGCGGGCATGGCGGCGGGGGTGGAAACGCGCGCGCCGCTGCTGGACATGGACGTGGTGCGCTTTGCCTGGCGCCTGCCGCAGCACCTGAAGTACCACGACGGCGAGCACAAGCTGATTCTGAAGCACCTGCTGGCGCGCTACCTGCCCGAGCCGCTGGTGTACCGCCCCAAGCGCGGCTTCGGTCCGCCGATGGCGCGGTGGTTGGCCGGCCCGCTGCGCGATTGGGCGGAGGCGCTGCTGGACCCGCAGCGGCTGCGCAACCAGGGCTGCTTCGATGCAGTACGCGTGCGCGGCATCTGGGAAGCGTTCCTGCGCGGTGAGCGCAAGTGGCACACGCACCTGTGGAACGTGTTGATGTTCCAGGCGTGGCACCAGCATTGGCACGGTGGTCGCGGGCGCTGAGCCTTTCCTGCCTCGCGTGTGGCGGATGCATTCTGCGCGGCGCCGGGCGGATGCCCTTGCGTACGAATGTCCTCCGGCGCCGGCCGTTGGCCGTCACCTCCCCCTTTACTTCGTACGCAAGGGCCTCCGCCCTGCGTTCGAAGTTCGTCGGCGCCTCGTTGAGAGGCTACCGCGCGCGCTGCGCTCTCCTCACCGCACGCCGAGCCTCGTCGGGGTGGGCAGGGGTCTGGGCAAAGTAGAGGAGGAGGTGACGGCCAACGGCCAGCGCCGGGGAACATTTGCCCAGGCCCCTGCCTGCCCCGGCGGGGCCCATCGGTTCGCGGCAGATCAGGACGAAGACACGCTCCTGGCGGATGCACTCTGCGCGGCGCAGGACGGAGACCCTTGCGTACGAATGTCCTCCGGCGCCGGCCGTTGGCCGTCACCTCCCCCTTTACTTCGTACGCAAGGGCCTCCGCCCTGCGTTCGAAGTTCGTCGGCGCCTCGTTGAGAGGCTACCGCGCGCGCTGCGCTCTCCTCACCGCACGCCGAGCCTCGTCGGGGGGGCAGGGGTCTGGGCAAAGTAGAGGAGGAGGTGACGGCCAACGGCCGGCGCCGGGGGACATTTGCCCAGGCCCCTGCCTGCCCCGGCGGGGCCCTTCAGCCTGCAGAGACGTCGGACGAAGACGCACTTCGGTATCCAAACGACAGGCAAAAAAAGACCCGGCAGAGGGAGGGATCTGCCGGGTCCGGATTGCATGGGGGGAGGGACCCATGCAATGAGCGTTGCGTCGCGTCAGTGACTGTTCGCGTCCGCCGTTGATTCGTTGTAACCCTGCACCAGTTCCGACCAGGCCTTGCTGGCCTGCAGGCCGAGACCGACCACATCCTGCTGCGCCTGGCCCAGCCGCTGCAGATTGTCCTGCCACAGCTGTGCACCCCTGGAGAGCGTCCCGGCCGCATCCTCGCCGCGGGCCAGTTCGCCGAGCCAGCCGCCCGTCGCGGTCAGGTTGCGCTCCATCACCTTCAGCTGCACGCCGAACACGCTTTCTGCGTTTTCCAACGCCAACCGGTTCGCACGCGTTGCGGCGGCGGCGAGCTGGCGGGTGGCATCACTGAAGCGATCGCTGAAGGCGGCGGCCATGGGGCATCAGGGAGTGACTTGATGCAATGCAGCATACGCCGTTGATGCGGCAATGCAACAAAAATAACAAAGGCGCCCAGGGCGCCTTTAAAAACCCTTCAGTATCAATGGCTTGATCAGGTGGACGGGCCGCGGTAGCGGCAGCCGGACGTGCAGGTTTCGTGCACGGTGATCTCGCTCAACGCCGGCAGGCTGGGTTTGAGTTCGTTCCAGATCCACACCGCCAGGTTCTCGCTGGTCGGGTTCTCAAGGCCAGGGATATCGTTGAGGTAGTGGTGGTCCAGGCGGTCGTAGATCGGCTGGAAGGCGGCCTTCACATCACCGAAGTCCATGATCCAGCCAGTCTGCACGCCCGGCTCGCCCTCCACCTTCAGTTCCACCCGGAACGAGTGGCCATGCAGGCGCGCGCACTTGTGCCCTGGCGGCACGTTGGGGAGGCGGTGCGCCGCCTCGATCATGAAGACTTTGAAGATTTCCATGGCGCCATTGTACGTCGCAGCTGTCGCCTACGGCCGGCCGGCGCAGATGTGCCTGTGAAGAAATTCTTTCCATCCGGATGAAGAGATGATAGTTTCTCTTATATCCGTATGAAGAGATGTTATTGGCCGAGCCCCGGCCAGGCATGGACTACTGCGGAACTTACGTCGTCCTTCCACTACCTCCCCCACATCGTCATGCCCCAGCACACCCTGCTCGTGGCGGCCCTGGCCGTCGCTCTGGCCGCGCCTTTGTCCGCCGCCGCCGAAACCTCCGCCGCCGCCAGTGGCGAAGCCAGCACGCTGGCTGCCGTGCGCGTTACCGGCTCCAACATCAAGCGCGCCGATACCGAGGCCTCCAACCCGGTGCAGGTGATCGGCCGCCAGCAGCTGGAACAGACCGGCAAGGCCACCGTGGCCGATGTGCTGCGTTCGATCTCAGCCAACACCGGTAACGCGGCCAACGAAACCACCAACAACGGCTGGGCCTCCGGTTCGGCCGGCATCGGCCTGCGTGGCCTGTCGCAGAAGAACACGCTGGTGCTGCTCAACGGCCGTCGCCTGGCCAACTATGGCTTCCCGGCCGGTGGCCTGTCCGACACCTTCGTCGATCTCAACGCGTTGCCGCTGGTGGCGGTCGAGCGCATCGAAGTGCTCAAGGACGGCGCTTCGGCCGTTTACGGTTCCGATGCGGTGGCCGGCGTAGTCAACATCATCACCCGGCAGAACTTCGAAGGCGCCGAGATCGGCGGCAGCTTCGGCGGTGCCGACCAGGGCGGCCTGCACGAGCAGAACCTGAAGTTCGTCGGCGGCCTCGGTGATCTGGACACTGATGGCTACAACATCCTCTTCAGCCTGCAGGGCTACAACCGCGAGCGCCTGGACCAGGACGAACGCAACCTGACCAAGAGCGGCATCTACACCGACCAGCCGGGCGGCCGCTGGAACGGCTGGTCGGCCAAGGGCGCGCGCTACCTGGTCAACGGCGTGTCGGTGCCGATGCTCGATGCCAACGGCAACTGCCCGGCCGGCACCACGCGTGTCGCCAGTGCGCCGATCGATGGCCTGGCCGGCGATACCTGCGGTTTCAACCAGGCGCCGTTCACCACGCTGATTCCCTCGACCAAGCGTTACCAGGCCTACGCCAACGGCACCTTCCGCCTGAACGACAACGTCGAGGCCTTCGGCGAAGTGCTGTACAGCCAGATCAAGAGCGCCGCCTGGTTCGGCAGCAGCCCGTTCTTCACTCTGGAAAGCGGTCGCTTCGCGTTGAACGCCAACAGCGGCCTGGCCGAGCCGGTGTCGTCGCTGCTGCCGGCCAGCAATCCATACAACCGGTACGGCCGCGCGATCCCGATCGAGTACACCTTCTTCGACCTCGGCGGCACCATCAAGACCAACCGCTCCACCGCCTATCGCGGCGTCTTCGGCCTGCGCGGCACCACCGCGAACTGGGACTGGGAAGTGGCCGCATTCGGTGCGCGCAGCAGCGAGCGCGAGACCGTATCCGGTGGCTTCGCCAACCGCTGGGCACTGGCCGATGCGCTGGCCACGGGCAGCTACAACCTGCTCAACCCCGCCGCGACGCCGCAGTCGGTGCGCGATGCGATCAACATCGCCACGTTGCGCCCGGCCGAGTCCAAGCTGCAGGGCATCGACGCGAAGATTTCCGGCACTCTCGGCCACAGCTGGGCCGGTGACATCGGCTTCGCTGCCGGTGCCGAGTGGCGCCGCGAGAAGCTCGACTCCAACAATCCGTGGCAGATCGATGCCGGCCTGCAGGTGCGCCCGGCCATCGCCGAAGTGCATGGCCAGCGCCAGGTCAGTGCCGCCTACGCCGAAGTGAACGTGCCGCTGGCGTCCACGCTGGAGCTGTCCGCTGCTGCGCGCGCCGACCATTACGATGATTTCGGCGATGCGTTCTCGCCGAAGATCGGCCTGCGCTGGCAGCCGCTCGACTTCCTGCTGGTGCGTGCCTCGGCGTCGAAGGGCTTCCGTGCACCGTCGCTGTCGGAAAACTCCAACAGCACCAGCATCGCCTACGGCAGCGTGGTCGACCCGCGTGACCCGGACGTGCCGGGTTCGCGCCAGAACCCGACCTTCTTCACCGTCGGCAACAACGCGCTGAAACCCGAACGCACCAAGAGCGTGAACTTCGGCGTGGTGCTGTCGCCGTGGGCCAACACCAACCTGAGCGTGGACTACTACCGCATCCAGCTGGACAACCTGGTCGGTACCAACAACACCCAGACCCTGGTCAACGACAACGTGGCCGGCGCGGTGCAGCGCGACGAGCGCGGCAAGCTGCAGGCGGTCTACAACCGCTACCAGAACCTGAGCGAACTGAAGACCTCGGGCATCGACGTCGAACTGCGCCAGCGCATCCCGACCGCGGCACTGGGTGACTTCACCGTGTCCTCGGCCTACACCCACGTGCGCGACTACCGTCGCCCGACCGTGGTCGGCGGCCCGCTGGTGGATTACGCCGGCAGCAACCTGGGCGCGACCCTGCCCAAGGACAAGGCCACCACCACGCTGGACTGGAAGTACGGCGACTTCAACGCCGCCGTGACCTGGTACTACACCAGCAGCTACCGCCAGGAGGCCAGCACCGCGGCCAAGGCCGTGCAGCAGCGCGTCGGCAGCTACAGCCAGTACGACCTGTACCTGGGCTACACCGGCATCGACAAGCTGACGCTGTACGCGAAGGTGCAGAACCTGGCCGACAAGACGCCGCCGTACGACGCCTCGTTCCCGGGCATCCGCGCGCCGTACGACTTCAGCCAGTACGACCTGCGCGGCCGCTACTTCACGCTGGGCTTCGATTACCGCTTCTGATCCATCCGCCGCGGCCGGTCACCTGAAGGGACCGGCCGCGCGATCGTCTGCCGTTGTGTTCCAGGGGAGTCACCGTGTCCTTGCATCGCCGTACTGTTCTTCCGTTGCTGATCGCCGCCGCCACCGCGCTGTCCCCGCCGCAGCCGGCGCAGGCACAGAGCGCGTACTTCTTCCCGCAGGTCACCGACGCTGCCGCGTTCGATGCGGCGGTGCCCACGCCGGAGCAGTTCCTCGGCTACCCGATCGGCAGCCGTTACACCCGGCACGACCAGCTGGTGGCGTACTTCCAGGAACTGGCGAAGCGTTCCGACAAAATCAGCGTGCGCGAGATCGGTCGCAGCTATGAGGGCCGCCCGCTGCTGATCGCCACCGTCACTGCTGCAGGCAATCATGCGCGGCTGGAGCAGATCCGCCAGCAGCACGCGACCCTGGCCGATCCAGCGCAGCCGCTCAGCGCGGCCGGCGACAGTCCGGTAGTGGTGTGGCTGGGCTACAGCGTGCATGGCAACGAGACCTCCAGCGCAGAAGCGGCGATGTTGACGGCCTACTACCTGGTGGCCAACCGCAGCGCCGAGACCCAGCAATGGCTGCAGCAGGCAGTCGTGCTGTTCGACCCGGCGCAGAATCCGGACGGCCGTGATCGTGCTGCCAACTGGCACAACGCCTGGGCCTCCGATCCGGCCTCGGCGGACCCGGCTGACAAGGAGCACGTCGAACCGTTCCCGCAGGGGCGCACCAACCACTACTTCACCGATCTCAACCGCGACTGGCTGGCCCTGACCCAGCAGGACTCGCGGCCGAAGGTGGAGGTGTTCCACCAGTGGTACCCGAACGTGCAGATCGACTTCCACGAGATGGGCAAGGACAGCACCTACTACTTCGAGCCGTCGCCGAAGAGCATGCACAGCCCGCTGATTCCGGCGGCGTCGTATGAGTTCAACAAGACCCTGGCCAGGTACCACGCGCAGGCGCTGGATGCGCTGGGTTCGCTGTACTACACCGGCGAGAACTTCGACAACTTCTCACCGGTGTATGGCTCTACCTACCCGGACTTCCATGGCGCGGTCGGCGTGACCGTCGAACAGGCCAGCTCGCGCGGCCGCGTGCAGGAATCGGTGAATGGCCTGCTGACCTTCCCGTTCACCATCCGCAACCAGGTCGCCACCGGGCTGGGCACCGTGCGTGGCGCGGTGACCGAGCGCAGCGGCCTGTTCGACCTGCAGAAGCAGTTCTTCCAGAGTGCACTGAAACAGGCCGCGCAGCAGCCGGTGAAGAGCTTTGTGTTCGGCGATGCGCATGACCCGGCACTGACCCGTCGCCTGCTGCAACTGCTGCTGCTGCATCGCATCGAGGTGCGCGCACTGGACCGTGCAGTCACTGTCGATGGTCAGCACTTCGACGCCGGCAGCGCCTACGTGGTGCCGGTGCAGCAGGCGCAGTTCCGTCTGGTGCATTCGATCTTTGCCGAGACGCCGCCGATCAAGGGCGATGTGTTCTACGGCAGCACCAGTTATGCAATCGCACCGGCCTACGGCGTGGCCTTCGCGGGCAGCCGCAGCCGCATCGGCGGTGGCGCACGCGTGACCGCGCTGCCGGCCGAGCAGGGTGCGGTGCAGGGTGGCGAGGCCGGATTCGCCTATGCGATCGACTGGCGCGACTACAACGCCGGGCGCGTGCTGGCCGCGTTGCAGGGCAAGGGCGTGAATGCACGCGCGGCATTCCAGCCGTTCACCACGGCGACCGCGCAGGGCGACATCAGCTTCGCCGCCGGCAGCCTGGTCATTCCGGTCGCCGGGCAGTCGCTGCAGGGTGCGGCATTGCTTGAGGCGGTGACATCCGCCGCGCGCGAGGCGGGCGTACAGGTCCACGCGCTGTCCAGCGGCCGCAGCCGCGAAGGCATCGACCTCGGCAGTGACGGCGTCAAGGCGCTGCGCAAGCCTGCGGTGGCACTGGTGATGGGCGAGGGCGTGGCCGCCACCGAAATCGGATCGGCGTGGTTCCTGCTCGACCAGCAGCTGCAGTTGCCAGCCAGCAAGCTGGATCCGCAGCAGCTGGGCAAGGTGCCGCTGGACCGCTACACCACGATCGTGCTGTCCGGTGGCACCTACACGGGCGTCGATGCCACGGCGGTGGCTGCACTGAAGCGCTGGGTGCAGGCCGGTGGTTCACTGGTGACCTACGGCAGTGCCTCGAAGTGGGCGATCGAGCAGAAGCTGGCCGACGGCGAAAAGCTCGGCAAGGAAGAAGACGCTGCTGATGCAAGTCGCCGCGCGTTTGGCGACCAGCGCGACATCGCTGCGATCGAGCGGGTCAGCGGCAACATCCTCAGTGCCGACGTGGATACCAGCCATCCGTTGGCGTTCGGCGTGCCGCGCCGGCAGCTGGCGATCAACAAGGAGAACACGGTGACGCTGCAGCCGAGCGCGAACCCGTTCTCCACGGTGGTGCGCATCGACACGCCGCCGCGGGTGAACGGCTACCTGTCCGAGCGTAACCGCACGCGGGTGGCAGGCAGTGCATGGCTGCTGGTGTCGGCGCAGGGGCAGGGCAACGTGGTGCTGTTTGCCGATGACCCGGCGCACCGCAAGTACTGGCACGGAACGGACCGACTGCTGATCAACGCGATCTTCTTCGGGAATCTGGTGAATCCGAGTAAAGCGCGGGGTTGAGGGTTTGCGCGCCTTTGTTGACGCGTGTGGGGGAGGCCGGGCGGGCTGCGCAGGACACGCTGTAAATACGTCCATGTAAGCTCGATCGGCGCATCCATGCGCCTCATGGTCCTGCGCAGCCCGCCCGGCCTCCCCTCGACAGTTTCCTGCGGGCGCGGACGCATCAGACCCCAAGGCGGGAGCAAGGGCAAAAGCAAAAGCAAAAGCAAAAGCAAAGCCAGGAATTGCGACTTCGGCTTTTGCCTTTGAATTTGAATTTGAATTTGATCTTTCTTCTCCCGGCTACCCGGCGGGAGAAGAAGGCGCAGGCAATGCTTGAAGCGGATGGGCATGGGGGCAGCGCAGAACCGTTGGCGCCATGGATGGCGCCATCGAGCTTACATGGACGTATTTACAGCGTGTTCTGCGCTGCCCCCATGCCCATTCGCCCTCGGTACTGCCACCGCGTGCTTTATCACCCGGTAGCCCGCAACAAAAAAGGACGGCGCGTCAGCGCCGTCCCTCGATAGCTCCCCGCGCAGCGGGAAGCACCCTCCCTGTCAGCTGGGATCAGCCGGCGCGACCGCCGCCGTTGCCACCCTGGCCGCGGCCACGGCCGCCACCATTGCCGCCACCGCCACGGCGCTGGCCCTGACCCGCGCCCGCACGCTGCTGGCCATTGCCGCCGCCCTCGCGACGGCCACCACCGGCCTTCTTCGGGCCGGCATGCGCATGGCGCGGTGCATCGCCGTGCGGACGGCGTGCGTGGCTCTTGCGCGGCGCGCGCTCACCGGTATCGTGCTCGGCCTTGCCCGGCGCACTGTTGCCCCAGCGGATCGGCGTCTGCAGCTCGAAGCCCGGCACATCGCGGATGTCCATGTCGCGGCCCAGCAGGCGCACGATCGCGCGCAGCAGCTTCACTTCATCCTGCGCCACCAGCGAAATCGCCTGGCCGGTGGAACCGTTGCGGCCGGTACGGCCGATGCGGTGCACGTAATCCTCGGCCACCATCGGCAGATCGAAGTTGATCACCTTCGGCAGCTCGTTGATGTCGATGCCACGCGCGGCGATGTCGGTGGCCACCAGCACGGTCACGCGGCCGGCCTTGAAGTCGCCCAGTGCACGCAGGCGCTGGCCCTGGCTCTTGTTGCCATGGATCGCTGCGGTCTTGATGCCCGACTTTTCCAGGAACGTGGCCAGCTTGTCGCTGCCGTGCTTGGTGCGGGCGAACACCAGTGTCTGCTCGCGGCTGTCCTGCGCCAGCAGGTGCAGCAGCAGGTCGCGCTTGCGGCCGGCATCGACCGGGTGCACGCGGTGGGTGATGGTTTCGGCCACGGTGTTCTTCGGCGTCACCTGGATCTGTTCCGGGTTGCGCATGAACTCCAGCGCCAGCTGGCGGATGTTGTCCTCGAAGGTGGCCGAGAACAGCAGGGTCTGCCGGTTCTGCTTCGGCAGCT
This sequence comes from Stenotrophomonas beteli, assembly GCF_001431665.1. Taxonomy (GTDB): domain Bacteria; phylum Pseudomonadota; class Gammaproteobacteria; order Xanthomonadales; family Xanthomonadaceae; genus Stenotrophomonas; species Stenotrophomonas beteli. The sequence continues at coordinate 937 of NZ_LLXV01000069.1, read as the reverse complement.
TGGCCAGGATGCGCTTGATCGACGGCAGGAAGCCCATGTCGAGCATGCGGTCGGCTTCGTCCAGGATCAGCACTTCGATACCGGACAGGTCGACGCTGCGACGCTCCAGGTGGTCGATCAGGCGGCCCGGGCAGGCCACCAGCAGGTCCACGCCACGGCGCAGGATATCCAGCTGGTTGCCCATGCCGACGCCGCCGTAGATGCAGGCGCTGGGAATGCGCAGGTACTTGCTGTAGCCACGCAGGCTGTCATGCACCTGGGTGGCCAGCTCGCGGGTCGGGGCCAGGATCAGCGCGCGCGGCTTGCGCGGGCCGGCGCGCACTTCCTGCGACGCGGTGCCCAGGTGCTGCAGCAGCGGCAGGCCGAAGGCGGCGGTCTTGCCGGTACCGGTCTGTGCACCGGCCAGCAGGTCGCGGCCGGCCAGCGCCAGCGGGATCGCCTGCTGCTGGATCGGGGTCGGGTTTTCGTAGCCCTGCTCGGCCAGCGCACGCAGCAGGAAGGGCGCCAGGCCCAGCGATTCAAAAGACATTGAGTTTGCTCCAAGTACAAGAAACGCCTGTCCGAACGGACAGACGGGGGCAGATCAGAGTGATCGGCTGACTCGGAGCGTTCCCGTGAACCGCGCTGCGAGAATTGGGTGCAGCCGGCACGAAGCGCAGGCTGGAATGCGTGACGAACGGCGTCGGAGTGGGGGCGGGCGAAGAGGGCGGACCCTGGTCGCCGGCGATCCCGGAGGGAAACGGACGGCCGCTGCAGACCCTGCAAGTCTAAACGATGTTTGAGACTTCACGCAAAAAGGCCTGTTCAGGTAGGGGGTGTCTCTGCAGGGCTGAGCCCTGCACCAGCAGAGGCCGGAGCCACGTCAGCGTCAACGTCAAAAGCTGGCTTCCTGAGGGTTGGCGGGGTGGGTCCGGTGGCGGGAGACGCCGTAAACCCG
>NZ_LLXV01000068.1 GCF_001431665.1 Stenotrophomonas beteli | reverse complement strand
CGACAGGGCTTGCAGCCCTGCACCTGCGGACGCAACGGCAACGGCCGAAGCAACAGCAACAGCAGAAGCGGGTATTCCGTGGGATGGCGGGGCGGGTCCGGTTGCGGGAGACGCCGTAAACCCTTCCATGGGGGCTTGGCCGCGGCATCCATGCCGCGGACACTCCCGCAACCGGACCTACCCCGCCTTCGACAGTTTCCTGCGGTCTGCTGGAACGGCTTTTGGGGTCAGATCCGTTTTCCGCAGGAAAACGGATCTGACCCCGGATGTATTTCGATATCTGGCAACGTTCATCCACGCATGGCGTGGATCTACCGTGTCGACCAAGGACGACACCCACCAACAGCCGTAGAGATCTGTCAGAGGTGGGGCGGTGTCGGAGTGCGGGGTGTCAGCCGCATGGGTCCGAGGCATGCCTCGGGCGGGTTGGGCAGGACGCCCAACCCCGGTCTTGCCGTGTGCGCAGGAAAGTGCACACGAGCAAGCGGCTGCCAAGCCAACAGGGACGTACTTGCGGCGTCCCCGCACTCCGACACCGCCCCACCATCCCACGGAATGCATGCTGTTGCCGTTGCTTCTGCCGTTGCTTCTGCCGTTGCGTCCGCAGGTGCAGGGCTTGCAGCCCTGC
>NZ_LLXV01000067.1 GCF_001431665.1 Stenotrophomonas beteli | reverse complement strand
ACCTTCGACAGATCTCCTCGGCTGTTTTGGTAGGTGTCGACCTTGGTCGACACATCTGTCAGACATCGAAATGATTCTTGGTTCGGATCCGTTTTCCTTCGGAAAACGGATCCGACCCCACGGTCGTTCCAACAGACCACAGGAAACTTTCGAAGGCCGGGCGGGTGGGCTGCGCGGGGGCGTGAGCCGCATGGATGCGGCGACCGAGCTTACAGGGACGTACTTGCAGCGCCCCCTGCGCAGCCCACCCGCCCGGCCAAACCACGGCTGTTGCAGTCGACTAACAGTCGACTCTACCGATCCTCGGCCACGAGGGGCTCAGCCGTTGGCCTTCGCCTTCGCCTCGCGCGCGGCCTGCTGCTCGACCAGGGTCAGCGCCACGTTGTCGCGCAGGTACGCCGGCTCGACCCTCTCCGGTGCGATGGCCTCGCCACGAGCGAACGCCGGCACCGCCAGCGCCAGCACATCCGATGCACGTGGCAGCGCCGTGGCGTCAAAACCACGCAGACCATCACCCAGCTGCGCCACCAGCGCGCCCTCGGCCGCGCCGAAACCGGTACCGACGCCGTAGGCCGACAACCCGTCTGGCAGCGCCACCGCAGCCGGTGCGCACACCCGCTCGGCATCGCGCGCCACCGGCAGGCCGTCCACGCGTTCGAAGCGAGCGACGTACAGTTCGCCCATCCGCGCGTCGATCGCCGACAGGATCTGCATTTCTTCAGCCGGTGCCCGCAACGCCAACGCCTGCAGCGTCGAGACCGGCAGCAGTGGCCGGTCCAGCGCCAGTGCGATGCCCTGCGCAATGGCAATGGCCAGGCGCACGCCGGTGAAAGCGCCCGGACCACGGCTGAGCGCGATGCCGTCAAGCTGGCGGCGGCTGATGCCGGCTTCGGCCAGCAGCGCCTCGGCCCACGGCAGGCTCAGTTCGGCGTGCCGGCGCGGTGCGATCTCGAAACGTTCCAGCACCTGCCCATCGACATGCAGGGCAACGGAACAGGCTTCGGTGGCGGTTTCAAAGGCGAGCAGTTTCATCGGATCAGGTCAGAACAGGGGGAACGTGGCACCGGGCGCCGGGTCCGGGCCCGCCGCAGCGGCGGCCGGAACGGCATCATCGGCCACCGGTGCCCATTGTGGCGCAAAGAAGGCCTGCACATCGGCCAGAGCGCGGGTGCGGCGGAACGGCGGCAGCGAATCGAGGAAGACCCGGCCGTAGCCGCGGTTGAGCAGGCGCGGGTCGCACAGCACCAGCACGCCGCGGTCACTCTCGCTGCGGATCAGGCGGCCGACGCCCTGTTTCAGGGCGATCACCGCCTGCGGCAGCTGTTCGTCGCGGAACGGATTGCCGCCCTGGCTGCGGATCGCCTCCAGCCGCGCCTCGTACACCGGGTCGTCCGGTGCCGCGAACGGCAGCTTGTCGATCATCACCACACTCAGCGCCTCGCCGACTACATCCACGCCCTCGCGGAAGCTGGCCGAGCCCAGCAGCACGCCATTGCCCGATTCGCGGAAGCGCTGCAGCAGGGTGGCACGCGGCGCCTCGCCCTGCACGAACAGGGGCCAGGGTCCATCACGCAACGCTTCGGCCGCTTCGCGCAGCGCACGGTGCGAGGCGAACAACAGGAACGCCCGGCCCTGCGAAGCCTGCAGGACCGGCCGCAAGGTCTGGATCAGCGCGGTACCGAAGCCGCGCGCGGCGGGATCGGGCAGGCCCTCGGGCAGGTAGCACAACGCCTGCCCAGGCCAGTTGAACGGGCTGGGCTGCACCAGCGTGTGCGGATCGTCCAGGCCCAGGCGCGTGGCGATATGGTCGAAACCACCACCGACGGTCAGCGTCGCCGAGGTGAATATCCACGCAGCGCGGCTGCGCTCGCGATGCTCGCGCAAGGGGCCGGATACATCCATCGGCGTGCGCTGGCAGCGGAAACCACGTGGCGTCAGCTCGTACCAGAGCACATCGGCCGCACTGGCCACGTCGGCCGGATCGGCGTCGAAATCCAGGGCGGGCTCATCATCACCCAACCAGCGCCCGAGCCGGGACACCGCCTCGCGCGCACGCGCATGGCAGGCATCGAGCCCGGCGGCAGCTTCGCGCAATGGCTGCAGCGCCTGTTCCAGCGCCAGCAGGCTGGCCATCACCGTATCGAAGCCTTCGCGCACCTGCGGCATCGCCAGCGCACGCCATTGCGTGCCCCGCGACGGCAGTCCCTCCATCGCCGAACGCAGCGCAAGCAGCGCCTGCTGCAGCCGATCGACCGGTTCCTGCAGAGCCGACTGCGCACCGCCGACGCCACGTGCCTCGGCCAGGCAATCGCGGCCCAGCTCCTGCCAGGGCCGCATGCCAAAGCCCTCGCCGAAGAACTGCGCGGCCAGCTCCGGCAACTGGTGCGCTTCATCGATGACGAAGGCCTGCGCCCCCGGCAGCAACTCGCCGAAACCGTCCTGCTTCAACGCCAGATCGGCCAGCAGCAGATGATGGTTGACCACCACCACGTCGGCAGCCTGCGCACGTTGGCGGGCGCGCACCACGAAGCAGTCGTCCCAGAACGGGCAGTCGGTGCCCAGGCAGTTGTCGACGGTGGAGGTGACCATCGGCAGCAGTGGCGAATCATCGGCCAGCCCGTCCAGCTCAGCGATGTCGCCAAACTCCGAGCGCCCGGACCAGGCCAGGATGCGCTGGAACTGCGCGGCCTGTTCGGGGCTGGAGAAGCGCGGTTCGCCGCGCGCCTGCTGCAGGCGATAACGGCACAGGTAGTTCGCGCGCCCTTTCAGCAGGGCACTGCGCAGGCCGACCCCCAGTGCCTGCCGGACGCGCGGCAGATCGCGGTGGTAGAGCTGGTCCTGCAGCGCGCGGGTTCCGGTGGAGATGATGGTACGCAGGCCGGACAGCAGCACCGGCACCAGGTAGGCGAAGGTCTTGCCGGTGCCGGTACCGGCCTCGGCCAGCAGCAGGTCACGCTGCTGCAATGCCTCGGCGATGGACTCGGTCAGGCGCAGCTGTGCCGGACGCGGGACGAAGGCATCCAGGTGCGAGGCGAGCGCGCCGCCGTCGCTGAGGGCTTCGCGGCTGGCATGGACAAGGTCGGACATCAGAGGGAAAGGATACCCGGCCGGGCGCTGCCCGGCACCCGTTTCAAGCCGGAGCACAAGCAACAGCAACAGCAACAGCGTGGTTCATGGCTCTGGGTTGCTGCGTGTTTGGCGGGGCGGGAGGGGCAGGCAGGACACGCCGTAAACCCGTCCATGGGGGCTCGATGGCGCCATCCATGGCGCCAACGGTCCTGCAACGGCCCACCCGTCCCGCCTGTCAGGTTTCGTGCGGGCGCGGACGGGAAGGGCGGAATCAAGGGCAGAAGCAAAAGCAAAAAGGCAGCCACTGGCTGCCTTTTTCGTGGGTTGGGGTCAGATCCCTTTGCGCAGCAAAGGGCTCTGACCCCAGCTTTTGATCGTGCCTTTGCTCACCCCTCCGCCGCGCGGAATGATGGATGGCACGGGTGGGTGAGGCTGCCCGGGACTGTCAGCGGCTTGGATGCCGCTGCCAAGCCCCCAGGGATGGGTTTACGGCGTGTCCCGGGCAGCCTCACCCACCCGGGCTCCACAGCCAACCATCAATCCGCCGGCAACGCTCTGAACCTTACAGCGCCTCGAAAATACCCGCCGCGCCCATGCCGGTGCCGATGCACATCGTCACCATGCCGTACTTCTGCTGGCGACGACGCAGGCCGTGCAGCAGGGTCGCGGTACGGATCGCGCCGGTTGCACCCAGCGGGTGGCCCAGGGCGATCGCGCCGCCCAGCGGGTTGACCTTGCTCGGGTCCAGGCCGCAATCGCGGATCACCGCCAGCGACTGCGCGGCGAACGCTTCGTTCAGTTCAATCCAGTCCAGCTGGTCCTGGGTCAGGCCGGCCTGCTTCAAGGCCTTCGGGATCGCGGCGATCGGGCCGATGCCCATCACTTCCGGGCGCACGCCGGCCACCGAGAAGCTGACGAAACGGGCCAGCGGGGTCAGGCCGTAATCCTTGATCGCCTGCTCCGAGGCCAGCAGCACGGCGCCCGCGCCATCGCTCATCTGCGACGAGTTGCCGGCGGTGACGGTGCCGCCGAACTGGCCGTTGCGGAACACCGGGCGCAGCTTGGCCAGGCCTTCGGCCGAGGAATCCGGGCGCGGGCCTTCATCGGTGTCGGCGATCTTGTTGCGGGTAATGATGCGCTGGCCGTCGGCCAGGTCCGGCAGGTGCGAGACGATCTCGTACGGGCTGATCTCGTCCTTGAACTCGCCGTTCTGGATCGCGGCCATGGCCTTCTGGTGCGAGGCGAGGGCGAACGCGTCCTGGTCTTCGCGCGAGACCTTCCACTCTTCGGCGACCTTCTCGGCGGTGATGCCCATGCCGTAGGCGATGGCGACGTGGTCGTTGTCGAACACGCTCGGCGCCATGGCAATCTTGTTGCCCATCATCGGCACCATCGACATCGACTCTGTGCCGCCGGCCAGCATCAGGTCGGCGTTGCCCAGGCGGATTGCGTCGGCGGCCTGCGCCACGGCTTGCAGGCCGGAGGAGCAGAAGCGGTTCACGGTCTGCGCGGCGATGGTGTTGGGCAGGCCGGCCAGCAGCACGCCGATGCGCGCCACGTTCATGCCCTGCTCGGCTTCCGGCATGGCACAGCCGATGATCGCGTCATCGATGCGGTTGACGTCCACGCCCGGGGCCTGCGCGACGACGCTGCGCAGCACGTGCGCAAGCATGTCGTCGGGGCGGGTGTTGCGGAACATGCCCTTGGGCGCCTTGCCGACCGGGGTACGGGTGGCGGCGACGATGTAGGCGTCCTGGATTTGCTTGGTCATTGCAGTGATCTCTTGAATAGGTTTTGTAGAGTCGAGCCATGCTCGACTGCCACAGCAGGTGGTGCCGGCCGCAGCCGGCACCCGCCATCAATCAATTACGCAGCGGCTTGCCGGTCTTGAGCATGTGCGCGATGCGGGCCTGGGTCTTTTCCTGCTGGGCCAGTTCAACGAAATGCTTGCGCTCCAGGGTCAGCAGCCACTCTTCGTCCACCAGGGTGCCGCGGTCGACCTTGCCGCCGCACAGCACGGTGGCGATGCGCTCGGCGATCTCGTAGTCGTACGGGCTGATGAAACGGCCTTCCAGCATATTGACCAGCATCATCTTGAAGGTGGCGATACCCACGTCGCCGGCCACCTGGATGCGGCGTGCCGGCAGCGGCGGACGATAGCCCGCTTCGGCCAGCGCGCGCGCTTCGGCCTTGGCGATGTGCAGGGCCTCGTAGCTGTTGAACACCACCTTGTCGGTGCTGCGCAGCAGGCCCAGTTCCTTGGCGTTGACCGCCGAGTTGGAGACCTTGGCCATCGCCACCGTCTCGAAGGTCTTCTTCAGTTCGGCGAACACGTCACCGCCCGGGCCCGCGGCCTGCGAGGCGCGCACGGCCAGTTCCTTCAGGCCACCGCCTGCCGGCAGCAGGCCGACGCCGGCCTCGACCAGGCCGATGTAGCTTTCCAGGAAGGCCACGGTCTTGGCGCTGTGCATCTGGAACTCGCAGCCGCCACCCAGGGCCAGGCCACGCACGGCGGCCACCACCGGCACCAGCGAGTACTTGATGCGCTGGCTGGTGCGCTGGAAGTTGGCCACCATTTCTTCGAACTGGTCGACCTTGCCGGCCTGCAGCAGGCCCAGCGCGCCGGCCAGGTCAGCACCGGCGGAGAAGGGCTCCTTCTGCTGCCAGATGACCAGGCCCTGGAAGTCCTTCTCGGCGCGGCTGACGCATTCCTGCAGGCCGTCCAGCACCTGGTCGGACACGGTGTTCATCTTGGTCTTGAAGCTGACCACGGCGATGCCATCACCGTCGTGCCACATGCGCAGGCCGTCGTTCTCGAACACGGTCTCGCCCGGCGCGAACTTCTCGCCCAGCAGCGGATCCGGGAAACGCTGGCGCTGGTACACCGGCAGCGACGAGCGCGGCAGCTTGGCGTTGCGCGACGGGCTGTAGCTGCCTTCGGCGGCGTGCACGCCATCGCGGCCATCGAACACCCAGTCCGGCAGCGGGGCGTTGCTCATGCTCTTGCCGGCCACGATGTCATCGGCGATCCACTGCGCGACCTGCTTCCAGCCGGCGGCCTGCCAGGTTTCGAACGGGCCCAGCGACCAGCCGTAGCCCCAGCGGATGGCCAGGTCGACGTCGCGCGCGGTCTCGGCGATGTCGGCCAGGTGGTAGGCGCTGTAGTGGAACAGGTCGCGGAAGGTCGCCCACAGGAACTGCGCCTGCGGGTGCTGGCTCTCGCGCAGCTTGGCAAACTTCTCGGCCGGGTTTTTGATCTTCAGGATCTCGACCACTTCCGGCGCGGCAGCGCGATCAGCCGGACGGTAGTCCTGCTTCTCCAGATCGAGGACGACGATGTCCTTGCCGACCTTGCGGAAGATGCCGGCGCCGGTCTTCTGGCCCAGCGCGCCCTTGGCGATCAGCGCGTCCAGCCACTTCGGCGACTTGAAGAATTCATGCCACGGGTCATTCGGCAGGGTGTCGCCCATGGTCTTGATGACGTGCGCCATGGTGTCCAGGCCGACCACGTCGGAGGTGCGGTAGGTGGCCGACTTCGGGCGGCCGACCAGCGGGCCGGTCAGGCCGTCCACTTCATCGAAGCCCAGGCCGAACTGCTGGGTGTGGTGGATGGTGGACAGGATCGAGAACACGCCGATGCGGTTGCCGATGAAGTTCGGGGTGTCCTTGGCGTACACCACGCCCTTGCCCAGGGTGGTGACCAGGAATGCTTCCAGGCCTTCCAGCACCGCCTTGTCGGTGGTGGTGGCCGGAATCAGTTCGGCCAGGTGCATGTAACGCGGCGGGTTGAAGAAGTGCACGCCACAGAAGCGATGGCGCAGCTGCTCGGGCAGCACGTCGGCCAGCTTGTTGATGCCCAGGCCCGAGGTGTTGGAGGCCAGCACCGCGTGGTCGGCTACGAACGGCGCGATCTTCTTGTACAGGTCCTGCTTCCAGTCCATGCGCTCGGCAATGGCCTCGATGATCAGGTCGCAGTCCTTCAGCTGTTCCAGGCTGGTTTCGTAATTGCCCGGGGTGATGGCTTCAGCCAGCGACTTGCTGGCCAGCGGCGCCGGGCTCAGCTTGCCCAGGTTGGCGATCGCCTTCAGCACGATGCCATCGGCCGGACCTTCCTTGGCGGGCAGGTCGAACAGCACGGTGTCGACGCCCGCGTTGGTGAGGTGGGCGGCAATCTGGGCACCCATGACGCCGGCACCCAGCACGGCGGCGCGGCGGACTAGCAGGGAATTGGACATGGTGTAGGGCCTTTGTTGGTCAGCAGTTACGGGGTGGGTCGCACCCGATGGAATCAAGGGGAAGCGGGCAGGGCGCTGGCGCGTGCGGCGGCGCGGAACCCGGCTTCGGCGAAATGGATCAGTTCGTGGGCGGCATGGGCACGATGCGCCGCTTCGGTGACACCGGCGGGACGCTTGATCAGCCCGAAGTCGGCCATCGCATAGGTCAGCGAGCCGGCCAGGAAGTCCAGGCGCCAGTACAGCTCTTCCTTGCTCAGCTCGGGAATGCACTCGCCGATGGCCTTGCCGAACGCACGCAGCACATGGCCGTAGTGGTCGGACAGGAACTTGCGCAGGTTGTCGTTCTTCTCGGCGTAGGCGCGGGCGATCACGCGCACGAAGGCGCCGCCGTTCTGGCGGTCCTGGGCCAGCGCCAGCGCCGGTTCGACGAAGGCGGCCAGCACCGGGCGCAACTGCCCAGGGTGCTCTGCCCGGGCGCGCTCGAGCTGCGACAGGCGCGCGCCGGTCATCTCGTCCATGCGGCGGCGGAACACCTCGTTGACCAGGTTTTCCTTGGAGCCGAAGTGGTAGTTGACCGCCGCGATGTTGACGTCGGCCTGGCTGGTGACCTGGCGCAGCGACGTGCCGGCGAAGCCGTGCTGGGCGAACAGCTCCTCGGCCGCGCCGAGGATCCGGTCCTTGGTCGAGAAGTGTGCGGGCTTGGCCATCGGTGGGCGGACCTTAATCAAACGATTGTTTGATACTAGAACCAGACGGTAGCGTATGGCATTTTGCAGTGCAGCAAAAATGGCTCGGGCGGTCAGAATCCGCTCAGCTGGGTGAATGGGGTAGGGGTCGGATCCCCGCAGGGGCTCAGACCCCGACGCTGGGCCCGGAATGGGGTCAGAGCCCCTGCGGGGATCCGACCCCTGCCGTGAGGGTTTGCCGGCCAGCGGCGGGCACTACCATGCTGCGGCTTTATCTTTTACAATTCGCCTACGTTTATCAGGCTAAGCCCGCGTCCCGACGCGGGTTTTTTTCATGTTACCCTTCGGGCCATCAGCGGCCCGATTCCATTGGAGACATCCCATGGCGCTGGAGCGCACCCTTTCGATCATCAAGCCGGACGCCGTTGCCAAGAACGTCATCGGCGAAATCTACGCCCGCTTCGAGAAGGCCGGCCTGAAGGTCGTGGCCGCCAAGTACAAGCAGCTGTCGCGCCGTGAAGCCGAAGGCTTCTACGCCGTGCACCGCGAGCGTCCGTTCTTCAACGCGCTGGTCGAGTTCATGATCTCCGGCCCGGTGATGATCCAGGCCCTGGAGGGCGAGAACGCCGTCCTGGCCCACCGCGACCTGCTGGGCGCCACCAACCCGAAGGAAGCCGCGCCGGGCACCATCCGCGCCGACTTCGCCGAATCCATCGATGCCAACGCCGCCCACGGCTCGGACTCGGTCGAGAATGCCGCGATTGAAATCGCCTACTTCTTCGCCGCCACCGAAGTCGTTTCGCGCTGAGAGTAATGCCGTGAACGAGGTCGTACAGTCCCCCGCCATCCAGCCGCTGCCGAAGTCGGCACCCACGGCTGGCAAGCAGAACCTGCTCGGCCTCGATCGCGCGGGCCTGGAGAAGTTTTTCGTCGAGGTTCTCGGCGAAAAGAAGTTCCGTGCCCATCAGGTGATGAAGTGGATCCACCATCGCTACGTCACCGACTTCGATGAAATGACCGACCTCGGCAAGGTCCTGCGCGCCAAGCTGCAGGCCCATGCCGAGGTGCTGGTTCCCAACATCGTGTTCGACAAGCCCTCCGCCGACGGCACCCACAAGTGGCTGCTGGCGATGGGCGTGGATGGCAAGAACGCCATCGAGACCGTGTACATCCCGGACAAGACCCGCGGCACGCTGTGCGTGTCCTCGCAGGTCGGTTGCGGCCTGAACTGCACGTTCTGCTCCACCGCCACCCAGGGCTTCAACCGCAACCTGACCACCGCCGAGATCATCGGCCAGGTATGGGTCGCCGCACGCCACCTGGGCAACGTGCCGCACCAGATGCGCCGCCTCACCAACGTGGTGATGATGGGCATGGGCGAGCCGCTGATGAATTTCGACAACGTCGTGCGCGCCATGAGCGTGATGCGCGACGACCTGGGCTACGGCCTGGCCAACAAGCGCGTGACCCTGTCGACCTCCGGCCTGGTGCCGCAGATCGACCGCCTGTCTGCCGAGAGCGACGTGTCACTGGCGGTGTCGCTGCATGCGCCGAACGATGCGCTGCGCGAGACCCTGGTGCCGCTCAACAAGAAGTACCCGATCGCCGAGCTGATGGCCTCGTGCGCACGCTACCTGCGCGCCAACAAGCGCCGCGAATCGGTCACCTTCGAATACACCCTGATGAAGGGTGTCAACGACAAGCCCGAGCATGCCCGCGAGCTGGCCCGCCTGATGCGCCAGTTCGACAACGCGGTGCAGGCCAAGGATTCGGGCAAGGTCAACCTGATCCCGTTCAATCCGTTCCCGGGTACCCGCTACGAGCGTTCCGAGGAGGCCAACATCCGCGCCTTCCAGAAGATCCTGCTCGACAGCGACGTGCTGACCATGGTCCGCCGTACCCGTGGCGACGACATCGACGCCGCCTGTGGCCAGCTCAAGGGCCAGGTGATGGACCGCACCCGCCGCCAGGCCGAGTTCAACAAGACGCTGCAGGCGGGGAAGGGGAGCGATGCCGCGGCCTGACCGCCTCTGGCTGGTCCTGTTCGCAGGCACGCTGGCCCTCGCGGTCGGCGGTTGCAAATCCCATCCCAAGGCCAGGCTCGGACCGAGCGAGGCACCGGTGTATTCGGTGCGTGACCCCGACGGGGTGCGCCGCCAGGTGCGCCTGAACGACCTGCTCACGCTGGCGGCCCGCGACATGCAGGTCGGCAACCTCGACGGTGCCGAGCGCAAGGCGCGCGAAGCAATGAAGCTGGCCCCGGGCGAGCCGGATGCGCTGGTGCTGCTGGCCGGCATCGATGAGCGCCGCGGTCGCACCGTGCAGGCCGGCGAGGGCTTCCGCCGGGCCGCCGAGCTGGCCCCGACCCGGGGTGACGTGCTCAACAACTATGGCGCCTGGCTGTGCCAGCAGGGGCGCCCGGCCGAATCGCTGGTGTGGTTCGACCGTGCGCTGCAGGCGCCGGGCTATGCCACGCCGGCCGAAGCCCAGGCCAACGCCGGCGGCTGTGCGCTGGATGCCGGCCAGTTCGAGCGTGCCGAACGCGACCTGCGGGCCGCGCTGGCGACGGTGCCCGGCAACCCGGTTGCGCTGGAAGCGATGGCGCAACTGAGCTTCCGCCAGGGCCGCTACATGGAGGCTCGCGCGTTTGCCGAGCGCCGTATGGCGGCTGCACCCGCAACGCGTTCCGTGTTACAACTTGCGTCTCAAATCGAAGCGCGGCTGGGCGATCGGGCGGCATCTGATCGCTATCTGCAGCGGATTCGACAGGAATTTCCGCAGGATGCGGGCTCCTAACTCCAGGGTTGATGCATTGTGATTGATGACCAGACTGTGAGCGCTCTCGAGACCGCGGCCGGCTGTGGCACCCGCCTTCGCCAGGCCCGTGAGGCGGCCGGACTGACCCTTGAAGACGTTGGCTCGCGCCTGCGCATGCCCGTCCAGGTGGTGAAGTCCCTGGAAGAAGAGCAATGGCAGAAGCTGGGGGCGCCGGTGTTCGTGCGCGGCCAGCTGCGCAGCTATGCGCGCCTGCTGAACGTGGATATCAGCCAGCTGCTCGAGCAGGCCCAGGTCGGGCCGGTGGTGCCGCCGACCCTGGTCAGCCATACCCATACGCCCCGCGCGCGCCGCATTGCCGAGAACCTGGGCCGGCGCATGCTGTATGTCGGCATCACCGCGGTGCTGGCGGTGCCGGTGTGGTTCGCCACCCGCGGCCATTTCGATGGCGGTGCCACCTCATCGCCGAGCACGGCGTCGCTGGATGCGATTCCGGCGGCGGTGCCGGTCGCTCCGTCGGCGGCGGGTGTCGAGCCTGCGGCCCCGGCCGATGCCGGCGGCGCGGCGGCCAGCAAGCCGGCGGCCACCCCGTACGTGGCCTCGCTGGCCCCGGTGCCGCGCCCGGCGCCGGCCCCGGCGGCGGCCGGCAATGCGCTGGAGATGCAGTTCAGCGGCGACAGCTGGGTCGATATCGGTGGCCCGGATGGCGCCACCGTCGAGAAGGCGCTGATCAGGTCCGGCGAGAGCCGCAGCTTCACGCCCGGCCAGGTGGCCCGGGTCACCCTGGGCAACGCCTCGGCGGTCCAGGTTCAGCAGAATGGCGCTATCGTCGATCTGACCCCCTACCAGCGAGCCAACGTGGCACGCTTTCAGGTATCCTCTGAAGGCTCCGTAGTCCCGGTTTCGCACTGAGGCGCGGTTTCACCACCTTCGATTAAACCCAATGGTCCCTCCCGATGGGCGGGGCGAGAGTACGCATGGCGATCGACGATCTGCTCGACGAGCACGAACAAAGTGAACGCGTCCGCAGCTGGCTGCGGAAGAATGGCGCCAGCATCCTCGGTGGCGTGGTCATCGCCATCGGTGCCATTGCCGGCTGGCAGTGGTACCAGAAGGATCAGGGCGGCAAGCTGGCCTCGGCCAACGTCGAGTACCAGAAGGCGCTCGAAGGCCTGCAGCAGAACAAGCTCGACGATGCCGCCAAGGCGGTCAAGGCGCTTGAGGCCGGCCCGTCCAGCATCTACGGCGACCTCGCGGCGCTGCAGCTGGCCAAGGCCCAGGTCGATGCCGGCAAGAACGAAGAAGCCCTGGCGACCCTGCGCGCGGTGAAGGTCGAAGGCGACCTGCAGCGCGTGGTCGACCAGCGCGTGGCGCGCCTGCTGGTGGCCACCGGCAAGAGCGACGAGGCGATCAAGCTGCTGGGCAGCGCCACCGACAGCAGCAGCCTGGAAATCCACGGCGATGCGCTGATGGCGCAGGGCAAGCGCGATGAGGCCCGTGCACAGTACGAGAAGGCGCTGAAGACGCTGGATGTGGCAGCGCCGCAGCGGCGCCTGCTGGAAACCAAGGTTATGGACGCCGGCGGCACCGTCGCCGCCCCTGCGGAGTCGGTTTGATGAGTCAGAAGGTCATGATCACCCGCGTCGCCACCGTGCTCCTGATGGGCATGGCCCTGACCGGCTGCAGCACCATGAAGGGCTGGTTCGCCGGCAAGGACGCGGCCGCGAAGAAGGCGCAGGAGCCGGCTGAGCTGGTCAAGTTCGAGCCGACCGTGAAGGTCAACAAGATCTGGTCGGTCAACCTGGGCAAGGGCGAACGCCGCATCGGCGTGCGTCAGGGCCCGGCGGTGGCCAACGGCCACGTGTTCGCTGCGGCGATCACCGGTGGCGTGCATGCCATCGACCTGGAAACCGGCAAGAAGGCCTGGACCTGGGAGCCGAAGAAGGAAAAGAAGAAGGCCAAGCTGCGCCTGTCCGGCGGCCCGGGCGTGGGTGAGAACCTGGTCGTGATCGGCACGCTTGACGGCCAGGTCATCGCCCTGGACATCAACGACGGCAGCGAGAAGTGGCGCGCCCGTGTCGCGGGTGAGGTCATTGCCGCACCGGCAGTGGCCCAGGGCCTGGTGTACGTGCGCAGCAACGATGGCCGCGTGACCGCCTTCGATGCCGGCAACGGCACCCAGAAGTGGTTCAACCCGAGCGAGCTGCCGGCGCTGACCGTGCGTGGCAACGCGCCGGTGGTGACCGGCCCGGGCGTGCTGTTCATCGGCAAGGACGAGGGTTCGGTTGCCGCCCTGGCCCAGCAGGATGGGCGTACCCTGTGGGAGCAGAACCTGGGCAACGGCGAAGGCCGTACCGAACTGGAGCGCATGGCCGACGTCGATGGCGCACCGGTGCTCGAGGGCAACACCCTGTATGTGAGCAGCTTCAAGAACCAGACCATGGCCATCGAAGGCCCGACCGGTCGCCCGCTGTGGGCGCGCGACCATGGCGGCGCCGGTGGCGTGGCGGTGTCGTCGGGCAATGTGTTCGTCACCGACAACAAGGGCGGCGTGTTCGGCCTGGACAAGGCCAGCGGCGCGGCCATGTGGTCGCAGACCGAGCTGGCGCGTCGTTCGCTGACCGGTCCGGCGCTGCAGGGTGACTACGTGGTGGTCGGCGACTACAAGGGATACGTGCACTGGCTGCGCACCTCCGATGGTGCCATGGCGGCACGGGCCAAGAGCGGTGGCGATGCCCTGCTGGCCCAGCCGGTCGTGGCGGACGGGGTGCTGCTGGTGCAGAACGTGGATGGCAAGCTGACCGCCTTCCGGTTGGCAAATTAAAAAATTGGAGTAATCGCGATGCTGCCTTTGGTCGCCCTGGTTGGACGGCCGAATGTCGGCAAGTCAACTATTTTCAATGCGCTTACGCGCACCCGTGACGCGCTGGTCCATGACCAGCCCGGCGTCACCCGTGACCGCAACTACGGCGTCTGCCGCCTCGACGAGGACAACCATTTCCTCGTCGTGGATACCGGCGGTATTGCCGGCGAAGACGAAGGCCTGGCAGGCGCCACCACGCGCCAGGCGCGGGCGGCTGCCGCCGAGGCCGATCTGATCCTGTTCGTCGTCGATGCCCGCGAGGGCACCTCGGCGCTGGACGATGAGATCCTGGCCTGGCTGCGCAAGCTGTCGCGTCCGACGCTGCTGCTGATCAACAAGATCGACGGCACCGACGAGGACAGCGTGCGTTCGGAGTTCGCCCGTTACGGCTTCGGCGAGATGCTGACCGTCTCGGCCGCGCATCGCCAGGGCCTGGACGACCTGCTGGACGAGGTGATCCAGCGCCTGCCGGAAGAAGGCAGCGGCGAAGAGCTGGACAACGATCCGAACCGCATCCGCATCGCCTTCGTCGGTCGCCCGAACGTGGGCAAGTCGACCCTGGTCAACCGCATCCTCGGCGAGGAGCGCATGATCGCCTCCGACGTGCCGGGCACCACCCGCGATTCGATCGCGGTGGATCTGGAGCGCGATGGCCGCGAATACCGCCTGATCGATACCGCCGGCCTGCGCCGTCGTTCGCGCGTGGACGAAGTCGTCGAGAAGTTCTCGGTGGTCAAGACCATGCAGTCGATCGAGCAGTGCCAGGTCGCCGTGCTGATGCTCGACGCCACCGAAGGCGTGACCGACCAGGACGCCACCGTGCTCGGTGCCGTGCTCGATGCCGGCCGCGCGCTGGTGATCGCCATCAACAAGTGGGATGGCCTGACCGAGTACCAGCGCGAGCAGGCCGAGACCATGCTGTCGCTGAAGCTGGGCTTCGTGCCGTGGGCCGAATCGGTGCGCATCTCGGCCAAGCACGGCTCGGGCCTGCGCGAGCTGTTCCGTGCGGTGCATCGCGCCCACGAATCGGCGAACAAGACCTTCACCACCAGCGAAGTGAACAAGGCGCTGGAAGTGGCCTACGAGACCAACCCGCCGCCGACCATCCGCGGCCACGTCTCCAAGCTGCGCTACGTGCACCCGGCCGGTTCCAACCCGCCGACCTTCATCGTGCACGGCACCCGCCTGAAGGAACTGCAGGAGTCGTACAAGCGTTATCTGGAGAACTTCTTCCGCAAGCGTTTCAAGCTGATCGGCACGCCGGTGAGCTTCATCTTCCGCGAGGGTACCAACCCGTACGAGGGCAAGAAGAACGTCCTCACCGAGCGGCAGGTCAAGGCCAAGCGGCGCTTGATGAAGCACGTCAAGGGCAAGTGATTCACGAGGGGGCGGCCGCAGGGCCGCCTTTTTCGTTGTGGGGAAATGGGATCTGACCCCGGGCCCGCTACGCGCGCCAGCCGAGCATGGGCTCGGCTCTACAGATTCTGGTCAAGGCGGCCTGCCGCCACGTGCGCGATAATGCGGCCATGAGCATCCAAGAGCTTTCCCCCGCGCAGGCACGCGAGCGCCTGGCCCATGGCGCGGTGCTGATCGATGTGCGCGAGGCGCACGAACGGGCCGGCGGGATGGCCGAGGGCGCGCGCGGCGTGGCCAAGGGCGAGCTGCAGGCCGACCCGGCCGCGCATCTGCCGCAGCGCGACCAGGAGATCCTGCTGATCTGCCAGAGCGGCAAGCGCTCGGCCGATGCCGCGCAGTGCCTGCTGGAGGCCGGCTACACCCGCGTCGCTTCCGTGACGGGTGGCACCGTGGCCTGGCGTGAGCAGTCTCTGCCCTTGGTGCAGCCGCTGGCCAGTGCTGCCGACCGCGATTTCTTCGATCGCTACTCGCGTCACCTGCTGCTGCCGCAGGTGGGCGAGGCTGGCCAGCGCCGGCTGCAACAGTCGCGCGTGCTGGTGCTGGGCGCCGGTGGGCTGGGCGCGCCGGCCGGTTTCTATCTGGCCGCCGCCGGGGTAGGGCACCTGCGTTTCGCCGACCACGATCGGGTGGAGCGCAGCAACCTGCACCGGCAGATCGTGCATACCGAAGCCAGCGTCGGCCAGCTCAAGGTCGATTCGGCGCGCGAGCGCCTGCTGGCGCTGAACCCGTCGATCAAGGTGGAAGCCGTTCCCGAGCGGGTCACCTCCGAGAACGTGGATGCGCTGCTGGCCGGGGTGGATGTGGTGCTGGATGGCTCGGACAACTTCCCGCTGCGTTACCTGCTCAACGACGCCTGCATCAAGCACGCCATGCCGCTGGTCTATGCCGCCATCGAGCGCTTTGACGGCCAGGTAAGCGTGTTTGACGCCGGCCGCCAGCGCGGCGTGGCGCCGTGCTACCGCTGCCTGTTCCCCGAGCCGCCGCCGCCGGAGTTCGCGCCGAACTGTTCCGAAGCCGGCGTGCTGGGCGTGCTGCCCGGGTTGGCCGGCGTGCTGCAGGCCACCGAGGTGCTGAAGCTGCTGTTGGGTATTGGCGAGCCGCTGGTTGGCCGGCTGCTGCGCTTCGATGCGCTGGGCATGCGTTTCCGCGAGACCGGCATCCGGCCGGACCCGCACTGCCCGGTGTGCTCGCCGGGCGTGCCGTTCCCGGGGTATATCGATTACGCCGCGTTCTGCCGGGGTGGGTGAGGCCGGCCGGGGAATGCCTTGGTAGATGCCGACCTTGGTCGGCGTTCTCGTGCCAACCAAGGTTGGCACCTACCGAAGGCGGGTGCACGGTTGGCACCTATCGAAGCGGGTGCATGGTTGGCATGTACAGAAGGCGGGGGCACGGTTGGCACCCATTGAGGCGCATACATGGTTTCGGGATGATGCTGGGGGTCTCTCCCGGCATCGTTCCACCTCCAAGACAATCCGGCGCAACATGCGTGCTATTGCCGTCATCGGCATTGCTCTATTGTTGAACCCGATTCTGGATCTTGGGGAACACACCGCATGGCGGTAGAAGCAGCGACCAGCGAGCTGGTCAAGGTCGTCGCCCTGCTGGGCGCGGCGGTGGTGATGGTGCCGTTGTTCCGCCGGGCCGGCCTGGGCTCGGTGCTGGGCTACTTCGCTGCCGGCCTCGCGATCGGACCGTTCGGCCTGGGCTGGTTCTCCGACCCGCAGGCGATCCTGCATACCGCCGAACTCGGCGTGGTGATGTTCCTGTTCGTGATCGGCCTGGAAATGCGGCCCTCGCACCTGTGGAGCCTGCGCAAGGAAATCTTCGGGCTGGGCACGCTGCAGATCGTCACCTGTGCGGTGGTGCTGACCAGCATCGCCAAGCTGTTCGGCCTGCCGTGGCAGGTGGCCTTCATCGGCGCCACCGGCTTCGTGCTCACCTCCACCGCGGTGGTGATGCAGTTGCTGGCCGAGCGCGGCGACATCGCGCTGCCGTCGGGGCAGAAGATCGTCTCCATCCTGCTGTTCGAAGACCTGCTGATCGTGCCGTTGCTGGCGCTGGTGGCCTGGATGGGCCCCAGCGCGGGCAGTGCCGATGGCGAAGGCTCGCGCTGGCTGTCGGTAGCAATCGGCGTCGGCGCCATCGTCGGTCTGGTGCTGGTCGGCCGCTTCCTGCTCAACCCGTTGTTCCGCGTGCTGGCCGAATCGAAGGCGCGCGAGGTGATGACTGCCGCCGCGCTGCTGGTGGTGCTGGGTGCGGCGCTGCTGATGCAGTTGTCCGGCCTGTCGATGGCGATGGGCGCGTTCCTGGCCGGCGTGCTGCTGAGCGAATCGACCTTCCGCCACCAGATCGAAGCGGACATCGAGCCGTTCCGCGGCATCCTGCTCGGCCTGTTCTTCCTCAGCGTGGGCATGGCGCTGGACCTGGGCGTGGTGGCTGGCAACTGGCAGCTGATCCTGGGCCTGGTGCTGGCGTTGATGGCGGCCAAGGCGCTGTGCATCTACGTGGTGGCGCGCATCATGGGCAGCGACCACGCGCAGGCGCTGGATCGCGGCGTGCTGATGGCGCAGGGCGGCGAGTTCGCCTTCGTGCTGTTCTCTGCCGCCGCATCGGCCGGCGTGATCAACCTGGAGATCAATGCCAACTTCACCGCCGTGGTGGTGCTGTCGATGGCGCTGACCCCGCTGGTGGTGCTGGTCTACAAGCGCATCGCGCCGAAGCCGACGGTGAACATGGACGGCGTGGACGAGGCCGAGGGCCTGTCCGGCAGCGTGCTGCTGATCGGCTTCGGCCGCTTCGGCCAGGTCGCCAGCCAGTCGCTGCTGGCGCGCGACGTGGACGTGACCATCATCGACAACGATGTGGAGATGATCCAGAGCGCCGCGCGCTTCGGTTTCAAGATCTATTACGGCGACGGTACGCGACTGGACGTGCTGCATGCCTCGGGCGCGGCCACCGCGCGTGCGATTGCCGTATGCGTGGACAAGGCGGAGGCCGCCGACCGCATCGTCGAACTGGTGGCGCACGAGTTCCCGCAGGCCAAGCTGATGGTGCGCTCGTTCGACCGCGAGCATTCGCTGCGGTTGATCCATGCCGGTGTCGATTTCCAGATCCGCGAGACGTTTGAATCGGCGGTGCTGTTCGGCCAGGCCGCGCTGGTGGAACTGGGTGCGGACGAGGACGACGCGGTGGAGATTGCCGAGCAGATCCGTCGCCGCGATGCCGAGCGCTTCGAGCTGGAGATTGCCGGGGGTGGCTTGAATGCCGACGCCAAGATGGTGTTCGGCAACGCCGGCCAGGGCGTGCCGACGCCGACGCCGTTCACCGCGCCGAAGCGGGCAAGCAAGACGTTGAACCCGCAGGACGTGCCGGAAGAGGAAGAGTAGAGCCGAGCCCATGCTCGGCTTGCTCTTCGGTCAGGTTGCGATAAAGCCGCGCTACGCGCGTGAGCCGAGCGTAGGCTCGGCTCTACAAGGACGGGTCGGTCGGCTGTAGAGCCGAGCCCATGCTCGGCTTGCTCTTCGGTCAGGTTGCGAAAAAGCCGCGCTGCGCGCGTGAGCCGAGCGTAGGCTCGGCTCTACAAGGGCGGGCCGGTCGGCTGTAGAGCCGAGCCCATGCTCGGCTTGCGCTTCGGTGAGGTTGCGATAAAGCCGCGCTGCGCGCGTGA
>NZ_LLXV01000066.1 GCF_001431665.1 Stenotrophomonas beteli | reverse complement strand
CCGGGTGCGTGGCTATCGAACAGGAAGCAGGCCGTGTTCGGATAGGTGAGCTGCAAGTTGCTTGTAAAGGAAAAGACGGCATTGGTGATTTCGGCCTCTCTCGTGGGCGCGTAGATATATATAAGAGACAGAAAAGGGGACGGAGGGGATGAAGTCGTTTGTGCACAAACGACTTCATCCCCTCCGTCCCCTTTTCCGTTACAGGATCTCCAGCACCGTTTCCGGTGGGCGGCACAGCCGTGTGCCCTTGGGTGTGCGCACCACCGGGCGGTTGATCAGGCGCGGGTGTGCGGCCATTGCGGCCAGCAGAGCGTTTTCATCGGCACCGTCCAGGCCCAGTTCGGCGAACTGCGCTTCCTTGCTGCGCACCAGCGCCTGCGCGTCCAGACCGGATTCGGCCAGTACCTGGCGCAGCGCAGCCACGTCCGGCGGGTCGCCCAGGTACTCGATCACCTCCGGCTCGAAGCCCGCATCGCGGATCAGCTTCAGTGCGCCGCGCGAATTGCTGCAGGCCGGGTTGTGCCAGATCGTCACGTGCATCAGAACCACTCCAGCAGGGACACGCCCACGCCCACATACGTGGCCTTGTGGTTGTAGTCGATCAGGCTCTCGCCATAGCCATCGAAGACCTGTACGTGGCCGCGCAGCAGGTTGCTGATCGGGAAGCCATAGTCCAGCTGCAGCGCACCGTGCGAGCGGCTGCCGGTGCGCAGCGAATGGCGCGCCATCAGCGAGACCTCGTGGCCATTGCGGTTCCACGTCAGGGTGGCGTCACCGCGTCCCATGTAGTCCTCGATGTCCGGGTTGTTGTCATCGCTGCGGGTTTCCGGAATGCGGTACCAGGGGCGCAGCACCAGCGCCCAGTTCTCGCGGTCCAGGCCGATGTTGAGCATTACCCGGTTCCAGCTGCGCGACAGCGGGTCGGCGCGGCCGTTGGACTGGTGGTTCAGCGCGATGCCGGTCATGCGTCCGCGCCAGCCGCCGATCGAGTAGCCATTGCGGAACACCATCATCACTTCCGGTTCGTAGTTGGTCTCGCGGAACGGTCGCGAATCGGCGCTGTTGTAGGCCTGCCAGCGCGAGCTCTGGGTGTAGCCGGCCCAGATGTCGCCGTTGTCGCCGAACAGGTTTTCGGCGATCTTGGTCTTGAAACTGATCTGGAACTTCAGTTCAGCGCTGTCCAGCTCCTGCGGCGTGGTGACCGTATTGGCCGGGTTCGGAGAGTGCGGGGTGGTATTGCGGTCACTGGTCCAGAACGCGGGCAACAGGTACACCGGCTTGTAGGCGCGCAGCTGGAACGGGCCCAGCTTGGAGTCCTCGGCCAGTTCCCAGCGGCTGTCCAGCAGCGAGCCGCGGCCGGCATTGGCCAGCGCGCTGTCCGGGCCTGCGGGGCGGAACAGGTCGCTGACGCGCTCGCGCAGCTTTTCCTCACCCTGGCTGACGCGTGTGGTCTGGCGTTCCTCGCGGCGGGCCTGTGCGGCCGCTTCGGCGGCTGCATCGGCGGCGGCAGTGGCCTGCGGGGTACGCCCGAACTGACGGTCATAGCAGGCCAGGCGGGCTGCATCAGTGGTGATCGCCGAGCACGCCGCCGGCGAGGCTTCGGCGCTGGGCGCGAACTCCTGGGCGGCCACCGTGCCACTGGCCAGGGACAGGGCCACGGCCAGCGGTGCGAGGCGGGGAGACAGCATGGGGAGGGTCATTGCAGCAGGCCCTTCAGTGAATACGGGGAACGCACAGTGTGGCGACTGCGCCGGATGGCGGCCAGCCCCCAGGGTTTATGCACGGGCACAGCGTGCGCGCGGCGTGAAGGCGATGCCCGCTACAGGAACCAGGCGAAGGCAAACAGGCCCAGCATCGCGATGACCACGGCCAGCTTCAGCGCCAGGCCCAGCAGGATGCCCAGCCAGGTTGCCAGGCCGACCTTGGTGGAGCGTCCCAGTTCGCGGGTATGCCAGTACTCGCCGGCCAGCGCGCCGAGCAGCGGCCCGGCGAACAGGCCGATCGGCATGAAGAACAGGCCGACGATGCTGCCCACGAACGTGCCCCACAGGGCCTTGCGGCTGGCCCCGACCCGTTGAGCGCCGACCACGGTGGCCAGCACATCAACCAGCAGCGAGAGCAGGGTCAGCACGCCCAGCGCCACCAGCGTGGGCCAGCCGACATGCGCGAAGCCATCGGCCCAGGCAGCCAGCAGCAGGCCGACGAAGACCAGCGGGATGCCTGGCAGGGCCGGCAGGATGATCCCGGCGATGCCGACGAGGACAAAAATGACCGCTAGCAGATACAAGATGAATGAGAGTCCCATGCTGGTCCGTATGGTGGTCGTTTTGGGGTTGACAGTGAAAGATTTTGCCAGTTGCTTTTTCGTTTTGGGCGGGTTAAGTTGCAGTCGCTGAGCTTGGCAAGGTCACCGTGGATCGTGGCCTGATGAAGCAAGATCTTCCCGATCCGCTGCATCGATGCACCTCGCTTCCCCCTTGCTTGTCAGCCGCCCACCAGGCGTTTCCAACAACAAGAGAGAGTCATCAGGGAGTTAGTGAGATGTCCGAACGCGAGACCGGTACCGTCAAGTGGTTCAACGATGCAAAGGGCTTCGGCTTCATCAGCCGTGAAAACGGTGAAGACGTGTTCGTGCACTTCCGCGCCATCCAGACCCAGGGCTTCAAGAGCCTGAAGGAAGGCCAGAAGGTCACCTTCACCGTCGTGCAGGGCCAGAAGGGCCTGCAGGCCGACGCCGTGCAGCCGACCTGATCGAGCTGCATCACGTCAAACGAAAAAGGCCCGCGCAAGCGGGCCTTTTTCTTTGCCGGTGGCCCGTTGCCGATCAGCGCAGGATGACCTTGCCGTTGACCACGCGCACATAGGTGTTCTCGCGGATGCCGGCCAGATCGCGCTGGTTGACCACGATGGTGCGGCCATCGTCCATGCGCACGCTGATGTCGTAGGTGTCGCTGGTCACGTTCTTCTGGATCTGGTTGCCGGCCAGTGCGCCACCGACAGCGCCAGCGGCGGCGGCGATGTTCTTGTTGCCACGGCTGCCACCGGTGTGGTCGGAGATCTCATGGCCAGCCACGGCACCGACGATGCCGCCCAGGATCGCGCCGGTCGCGCTGGGCGCGGTACGGCCCGAGGGCACCACGTTGATGCGGGTGACGATGCCGCAGTCGGCGCAGCGGCCCTGGTTGTAGCCACCGTTGTTGCCGTAACCGCCCGAGTTGTAACCGCCGTTGTTGTAGCCGCCACCGCCGTAGCCGGGCGAGGTGGCACAGCCGGCCAGGGCAAGGGTGGCGATGGCGCTGGCAGCGATGAGCTGGATCTTCATGGGGCGTCTCCTGGCCGTGAAGGCGGGTGCGTTGGGTGGTACTGCGTCATGCAGCAGGGTGGACGAATCGTCCCCTTTTGAACGTGAACGAGGTGCCAACCACGCGTGCACAGTCCGGCTGGAAGATGAATGCGCTTCAGCGGAAATCCTGGTGGCAGGCCCGGCAATCGGTCTGCACGGTTTCCACGACCTTGGCCAGGGCGGTGCAGTCACTGGGCGGCACAGCCAGTGCGGCGTTGAGGGTGCCGCGCAGCCGGGCGGCATGCTGCTGGAACTGAGCGCTGTCCTTCAGCGCGGGAAAGGCCAGGTCCAGGTCGTTGGACAGCAGGCGCAGCGCCTGCAGGCGCGGAACGCTGTCGGCCAGGCTGCAGCGGTTCTGCTGCTGGGCCTGCTGCAGCAGCTGCGACTGCCGCTGCATCACCTGCATCAGGCTGTCCGGGAAGGGATCGCGGCGAGCCTGCAGCACGCGGCCGACCATCACCGTGGCGACCAGGCCGATCAGCAGGCCCAGGCCCAGCACGAACAGGTAGCGGTGGGCGGAGGACAGGCGGCGGGGCGGGCTGGCGTTCAAGGCGGGCTCTCCGGTCGTGCAACGATGGGTTTGGTACCGGCGCGCTGTAGGCGCGCGTGCCTGCACGTTAAAATAGCCGGATGAACGAACAGGTCAAACAACGCTTCGCCGGCATCGAACGGCTGTATGGCGTAGGTGCGCTCGAGCGCCTGCAGGGCAGCCGCGTGGCGGTGGTGGGCATGGGCGGTGTCGGCTCGTGGGTGGTGGAGGCCCTGGCGCGTTCGGCGGTCGGCCACCTGACCCTGATCGATGCCGATGACATCTGCGTGTCCAACACCAACCGGCAACTGCCGGCGCTGGAAGGCAACTATGGCCGCAACAAGGCCGAGGCGATGGCCGAGCGCTGCCGTGCGATCAATCCTGACATCGGCGTCGATGCGGTGCAGGCCTTCCTGACCGTCTCCAACATGGCCGAGCTGCTGGACCGTGGTTTCGACCTGGTGATCGACGCCTGCGACAGCTTCCGCGTCAAGGTCGAGACCATTGCCTGGTGCCGCCGCCGCAAGCTGCCGCTGCTGACCGTGGGTGCTGCCGGTGGCCGCACCGACCCGACCCTGGTGCGCATCCGCGATGTCTCGCGCACCGAGCATGACGCCATGCTGGCGCTGATCCGCAAGAAGCTGCGCAGCGAGTTCAATTTCCCGAAGAATGCCAAGCGCTACTTCGGTGTGCCGGCGGTGTATTCGCTGGAGAACGTGAAGTACCCCCAGGCCGACGGCAGTGTCTGTGGCCTGCGCCCGAACCTGGGGGCCGATGCCGCGCTGAAGCTGGACTGTGGTGCCGGCCTCGGTGCGGCTACCCACATCACCGGCGCATTTGCGTTTGCTGCGGTGGGCAAGGCACTGGAGATGCTGCTGGAGCCAAAGAAGGTGAAGGCCGAAGCGGTAGAGGCCAGCGAGCTGTGATGGGTCGTGCCGGCCAACGGCCGGCACCTGCCCGTTACATTGCCGGCAGCGCGAACAGCCGTCGCGCGTTCTCGGTGGTGGCGTGCGCCACGGCCTCTGCATCCAACCCACGCAGTGCGGCCACGTGGCGGGCAATGGTCGCCAACCGCGCCGGTTCGTTGCGCTGGCCACGGATGCCGGCGTCGGGCTGGTCCGGCGCATCGGTCTCCAGCAGCAGCTGCTCCAGCGGCATTCCACGCACCAGCCGCTGCAGGCGCTGCGCGCGGTCGTAGGTCAGCGGGCCGCCCAGGCCCAGCAGGAAACCCAGCTTGTGCAGTTGCGCTGCTTGTTCCAGGCTGCCGGAAAAGCTGTGCACCACGCCGCGCAGCCCACCGATGCGGCGGATCGCCGCGATCACCGCATCCACCGCGCGGCGCGCGTGCACGATCACCGGCAGGTCGAACTCACGGGCCAGTTCCAGCTGGCCGATGAAGTAGGCCTGCTGCGTGTCCGGATCGAGTCCGTCAACGAAAAAGTCCAGCCCGCACTCGCCGATCGCGCAGGGGCGCTCGCGCTCGATCCATGCGCGCAGCAGCGGCAGATGCTCGGGCCGATGCGCCGCCAGGAACATCGGATGCAGGCCATAGGCCGGGTACAGCCCCGGCGCCTGTGTACAGACCTCGCGCAGCTTCGGCCAGCTCGCGGCGGTGACCGCCGGCACCACCTGGACATGGACGCCGGCCGCCTGCGCACGCGCGATCACGGCCGCGCGGTCAGGGTCGAACTCACCGGCATCGAGGTGGCAATGGCTGTCGACCAGCACGCTCAACGCTGTTCCAGGGGCGGCGGCGTCGCGGTGTTGCGGCTCTTCCAGTTGGCCAGCAGCAGCGTTCCGAACCCCAGCACCAGTTCGTCCACGAACGGAATCGGGTCGGGGATGAACAGGGTCAGCGCGAACAGGCCTGCGGTCAGCTTGAACAGGGTGGGGTAGCGCAGCCGGCGCGCCCATTGCAGAACCGGCAGCAGCATCGGGTTGGCCATGGCGGCAATCCTCGTGGGGGAACGTGCAAACGCTACCACGGGCCCAGCATTTCCCGATGCTGAATGGGTTACAGGAATGAGCAGGAAATGTGGAGATTCCGTTCAGGCAGCGCGTGCTGCAATCTGCCTTGAGAACGTTGCGGATGGTCCGCAAGGAGCAGGTCATGAAAAGCACAACTACAACTGTCCTGGTCGCAGCGGGCGCGCTGCTGGTCGGTGGCATCGCCACCGCCGCCTTCATGAAGAGCGGCGGTTCGTCGCCCGATTCCATCAGCGCCGGAACCCCCAACGGCGAATCGCGCCTGATCGATGGCAACGCCAGCGACGACGGTGCCCGTGGTGACGCGCTCGACCCCTCCGCGCCGCGTGGGCTGGAATACGCCGACGTGCTGAAGGTCGACCCGATCACCGAGAAGCAGAAGGCCTATGCCACTGTGATCGGCACCGATCCGGTGCGCGAGACCTCCACCACCCAGACCCCGCACGAGGTCTGCCAGGACGTGACGGTGCAGGAACGCCTGCCGGAACGTGATGGCAATGTCGGCGGTACCGTGGTCGGCGCGGTGGTCGGTGGCCTGCTCGGCAACCAGGTCGGTGGCGGCAATGGCAAGAAGGCCGCCACCGCAGCCGGTGCGGTGGCCGGTGGCTTCATCGGCAACCAGATCGACAAGCGCCATGTGGGCGGCCGCGTGGTCAATCGTACCGAGCGCCAGTGCCACACCGAGACGGCCACCTCCGAGTCGAGCCGCGTCACCGGTTACAACGTGACCTACCGCAACGAGGACGGCACCACCGGCACCATGCGCATGGCCAGCAAGCCGGGTACCCGTATCGCCATGGGCACCAACGACGTGGTGAAGGGCTACAACGTGACCTACCGCTACGACGGCGCCGAGAAGACCGTGCGCCTGGACAACAAGCCGGTCAGCGATCGTCTGCCGGTGGTCGACGGCCAGCTGGTCACGCAGACCGCTGCCGCCGGTGCGACCGCAGCTTCGCGCCAGTAATCCCGGCGCAGACTGCAACAGCGAACGGGCCGGCACATGCCGGCCCGTTTCGTTGTGCGCGCCGGCATTCATCCGTGTGGCGGCGGAATCCACCATCATGGTGGCCCCTTCGACATGGAGTCGGCATGAGCATCTTCGACCTGCGCCTCGAAACCGAGCGGCTGATCCTGCGCCCGCTGCTGCGCGAGGACTACGAACCCTATCTGGCTTTCTGCGCCGACGAGGAAACGATGCGCACCCTGGGGGGCGTGCAGCCGCCCTCGGTGGCCTGGCGCGGTTTCTGCAGCCTGGCCGGCGCCTGGCAGCTGTTCGGCTTCTCGATGTTCAGCGTGATCGAGAAGGCCAGTGGCCAATGGATCGGGCGGATGGGCCCGTGGCAGCCGCAGGACTGGCCGGGCACGGAGGTCGGTTGGGGTATCCGCCACGCCAGTTGGGGCAGGGGGTATGCGCCGGAAGCGGCGGTTGCCGCCATCGACTGGGCCTTCGACACGCTGGGCTGGGACGAGGTGATCCATACCATCGCCGAGAACAACGACAACTCGCGGGCGGTCGCGCGCAAGCTGGGCAGCACGCTGCTGCGTATGGGCGAACTGCCGCCGCCGTACAACGATAAACCGATGCAGATCTGGGGCCAGTCGCGCGAACAATGGCGGCAGCGCGCACGCTGAACGTGATCCGGTAGTGCCGGCCGCTGGTCGGCAACCTCGTTGCAGCAGGATTCGTGCGATTGCCGGCCCGCGGCCGGCACTACCGGGGGCCCATGCTGCATCCGCGCTTGGCATTCCCTGGCGCACTTGCCAGACTGCACGCAGCCGGCCGCCGGCCGGATCCGATGGAGCAGGCAATGGTGGAAGAGCGCGTCCCGCTGACGGTGCATGGCATGTCGGTCTCGGGCAATTGCCACAAGGTCCGGCTGCTGCTGGAGCAGCTTGGCAGCCGCTACCGCTGGGTGGAGGTCGACAGCGCCCATGGGCAGACCCACACCGCCGAGTTCCTGGCACTGAATCCCAATGCCAAGGTGCCGCTGATCGTCCGCGACGACGGCCGCGTGCTGACCGAGTCCAATGCAATCCTGTTCTGGCTGGCTGAAGGCACGCCGTACCTGCCGGTGGATGGCTGGGAGCGTGCGCAGGCACTGAGCTGGATGTTCTTCGAGCAGTACACGCATGAGCCCTGCGTGGCGGTGGCGCGCTTCATCCGCGGCTGGACTGCAGCCGATTCACCGCGCCGGGCCGAGCTGCCGCGCCTGCATGAACGCGCCGCCAGCGCGCTGGCGGTGATGGAGCAGCACCTGCGCCAGGCGCAATGGTTCACCGGCAGCGGCTATGGCATCGCCGACATTGCCCTGTTTGCCTACACCGATGTGGCGGGCGAGGGCGGCATCGGCCTGGAGCCGTTCCCGGAAGTGCGCGCCTGGCTGCAGCGCGTACGTGCGCAGCCACGCTTCGTGCCGATGCCGGCGGTCAGCGACGAGGTGCGCGCGCGCTTCGAAGCCGCGTGAACCGAACAGGGTAATGCCGGGCCAGGCCCGGCCGAATGCAACAACGACACGGAGGGTGTTCGATGTTCGCAGCGGTTCCCGATCCGATTCCCGCACGCATGCGCGTGCTCAACCGCGCCGATGTCTGCGACGCCAATTTCCTCGAGGCGGTGCGCGGCTGGCGCGGCAACCCGCGCCCGCGACCGGCGCCGGACCAGCCGATCCTGCCGGGCAGCACGCTCACTGCTGCAGCCTTCGATGAGCTGTTCGATTCGCAGCTGGCCAGCCGCCAGCTGGACCTGATGGCGCGCGTACTGCGGGTGCAGAACAAGGTCTTCTACACCATCGGTTCGTCCGGCCACGAGGGCAATGCGCTGCTGGCGCGGGCCTGCCGGCACACCGACCCGGCGTTCCTGCACTATCGCTCCGGCGCCTTCATGGCCGAGCGCTCGCGCCAGGTGCCGGGCATCGACCCGCTGCGCGATGCCGCGCTCTCGTTCGCCGCCAGTGCCGAGGATCCGGCCAGCGGTGGCCGTCACAAGGTCTGGGGCAGCAAGCCGTTGTGGGTCCTGCCACAGACCTCGACCATCGCCTCGCACCTGCCCAAGGCGCTGGGTACCGCGCTGGCCATCGAGAGCGGCAAGCGGTTGGGCCAGGACCTGCCGATTCCCGCCGACAGCATCGTGCTGTGTTCGTTCGGCGATGCCTCGGCCAACCACGCCACCGCGCAGACCGCCTTCAACACGGCCATGTGGTCGGCCTACCAGAAGCTGCCGGCACCGATCCTGTTCGTCTGCGAAGACAACGGCCTGGGCATCTCGGTGAAGACGCCTGAAGGCTGGATCGCCGAGCGATTCAGCCGGCAACCGGGGCTGGACTACTTCTTCGCCGACGGCCTGGACCTGGCCACGGGCCATGCCCAGGTGCAGGTGGCCGTGGCGCATTGCCGGCGGACCCGGCGGCCGACCTTCCTGCATCTGCGCACCACGCGCCTGATGGGCCACGCCGGCACCGATTTCGAGGTGGAGTGGCGCGCGCTGCCGGAACTGTGCGCGGCCGAGGCGTGGGATCCGCTGCTGCGCTCGGCGCAGATCGCGCTGGAATCGGGCTGGATGGATGCGGCGGCGATCGAGGCGGCGTACGAAACGATGCGTGCGCGCTGCATGGCCGCCGCGGCCGATGCCGAGGGCAGCGCCAAGCTGCAGTCGCTGCAGCAGGTGATGGCCCCGCTGGCACCGTACACGCCGGCAGCGGTGCAGGCGGAGGCGCAGCGTGCGGTGCCGACGGAAACGCGCGAAGCGCTGTATGGCGATGCCGGGGCACTGCCCGAACGGCAGGCGCCGCGGCACCTTGCGATCCAGATCAACCATGGCCTGCAGGAGCTGTTGGCCAAGTATCCGCAGAGCCTGCTGTTCGGCGAGGACGTGGCACAGAAGGGCGGCGTCTATACCGTCAGCAAGGATCTGCTGCGCCGCTTTGGCCCGCGCCGGGTGTTCAACACGCTGCTGGATGAAACCATGATCCTGGGCATGGCGCAGGGCCTGGCCAACATGGGCATGCTGCCGATTCCGGAGATCCAGTACCTGGCGTACCTGCACAACGCCATCGACCAGCTGCGTGGCGAGGCGTGTTCGCTGCAGTTCTTCTCCAATGACCAGTACCGCAACCCGATGCTGGTGCGGGTGGCAGGGCTGGGCTACCAGAAGGGCTTCGGCGGCCACTTCCACAATGACAATTCGATCACCGCGCTGCGCGACATTCCGGGGCTGGTGGTCGGCTGCCCGTCGCGCGGCGACGATGCGGTGATGATGCTGCGCACGCTGGCGGCGATGGCCCGGGTGGACGGGCGGGTGGCGGTGCTGCTGGAGCCGATCGCGCTGTACATGAGCAAGGACCTGCACGACGCCGGCGATGGCCAGTGGCTGTTCGACTACCCGGCGCAGGGGCAGGCGCTGGTGCCGGGTGAGGGGCGGGTCTATGCCGCCGACGCCGACGACCTGGTGGTCTACACCTATGGCAACGGCGTGCCGATGGCACTGCGGGCGGCGCGGGCGATCGAGCAGCAGCTGGGCTGGCGGGTGCGGGTGGTCGACCTGCGCTGGCTGGTGCCGCTGGATGCAGGGTTCATCGCGTCCCAGGCCGCAACGGCCAAGCGCCTGCTGGTGCTGGACGAGGGCCGCCACAGCGGCGGGGTGGGCGAAGGCGTGGTCACCGCCCTGGTCGAAGCCGGGTTCGGCCATCTGCCGCTGCGCCGGGTCTGTGGCGCCGATACCTATACCCCGCTGGCAGGGGCAGCAATGTTCGGGCTTCCAAGCGACAATGCGGTGATTGGCGCCGCCCTCGACCTGGCGCAGGAACCCTGATGCATGTGTGGATTGGCGGGAATGTTGTTG
Source organism: Stenotrophomonas beteli (assembly GCF_001431665.1). GTDB lineage: Bacteria > Pseudomonadota > Gammaproteobacteria > Xanthomonadales > Xanthomonadaceae > Stenotrophomonas > Stenotrophomonas beteli. The sequence continues at coordinate 16,520 of NZ_LLXV01000066.1, read as the reverse complement.
CCGGCGCCGATGGCGTCGGCCGAGGTGCTGCAGGCGCAGGTGCTGGCCATGGGCCAGGCGCTGCACCATCGCGGGCCGGATGATGGCGGCAGCTGGGTCGATGCCGGGTCCGGCATCGCGCTGGCGCATCGCCGCCTGAGCATCCTTGACCTGTCCCCGCTCGGCCACCAGCCGATGGCGTCGGCCGATGGCCGCTACGTGATGGCCTACAACGGCGAGGTCTACAACTTCGCGGCGCTGCGTGCCGAGCTGGAGCCGCTGGGGCATGGCTTCCGTGGCCATTCCGACACCGAAGTGCTGCTGGCGGCGATCCTGCAGTGGGGCGTGGAAGAGACCCTGCAGCGCTGCAACGGCATGTTTGCCATCGCGCTGTGGGACCGTCAGGCGCAATGCCTGTGGTTGGCCCGCGACCGTGTCGGCAAGAAGCCGCTGTACTACGGCTGGGCCGGTGACACGCTGGTGTTCGGTTCGGAACTGAAGGCGCTGTGGCAGCACCCGGCCTTCGACAACGACATCGATCGCGACGCACTGACCCTGCTGCTGCGGCTGGACTACATTCCGGCGCCGCACAGCATCCACCAGCGCTGCTACAAGCTGATGCCTGGCCGGGTGCTGCGCCTGGACGCGGCAATGGTCGCTGCTGGCGCGGCCGCGCATCGCCCCGAGCAGGCGCAACGCCCTTACTGGGATGCGCGTGCGCGCATGCAGGCGGCCCTGGCCGCGCCGTTCCAGGGCCGCATCGAGGAGGCCGAGGAACAGCTGGACACACTGCTGCGCGATGCAGTGGCGCTGCGCATGGTGGCCGACGTGCCAGTGGGGGTATTCCTGTCCGGCGGTACTGATTCGTCACTGGTGGCTGCGTTGATGCAGGCGCAGAGTGGGCAGCCGGTGCACAGCTTCAGCATCGGCTTCCGTGATTCGAGCCATGACGAGGCGCCCCTGGCCAGGGAACTGGCCGCGCACCTGGGTTGCGACCACACCGAACTGTATGTCAGCGGCGCCGATGCCCTGGCGGTGGTGCCGCAGCTGCCGGCGATGTTCGATGAGCCCTTCGCCGATGCCTCGCAGGTACCGACCGCACTGGTCGCGCGCCTGGCGCGGCAGGGCGTGACCGTGGCGCTGTCCGGCGATGGTGGCGATGAACTGTTCTTCGGTTACACGCGCTACGTGCGCGCGCTGCGCAACTGGCAGATGCTCGGCCGCGTACCTGGCCCCTTGCGGCGCTGGATGGGGGCGCGTTCGCAGCAGCAGGGCGAGGCCTCGCGCACCGGTGGGTTGGCGGCACTGCTGGCCGAGACCGGTGCGCGTGGCATCGGCGACGTTTACCGCAACCGCATTTCGCGCTGGCGCGATCCGGTCGCCGCCGTGCCCGGCGCGCAGGCCGCCGGCAGTTTCTATGACCTGGCCGATCCCCTGCACGGCGCTGGCACCCCGGCCGATGCGATGATGCTGGCCGATTTCGTGAGCTACCTGCCTGACGATCTGCTGTGCAAGGTCGACCGCACGTCGATGGCGGTCAGCCTGGAGGCGCGGGCGCCGTTGCTGGACTGGCGCGTGGCCGAGTTCGCCTGGTCGCTGCCGCTGGGCTTCAAGCGCAGCGAGACCACCAGCAAGGTGCTGCTCAAGCGCGTGCTGGGGCGCTATGTGCCGCAGTCGATGGTGCACCGCCCCAAGCGTGGCTTCGGTGCGCCGGTCAGCGATTGGCTGAAGGGCGACCTGCGGCCCTGGGCCGAGGACCTGCTGCAGCCCGCGCGCCTGGAACGCGAGGGCGTGCTGTCGGCGGCGGCAGTGCAGCCGTTGTGGCAGCAGTTCCTGGGCGGGCAGCGCAAGTGGCACACCCATCTGTGGAACGTGCTGATGTTCCAGGCCTGGCAGGCGCATTGGCGGCAGGTGCGCGCGGGCGTCAGCGGCGGCTGATCTTCACCGGCCTGCACGGGCCCGGCCACTAGGCTGGAGCTCCCGCACCGTGAGGAGTATGTCCCGATGTCCGTCCCCACCATTGCCGTGCTCGTCGGCAGCCTGCGCAAGGACTCCTGCAACCGCAAGCTGGCCCACGCGCTGGAGAAGATCGCCGGTGACCGCGCACGCTTCCAGTATGTGCAGATCGGCGATCTGCCGTTGTACGACCAGGATTTCGATGGCCACTATCCGCCGCAGGGCACCCGGCTGAAAGATCAGGTGCGTGCGGCCGATGCGGTGCTGTTCGTCACCCCCGAGTACAACCGCTCGGTGCCTGGGGTGCTGAAGAACGCCATCGACATCGGCTCGCGCCCGTATGGTGACAGCGCCTTTGCCGGCAAGCCGGCGGCGGTGATCGGTGCCTCCATCGGCCAGATCGGCACCGCCGTGGCCCAGCAGCACCTGCGCAACAGCCTGGCCTTCCTGGACATGCACGTGCTCGGTCAGCCCGAGGCGTTCATTCATTTCAAGGACGGCCTGATCGATGCCGACGGCACGATCCACAACGAAGGTACGCAGAAATTCCTGCAGGGCTACGTGGATCGGTTCCTGGCGCTGATTGCGGTGCACGTGAAGGGCGATTGACGCCTGCGGGGTCAGAGCCCCCTGCGTCGCAGGGGGATCCGACCCCAACCCCGGGGCTGCGATCTGCGATAATGACCCGCTCGGGTGCCGCAACGGTGCCCATCGCAGGCAATGCGACGCTCCCGCGCCACTCTGGCCAGACTCCGGCGGATATCCCCCGTTCTTCCACGGCTTATCCACAGGCTTGTCCATGGCCCCCGGGGTCGGCGCATGCCTACACTGATCTGGCCCACTTTTGCAGGAAACACCGCAGCATGTCCGCTCGTTCCGGCTTCCGTTCCAACCGCAGAGAGCGCGGTGATGGCTTCGATCGCGATCGCGACGAGTCGCGCATCGACCAGTTGCGGGTGCCACCGCATTCGGTGGAAGCCGAACAGGCGGTGCTCGGTGGCCTGATGCTGGCACCGGAAGCCTATGACCGGGTCAACGACCAGCTGACCGAGGGCGATTTCTATCGTCGTGACCATCAGATGATCTACCGGGCGATCCGCGAGTTGTCCGAGCGCGAGCGGCCATTCGATGCGGTGACCCTGGGCGAGTGGTTCGAATCGCAGGGCAAGCTGGAACTGGTCGGCGATGGCGCCTACCTGGTCGAGCTGGCCAGCACCACGCCGTCGGCGGCCAACATCGTGGCCTACGCCGAGATCGTGCGCGACAAGGCGGTGCTGCGGCAGCTGATCCAGGTGGGTACCGACATCGTCAATGATGGCTTCCAACCCGAAGGCCGTGACAGCAGCGAACTGCTGTCGGCGGCGGAGAAGAGCGTGTTCGCCATCGCCGAACAGGGCGCACGCGGCCGTACCGACTTCGTGGCCATGCCCGGCGCGCTGAAGGATGCCTTCGAGGAACTGCGCAACCGCTTCGAGAACGGCGGCAACATCACCGGCCTGCCGACCGGCTACAACGACTTTGATGCAATGACCGCCGGCCTGCAGCCGACCGACCTGATCATCCTGGCCGCGCGCCCGGCGATGGGCAAGACCACCTTCGCGCTGAACATCGCCGAGTACGCGGCGATCAAGTCGAAGAAGGGCGTGGCGGTGTTCTCGATGGAAATGTCGGCCTCGCAGCTGGCGATGCGCCTGATCTCCTCCAACGGCCGCATCAACGCGCAGCGCCTGCGTACCGGCCAGCTGGAAGACGAGGACTGGAGCCGTGTCACCAGCGCGATCAAGATGCTGAAGGAAACCAAGATCTTCATCGACGATACGCCGGGCGTGTCACCGGAAGTGCTGCGTTCCAAGTGCCGCCGGCTCAAGCGCGAGCACGACCTGGGCCTGATCGTGATCGACTACCTGCAGCTGATGAGCGTGCCGGGCAACAGCGAGAACCGCGCGACCGAAATCTCGGAGATCTCGCGTTCGCTCAAGGGCCTGGCCAAGGAACTGAACGTGCCGGTGATCGCGCTGTCCCAGCTCAACCGCTCACTGGAAACGCGTACCGACAAGCGCCCGGTGATGGCCGACCTTCGTGAATCGGGCGCAATCGAGCAGGACGCGGACATGATCGTGTTCATCTACCGCGATGACTACTACAACAAGGAAAACTCGCCGGACAAGGGCCTGGCCGAGATCATCATCGGCAAGCACCGTGGTGGCCCGACCGGCTCGTGCAAGCTGAAGTTCTTCGGCGAGTACACCCGGTTCGACAACCTGGCCCACGATTCGGTCGGTTCGTTCGAGTAACGGTCGTGCCGGGCGCTGGGCGGCACCCCACCGCGGCCGGCAGGCCATTCGAAACGCCGAACGCCCGTGCGTGGCGTGTAAATGACATGTAACGCGACGCTTCTACGATTCCGCCCGCTGCTGCCCTTCGACGCCGCCCTTCGGCGTCCAGCGTGCCCGAGGAATCCGCCTTCATGCCATCCCACGCTCCGCTCCGCCGCAATCTGCTGGCCCTGCTGGTCTGTGCTTCGCTGCCGTCGCTGGCGGCTGCTGAAACCGCCCCCGTCGCCGATGCGCAGTCAGCCACCACGCTCGATTCGGTCTCGGTGATCGGCCGCGGCGAAGCCCGCCAGGTGCAGCGCGTCACCGCCGAGGACATGAAGGTGCTGCCGCCCGGCGCCAACCCGTTGAAGCTGCTGGCGACCAAGCCGGGCGTGCATTTCGAATCGGCCGACGCCACCGGTGCGTATGAGTGGTCCACTACCATCAGCCTGCGCGGCTTCAACCAGAACCGCCTGGGCTACACGCTCGATGGCGTTCCGCTGGGCAACATGGCCTACGGCAACAGCAACGGCCTGCATATCAGCCGTGCGGTGATCAGCGAGAACCTGGGCGGTGCCGAAGTTTCCACCGGCATCGGCGCGCTGGGTACGCCATCCACCAGCAATCTCGGCGGTGTGTTCCAGTTCTATTCGATCGACCCATCCACCGAGTACGGCGTGGTGCTGGCGCAGGGCTTTGGCAGCGACAACGCACGCCGCAGCTATGCTCGCCTGGAAACCGGCGAACACCAGGGCTTTGCCGCCTACCTGTCCGGCGCCTACTCCGAGGGCGACAAGTGGAAGGGCAAGGGCTCGCAGGAGCTGAAGCAGTTCAACGGCAAGGCCACCTACAACTTCGGAACGGACAGCAGGATCACCGCGTTGTTCAACGCCTCGCGCCGCGTTGAGGCGGATTACCAGGACCTGTCGCTGGAGATGATCGATCGCCTCGGCTGGGACTGGGACAACTACGCGCCGGACTGGGATCGCGCCATCGCCGCCGCACGCGGCACATTCAGCGGCGGCGTCAACAGCCCGTGGGATGCGTACTACTCCGGCCACGGCCTGCGCAATGACGACCTGTCCAGCATCGCCGGCGATTTCGGCCTGAACGCGTCGATGCGCCTGAAGGTCAACGTCTACAACCACAGCAACCGCGGCCAGGGCCACTGGTTCAGCCCGTCCAATCCCTCCAACCCGGGCACCCGCCGCGAGATCCCGATCTCGATCCGCACCACCGAGTACGCGATCGACCGCACCGGCGTGACCTCGGCGTTCACCTGGAACGTGGCAGGCCACGAACTGGAAGCGGGCCTGTGGTACGAAGACAACGGCCACAGCGTGCAGCGCAACTTCTACTATATCGACGGCCCGATCACCGATGACTTCTTCCTGCGCAATCCGGACCAGCGCGTGTGGCACCAGCGCTACACCACCATCACCCGCCAGTTCTACGTGCAGGACCGCATTCGGCTGTTCGACGATCGCCTGACCCTCGACATCGGCGCGAAGTCGCCGCATACCCGCACCCGTGTGCGCACGCCACTGGGCAGCTATGCCAACAACAGCAGCCTGACCTCGAAGAAGGGTTTCCTGCCGCAGGCAGGCTTCAACTTCAAGCTCAACGAAGGCAACGAGATCTTCGGTTCGTTCGCCAGGAACGTGGCCGCCTATGCGCTGGGCGTGGGTAGCCCCTTCAACGTGCCGCAGGCCGCGTTCGACACCAGCGCGCAGAACCTGAAGCCGGAACAGTCGCGCACCCTCGAGCTGGGCTGGCGTGGCTACGGGCAGGGCTATGAAGCCTCGGTTGCGGTATACGACGTCAAGTTCGACAACCGCCTGCTGGCCATTGCGCAGTGCGTGGGCATCCTCGGTTGCCCGGCGCTGTTCTCCAACGTCGGTTCGGTGACCAGCCGCGGCGCCGAGGCGACGCTGCAGCTGAAGCCGATGCAGGACCTGGCCTGGTCCAACGCGCTGTCCTGGAATGACAGCACCTACGACAACGACTACGTGAACAACGGTGTGGTGCCGACCCGCGGCAAGAAGACCGTCGACACCCCGGAATGGATGTTCGCCAGCACCCTGGCGTGGACCCCGGGGCCGTGGGACCTGCGCCTGGCTGCCAACCATGTCGGCAAGCGTTACGTGACCTATACCAACGATGTCTCGGTGCCGAGCTACTGGCTGGTCAATGCGTCGCTCGCCTATGACTTTGGCACGCTCGGCCCGGCTCAGAACCTGACCGTGGCGCTGAACCTGACCAACCTGACCGACAAGCGCTACCTGTCCTCGATCAACACCAACGGCACCTATGCCGCCGACCCGACCCGCAGCCTGGCGACGATGCAGGTCGGCGCGCCGCGGCAGGTGATGGCCACCGCGACCGTGCGCTTCTGATGCGCGGGCCGGTGGATCCGGAATGCCGTCGTCGCCTGCTGCGCATGGCGTGGCAGGGCACGGGGGCGGCGATCGCACTGGCGGCGATGCCCGGGCTGGCCACGGCCGGACCAAGGCCGCGGCTGGGGCGTGATCCCTTCACCCTCGGCGTTGCCGCCGGCGATCCGGATCCACAGGGTGCAGTGCTGTGGACGCGGCTGGCACCGGACCCGCTCAATGGCGGCGGCATGCCGGCGCGGGCGGCGCCGGTGCGCTGGTTCGTGGCCGAAGACCCCGGAATGCGCCGGTTGGTGCAGCGTGGTGTTGCGGCGGCGGTGCCCGAGCTCGCCCATTCGGTGCATGTGGAGGTCAATGGCCTCCGTCCGGGCCGTGACTACTACTACCGCTTCGCCTGCGACGGTGATGAGGAAAGTCCGGTCGGCCACTTCCGTACCGCACCGCTGTCGGAAACGCAGCTGCAGCAGCTGCGGCTGGCGTTGTGCACCTGCCAGGCCTGGAACAGCGGCTACTACCCGGTACTCCGCGATATCGCGCAGAGCGATGTTGATCTGGTGCTGCACGCCGGCGACTACCTGTACGAATACAGCCCGCTGCAGAACGCGCGCGGCAGCACGCTGGACGCGGCACGCTTCAGTGGCGAGACGGTGAGCCTGGAGCGCTACCGTGACCAGTACGCGCTGTACAAGCTCGATCCGGATCTTCAGGCGGCGCATGCCGCGCATGCCTTCGCGGTGATCTGGGACGACCACGAAGTGCAGAACGATTACTCCGGTATCCATCCGGAGAAGCCCGGCGTCTCGACCGAGGATTTCATCGTGCGCCGCGCGGCAGCCTACCGCGCGTTCTACGAACACCTGCCGATGCGCAGCACGCCTGCCGGCAACGGTGGCCTGCGCGTGCATCGGCGCCTGCGCTACGGCGATCTGGCGCAGCTGACGCTGCTCGACTGCCGCCAGTTCCGTCCGGCCAATCCCTGTGGGGTGGGTGAGTCGCCGCGCTGCGAAGCGGCACTGGACCCGCGCATGAGCATGCTGGGCCTGGACCAGGAAGCATGGTTCACCCGGTCAATGGCAGCTGCGCGCGGCACGCGCTGGAACGTGGTGGTGCAGCAGCTGCTGATGGCGCAGCTGCGGCTGGACGGTGGCACGCCACGCGAGCGCTTCTGGAACGACGCCTGGGATGGTTATCCCACCGCACGCAACCGGCTGCTGCAGGCCTTGCAGGCGGGCGGGCAGGGCAATGCCATCGTGCTCGGTGGTGACTGGCATTCCACCTTCGTCAACGACCTGAAGCTGGATTTCGACGCGGCCCGCGCGCCGGTCGTGGCCACCGAATTCATCGCTCCGGCGATCAGCAGTGGTGGCGACGACACGCCGTATGGGCCGTACTACGGGCCATCGATAGCGCAGAACCCGCACATCCGTTACTTTGACGGCGACCGCCGCGGCTGGTGGAAGCTGCAGCTGGACCGGCAGGCCGTGGACGCCGAACTGCGCTTTGCCGACAGCGTGCTGCGCCGGGATGCCGCAGTGCGCACCGCGGCGCGCTTCCAGGTGAGCCACGGCCGCCCGGGGGCGGTGCAGCTCCTGTAGAGCCGAGCCCACGCTCGGTTGTCGCGCGCAGCGCGGGTTTTCTGTGATCGCAACGAAGAGCAGCCGAGCGTGGGCTCGGCTCTACAGCGGTGCTGGATCGGTTTCATCGCCCCCAGCCCGGTTTCGTCGCAAACCATTTGCGACCGCCGGGGCAGGGCGCCAAGGTGTCTGCAGGCGGCAGGGTGCCGCCACAAGGAGACCGTGATGAAGACCCTGTTCGCGCTCGGTGTGTGGTGCCTGCTGTTCGTGCTGTGCTGGCCGCTGGCGATCCTCGCCCTGATCGCCTGGCCGTTCGTCTGGCTGCTGAGCCTGCCGTTCCGCATGGTCGGCATCACCTTCGCGGCGCTGTTCGCCTTCCTGCGCGCGCTGTTCATGCTGCCGGCGCGCCTGCTCGGTGGTCGGGCGGTTCCCGCATGAGGAGGATGCTGCTGGCCGGTCTGGTCCTGTTGGCGGCCCCGGTACTGGCCGCACCTCCAGCGCCGCCCTCGGTGTGGCTGGAACGCCAGCAGACCGCCGCCGCCGATGAGGCGAACGCAGCAGCGGTCCCCGTGCCGAAAGCCAAGGAGCGCTGCAGGATTGCGAAGGAATGGAAGGTTGGCGATACGGTCGTGCAGCACAGGGTCTGTGAGGATCCGCCGAAGAAGCCCGCTGGAAAGGTGTAGCGCCGAGCCATGCTCGGCGGCCTTTCCAAGGCAGCCGCGCGTGGGCGCGGCGCTACAGGGAAATGGGCAACAAAAAACCCCGCCGAGGCGGGGTTTTTGTTTCAGCCATGCCGGCCAGCGGCCGGCACGACCAGCGAACGATCAGTTCGCCTTGTGGATGGCGCGCTTGCTGACCGCCATCGCCGCGTCGTGGATCACTTCCGACAGCGACGGGTGGGCGTGGCAGATGCGGGCCAGGTCATCGGCCGAGCCGCTGAACTCCATGGTCAGCACGCCTTCGTGCACCAGTTCGGAGACGTTGGCGCCGACCAGGTGCATGCCGAGGATGCGATCGGTTTCGGCATGGGCCAGGATCTTCACGAAGCCCGCCGGCTCGATCATCGCCACGGCACGGCCATTGGCGGCGAACGGGAAGCTGCCGGCCTTGTACGGAATGCCCTCAGCCTTCAGCTGCGCTTCGGTCTTGCCGACCCAGGCCAGTTCCGGCTCGGTGTAGATGACCCACGGGATGGTGTCGAAGTTGACGTGGCCCGGCAGGCCGGCGATCAGCTCGGCCACCGCGATGCCTTCCTCGAAGCCCTTGTGCGCCAGCATCGGGCCGCGCACGCAGTCGCCGACCGCCCACACGCCGTTGACGCCGGTGTGGCAGTGCGCGTCCACTTCGATCTGGCCGCGCTCGTTGATCTTGACGCCGGTGCCTTCAGCCAGCAGGCCCTTGGTGGCGGCGCGACGGCCCACGGCCACCAGCAGCTTGTCCACGGTCAGGGTCTTTTCGCCTTCCGCGTCGGTGTAGGTGACGATGACTTCCTTCTTCTTGCCCTTGCCGGTGATCTCGGTCTTGGAGACCTTGGCATTGAGCTTGATGTCCAGGCCCTGCTTCTTGAATTCCTTGGCAGCCGCCTTGGCCACTTCGGCATCGGCAGCCGCCAGGAACTCCGGCATGGCTTCCAGGATGGTGACTTCAGCGCCCAGGCGCTTCCACACGCTGCCCAGCTCCAGGCCGATCACGCCGGCGCCGATCACGGCCAGGCGGTTCGGCACTTCGGTGAAGTCCAGGCCGCCAACGTTGTCGACGATGGTCTCGCCGTCGAACTTGGCGAACGGCAGTTCGATCGAATCCGAACCGGCCGCGATGATGACGTTGGTGCCCTTCAGCTCGACGATGGAACCGTCATGCTGGGTGACCTTGACCACGTTGCCGGGCTGCAGTTCACCGAAGCCGTAGTAGGCGGCGACCTTGTTGGCCTTGAACAGCATGCCGATGCCGCCGGTGAACTGCTTGACGATCTTGTCCTTGCGGCCAACCATCGCTTCGACGTCGATCTTGGCATCCTTGAAGCTGATGCCGTGGTCGCCAAAGATGTGGCCCATGTTCCAGAACTGGCGCGAGGAATCCAGCAGCGCCTTGGACGGGATGCAGCCCACGCGCAGGCAGGTGCCGCCGAGGGCCGGCTTGCCGTCCTTGCCCAGCGCTGCATCGATGCAGGCGGTCTTCAGGCCCAGCTGGGCCGCGCGGATGGCAGCGTGGTAACCGGCCGGGCCGGCACCGATGACGACGACGTCGAATTGTTCAGCCATTGAATTATTCCTTGATGCATTACCAGAACCCCTCCGCGCAGGCGCGGAGGGGCGGGAGGTTTCTTACAGGCCGAACAGCATGCGGCCCGGGTTTTCCAGCTGGTTCTTGATGTCCACCAGGAACTGCACCGAGTCCTTGCCGTCGATGATGCGGTGGTCGTAGGACAGCGCCAGGTACATCATCGGCGCGATCACGACCTGGCCGTTCTGGGCGATCGGACGCTCCTTGATGGCGTGCATGCCCAGGATGGCGCTCTGCGGCGGGTTGATGATCGGGGTCGACAGCAGCGAACCGAAGGTGCCGCCGTTGGTCACGGTGAAGGTGCCGCCCTGCAGTTCATCCAGGCCCAGCTTGCCGTCACGTGCCTTCTTGGCGTAGTCGGCGATGGTCTTCTCGATGTCGGCGAACGACATGCGCTCGACGTTGCGCAGCACCGGGGTGACCAGGCCCTTCTCGGTCGACACGGCGATCGAGATGTCCGAGTAGCCGTGATAGATGATGTCGTCGCCGTCGATCGAGGCGTTGACCAGCGGGAAGCGCTGCAGCGCATTGGCCGCAGCCTTCACGAAGAAGCTCATGAAGCCCAGCTTGATGCCGTGGGCCTTGACGAACTCGTCCTGCAGTTCCTTGCGCGCCGCCGAGACCTTGGACAGGTCGACTTCGTTGAAGGTGGTCAGCATGGCGGTCGAATTCTTCGACTCCATCAGGCGCTCGGCGATGCGCTTGCGGATGCGGGTCATCGGCACGCGTTCTTCCGGACGTGCACCACCGGCCTTGCCGGCGCCGCCGTTGCGGGCGAAGTTGACGATGTCTTCCTTGGTCACCGCGCCGCGACGGCCGGTGCCGTCGACGTCGGCCGGGTTCACGCCTTCGGTGATGGCGGTGAAGCGGGCGCCCGGCGGCAGCGCGTCGGCAGCCGACTTGGCGGCCGGGGCCGGAGCGGCAGCGGCGGCCGGAGCCGCGGCGGCCGGCACAGCAGCGGCTGCCGGAGCGGCTTCAGCAGCCGGAGCCGGGGCAGCGGCCACGGCGCCTTCCTCGATGATCGCCACGACCTGGCTGGAGGTCACGGTGTCGCCTTCCTTGAACTTGATCTCCTTGATCACGCCGTCGACCGGCGACGGCACTTCCAGGACGACCTTGTCGGTTTCCAGGTCAAGCAGGTTTTCGTCGCGCTTGACGGCGTCGCCCACCTTCTTGTGCCAGGTGGCGATGGTGCCGTCGGCGACGGATTCGGGCAGTACCGGGGCTTTGACTTCGGTGGCCATGCGGGAGCTTCCTGGTTTGTCTTCTAAATAGGGGGGAGAGTTATTCAGCGACCTGGTCGTTGAACGGGTTGACCAGTGCGTCGGCGACCAGCTGCTGCTGCTCGCGGACATGGTCAGCCATGTGACCGGCAGCCGGCGAAGCCGAGCGTGCACGACCGGCGTAGTGCAGGTTCTGGCCATCGGCCAGGCAGAACTGCAGGTGGTGGCGGATCTGGTACCACGCGCCCTGGTTCTGCGGTTCTTCCTGCGTCCACACCACGTCGGTGGCCTTGCCGTACTTCTTCAGCTCGGCAGCCAGCAGCGCACGCGGGAACGGATACAGCTGCTCCACGCGGATGATCGCCACGTCGTCCTGGCCACGCTTGGTCTGGTCTTCCAGCAGGTCGTAGTAGACCTTGCCCGAGCACAGCACCACGCGCTTGACCTTCTTGGCATCGGCATTGGCGTCGCCGATCAGGTGCTGGAACTCGCCGTTGGCCAGCTCGTCCAGGGTCGACACGGCCAGCTTGTGGCGCAGCAGCGACTTGGGCGACATCACCACCAGCGGCTTGCGGGTGGTCAGGTGCAGCTGGCGGCGCAGCATGTGGAAGGCCTGGGCCGGGGTCGACGGCACCACCACCAGCATGTTCTCCAGCGCGCACAGCTGCAGGAAGCGCTCCAGGCGCGCCGAGCTGTGTTCCGGGCCTTGCCCTTCATAGCCATGCGGCAGCAGCAGGGTCAGGCCGGAAATGCGGCCCCACTTGGCTTCACCGGCGGCGATGAACTGGTCGATCACCACCTGGGCGCCGTTGGCGAAGTCGCCGAACTGGCCTTCCCAGATGCACAGCGTGTTCGGATCGGTGGTGGAGAAGCCGTACTCGTAGGCCATCACCGCTTCTTCGCTCAGCAGCGAATCGATGACGGTGGCCTTCTCCGGCGAATCCACCAGCTGCCGCAGCGGCATGTAGTAGTTGTCGGTCTTCTGGTCGTGCAGGATCGCGTGGCGGTGCGTGAAGGTACCGCGGCCGACGTCCTGGCCGACCAGGCGCAGCGCATGGCCTTCGTCGAGCAGGGTGGCGTAGGCCAGGTTCTCGGCAAAGCCCCAGTCGCCCGGAATCTCGCCGGCGGCCATCTTGCGGCGGTCGTCGTAGACCTTGGCCACGCGCGAGTGCAGCTGCACTTCGTCCGGGATGGTGTTGATCAGCTTGGCCAGCTCGACCAGCTTGTTCTTCTCGACCTTGGTCGAGACCGGGTCGGACAGCTTGCCTTCCAGCAGCTTCGGCCAATCGACGAACAGCGGGCTGCTCGGCGGGGTCTTCTCGACCTTGGCCAGCTCGGTGGTCACTTCGCCGGCGTCCAGCTTCTCGCGGTAGGCATCGACCATCGCCTTGCCGGCGCCGGCGGCGATCACGCCGGCCTTTTCCAGCTGCTCGGCATACATCTCGCGGGTGGTCGGGTGCTTGCGGATCACCTGGTACATCAGCGGCTGGGTGATTGCCGGTTCGTCGGCCTCGTTGTGGCCCCAGCGGCGGTAGCACATCAGGTCGATGACCACGTCCTTGGCGAACGTCTGGCGGAATTCGAAGGCCAGCTGTGCGGCGAACACCACGGCTTCCGGGTCATCGCCGTTCACGTGCAGCACCGGCGCGGCGATCATCTTGGCCACGTCGGTGGCATAGCGCGTGGAACGCGTATCCAGCGGGTTGGAGGTGGTGAAGCCGACCTGGTTGTTGACCACGATGTGCACGGTGCCGCCGACGGCGAAGCCGCGGGCCTGCGACATCTGGAACAGCTCCATGACCACGCCCTGGCCGGAGAAGGCCGCGTCGCCGTGGATCAGGATCGGCATGACCTGCTTGCGTGCGGTGTCCTTGCGGCGCTCCTGGCGCGAACGCACGGAACCGGCCACGACCGGGTCGGCGATTTCCAGGTGCGACGGGTTGAACGCCAGCGCCAGGTGCACCGGGCCGCCGTCGGTAGCCACGTCGGCCGAGAAGCCCATGTGGTACTTCACGTCGCCGGCCGAGGCGTGCTCGTCGTGCTCGAACTTGCCTTCGAACTCGTCGAACAGCTTGCGCGGGTTCTTGCCCAGGGTGTTGACCAGCACGTTCAGGCGGCCGCGGTGGGCCATGCCGATCACCACGTCCTTGACGCCATCCTTGCCGGCGCTGCGGATGATGGTGTCCATCATCGGGATCAGCGAGTCGCCGCCTTCCAGCGAGAAGCGCTTCTGGCCGACGTACTTGGTGTGCAGGTAGCGCTCCAGGCCTTCGGCCGCGGTCAGGCGCTCCAGGGTGCGGCGCTGGGTCTCAGCGTCCAGCTGGTAGTTGCCACCGGCCGCTTCCAGCTTCTTGTAGATCCACTGGCGCTGCTCGACCTCGGAGATGTGCATGAACTCCGCACCGATCGAGCCGGTGTAGGTCGCCTTCAGGCGCGCCAGCAGGTCGCGCAGCTTCATGCGCGGCTGGCCACCGACGCCGCCGGTGCTGAACTCGCTGTTGAGGTCGGCATCGGACAGGCTGTGGAACGGCAGGCCCAGGTCCGGCGTGTTGACCGGCTTGGTCAGGCCCAGCGGGTCCAGGCGCGCATCGAGGTGGCCGCGCGAACGGTAGGCGGTGATCAGACGACCGACATTGCGCTCACGCTCGTCGCCCGCACCGGTGCCGGTGCCGGCTTTCAGCGCATCCTTGGCCGCTTCCGCGATATGGGAGATGACGGCCGAGTGCGGGATGTCACCTGCTTCACGGCCCTTGAAGCCGTCGAAGTAGGTCTTCCATTTGGGATCGACACTATCCGGGGAGACCAGGTACTGCTCGTACAGGTCCTCGACATAGGAGGCGTTGCCGCCGGCGAGTTGCGAAGATTGCGCAAACTGCTTCAGTAGATTGTCCACGATGGAGGGTGCTGATTCGCTTTGTGGGGTATGGCTTCAGAAGGACCCGGCAGGAACATGAATAGCCCTGCACGGGCGCGTTCAAACAGCCAAATTGTACCCCCATCCGGACACGAAGGGGCACCAGCTGGGGCATCCGGCGTCCCCCGATGCCGCTTCCAGACAGGTTGGAGCGGCGCTGCCGGCTCAGATGCCGAGCGCGCGAAGTTCGCTGCATTCGCGCGAACGGTCCCAGACTCGCTGCAATTGCTGTTCGAACGGTTGCGAACGTGCCGGCAGCGCGATGCCGGCCTCGCCGTCGAGGCGAGGCCCGATCAGACGAAAGTAGAAGTCACCGGCATCGTTGAGCAGGCAGGCCGAGGCCAGCGCACGGTCGACCGGATCGGTCACTTCGCGGAACTGGATCACACTGGGCAGGCGCTGGGCCAGCGCCAGCAGCGGCGACCCGGCGGCGGCAATCGCAGCAGCGTCGTGCACGATCACCCGCAGTTGCTTGTCGTGGCGGGCGGTGGCGAAGCGGCGCAGGGCGGCCTGCACCGGCGGTGCATCGAGCAGCCCGGGGTCCAGCTGGCGACTCTGCAGCCAGAGCTGGCGGCGCGCACGGTGGACGATGGCCGTGGTAACGGCCACCGCCTCGGCGCGGCTGTCGATGGCGCTGGCCACGCCCAGCCGGCGGCGCATCTGCTGGTGGCCGATGCCGGCTTCCTCGAACACCTCGCCTTCCGGCAGGAAGCCCTGGCGGGCATAGAAATCACGGGCGGGCAGCTGGGCGTGCAGGTGCAGTTCGGCCAGGCCGAGCCGGTGCCCGGCCTGTACCAGCGCCTCCAGCAGGGCCTCGCCGACGCCCTGGTTGCGGTGGCCGGCCAGCACTGCCATGCGGCCGATACGGCCATCCGGGGCCAGGCGGCCGGTGCCGACCGGCAGGCCCCCCGCGTCCACGGCCAGCACATGAGCGCTGACCGGGTCCAGTGCGTCGCGTTCCAGCTCGGCGGCGATGCCCTGTTCCTGCACGAACACCCGCTGCCGCACACCATGGATGGCGATGTGGGCGTCGGCGTGGCTGACCTGCTGGACCCGGATCATGGCAGGGCTCAGGCGCGGCCGTCGTTGCTGTCGTCCTCGTCCTCGTCGTCGAAGCTGACGATGACCTCGATGCCGTCGTCGTGCACGGTCACGGAGTGGACGTCGTCGGACACCGCATCGGCGTCGATCGCATCCACGCGGTCACGGCCCTCGACCACCTCGCCGAGCACCACGGCCCCCTCGCCGTCGTCCTCATCGTCGGCCTCATAGGCATCGTCCGGGTCGATCAGCTGGAACACGCCACCCGCCAGCAGCTGCTGGACCACCGCGCGGCCCTTGTCGGACAGGCCGCGATAGGCGGCGGCGTCGAGCTGTTCGGCACCGGCCAGGCGCTGGGCGTCCTTCACCGGCAGCGCGAAGTCCTGGCCGCTGACGTAGAGGCTGGCGCCACGCTTGGCCCGGCGCCAGGCCAGCCGCGCCCACGGGTGACGCTGCAGCAGCAGGCCCGCCGCCAGCGCTTCGACCACCTCGTCCTGGGCCGGCGCGGCCTGGTGCGCCATCACTTCGCCGGCGGCACGGTAGGTGGTGATGAAGCGGCCGAACCAGTCGCCCAGCTTGTCCGGGTCGTTCATGCGGATGGCGTTGAGCGCGGTGATCACGCGTGCCATCGCCACCGTGTCGATCTCGTTCGGATCGGCCGGCACCTTCAGGTCGGCATCCTGGTAGCGGATGTTCTCGTCGGCATCGGCGATCAGGGTGTCCAGATAGTCGCTGATCAGCTCGGCAGAAGACGGCGCACGCATGCCGAACGAGAAGGTCAGGCAGGGGTCTTCGGCGACGCCGTGGTGCGGCACGTTCGGCGGCAGGTACAGCATGTCGCC
>NZ_LLXV01000065.1 GCF_001431665.1 Stenotrophomonas beteli | reverse complement strand
GTGAGCCGCATGGATGCGGCGATCGAGCTTACATGGACGTACTTGCAGCGTCCCCTGCGCCACCCACCCGCCCGGCCAAGCGCGGTTTCTGCTTTTGCTTCTGCCTTCAGCGACCAAGCAACCAGCCACGAGGGGCTGCGCCGTTGGCTGGAACACCCTGTTACCCATACGGGGCATGTCCCCGTCACAGCTGCATGCGATGCTGGCCGCCTGATCCCTGCCAGCGAGAACGCCCGCATGACCACCATCATCGCCCCGCGCGTGCACGACATCGGCGGCCTGGAAGTCCGTCGCGCCGTCCCCACCCTGCAGGCGCGCAGCATCGGCTCGTTCGTGTTCGTCGACCAGATGGGCCCGGCACTGTTGCACCCGGGCACCGCCATCGACGTGCGCCCGCATCCGCATATCGGCCTGGCCACCGTCACCTACCTGTGGTCGGGCGCCATCGGCCACCGCGACACGCTCGGCTCGGACCAGGTCATCCGCCCCGGTGACGTCAACTGGATGACCGCCGGCCGTGGCATCGCTCATTCCGAGCGGACGCCCCAACCGGACCGTGACCATGACAATCCGATCCACGGCATGCAGACCTGGGTCGCGCTGCCGAAGTCGCACGAGGAAATCGAACCGGCGTTCTACCACCACGCCGCCGCCACCCTGCCCGAGCAGCGCCGCAACGGGGCCTGGCTACGGGTGATCGCCGGCCGTGCCTACGGCGAGGAATCGCCGGTGAAAGTGTTCGCCGACACCCTCAACGTCGCGATCGATCTCGACCCGGATGCGGAGATCGACATCGACAACGGCCACCGTGAGCGCGCCCTTTACATCCTCGAAGGCCAGGCGCAGCTGGATGGCGTGGATGTCCCCGCACAGCACCTGATCATTCCCGAGGCCGGCGCGGTAGGCCGCCTGCGCGCGAAGACGCCGGTGAAGGCAATGCTGTTCGGCGGCGAGCCGCTGGATGGCCCGCGCCACCTGTGGTGGAACTTCGTGTCCAGCTCGAAGGAGCGTATCGAGCAGGCCAAGCACGACTGGGAAGCCGGCCGTTTCGGCACCATTCCGGGCGACGACAAGGAGTTCATTCCGCTGCCGCAGTACTGAACATCGCGTGTTGCACACATCTGAAGGTGTATCCCTGCACCCGGCGTTGACGCTACAGTCACCCGCTGATCACCGAAATGTGACATAAATCACACTTTCACCGTCAAGGGAGTGCAACACATGAGCATGGGTAAACGCTTGTCCGCCGAGTTCCTCGGCACGTTCTGGCTGGTTCTGGGTGGCTGTGGCAGCGCGGTGCTGGCCGCCAAGTTCGGCGGTGACAGCAATCCACTGGGTATTGGTTTTCTCGGCGTGGCGCTGGCCTTCGGCCTGACCGTGGTCACCGGCGCCTATGCGTTTGGCCACATCTCCGGCGCCCACTTCAACCCGGCGGTCAGCGTCGGCCTCTGGGCCGGTGGCCGCTTCCCGACCAGGGACCTGGTGCCGTACATCATTGCCCAGGTCGCCGGTGGCCTGCTGGCCGGCTTCATCCTGCTGCAGATCGCGTCCGGGGCCAGTGGTTTCGCCATCGATGGCAGCCAGGCCGGTGCGTTCGCCAGCAACGGTTATGGCGCCCTGTCGCCCGGTGGCTACAGCGTGGCGGCGGCCTTCCTGTGCGAAGTGGTGCTGACCGCGGTATTCCTGATCGTGATCATGGGCGCCACCCACGGCAAGGCACCGGCCGGCTTCGCACCGCTGGCCATCGGCCTGTCGCTGACCCTGATCCACCTGATCAGCATTCCGGTGACCAACACCTCGGTGAACCCGGCCCGCTCCACCGCCGTGGCCTTCTTCGCCGGCAGCGGCGCGGTCAGCCAGTTGTGGTTGTTCTGGGTCGCCCCGCTGCTGGGCGGTGCGATCGGCGGCCTCATCTACAAGTGGATCGGCAGCGACCGCTGACCTGGAACCGGACCATTGCGGCCGACCCTCGGCCGCAATGGTTACGTCTGTAACCGCGAATTGTGCGATCGCTCACGTTCCGTTAAGGTTGAGTTGATCGCCCGTGCACATGCCGGGCGGGGCGGCATCCGGGGATGGGATGCCATGGCCGCCGGTCACAGGCGGCCGAGCCAACCTACTCGTCACCTTGGGGGATGCATGAAGTTCGTGCCTGTCGTGTTGTCGAGCCTGCTGTTCGTTGCGGCCCAGGCCGCCGCCCAGGCGCCCACCGAATGCCCTTCGCTGCCGGCCAGCAGCGGCCTGCAATGGCAGCAGCAGGCGCAGGCCGATTTTCTGGTCTGCCGCGCCGCCACCGCAGAGGGCCGAGAAGTGCTGAGCCTGATGCTCAGCGCACGTGACCCGGCCATTCCACTGAACCGTTCGCTGCGCCAGGAAAAAGGCAGTTTCGGCGGTGAATCGCTGTACTGGTACCAGCCCGATCTGGGCGGCCAGCAGCCGCCTGGCTACGCCGAGCGCCGCATCAGCGTGGTCAAGCTCGACAAAGGGCGTTACGCGCAGATTTCGCTGTATCCGGACAGCGCGCAGGAACTGGGCTCGCTGCAACAGCTGGCGCAGGGCATGAGCCTGACCCCGTCTGCCGTAGCCGCCGGGCGCTGAAGGTGGCGGGGATGACTGCCTGGCAGCATCCCCGCAATGCGAGCCGATCCGACGGTAGTGTCGGCCGCTGGCCGGCACCCCGATCCGCCTGCTTGCGAGGCAGTTGCCGGCCAGCGGCCGGCACTACCTCAGAACCTGCCTTCCTGGAAATCGACGAAGGCCTGCATCAGTTCCTGCCGCGTGTTCATCACGAACGGACCGTGCCGCATCACCGGTTCGCGCAGCGGCCGGCCCGCCACCAGGATCAGGCGCGCGCCTTCATTGCCGGCCGAGACATGCAGCTGTTCGCCACCGCCCAGCACCGCCAGTTCCTGGCGTGCCACGTCGCGTGCAGCGTCCTGCTCACCCACCGTCAGCGCCCCTTCGAATACATAGGCGAAGGCGTTGTGGCCTTCCGGCAGCGTGTAGGTCCAGGCCCGGTCGGGCGCCAACGTAATGTCGAGGTAGAGCGGCTCGGTAGCCGGCTGCACGATCGGGCCGCGGGTGCCGTCGACCGTCCCGGCGATCACCTTCACTTCCACGCCGGCTGCCGGCTGCACCACGGGAATGCGCTCAGGCGCGAACTCCTGGTACTTCGGCTCGGTCATCTTCTCCTTCGCCGGCAGATTCACCCACAGCTGGAAACCGCGCATCTGCCCGCTTTCCTGCTCGGGCATCTCCGAATGCACCAGGCCCCGGCCGGCAGTCATCCACTGCACGCTGCCCGGGGTCAGCAGGCCTTCGTTGCCATGGTTGTCACGATGCCGCATGCGCCCGTCGAGCATGTAGGTGACGGTCTCAAAACCGCGGTGCGGATGCTCCGGGAAACCGGCGATGTAGTCCTCGGCGCGGTCGGTGCCGAATTCGTCGAGCAGCAGGAACGGATCCAGGTCGGGCAGCGTCGGGCCGCCGATGACACGGGTCAGGCGCACGCCGGCACCGTCGGAGGTGGGCATGCCACGGATGGTGCGCAGCACGCGCGCCGGTTCGGGAAGGCTCATGGCGACTCCTGTTGGATGGATGCCAATGAAGATGGACGCCACACGGCCACACGCCAATGGGCGGCGCCGCAACCGATTGTTCCATCCCTGATGTTCGCTGCACGTCAGCACAACAAACGTACGACCAAAGTACTACCGCCGATTCGTCCTGTGCCAATTGACCCTGTCGAGGGCACGCGGGACTCTTTGACTGTCTTTCCGGGAGAGAGCACCTCATGAAAGGGTTTTCCAAAATCGGCTGGGCGGTCCTCGCCCTGCTCGGCGCCTTCTGTCTGGGCACCGTGGCCCTGCGCCGCGGCGAACACATCAATGCGCTGTGGATCGTCGTCGCCGCAGTGTCGCTGTACCTGGTGGCCTACCGCTTCTACAGCCTGTTCATCGCCAACAAGGTGATGCAGCTCGATCCGACCCGGGCCACCCCGGCGGTGATCAACAACGATGGCCTGGACTACGTGCCCACCAACAAGCACGTGCTGTTCGGCCACCACTTCGCCGCCATCGCCGGCGCGGGCCCGCTGGTCGGCCCGGTCCTGGCCGCGCAGATGGGCTACCTGCCTGGACTGCTGTGGCTGGTGGTGGGCGTGGTGCTGGCCGGTGCGGTGCAGGACTTCATGGTGCTGTTCCTGTCCAGCCGCCGCAACGGCCGTTCGCTGGGTGACCTGGTCCGCGAGGAAATGGGCCAGGTACCCGGCACCATCGCCCTGTTCGGTGCGTTCCTGATCATGATCATCATCCTGGCGGTGCTGGCGATGGTGGTGGTCAAGGCGCTGGCCGAAAGCCCGTGGGGCATGTTCACGGTGATCGCGACGATGCCCATCGCCATCCTGATGGGCGTGTACATGCGTTACATCCGCCCCGGCAGGATCGGCGAGATCTCGGTGGTCGGCCTGATCCTGCTGCTGGCCGCGATCTGGTACGGCGGCAAGGTGGCCGCCGACCCGGTGTGGGGCCCTGCATTCACCTTCACCGGCACCCAGATCACCTGGATGCTGATCGGCTACGGCTTTGTCGCCTCGGTGCTGCCGGTGTGGCTGCTGCTGGCACCGCGTGACTACCTGTCGACCTTCCTCAAGATCGGCACCATCATCGCCCTGGCCATCGGCATCCTGGTGGTGATGCCGGAACTGAAGATGCCGGCGCTGACCCAGTTCGCCGCCAGCGGTGACGGCCCGGTGTGGAAGGGCGGCATGTTCCCGTTCCTGTTCATCACCATTGCCTGCGGTGCGGTGTCCGGTTTCCACGCGCTGATTTCCTCGGGCACCACGCCCAAGCTGCTGGCCAATGAAGCGCACATGCGCTACATCGGCTACGGCGGCATGCTGATGGAATCGTTCGTGGCGGTGATGGCGCTGGTGGCGGCCTCGATCATCGATCCGGGCATCTACTTCGCCATGAACAGCCCGGCCGCGGTGATCGGTGCCGACGCCGCATCGGCCGCGCACTACATCACCAACACCTGGGGCTTCACCATCACCCCCGAGCAGCTGACTGCAACGGCGGCAGCGATTGGTGAGCCGACCATCCTGCATCGTGCCGGTGGCGCGCCCACGCTGGCGGTCGGCATCGCGCAGATCCTGCATGAAGCGATTCCCAGTGGCAGCGACGCGATGATGGCGTTCTGGTACCACTTCGCGATCCTGTTCGAGGCCTTGTTCATCCTCACCGCAGTGGACGCGGGTACCCGCGCAGGCCGCTTCATGCTGCAGGACCTGCTGGGCAACTTCGTGCCGGCCCTGAAGAAGACCGAATCGTGGACCGCCAACATCATCGGCACGGCCGGCTGCGTGGCCTTGTGGGGCTACCTGCTGTACACCGGCGTGGTTGACCCGTTCGGCGGCATCCAGACGCTGTGGCCGCTGTTTGGCATCTCCAACCAGATGCTGGCCGGCATCGCGTTGATGCTGGGTACCGTGGTGCTGTTCAAGATGAAGCGTGACCGCTACGCGTGGGTGACGGCCGTTCCGGCCATCTGGCTGCTGATCTGCACCACCTACGCCGGCTTCATCAAGATCTTCGACAGCAACCCGGCGCAGGGCTTCCTGGCACAGGCGCACAAGTTCCAGGCCGCCATCGCCAGCGACACCATCACCGCGCCGGCCAAGTCGGTGGCGCAGATGCAGCAGATCGTGGTCAACGCCTACGTCAATACCGGCCTGACCGCGCTGTTCCTGCTGGTGGTCGCCTCGGTGCTGGTGTATGCGATCAAGACCATCCTGGCGGCACGCCGCAACCCGCAGCGCAGCGACCGCGAGACCCCGTACGTGGCGCTGAAGCCGCATGAAATGGTGGATCTGTGATGAGCACGCAACTGGTTCCCGTGGGGCAGTACCAGGCGCACCGACGCCTCTGGCGACGCCTGGTGCAGACCGCACGGCTGTGCTGTGGCATTCCTGATTACGACAACTATGTCCGGCACATGCTGGAAAAGCACCCGGACCAGGAGCCGATGGACTACAAGACGTTCTTCCGCGAGCGCCAGGAAGCGCGCTACGGCGGACGCAACGGTGGTCGCTGCTGTTGAGGGTTGGGCGTGGGTGCCGGGCTTGCCGCCCGGCACCCACACCTTCGACAGATCTCCGGTGAAGGCGAGGAGCATCAGGGGCCCGATCCGTTTCCTCCGGGAAACGGATCGGGCCCCTTCCAGGTTGTAGCAGGCAAAAGAAAGCCGAGCGCGGGCTCGGCTCTACACGGGCAAAGCGGGTTCGCGGCGCACGCCGCGAACCCGCAACATGAACTCAGGCGCCGGCCATCCACTTCAGGATCAAGCCGGTGACATAGGCCAACCCGGTGCCGGTGGCATAACCCACCGTACCCAGCAGCACCCCCACCGGCGCCAGCGTCGGGTGGAACGCCGCGGCCACCACCGGTGCCGAAGCAGCCGCACCGATGTTGCCCTGCGAACCGATCGCGAAGAAGAACAACGGCGCGCGCAGCAGCTTGGCGACGATCCACAGCACCAGTACGTGGGTGGCCATCCAGATCGCACCGAGCAGGAACAGCCACGGCCGATCCAGCAGCGACAGAAGATTCATCTGCATGCCGATGCAGGCGATCAGGAAGTACAGGAACACCGTGCCCAGCCGCGAGGCGCCGGCCGCTTCCAGCTGCCGCGCACGGGTGAAACTCAGGCCCAGGCCCATTGCGGTGGACAGCAGGATCACCCACACGAACGGGCTGTCCAGGCTGAACTGGCTGGCCCAGCTGACATTGGCCTTGAACCAGCCCGACAGCGGTGCGGCGATGGCGTGGGCCAGGCCGACGCCGCCCAGTGCCACGCCGACGATCACCATCAGGTCGGTCATGCTGGGAATGCGCGCGTTCTGAGCCTCGTAGGCGCTGATGCGCGCCTTCATCTCATCGATGGCGCGGGTATCGGCACCGTTGCGGGTATCGATCTGCTGCGCGCGGTTGGCCAGGAACAGCAGGATCGCCATCCACAGGCTGGCACAGGCCACGTCGACCACGGCGAACTGGCCGAAGGTGGTGGCGTCGGTGCCGAACACTTCACGCATGGCGACCATGTTGGCGCCGCCACCGATCCAGCTGCCGGCCAGCGCGGCCATGCCGGCCCAGGTGTCACCGGCCACGGTTTCCGGGTGGATCAGCGTCATCAGCTGGAAGGAGACAATGGCGCCGAGCATGATGCCGGCAGTACCGGCGCAGAACACGACCAGCAGTTTCGGGCCGAGCTTGGCAATGCCCTTCAGGTCGATCGACAGGGTCAGCAGGACCAGCGCGGCCGGCAGCAGCACATCGCGTGCGACCGGGTTGTACAGCGAAGTGTTGTGGCCATCGATGACACCGGCGGTGTTGTAGATGGCGGGGATGAAGTAGCACAGCAGCAGGGCCGGCACCCAGGCGAAGATCTTCTTCAGCAGTGGGGTCGGGCCACTGGCAGCCCAGAAGATCAGGGCCAGGGTGGCGGCAATCAGGCCCAGGCCAACGATGTCGTTGCTGATCAGGGCAGTAGCGGGTTCGGTCGGCATGGGATCCTCTGTCGATCGAAAGAGCGGGAAAAAAAAGCGCCGCATGCAGCGGCGCATCCCGAGATTAACATTGTCTTCACGCCGGGTCATGCTGCAGTGCCGGCTGCCCTTTCCGGAACTTCTCCCATGCAGCTCGGCGCCTTCTCCGTCAGCCTCTCGGTCAGGGACCTGGCGGCCTCCCGCAGCTTCTACGAAGCACTGGGCTTCTCGGTGACCGGTGCCTGGTAGGCGTCGACCCTGGTCGACGAACCGCATGCCAACCAAGGTTGGCATCTACCAGCACAACCGGATCAGGCCGGTCGCGCAGCGCTGAAGTCGAGGGTGGCGCGCGTGCCGCGCGGTTGGCAGGGCTGCAACTGCAGCGTCCAGCCGAGGTGTTCGCACAGCCGCGCGATCAGGTCCAGGCCGATGCCGCCACCGCGGTCGGCGCGCTCACCGCGGGCCATCCGCGCATGGATCGCGGCGATCTCTTCCGGGCTCATGCCATGCCCCGGGTCCTGCAGGGTCAGCACCGCCGACGCGCTCAGCCGCAGCTCGATGTGGCCACGCCCGCTGTTCTCGATCGCATTGCGCAGCAGGTTGCCGATGGCCGCCTGCACCACTGCCAGCGGCGCGACGATATCCACCGGCTCGGCGTGGATGCCGATGCTCAGGTCCTTGTCGCCGAGCAGGTGGCGATGGTCGTCGACGATCTCCGGCAGCAGCTGGTCCAGCGCGATGCGCTCGGCGCGCGCCGCCAGCCGCGCCGGATCACGTGCAAGGACCAGCAGCAGCTCGATCAGCTGCTCCACACTCTGCGCGGTACGCAGCACGCGCTGCACCTGCTGGCGCGCGCGCTCGGGCAGGCCCGGCTGTTCCAGCGCCAGCTCGGCCGCACCGGTCATCACTGCAATCGGCGTGCGCAGTTCGTGGCTGGCAGTGCTGATGAACACCCGCTCGCGCTCGACAAACTGCTCGTTGCGGTCCAGGTAGTCGTTCAGCGCATCGGCGATGGTATGCAGCTCGGAACTGCCACGCGGATCGACCTCGATACGCTGTCCCTGCACGCCCGGTCGCAGTGCACCAATGCGCTGTGCCAGCAGGCTCAGCGGGCGCACCATGCGCTCCATGCCGAACGACGCCATCAGCACGGTGACGAAAATCATGATCACCCCGGCCAGCATCACCCAGCGCGTGGCGAACTGCTCCAGGTCATGGAAGTCGGAGATGTCCAGCGCCAGTGCCACGCGGCCCATGGACCGGGTCTCGCGCACCATCACCGCCGTCTCCCGTCCCTTGATCATCACCCCGTCATGCAGCCCCGGATGCAGCGTACGCAGGCTGTCGGGCAGGTTGGCCGCATCGAAGCGGTACAGGCTGAGCGTGTCCGAATCCTGCCAGCGGTAGTGCGGCTCGTGCTCGACGTGCTCGACGATGCTGTCCAGCTCGGAATTGAGCAGCGCACGCCAGGCCGCATGTTCGGCGTGCTCGTGCACATAGTTGCCGACACTGAACACGGCCAGCGAAATCAGCGCCAGGTAACCCAGCAACCACCACACTACGCGCCGATACAGCGGCCCCGGCCTACGCGCCTTCATCATCGTCCTTGCCGGCAGCGCCAGGGGCGACCTCAGCCAGGCGATAGCCGACGCGCGGCAGGGTATGGATCAGCTTCTCGCCGAACGGACCATCGACACTGCGACGCAGCTCGTAGACATGCGAACGCAGCAGATCGCCGTCCGGCGGCTCGTCCCCCCACAGCGCGAACTCCAGCTGCTGGCGGGTGACCGCGCCGGGGCTGGCGCGCATCAGCACTTCCAGCAACTTGCGGCAGGCCGGGTACAGGTGCAGCACCTGGCCGCCACGCTGGGCTTCCAGGGTCGCCAGGTCCAGCACCAGATCGCCCACCTGCAGGCGCTTGCGCGGGTTGCGGCCCTGCGCGCGCAGCCGCAGCGCCTCCAGCCGCACTTCCAGTTCGGGCAGGGCGAAGGGCTTGGTCAGGTAGTCATCGGCGCCGGCGCGGAAACCCGCGATCTTGTCCGGCAGTTCGTCGCGCGCGGTGAGCATGATCACCGGCACCTCCGAGGCATGCTCGGCGCGCAGGCGGCGCAGCACTTCGGGGCCCTCCATGCGCGGCAGCATCCAGTCCAGGATCACCGCATCGTAGGGGTGGCTGCCGGCCAGGTGCAGGCCGGTGATGCCATCCGGGGCCACGTCCAGCACGTGCCCGCGCGACTCGAAGTAGTCGAACAGGTTGGCCACCAGCTGGCGGTTGTCCTCGATCACCAACAGACGCATGCACGAAACATCCACGGAAGTTCGTACCATGGTAGCGCCGACCATGTCGGAATGCGGTCGCCCTGCGCCGGTTCCGACGCCTTTCCTACCCCTGCCACCCCAGAGTGGCCGTTTTGCTCCCGGAGCCTGCCGTGCCCGTAGCCCTGCCCCACCGCTGGCGCCTGCCCCTGTTGTGGCTGCTGATCATCGCTGCGCTGGCAGCGGGTATCGGCCTGCGCCAGCCGCAGCCGCCGGACGAGCCGCGCTTCGTGCTGGCCGCCCGCGCCATGGTGGAAAGTGGCCAGTGGTTGCTGCCGCACCGGGGCATCGAGCTGTATGCGGAAAAGCCGCCGGTGTTCATGTGGCTGCAGGCGGCCGCGTACGAAATTGTCGGCAGCTGGCAATGGTCGTTCCTGCTGCCCTCGCTGCTGGGTGCCCTGCTCAGCCTGTGGCTGGTGTCGGATCTGGCACGCCGACTGTGGTCGCCACGACACGCGCTGTATGCCGTGGCCGCGCTGTTCTGCACCCTGCAGTTCGGGCTGATGGCCAAGCGTGCGCAGATCGACATGGTGCTGGTGGGCATGACCACCGTGGCCCTGTGGGGCCTGCTGCGGCACCTGTGCGAGCGTCGCAACCTGCCGGCCCTGTGGCTGGCCGGATTCGCCGCCGGCCTCGGCACGGTCACCAAGGGCGTGGGCTTCCTGCCGTTGCTGATGGTGGTGCCGTGGTTCGGCTGGTGGCTGTACCAGCGCCGCCGGGGATTCACCGTGGACGGCCCGCACCCGGCCACCCTGCTGTGGCTGATCCCGGCCTTCCTTCTGGGCGTAGGTGTATGGCTGGCGCCGCTGGGCTGGGCGCTGCTGCACTCGCCCAGCGCCGAACTGCAGGCCTACGCCCACGAACTGCTGTTCAAGCAGACCGGCACCCGCTATGCCAACGCCTGGCACCACCGGCAACCGGCCTGGTACTACCTGCAGGTGATCCTCACTCTGTGGCTGCCGGGCAGCCTGTTGCTGCCGCTGCTGTTCAAGCCGTGGTGGCGCCGCCTGCGCCGTGGCGACCGCCGGCAGTGGCTGTTGCTGGGCTGGGCGCTGCTGGTGCTGGTGTTCTTCAGTGCCAGCCCGGGCAAGCGCGAGGTGTACCTGCTGCCGATGCTGCCGGCCATGGCGCTGGCCGTGGCCCCGCTGCTGCCGGGCCTGCTGCGCCGGGGCTGCGTACGCCGTTACCTGTTCGGCTACAGCGCGATGCTGATGCTGGCCACCGGTACGCTGGGCGTGATGCTGCTCACCGAACACCCGTGGGCGCTGGCGCAGCTGGAGCGCCGGGCCATGCCTGACACCCTGCTGCCGGTGCTGGGCGACGGGCTGCTGACGTTCGCCATCGCCCTGGCCACCCTGATCGTCTGGCTGCGGGTGCGCCGTGCAGCGACGCTGGTGCTGCTGACCCACGGCCTGCTGTGGATGCTCTACGGCCTGGTGCTGATCCCGGCGCTGGACCCCTATGCCTCGGCTTCGGCGTTGATGCGCCGGGTCGGTGCGCGGATCGGCCCGGACGCCGAGCTGGCGCTGGTGGCCTGGCGTGAGCAGAACCTGCTGCAGGCCGACCGACCGGCACGCGAGTTCGGCTTCAAGCGGCCCTGGGCCGAGCAATGGCACGACGCGGGCCCGTGGCTGGCCGAGGCGCCTGCCAAGCGCTGGCTGCTGGTGCTGGACGATGCGATGAGCCCCTGCGTGGATCCGGCCAGGGTGATCGATATCGGTGTGGCCAACAGGAATCGTTGGCAACTGCTTCCCGGTACGGCCTGGGACCCGAAGTGCCACGCCGAACGAGCCGGTGCGAACGCCGAAGAAGACTGAACGTTGACACGTGCCGGGGAATCCTTAACCCGGCACGAACGAGCGTCCGACCCTTCTCCGACATCAAGGTGACGAGCATGACCGCGGATTCCCGAACCGCCCTTGCCCAGCATGCCCGTCCGTCCCATTGATTCGGTAGCGCCGCTTGCGACATCGCCACTGGCGTCAAGATTTTCCGTAACTCACCTCTGGCTGCCTGTCGCAATCGGTCTGCCCCTGTTTGCGCTGCTGATGGGTTTCGGCGGCGATCAATGGGTGGCCGATCATCTGTTCCGCCTCGAAGGGGGCCGCTGGGCGCTGCAGGATGCCTGGATCACCCGCACGGTGGTGCACAAGGCCGGCAAATGGCTCAGCACCGCCGCCGCGCTGGTGGCGATCCTGCTGTGCTTCCATCACTGGCGGAAGGGTCGCGATCGCACCCTGCGCTGGGCGCTGCTTTATGTCGTGATTGCCATGGCCCTGGGTACCGGGGTGATTTCCCTGCTGAAGTCGCTGGTGCCGATGGAATGCCCCTGGGACCTGCTGCGCTACGGCGGCCATCAGCCCTTCATCGGTCTGTTCACTGTACGCCCTGCCGGCATGGCACCACAGGCCTGCTTCCCGGCCGGCCACGCCAGCGCCGGTTACGCCTGGCTCTGCCTGTACTTCTTCGCGCTGCTGTGGCGGCCGTCCTGGCGCTGGGCCGGGCTGTGGATCGGCCTGGGTGCCGGCCTGGTGTTCGGCATCAGCCAGCAGCTGCGGGGCGCCCATTTCCTTTCGCATGACGTGGCCACCGTATTGATATGTTGGCTGCTTTCGCTTGGCCTGTATGCCCTGATCCGCCGTCAGCTGGACCGTTCCAACCGCCAGGAGGCAAACGCATGAGTGCATCGGTCCAACGCCCCGCCTGGCTCCCCGCCCTTGCGGCTCTTCGCCACTGGCGTCCGCAGCTGTCCACCGAAGCATTGATCGCGCTGACCAGCCTGTTCTTCGCGGTGGCCGGCAACAGCCTGTTCTGGCACAGCGCGATGGCCAGCCATCCGGGCAGCCTGCGCTACGCGCTTTCACTGCTGCTGTTGCTGTTGGGCGCGCACGGCGTGCTGCTCGGCCTCCTGGTCTGGCGCTGGAATGCCAAGGTGGTGATCAGCCTGTTGCTGCTGGTGACTGCGTTCGCCGCGCACTACATGGGCCGCTACCACATCTACCTGGATGCGGACATGCTGCGCAACGTGCTGGCGACCGACCCCAAGGAAAGCCGCGAGCTGATGACCGTGTCGCTGATATGGCCGGTACTGCTGCTGGCGGTGCTGCCGATGGTGGCGTTGTGGCGCGTGCAGCTGCGTCGCCGCAGCTGGGGCCGCAGCCTGCTGTGGCGGCTGGGCTTCCTGGCAGTGGCTGCGGTGACCGCCGTCGGCGGCGCGTTGATCTCGTTCCAGGACGTCTCGGCGCTGATGCGCAACCAGCGCGAAGTGCGTTACCTGGCCACCCCGGCCAACGTGCTGCTGGGCATGCCGCGGGCACTGCGTGGCGACAATCCGGTGCAGCGCGCGCCGAAGCTGCCCATCGGCACCGATGCCAAGGCCACGCCGCGCGCACCGGCCAGCAAGCCGCGCCTGCTGGTGATCGTCATGGGCGAGACCGTGCGTGCGCAGAACTGGGGCCTCAATGGCGGCCGCAACACCACGCCGGAACTGGCACAGGCCAGCGTGATCAATTTCCCGGACATGCACTCATGCGGCACCAGCACCGAGGTCTCGCTGCCGTGCCTGTTCTCACCGTGGGGCCGCCACGACTACGACGAGAAGAAGATTCGTGCACACCAGTCGCTGCTGCACGTACTGAACCGCGCCGGCATCGCGCCGCTGTGGCGTGACAACCAGTCCGGCTGCAAGGGCGTGTGCGAGAACCTGGATTTCCAGTCACTGTCCGACGCGACCACGCCGGGCCTGTGCGCGGATGGTCGTTGCATGGACGAGATCCTGCTGCAGGATCTGGCCGCCCAGGTGCGTGCCCGGCCCGGCGACCGCGTGGTGGTGCTGCACCAGCTGGGCAACCACGGCCCGGCGTATTTCGAGCGCTATCCCGCCGCGTTCCGCCGCTTCACCCCGACCTGCGACACCCGTGACATCGGCCGCTGCTCGCGCGAAGAGATCACCAACAGCTACGACAATGCCGTGCTGTACACCGATCACTTCCTGAGCAAGACCATCGGCACGCTGCAGGGCATGCAGGACTACGACACCGCGATGATCTACCTGTCCGACCACGGCGAGTCGCTGGGCGAGAAGGGCCTGTACCTGCACGGCGTGCCCTATGCCATCGCCCCGGCCGAACAGACCCGGGTGCCGATGACGATGTGGTTTTCGCCGGGCTTCGCCAGCAGCCGCGGGCTGGATCTGCAGTGCGTGCGCAAGCGCTCGGCGGCCTATACCGACCACGACAACCTGTTCCCGTCGGTGCTGGGCCTGATGCAGGTGAAGACGGCGCTGTACGAGCGCGACCGCGACGTATTTGCCAACTGCGAAGGTTGAGGGTTGTTCGGCAGGGCTTGCAGCCCTGCACCTGCAGAGGCAACGGCCGAAGCAACAGCAACGGCGTACATTCCGTGGGATGGCGGGGTGGGTCCGGTGGTGGGAGACGCCGTAAACCCATCCTTGGGGGCTTGGCCGCGG
>NZ_LLXV01000064.1 GCF_001431665.1 Stenotrophomonas beteli | reverse complement strand
CTGCGCATACTTTCAAAGATCCGGGGAAGCGGCCTCAGCGCCGTTCCCGTGTGCTGCGAAGTTTCCTTCGTAGCGAGCCGCCCATTATGCCAGACTTTTTCAGTCCGTCAACACCTTCGTTCGATCATCTCGTTCGGCGGTGGTGGGCGCCCTGTTGTCGCTGAAGCGCCTTGGTGGCGACCCCTGCGACGGGGGAGGAGAAGTATGTCCCTATTCCCATCATTTGTGAAGGGGGTGTGGCGATTTTTTTCACCGGATGTTGCATCCGTTCATCCATCGCGCCGCGGTAGGAACCCGCGAAGCGCAGCCAAGCGTGGGCTTGGCTCTACAAGAGCATAAGGAAGGGCCGGCTGGCGCCGGCCCTTCCCTTGTCTCAGGCAGCGACCAGGCGCACGCGGGCGAAAGTACGCTTGCCGACCTGCAGCAGGCCCTCGAAGCCCGGCTGCAGCACCTGCTGGCCGTCTTCGACCACTTCACCGTCTACCTTGACCGCGCGCTCCTTGAGCTTGCGGTTGGCTTCGGAATTGCTCGGGGTCAGGCCGGCCGCGGTCAGCAGTGCAGCAATACGCAGGCCCTCGGCCGGGATCGCCACATCCTGCAGCGGCAGCTGGGTGATGTCGCCTTGCCCGGTCACCGCTGCTTCCCAGCCGGCAATGGCCTGCTCGGCCGCTGCGGCGTCGTGGAAGCGGGTTGCCAGTTCACGCGCCAGGCGCAGCTTGACCACGCGCGGATTCAGGCCACCGTTGGCCACCTGCTCGCGCAGCTGCACGGCTTCGGCCTGGCTGATGTCGAAGGACAGCAGCTCGATCCAGCGCCACATCAGGGTGTCGTCCACCTTCATGGTCTTGGTGACGATGTCGATGGCCGGCTCGCTGATACCAATGTAGTTGCCCAGCGACTTGGACATCTTGTTGACGCCGTCCAGGCCCTCCAGCAGCGGCATGGTCAGCACCACCTGCGGCTTCTGGCCGTGATGTTCCTGCAGGCCACGGCCCATCAGCAGGTTGAACTTCTGGTCGGTGCCGCCGAGCTCGACGTCCGCCTCCAGGGCCACCGAGTCGTAGCCCTGCACCAGCGGGTACAGGAACTCGTGGATGGCGATGGACTGCTGGGCGGCATAGCGCTTGGCGAAGTCGTCGCGCTCGAGCATGCGCGCCACGGTGTGCTGGCCGGCCAGGCGGATCATGTCGGCCGCGCCCATCTTGCCGAACCACTCCGAATTGAAGCGGACTTCGGTACGGCTGCGGTCCAGCACCTTGAACACCTGCTCCTCGTAGGTGCGGGCGTTGGCCAGCACGTCCTCGCGACTGAGCGGCTTGCGGGTCAGGCTCTTGCCGGACGGGTCGCCGATCATGCCGGTGAAGTCGCCGATCAGGAAGATGACCTGGTGGCCGAGGTCCTGGAACTGGCGCATCTTGTTCAGCAGCACCGTGTGGCCCAGGTGCAGGTCCGGCGCGGTGGGGTCGAAGCCGGCCTTGATCCGCAGCGGACGGCCTTCCTGCAGGCGCGCACGCAGATCCTCGAGCTTGAGGATCTCGTCGGCACCACGGCCGATCAGGGCAAGGGCTTCTTCAATCGAGGACACGTGACTACTCCCGGCAACGCCGATTCTTGTGTGGGGTGTTAAAGCAAAGTTAACCCGATTGGCTTCACAAAAGCCAATGGGCACAAGGGTTTGACGCGGTTTTCTCAGGTGTCTATGGTAACCGGCGTTTAGGTCCGTGCTCCCGGACCGTCAGGAAAAATCGCCGATGCACAACTCCGAACAAGGGCGCGCACGCAAGCAGCGCTTCCAGGAACGCCTTCACGTCCTGCACGACAACGCCCTGCATCGGAAGCTCAGGCAACACCTGCCCGCCGCCTTCAATGAACGCTGGACCCGGCGCCATTGGATGCATGCCAGCCTGTTCGCGACCATCGGTGCGCTGGTGGCAACGATCGTCCCCGGCTTCTCGCACACCATCGACGCGCCGTTCGCCGACAGCCACACCAGCCTGGCGCTGCCGTTGCCGCCGCTGGCCCTGGCCCGCCAGCAGCAGGTGCCGGGCGACAGCTGGCAGGTGCTGCGCGTGCAGCGCGGCCAGACCCTGAGCGATCTGTTCGACAAGGCCGGCATCCCGGCCACCACCCTGCACCGGGTGCTGGACCACCCCGGCGCACGTGAGGCGTTGACCAAGCTGCGCCCGGGGGCCGAGATCGCCTTCGATATGCCGCTGTCCGGCGACCTGCGCAGCATCCGCTTCGACCGCGATGCCGACCACCGGGTCGAGTTGAGCCTGGACGGCGATGACATCAAGGAGAAGGTGACCCAGCGCGAGACCTCCACGCGCACCGTGGTCACCAGCGGTGAGATCACCAGTTCGCTGTATGCCGCCGCGCGCCGGGCCGGGCTGTCGCCGTCGGCGATCGCGACGATGACCGACGACATCTTCAAGTACGACATCGACTTCTCGAAGGACCTGCAGCCGGGCGACCGCTTCAGCGTGGTGATGGATGAGACCTGGCGCGAAGGCGAGAAGGTGGACACCAGCAAGATCCTGGCGGCGACCTTCACCACCGGTGGCAAGACCTATTCCGGCTTCCGCTTCGATCGTAACGGCAAGTCCGAGTACTACGACATCAACGGCCGTTCGCTGAAGAAGAGCTTCATCCGCATGCCGATCCCGTTCGCGCGGCTGAGCTCGACCTTCGGCGCGCGCAAGCACCCGGTGCTGGGCAAGATGCGCATGCACAAGGGCGTGGACTACGCCGCGCGCACCGGCACCCCGATCATGGCCGCCGGCGACGCCCGCGTGCAGTTCGCTGGCGTGCAGCGTGGCTACGGCAACGTGGTGATCCTCGACCATGGCCGCGGCCACACGACCCTGTACGGGCACATGTCGCGCTTTGCGAACATCAAGACAGGCCAGCGCGTGGCGCAGGGCACGGTGATCGGCTATGTCGGCTCGACCGGCCTGGCCACCGGCCCGCACCTGCACTATGAATTCCGCGTCAACGGTGAGCACCGCAACCCGCTGACCGTGACCATGCCGCCGCCGGAGCCGCTGAAGGGCGGCGAGCTGGTGGCCTTCCGCGCGCAGACTGCGCCGGCGATGGCCCGCATCCAGGGCATGGAGAAGCTGATCTACGCCGATGCGAGCCCGGCACCGACCAGCCGCGACGAGGCCGCCCCCGAGGTGGCCAGCGCCAAGGACAAGCAGGCGACCGGCCGCAAGCGCGGCTGAGCCTCTGCGTTGACGAAGAAGGACGCGGCAGCCCAAGCTTGCCGCGTCCTTTTTTTATGCCCGCCATGAACACCACCGCCGACACCGACGCCCCCCTCTACCTTGGCCTGATGTCGGGCACCAGCGCCGACGGCATCGATGCCGCGCTGGTGCAGTTCCCCGACGGCGGTGGTTGCCGCTTCGTGCACGGGCTGACCGCCCGCTGGGAGCCGGTGCTGCGTGCACGGCTGGTGGCGCTGGGCGAAGGCGGACCGCTGGACTCGCTGGAGGAGCTGGGCGAACTGGATGCGCGGATCGCGATCAACTTCGCCGAAGCCGCCAACCAACTGCTGGCCGAAGCCGGTGTGGACCGCCGCCAGGTGCGTGCGATCGGCTCGCACGGCCAGACCGTACGCCATCGACCACTGGCCGACCCGGCATTCACCGTGCAGCTGGGCGATGGCAACCGCATCGCCGAATTGACCGGGATCACCACGGTATCCGACTTCCGCCGCCGTGACGTGGCCGCCGGGGGCCATGGTGCGCCGCTGATGCCGGCCTTCCACCTGAGCATGCTGGGCGCCGCCGATGAGGACCGTGCGGTGCTGAACCTGGGCGGCATCGCCAACCTGACCCTGATCCCGCGCGAAGGCGCAGTGCGCGGCTTCGATACCGGCCCGGCCAACGCGCTGATGGATGCCTGGTGCCAGCGCCATACCGGCCGCACCTTCGATGCCGATGGTGCGTACGCTGCCAGTGGCGCGGTAGACGAGGGCCTGCTGGCCGGCTGGCGCTCGGACCCGTGGTTCGCGCTGCCACCGCCGAAGAGCACCGGCCGTGAGCAGTTCCACCTGGCCTGGGCCGAGGTGCACATGGGCGAAGGCCAATACGCTGCCGCCGATGTGCAGGCCACCCTGCTGGAGCTGACCGTGGCAACCGTGGCCGATGCGCTGCTGGCGCAGCAGCCGCAGACCCGGCGCCTGCTGGTCTGTGGTGGCGGCGTACGCAACCGGCAGCTGATGAAACGGCTGGCGGCGCGGCTGCCGGGGGTGCAGGTGGAATCCAGCGCAGTGCACGGGCTGGACCCTGAGTATGTGGAGGCAATGGGCTTTGCGTGGCTGGCACAGCGGACGCTGGACGGGCTGGCCGGCAACCTGCCGAGCGTGACCGGGGCCAAGGGGCCGCGGATCCTGGGTGCGATCCATCTGGCGTGAGGTGGCGCCATCCACGGATGGCGTGGATCCACCGGGCAGCCGAGCGTGGGCTCGGCTCTACAGCATTGCGGCGTGGCCGCTAATCGAAGCCCTGCCCTGCGGGCAAGGCCTGCAGAGCGGCGATGGCATCGGAGAGGGCGTCGACTTCGGGATCGCCGAAGCCGGAGCGGACCTCCAGTTCACTACTGAACAGGCCCTGCTCCAGCAGCGCTGCGCAGGTCTGTTCATGGGTCCAGCCGCGGGCAACGGCGACCCGTCGGATGCGTTCCAGCAACAGCGGGTCCAGGTCCCGCAGCACAACGTCGGCCATGCTCACTTCCCCGTTCGCAAGGCACCGCCCCCTCGGCGCGTCGGGGCGATGATCCCGCAGACCGGGCGGACAGGCAATCAGGCCGCCGGTGGCGGGGTCCGGTCGACGATGCGCGGCCACAGCCACGCCAGCAGCAGCAGCGTCGGCACCACGGTGATCGAGCTGAGGATGAAGAACGTGCTGTACGACGTCGCTTCCACGATGTAGCCGGACACGCCACCGACGAACTTGCCGGGCAGGTTGGCCAGCGACACCAGCAGCGCGTACTGGGTGGCGGTGAAGTTGCGGTCGGTCAGCGAGGACATGAACGCCACCAGCACGGTGCCGGCGAACCCCTGGAACAGGTTGTCGGCACTGAGCGCAGCGTAGAACGCCCACAGCTTGCCCGGGTTGTGCGCCATCAGCAGGAAAGCGAGGTTGGACAGCGCTACGCCCAGCGCGGCGACCAGCAGCATGCGGCGGAAGCCGAATGCGGCCACCGCGATGCCGCCCAGGAAGGCGCCGCCGATGCCCATCCACACGCCGAATAGCTTGGACACCGTGGCGATGTCGGCCTTGTCGAAGCCCGAGTCCAGATAGAAGGGACCGGCCATCACCCCGATGACCTGGTCGGGGAACTTGAACAACCCGACGAAGGCCAGCAGCACCAGGGCCAGCGCCACGCCATTGCGGCTGAAGAAGCTGGTGATGGGCTGCACGAATGCTTCGGCCACGTCGATGCGACGCTGCACGGTGGTGGCCGGACGTTCCGGTTCGGCGCACAGCAGCGTGGTGACGATCGGCAGCAGCATCAGCGCGGCCATCGCCAGGTAGGCAATGATCCAGCCTTCGAACTGGGCCAGGTACAGCGCGCCGGCCCCGGCCAGGATCAGGCCGATCCGGTAGCCCAGCGTATAGGTGGCGGCCAGTGCAGCCTGGGCGGTCTGCGGGGCGATCTCGATACGGTAGGCATCGACCGCCGAATCCTGGGTGGCCCCGGCGAACGAGGCCACCAGCACCCACGCCACCAGCGGCCACACTCCCTGCTCGGGGCGTACGAACGCCAGCGCCACCAGGCCGACCAGCACCATCACCTGCGACACCAGCAGCCACGAGCGGCGGCGGCCAAGCCCGCCGAGCAGCGGGAAGGCGTAGCGGTCCAGCAGCGGCGCCCACAGGAACTTGAGCAGGTAGAAGAAGCTGGCCAGGCTGATCAGGCCGATGCTGCCCAGGTCCAGGCCGACATCACGCAGGCGGGTGGACAGGGTCTGCGAGGCGATCAGCAGGAACGGCAGGCCGCTGCCGAAGCCGAGCATGGCCATGGTCAGGGCCGAGGGCGTGCCGAAGGCGCGCTTGATCCCGGCCCAGCCCTTGTAGCTGGCCGGCGTGGCCGCCTCGGTCACAGGTCGTAGTCCACGGTGAACGGGGCGTGGTCGGAGAAGCGCTCGTCGCGGTAGATCGAACAGCTACGCAGTTTGTCGCGCAGGCCCGGGGTGATGAACTGGTAGTCGATGCGCCAACCGACATTGTTGGCGCGGGCGGCGCCGCGGTTGCTCCACCAGGTGTAGTCCTCGCCGGTGGGGTTGAGCAGGCGGTAGGCATCGGCCCAGCCGCGCCCGGCGGCGACATCGGTGGCCTGGCCGTGGTCGGCGCACAGGGCGTTGAGCCAGTCGCGCTCTTCCGGCAGGCAGCCGGAATTCTTCTGGTTGGACTTCCAGTTCTTGATGTCCAGCGCCGAGCGGACGATGTTCCAGTCGCCGCACAGCACGTAGTCGCGGCCGCTGCGCGCCCACTCCTCCAGGATCGGCCGCAGCCATTCCATCACTTCGAACTTGAAGCCCTGGCGCAGGTCGCCCGAGCTGCCGGACGGGATGTAGAAGGAGACCACGCTGAGGTTGCCGTAGCGCGCCTCGATGTAGCGGCCTTCGTCGTCGAACGGGGCCCAGCCCAGCGAGGTGATGACCTGGTCCGGCTCGCGCTTGCTGTAGATGGCCACGCCGCTGTAGCCCTTCTTGGTGATGGCGTCGCGGTAGAAGCAGTGGTGGCCGTCCGGGCGGAACATCGGGTCGGTCAGCTGGTCTTCCTGGGCCTTGGTCTCCTGGATGCACAGGACGTCGGCGTCCTGGGCCCGGAACCAGTCGAGGAAGCCCTTGGTCGCGGCGGAACGGATGCCATTGGCGTTGAAACTGATGATGCGCATGCGGGGGACCTGCGGCGGGAAACCGGGCAAGCATACCGGTTGCCCGCGGGGCTGCGCAGTCCGCCAGGCCGGGCTGTAGTGCGCGCCACAGCGGGCCGGACGAGCGCGAAAGGCCCAGCTGGATTAGGATTTGTGCTCCAAATGAAGATGAATCGAGTTTTGATGAGCGACCACCGCCACCGTTTCCTGCAGCTGGCCCTGACCGCCGACGCCCTGCGCTTCGGCCAGTTCACCCTCAAGTCCGGCCGCCTGAGCCCCTATTTCTTCAACGCCGGTCGTTTCGACTCCGGCTCGCTGCTGTCCCAGCTCGGCGCCTGCTACGCCGATGCCATCGACGCCACCGGGATCAAGTACGACGTAGTGTTCGGCCCGGCCTACAAGGGCATTCCGCTGGCTACTGCGATGGCCTGCGAGCTGGCCCAGCGCGGCCGTGACCTGCCGCTGTCGTTCAACCGCAAGGAAGCCAAGGACCATGGTGAAGGCGGCCAGCTGATCGGCGCCGACATGAATGGCAAGCGCGTGCTGATCGTCGACGACGTGATCACCGCCGGCACCGCGATCCGCGAGGCGTTGGCCATCATCCGCGGCGCCGGCGGTACCCCGGCCGGCATCGTGGTGGCGCTGGATCGCCAGGAGATCGCCTCGGAGAGCGACCGCCGCTCGGCCGCGCAGTCGGTGGCCGAAGAGGCGGGCATCCCGGTGATCGCCGTGGCGTCGCTGGCAGACCTGCTTGATTTCGCCTCCGGCAACCCGGAACTTGTGGGTTACCGGCAGCCGCTGGAAGCCTACCGGGCCCAGTACGGCGTTCGTTCGACCCGCTGACCACCCAGGGGAAAGGCCATGTCCCGCGTTCCTGCTGTTCTCTTCACCGGCCTGCTGCTGGCCGTGCCGTTCACCGTGCCGGCGCAGTCGCGCGACCCCGGCAAGGTGGAGAAGAAGCTGTACTGCTGGAACGAGGGCAAGGAACGGATCTGCAGTGATTCGCTGCCGGCCGAGGCGGTCAACCACGCCCGCGAGGAGTTCAACGCGAAGAGTGGCCTGCGCAATGCGCAGGTCCAGCGCGCGTTGACCGACGCCGAACGCGCCGAGGCCAGTACGGCCGCGGCGCAGCAGCAGCTGGACCTGATGGCCGTGCAGACCCGCCAGCGCACCGAGCAGGCGATGCTGTCCACCTATGGCAGTGAGGACGACCTGCGCCGGGTGTTTGCCGAACGCCAAGAGGTGCTGGACAACAACCTCAAGACCGCCGAGTACAACGTGGCCAGCATGCGTGAATCGCTGGTGGCGCTGTTGTCGGCCGCCGGCGATCGCGAGCTGGGGGGCGCCCCGGTGGCCGAGAAGCAGGCCGAGGCGATCCGCCAGCGGCACGTGCAGCTGCAGTCCCAGCAGCGGCTGCTGGCCGGGTTCGCGCAACAGCAGCAGGCGTTGAAGGCCGAGATCGAAAGCACCCTGCAGCGCTATCGCGAGCTGAAGGGCGTGGCGCCGGCGAGCCAGGCCCCGTGATTCACCTGTAGAGCCGAGGCCATGCCCGGCTCCGCGTGACCTTGGGAAAGAGCAGCCGAGCATGGGCTCGGCTCTACGGTAGGCGGCGCCTGGTTACGGGTCGGGCCACCGAATTTATGCACTCTTTACGCGCCGGCCCGGTCCGGCGCGTAGTGCGTTTATGGGCGGCAGGACGACGATGGCGGCCTGAGGTGGAGGGGTTCCACCAGGACGCTATTGCAATGTCCCCCTGGCTGTCGTTGTTGTGTGGCGTGCTGGTGCTGGTCGCCGCCGCCTATCTTCTTTATGTCGTGCTGCGGCCCGAGTCGTTCTGACGGAGCCTGACATGACTGAGATGCTTGTCATTATTGCCGTCAGCGTTGCGCTGGCGTGGCCGCTGGGCCTGTACCTGGCGCGGGTGATGCGTGGCACGCCGATGAAGGTCGACGTGCTGTTCCACTGGATCGAGAAGCCGCTGTACAGGGTGTTCGGCGTCGATCCATCGCGCTCGATGAACTGGCGCGGCTATGTGCTGGCCTTCGTGCTGAGCAACGTGGTGGTGGCGGTGCTGACCCAGGCCGTGTTCATGACCCAGGCCTGGCTGCCGTTGAACCCGGACCAGATCCCGAACATGCGCTGGGATACCGCGCTGCACACGATGATCTCGTTCCTGACCAACACCAACCAGCAGCATTATTCGGGCCAGGCGCAGCTGTCCTACCTCTCGCAGATGACCGGCATCACCGGCCTGCAGGTCGTGACGCCGATGATGGGCCTGGCGTTGGCCGTGGCGACGCTGCGCGCGTTGTTCTCGCGAGCGCCGCAGGCTGCGGCAGCCACGGGCAGCGGCGATGACCGCCAGGTGGCGGTGGGCAACTACTACGTGGACGTGGTGCGCCTGTGCGTGCGCTTTCTGTTGCCGCTGTGCCTGGCCTGGACCCTGCTGCTGACCAGCCAGGGCGTGCCCTCGACGATGGCCGGCGGCCCGCAGGCAGCGCCGATCGACGCCAGCGCCGGCATGGCCGCACAGAAACTGCCGCTGGGCCCGGTAGCCGCGATGGTCGCGGCCAAGCAGCTGGGTGCCAACGGTGGCGGCTGGTATGGCCCGAACAGCAGCTTCCCGCTGGAGAACCCGACGCCGCTGTCCAACGCGCTGGAAGTGCTCGGCATCCTGCTGGTGCCGATGGCGGTGATCTTCATGATCGGTGCGTTCACCGGCCGCCGACGCTTCGGCGTCCTGGTGTTCAGCTGCATGCTCGGCATGTCGCTGCTGTCCACCGGCGCGATGATGTGGAGCGAAGGCCATAGCGCCAGCGCCGCCACCCCACTGCTGATGGAAGGCAAGGAGGTGCGCTTCGGCGCCGAGGGCACCGCACTGTGGGCGGCAGTGACCACCCAGGTCTCCAACGGTTCGGTCAACGGCATGCACGATTCGCTGGCGCCGCTGAGTGGCGGCATCGCGATGGTCAACATGCTGGTCAGTGCGATCTGGGGCGGTATCGGCTGCGGCCTGCAGCAGTTCATCGTGTACCTGCTGCTGGGCGTGTTCCTGGCCGGGTTGATGACCGGGCGCACGCCGGAACTGTTCGGCCGCAAGCTGGAGACGCCACAGGTGCGCCTGCTGGCCCTGCTGGTGCTGCTGCAGCCGATCACCCTGCTGGTGTTCACTGCGATCACCCTGGCCGTGCCCGGCCTGGCCGGCACCTCCAACCCCGGCTTCCACGGTATCAGCCAGGTGTTCTACGAGTATGTCTCGGCCTACGCCAACAACGGGTCCGGTTTCGAAGGGCTGGGTGACGCCACGCCATGGTGGAACCTGAGCTGCTCGCTGGTGCTGCTGCTGGGCCGCTTCCCGCTGCTGGTGATCCCGCTGGTGGTGGCCGCGCAGCTGGCTGCCAAGCGCCAGGCACCGGAATCTGCCGGCAGCCTGCAGATCGAAACCCCGACCTTCGCCCTGACCCTGGTCTCGGTGATCGTCATCCTGACCGTGCTGCAGTTCATGCCGGCGCTGGTACTCGGCCCGATTGCCGACCACCTGAGCCTGGGACTGCACTGAGGACACCCCCATGAGTAGTCATGCAAGTTCAACCCGTAGTACCCATGCGCCGCGCCCTGCCCTGCTCGATGGTGCCGGCCTGCGCCGTGCGCTGGTCGAAGCGGTGCGCAAGCTGTCGCCGATGCATCTGGTACGCAGCCCGGTGATGGCGGTGGTGATGGCCGGCACGATCGTGGCCGCCATCGTCACCCTGACCGGCAATGCGCCGCTGGGCTTCGGCCTGGCGGTGACCGCGATCCTGCTGGTGACCGTGCTGTTCGGCAATTTCGCCGAAGCCGTGGCCGAGGCGCGTGGCCGTGGCCAGGCCGCGTCGCTGCGCCGTGCCCGACAGGACCTGGTGGCGCGCCGTCTGGCCGCACCGCAGCCGGGTGCCGCGGAAGCCCAGGTGCCGGCCGCGGAGCTGCGTCCGGGTGACCACGTGATCGTCAGTGCCGGAGAACTGGTGCCGGCCGATGGCGAGATCGTGCAGGGCCTGGCCACCATCAACGAAGCGGCGGTGACCGGCGAATCGGCACCGGTGCTGCGCGAGGCCGGCACCGATCGTTCCGGTGTGATCGGCGGCACCAAGGTGCTGTCCGACCAGATCATCGTGCGGGTAACCGCCGAGCCCGGCCACAGCTTCCTGGACCGGATGATCGCGCTGGTGGAAGGTGCCAACCGGCAGAAGACGCCGAACGAGATCGCGCTGACCCTGCTGCTGGCGGCGATGACACTGACCTTCCTGGTGGTGGTGGCGACGCTGCCGGCCATCGGCGCCGCAGTCGGCGTGCAGGTCGATCCGCTGCTGCTGATCGCGCTGCTGGTCTGCCTGATCCCGACCACCATCGGCGGCCTGCTGCCGGCCATCGGCATCGCCGGCATGAACCGTGCGCTGGCCGCCAACGTGCTGGCCAAGTCGGGCAAGGCGGTGGAAGTGGCCGGCGACGTGGACGTGCTGCTGCTGGACAAGACCGGCACCATCACCTACGGCGACCGTCAGGCCAGCCATTTCCATCCATTGGCCGGCATCGACGCCAGCCAGCTGCGT
This sequence comes from Stenotrophomonas beteli, assembly GCF_001431665.1. GTDB lineage: Bacteria > Pseudomonadota > Gammaproteobacteria > Xanthomonadales > Xanthomonadaceae > Stenotrophomonas > Stenotrophomonas beteli. Next base: position 23,708 of record NZ_LLXV01000064.1, on the reverse strand, counting down.
GAAGCGGCATTGCTGTCCTCGCTGGCCGACCCGACCCCGGAAGGCAAGTCGATCGTGCGCCTGGCCCGTGAACAGGGCTGCGCCACCGCCGAGCCGGACCATGCCGACTATCTGGCCTTCAGCGCGCAGACCCGCATGTCCGGTGTCGATCTGGAGCATGGCCGGCAGATCCGCAAGGGCGCGCTGGATGCGATCCGCAACCACGTGCAGGCGCTCGGTGGCAGCGTGCCCGCCGAGCTCGGCGGGCGCGTCGAGCAGGTGGCACGCAATGGCGCCACCCCGCTGGTGGTGGCCGAGGGCCGCCACGTGCTGGGCGTGATCGAGCTGTCGGACGTGGTCAAGCACGGCATGCGCGAGAAGTTCGCGCAGCTGCGGGCGATGGGCATCCGCACGGTGATGATCACCGGCGACAACCCGCTGACCGCTGCTGCCATCGCCGCCGAGGCCGGTGTCGATGACTACATCGCCGAGGCCCGCCCGGAAGACAAGCTGGCGCGCATCCGCCAGGAACAGGCCGGCGGCCGCCTGGTGGCGATGGTCGGTGACGGTACCAACGACGCGCCTGCGCTGGCCCAGGCCGACATCGGCCTGGCGATGAACTCCGGCACGCAGGCGGCGAAGGAAGCCGGCAACATGGTCGATCTGGATTCGGACCCGGCCAAGCTGCTGGCGGTGGTGGAAGTGGGCAAGCAGCAGCTGATCACCCGCGGCGCGCTGACCACCTTCTCGCTGGCCAACGACGTGTCCAAGTACTTCGCGATCCTGCCGGCACTGTTTGCCGCTGCGGTTCCGACCATGGCCGCACTGAACGTGATGCAGCTGTCCAGCCCGCGCAACGCGGTGCTGGCGGCGCTGATCTTCAACGCCCTGGTGATTCCCGCGCTGATCCCGCTCGCCCTGCGAGGCGTGCGCTTCCGCCCGGCCACTGCAACGGCGCTGCTGCGCCGGAACATGCTGGTGTACGGCCTCGGCGGCGTGCTGCTGCCATTCGCGGCGATCAAGCTGATCGACCTCCTTCTTGTCCTGGTATCCGGCGCATGAACCGTTCTGTTTCCACCTCATCCTCCCTGTCCCGCGAACCGAAAGCCGAGGCCCGCGTGGCCAGCCTGCAGGACGGCGCCAGCTGGCGCCCGGCCATCGGCCTGGGCCTGGCCACGCTGCTGCTGGCCGGTGCGGTCTATGCCGGCATCGCCACCGGCTTTGCCGGCCTGGCGTTCCCGGGCCAGGCCGAAGGCAGCCTGCTGCGCGATGGCAACGGCCAGGTGCGCGGCTCGGTGTGGCTGGCGCAGCCGTTCACCGGTGACGGCTACTTCCAGGCACGCCCGTCGGCCGCCAACTACGACCCGATGGCGGCAGCCGGTTCCAACCTGGCGCGCAGCAATCCGGCCCTGGCAGAACGCGTGGCCGCCAGCGCGGCGGCCGTGGCCGCACGCGAAGGGGTTGCGCCGGCGCAGGTGCCCGCCGACCTGGTCACCCAGTCCGGTGGTGGCCTGGACCCGCAGCTGTCGCCGGCGGCGGCCCAGCTGCAGGTGGCCCGCGTGGCACGCGCCCGCGGGCTGCCGGTGGAACGGGTACAGGCGCTGGTGCAGGCACATACCGAAGGACGCCAGTGGGGCGTGTTCGGCCAGCCTCGGGTGAACGTGGTGACGCTGAACTTCGCCCTGGACCACGCGGCCAAGGCGCCGTGATGCCGGCCTGCACCCGCTGCGCGCACAATGGCCGGCATGACAGCGGCACCCATGACTGATGTGCGTACCCGCCAGGCCGATGCCCTGGTTGAAGGCCTGCAACGCGAAGCTGGCGGCAAGCTGACTGTGTTCCTCGGCGCAGCGCCTGGCGTGGGCAAGACCTACACCATGCTGACCCGCGCGCAGGAACAGCTGCGCCGCGGTGTCGACCTGGTGGTCGGGCTGGTGGAAACCCACGGCCGCGCCGATACCCAGGCGCTGCTGGAAGGCCTGCCGCAGTTGCCGCTGAAGGACGTGGCCTACCACGGCCATGCCCTGCAGGAGATGGATCTTGACGCCGTGCTTGCACGGCGTCCTGCGCTGGTGCTGGTGGACGAGCTGGCCCACCGCAATGCGCCCGGAAGCCGCCACGAGCGGCGCTGGCAGGATGTGATGGAACTGCTGGACGCCGGCATCGACGTCTGGACCACGGTCAACATCCAGCATCTGGAAAGCCTCAACGATGTGGTGATGCGCATCACCGGCGTACGTGTCAGCGAGACCGTGCCCGACGGCGTGCTCGACCGCCTGCACGACATCGTGCTGGTCGACCTGCCGCCGCGCGAACTGATCGCTCGCCTGCAGCAGGGCAAGGTGTACGTGCCCGAACAGGCCGCACAGGCACTGCAGGCGTTCTTCTCGCCTGCCAACCTGACCGCGCTGCGCGAGCTGGCGATGCAGGAAGCCGCCGACCGCGTTGACAGCAGCCTGCGCGAGACCCGTGCCGCGCGCGGCGAAGGCAACCTGCCGCTGCGACGTGGCGTGCTGGTGGCCATCGATGGGGGTGGCCAGAGCGAATACCTGGTGCGCGTGGCGCGACGCATCGCCGAGCGCCGCGACGCGCCTTGGACGGTCGTGACCGTGCAGAGCCGCCGCCAGGACGAGGCGACCCGGCGCGAGATCGATGCGGCCTTCGCGCTGGCGCGGCGGCTGGGCGGTGACGCCGAACTGCTGCATGGCTCCAGCATCGCCGATGCCCTGCTTGACCATGCCGCGCACAACGGCGTATCGACCCTGGTGCTGGGCCGTACCCGCGAACGGCCACTGGCACGGATGTTCAACCGCACGCTGACCCAGCAGCTGATCCAGCGCGGCGCGCACTACGAGATCACCATCATCAGCACCCCGCAGGCGCGGGCGCGCTCGCGCCGCGAGGGTCTGCTGCCGCCCACGCGCGGCATCAGCTACGAGCCGGTGCAGGCGCTGATCGCCACTGCGCTGGCCTGTGCCGTGGCGTGGCTGGCCGAACACTGGGTGGGCATGGCCGACCTGTCGATGGTGTTCATCGTGGCGGTAGTGCTGGTCGCTGCGCGTACCCGCGCCAGCGTGGCGGTGATGGCGGCGATCCTGTGCTTCCTCGCCTACAACTTCCTGTTCATCGCGCCGCGCTTCACCTTCGCCATCGGTGCGCGCCAGGGCGTGATCACCGTGTTCCTGTTCCTGGCCGCGGCACTGGTGGCCGGACGCCTGGCCTCGCGCCTGCGCATGCAGGTGATCGCGCTGCGTGCGGCGAATCGACACGCGCGTGCGCGCCAGCAGCTGGGCCGACAGCTGGCCAGCGCGGCCGGCAATGGCGAGGTGGCGCAAGCCGGGCGGCATGCACTCGAACAGGCCATGGACGTGCCGGCGTGGCTGCGGATCGGTGCCGACACCGCCACCGGCGGGCGCAGCCAGCCTGGCGACACCGATCTGGCGGCGGCCGACTGGGCGCTGCGACATGGCCAGCCCAGCGGCCGCTTCACCGACACCCTGGCCGGCGCGCAATGGTGGTTCCTGCCGCTGCTGGACGGCGAGGATCGTGCCGTTGGCGTAGCCGGCCTGTACCTGCCCGGTGCCCAGGCGCGGCTGTTGCCCGAGCAGCGCCAGTTGGCCGAGGCGATGGTCGATGACATCGCCCAGGCCGCGCTGCGCACCCGTCTGGTGGCCGAACTGGAACAGGCGCACGTGAGCAACGAGACCGAGCGCCTGCGCTCGGCCCTGCTCTCTTCGGTATCGCACGATCTGCGTTCGCCGCTGGCCGCGATGATCGGTTCGGCCGACAGCCTGGCCAGCTATGGTGCGGCGATGGATACGGCTGATCGCCGTGCCCTGCTGGACACCATCCTGGTCGAGGGCGAGCGGCTGGACCGCTACATCCAGAACCTGCTGGACATGACCCGGCTGGGTCATGAAGGCCTGAAGATCAATCGCGACTGGATCGGCGTGGACGAACTGATCGGCTCGGCGGCACGGCGCCTGCAGCGCTACCAGCCAAAGGTGCGGCTGGAGCTGGACATCCCTTCGACGCTGGCGCCGATCTGGGTACACCCGGCACTGGTCGAACAGGCCGTGTTCAACGTCATGGAGAACGCCGCCAAGTTCTCTCCGCCCGAGGCCGCCGTGCAGGTGCAGGCGCGCGAACTGGACGGGCAGCTGCGCATCGACGTGATCGATGCCGGCCCCGGCATTCCCGACGACGAGCGCGCACGCATCTTCGATATGTTCTACAGCGTCGAGCGCGGTGACCGCGGCCGCCACGGCACCGGCCTCGGACTGACCATCTGCCAGGGCATGATCGGCGCCCATGGTGGCAGCGTGCAGGCGCTGCCAGGACGCGATGGTCGCGGTACCCTGATCCGCATCACCCTGCCCCTGCTCAAGCCAGCGTCCCACGATGAGCCCGACTCCGACTGATGCCAGCGCGCCGGCCCCGCGCGTGCTGGTGATCGATGATGAAACCCAGATCCGCCGGTTCCTGGACATCAGCCTGCGCGCGCAAGGCTACCAGGTACGCCAGGCCGAGAGTGGCCAGCAGGGACTGCAGATGGCGGCCAGCGAAGACATGGACCTGGTGATCCTGGATATCGGCCTGCCGGACATGGAGGGCCACGAGGTACTGGAGCAGCTGCGGCAATGGAGCCAGGTGCCGGTGATCATGCTGACCGTACGCGCCGGTGAAACGGAAAAGGTGCGGGCGCTGGACAACGGCGCGAACGACTATGTGACCAAGCCGTTCGGTACCCAGGAACTGATGGCGAGGGTACGGGCACTGCTGCGCACGCGCAGCGTGCCGACCGACGGCACGCCACCGGTGTTCGACGATGGCCACCTGCATGTGGACCTGGTGCGCCGCGAAGTCGCGCTCGATGGCGAGCCGGTGGCGCTGACGCGCAAGGAGTACGCACTGTTGTCACTGCTGCTGCGCAACGCCGGGCGGGTGGTGACCCAGCCGCAGATCCTGCAGGAAATCTGGGGCCCCACCCACCAGCATGACACCCATTACCTGCGCATCCTGGTCGGCAAGCTGCGGCACAAGCTGGGTGATTCGGCGCTGGATTCGCGCTACCTGTTCACCGAGCCGGGCGTGGGGTTGCGATTCAAGGGATGAGGGTGTGCCGACCAACGGTCGACACCTACCAACAGCTCCAGGACATTGTCAGGGGTGGGGCGGTGTCGGAGTGCGGGGTGTCAGCCGCATGGATGCGGCTGCCAAGCTTACAGGGACGTACTTGCTGCGTCCCCGCACTCCGACACCGCCCCGCCATCCCACGGATAGCCGGCCTTTGACGTTGACGTTGAAGTTGCTCCGGCGGGTGCCGGGCGCAGCCCGGCCCGACCTCAGAACCCCAGCGGGGTGTCGCCCAGCACCGGTTGCAGCTGGCTGCGGAACAGCGCCTGGACGCGTTCCAGCGCGGCCTCGTCGCTGCCCTCAAAGCGCAGCACCAGCACCGGCGTGGTGTTGGAGGCACGCACCAGCCCCCAGCCATCGGGGAAGTCCACACGCAGGCCGTCGATGGTCGACAGCCGGCCGCCCACGTAGGGGTTGTCCGGCGATTGCGCAGCCGCCACCAGCATCGCCACCAGTGCATGCGGCGTCCCTTCGGCGACCGGCACCTTCAGTTCCGGCGTCGCCACCGTCTCCGGCAGCTCGGCCAGCACCTCGTCCGGGGTTTCCTCGCGCTGGGCCAGGATCTCCAGCAGGCGTGCGGCCGCGTACAGGCCATCGTCGAAGCCGAACCAGCGTTCCTTGAAGAAGAAGTGGCCGCTCATCTCGCCGGCCAGCTCCGCATCGGTCTCGCGCATCTTGGCCTTCATCAACGAATGCCCGGTCTTCCACATCAACGGGCTGCCGCCATTGCGCAGTACATGGTCGGACAGCTTGCCGGTGCATTTCACATCGTAGATCACCATCGCACCGGGATTGCGCATCAGCACATCGGCAGCAAACAGCATCAGCAGGCGATCGGCGTAGATGATCTTCCCTTCGCCGGTCACCACGCCCAGCCGGTCGCCATCGCCATCGAAGGCCACGCCAAGGTCGGCGCCGAAGCGCTTGACCGTCTGCACCAGGTCTTCCAGGTTGGCCGGTTCGCTCGGGTCGGGGTGATGGTTGGGGAAGGTGCCGTCGACATCGCAGTAAAGCGGAATGACTTCGGCACCGATCGCCTCCAGCAGCTGCGGCGCCAGTGCACCGGCCACACCGTTGCCTGCATCGGCCACGACCTTCAGCGGACGATCCAGCTGCACGTCATCGGCAATGCGCTGGATGTAGTCGGTGCTGACATCGCGCTGCTGGTAGTCGCCCGGCTCGGCGGCCTGCACCAGGCGGCCCTCGACGATGCGCGCGTAGAGATCGGTGATGGCATCGCCGGACAGCGTCTCGCCGCCGATGACCACCTTGAAGCCGTTGTACTCGGGCGGGTTGTGGCTGCCGGTCACCGCCACGCAGGTGCCGGTACGCAGGTGGAAGGCGGCGTAGTACACCACCGGCGTCGGCGCCAGGCCGATGTCGATCACCGCACAACCGGCGCGGCGCAGGCCCTCGGCCAGTCCCGCCGCCAGTTCCGGGCCGGACAGGCGGCCGTCGCGACCGATCACCACCTCGCGCAGCCCCTGTTCCAGCGCCACGGTGCCAATGGCCTGGCCGATCAGTGCGGCGGTCCTGGGCGTCAGTTCGCTGCCGGTCACGCCGCGGATGTCGTAGGCACGGAAGATTCCGGCCGCCAGCTCTTCAGCCGGCACCGGCGGTGGCGGCGGCGGGGTGGCATCACGGTTGACCGTGCTGGCCACCGGCGGCGGAGACTGCTGCAGGCTTTCGCTCAGTGTCGGGCCCAGGTCGGCCTCGACCGCCGAGGCGCGGCGCGTCAGTGGCAACGACGCCGGCAAGCGATGACGCCCCACCACCAGCAGCACGGCGATGAACGCCAGCAACAGGGCAACGATGGCGCTGGCCAGCGCGCCCAGGCCCAGTGGCCCGGCCTCGACGCTGGGCACCGACGCGGCCAGCCGCAGCGGCGTTCCCGGAATGGGACGCGCCAGTGCTTCGGCACCTTCGGCCAGGCTGGCATTGCCTTGGCTGACCAGGTCGCGCACGCCCTGGCGCAGACCGAGGAAACCGCTGGACGGCGCACTCACCTGGTCCAGCGCCGAGGTCAGCCGCAGCAGCGGCTGGCGTACATACACCACGGCCGGGCCGAGGTTGCCCAGCTGTACCGGCGCGGCCAGGCCCAGCCGGTTGCCACCGCCGTCGCGGACCACCCGTACGCCCGGCTTGCCTTCGGCCAGCGCGGCCTCCAGCAGCGCCAGGCGGGCATAACCGAAGACCGCCGGATCGGCATAGGCGGTCGCCAGGTCGGCGGTCAGCACCTCCACCTGTTCCACGCCGGTCCAGCTCTCGCGCACGGCCAGGGCAGCGGCGGCCGCGTCACCGGCCTGCAGCGCCTGCTGCACGCGATCGTTGTTCAGGTGCTGCTGCAGCTGCTGCACCTGGCCGGCGGCGGCCTGCTGCAGCCCCTGCACGGCCTGGTCACGCGCCTGTTCCAGCGCCTGGCCGTTGGCCTCCTGGCGCCACTGCTGCACCGCACTCCAGCCGAACCAGCCTGCCAGCAGGACCAGCAACACCCCCAGAAGGGGAGCGCTGCGCCCCAATGACCGTCCCCGCTGTCCTTCCCCGATGCCGCTCATCGATGTCCCCTGTCAACGCACCCCGGTATGGCCGAATCCACCCGTGCCCCGCACGCTGTCGGTGAAAGTATCCACCACCTGCAGGCTGACGCGGGCAATCGGCACGACCACAAGCTGGGCGATGCGATCACCCGGCTCGATGGTGAAGGCTTCGCGGCCACGGTTCCAGACGCTGATCAGCAGCGGCCCCTGGTAATCGGCATCGATCAGGCCGGTGCCGTTGCCGAGCACGATGCCGTGGCGGTGGCCGAGCCCGGAACGCGGCAGGATGACCGCGCACAGGTGCGGGTCGGCAATATGGATGGCCAAGCCACTGGGCACCAGCGCGGTGTCGCCGGGTTGCAGGGTCAGCGCAGTGTCCAGCGCCGCACGCAGGTCCATGCCGGCGCTGGCTTCGGTGGCGTAGGCCGGCAACGGCCAGCTGTCGCCGAAACGTGGGTCGAGCAGCTTGACCTGCAGGGGTTGAGAAGTGAAAGCCTGGGTCATGCCTGGAGTCTCCGCGCGATCAGCGCCAGCAGTTGTTCGGCCAGCTCGCGCTTGGAGGTGGCCGGGAAAACCTGTTCACCGTCCTGCCAGAAGGCAGTGGCGGCATTGTTGTCGCTCTCGAAACCGCCGCCGCTGATCCCGACCTGGTTGGCGATCACCAGGTCCAGGCGCTTGTCGACCAGCTTGCCACGGGCATATTTCTCCACGTCGTGGGTCTCGGCGGCAAAGCCCACCACCAGCTTCAGCGACTGGGTCTGCGCGGCGACTTCGGCAAGGATGTCCGGCGTACGCACCAGTTCAATCACCAGCGATTGGCTGTCGGCGGTCTTCTTCAGCTTCTGCGTGGCCACCTGGCGCGGCGTGTAGTCCGACACCGCCGCTGCACCGATGTAGATGTCGGCCGGCAGCGACTGCAGCACGGCATCGCGCATCTGCGCGGCCGAGCGCACATCGATGCGCTGCACGCCGGGCGGCGTGGGCAGTTGCACCGGGCCACTGACCAGCACCACCTGTGCGCCCATCGCGGCAGCGGCGGCGGCCAGGGCGAACCCCATCTTGCCGCTGCTGCGGTTGCCGACGTAGCGCACCGGGTCGAGATCTTCGTAGGTCGGGCCGGCGCTGATCAGCAGCCGCAGGCCGTGCAGCGCGCGGGTTTCCGGCGCGGCAACGTTGGTGGCCCCGCGGCCATTGGCGGCAAGCGCGGCCACGATGTCACCCGGTTCAGCCAAGCGGCCGGGCCCGGATTCACCTTCGGCCAGCGGGCCGTCGACCGGGCCGATCACCTGCGCGCCGCGCTGGCGCAACAGGCCGATGTTGGCCTGGGTGGCCGGATGCAGCCACATGCGATGGTTCATCGCCGGGCAGATCGTCAGCGGTGCGGTGCTGGCCAGGCACAGCGTGCTGACCAGGTCATCGGCATGGCCCTGGGCCAGCCGCGCGAGCAGATCGGCGGTGCCCGGGGCGACCACGATACGGTCGGCCCAGCGCGCCAGCTCGATATGGCCCATGGCCTGCTCGGCGGCACTGTCCCACAGCGTGGTGCGGGTCGGCTGCCCGGACAGGGCCTGGAAGCTGAGCGGGGTGACGAACTGCTGGGCACCTGCGGTCATCGCCACCTGTACCTGGGCGCCGGCGTCGCGCAGCCGCCGCACCAGCTCCAGGGCCTTGTAGGCCGCGATCCCGCCTCCGACGCACAACAGCAGTTTCTGGCCTTCCAGCGCGCGGGCCGGCGCCGGGGAAGCGTTGGGGGAGTCAGCCACCTGGATTTCCTGTGCAAACGAGGGCGCTAGCTTACCCGATGGCCGGTAGTGTCCCGATGCAGGGCACACATAGCCGGCAGCTATCAGCAGATGGAACTTGCACTACGACAATTTCTGCACCCGGAACCGTGCGATTCGGAACTTTCCTATACCTGTAGGCCGATCACCTTTGCAGAATCGTCGATGGCCACCGCTGGTGCGCCGCTTCGCCTTCCGAGGATCCCACGTGCAACCGCGCATCATCATCGCCGACGACCACCCCGTCGTCCTGCACGGTATCCGCATCGTGCTGCAGGCCCATCTGATGAACGTGGTCGGCGCCGCGCGTGAGGGTGCCGGGCTGCTGCAGTTGCTGGAGCGCGAAGCCTGCGACGCCGTGCTGACCGACCTGTCCATGCCCGGCACCGGCCCGGATGGCCCCGAGCTGATCGGAGAACTGCGGGCGCGCCACCCGGCGCTGCCGGTCGTGGTGCTGACCGGCGCGCGCCATCCGGGCCTGCTTGATGGCCTGCTGCGCGACGGCGTAGGTGGCCTGGTCGACAAATGCGCCGATTTCGGCCAGCTGCCACAGGCGCTGAACGCGGCGATGGCCGGCCAGGTCTTCGTTTCGCCACAACTGCGCCACCACCTTGAAGCGCGCGACCTGATGTTCGCGCGCGAACCGTCGGCGCTGTCGGCGCGCGAGCAGGAAGTCCTGGACCTGCTGGCGGCCGGTCTGAAGGTCAATGCGATCGCGGCCCATTGCGGCCGCAGCCCGAAGACGATCAGCCGGCAGAAGGCCGAAGCCAAGCGCAAGCTGGGCCTGCAGACCAACCAGGAACTGTTCGCCTACCTGCAGCGCCGGCGCGATTGAGGCTTTGGCCGACGCGCGCGCACGGGGTGTACCGATGGGAGGCCGCGACGGCGCCGATGATGATCAACGCATGCCCATCCACGACTGGCCCGAACAGGAACGTCCCCGCGAGAAACTGCTCGCGCATGGCGCTGCCCTGCTGTCCGATGCTGAACTGCTGGCACTGTTCCTCGGCTCCGGGTTCGGCGGCCGCGACGCCGTGCACACCGCGCGCGATCTGCTCGCCGCGCATGGCCCGTTGCGGAAGCTGCTGGACCGTCCGGCCCGCGACCTGGCGCGGCTGCCCGGCCTGGGCCCGGCGCGCAGCTGCACGCTGGCGGCCGGCCTGGAGCTGGCCCACCGCTACCTGACCGCCGAGCTGCAGCAGGGCGAGCCCGTCGGCAACAACCCGGTCGCCGTCGGCCGCTATCTGCAGCACCGGCTGCGCGGCCAGTCCCGGGAGATCTTCATGGTGCTGTTCCTGGACAACCGGCACCGCCTGATCGCCTGCGAGGAACTGTTCCAGGGCACCATCAACGCGGCCCCGGTGTACCCGCGCGAGGTGGTACGGCGGGCCCTGCTGCACAATGCCGCAGCGGTGATCCTCAGCCACAACCACCCGTCCGGCGATCCGGAACCCTCCAGTGCCGACACCCGCATCACCGACGAGCTGCAACAGGCGCTGGCGCTGGTGGACGTGCGCCTGCTGGACCACTTCGTGGTGGGCGAGGGGCGGCCCGTTTCGTTTGCTGAACGAGGACTGCTGGCCCAGCCACAACCGCGTCTGTTCGGCTGAGCGGGGCCGGGTACGGGCCGCCGCCCCCGCCAGGCAGGCAGGGCTCAGCGTGGCTGCGGGTATCTGCGCTAAAATGGGCGATTCCGCCGCTCATTCTCACAGCAGGCCTCGTGAAAAATCTCCTCCGCGCCCTGATCAGCCAAGGCATCGAAGCCTTGCGCGCCAATGGCACCCTGCCCGCCGACTCCCTGCCGCCGGACTTCGTGGTCGAGCGCCCGAAGACCCGCGACCATGGCGACTTCGCCACCAACGCCGCGATGCTGCTGGCCAAGGCCGCGCGCAGCAATCCACGCGCGCTGGCCCAGGCGCTGGTCGAGGCGCTGCCGCGCAGCGAGGACGTCAGCAAGGTCGAGATCGCCGGACCGGGCTTCATCAATTTCCACCTGGCCCCGGCCGCGTACCAGCGCGAAGCCGCTTCGGTCATCAAGGAAGGCCACGACTACGGCCGCAACCTGTCCGGCAATGGCCGCACGGTGGGTGTGGAGTATGTGTCGGCCAACCCGACCGGTCCGCTGCACGTCGGCCATGGCCGCGCCGCGGCGATCGGCGACTGCGTGGCGCGCGTGCTCGATGCCAACGGCTGGAACGCCAAGCGCGAGTTCTACTACAACGACGCCGGTGTGCAGATCGAGAACCTGGCGCTGTCGGTGCAGGCCCGCGTGAAGGGCATTACCCCCGACCAGGACGGCTGGCCGGAAGGCGGCTACCGCGGTGAATACATCGCCGATGTCGCCCGCGCCTACATGGCCGGCGCCAGCGTCGACCTGGAAGGCACCCTGGTGGTCGGCGCCAAGGACCCGGACGACATGCAGGCGATCCGTCGCTTCGCTGTGGCCTACCTGCGCAACGAGCAGAACCTGGACCTGGCTGCGTTCGGTGTCGACTTCGACATCTACTTCCTGGAAAGCTCGCTGTACGCCGACGGCAAGGTGGCCGAAGCCGTGGCCAAGCTGCAGGCGTCCGGCCACACCTACGAGGAAGGCGGTGCGCTGTGGCTGCGCAGCACCGACTTCGGTGACGACAAGGACCGCGTGATGCGCAAGTCCGATGGCACCTTCACCTACTTCGTGCCGGACGTGGCCTACCACCTGTCCAAGTGGCAGCGCGGCTATGAGCGCGCGATCACCGAGCTGGGCGCCGACCACCACGGTTCGCTGGCCCGCGTGCGCGCCGGCCTGCAGGCCATGGAAGTGGGCATCCCGCAGGGCTGGCCGGAATACGTGCTGCACCAGATGGTCACCGTCATGCGTGGCGGCGAGGAAGTGAAGCTGTCCAAGCGTGCCGGCAGCTACTTCACCCTGCGCGACCTGATCGAAGAAGCCGGCCGCGATGCCACCCGTTGGTTCCTGATCGCGCGCAAGCCCGATTCGCAGCTGACCTTCGACATCGACCTGGCCCGCCAGCAGAGCAACGACAACCCGGTGTTCTATGTGCAGTACGCGCACGCGCGCGTGTGCAGCCTGTTGCGCCAGGCGCAGGAGAAGGGCCTGGTGTACGAACAGGGCAACGGCCTGGCCAACCTCGCCCGCCTGGGCGACGACGCCTCGCTGGCGTTGATGAACGAAATCTCGCGGTATCCGGAAGTGGTGGAAGCGGCCGGCGTGGCGCTGGAGCCGCACCTGGTGGCGCAGTACCTGCGTGAATTGGCACACGCGTTCCACACGTGGTATCACGGGACGCCGGTACTGGTGGATGACGCCGCCGATCGCAATGCCAAGCTGACCCTGGCCTGCGCGGCGCGCCAGGTGCTGGCCAACGGCCTCGACCTCCTGGGCGTCAGCGCCCCGGAAAAAATGTAAGCATCAGGAGACGCAGTACACATGGCAGCACGACGCGGCAAAAGCCAGGCACGACGCAACAGCGGCAGCCAGGGCACCCCCGGATGGGTGTGGCTGGTGGCCGGTGTGGCGATCGCTGCTGTGGTGTTCCTGGCGGCGCCGAACCTGTTCAAGGGCGAAGGCGATGGTTTCCTGCGCGCCGGTCCGCAGCCGAACCCGAATGCGCAACCGGCCCCGGTCGCCGATGCCGACAGCGAAGTCGGCAGCGAGCCGGCCGCGCAGCCGGCCACGGCCAAGCCCGCCGAAGCGGAAAAGCCGGCCGCCACCCAGTACGACTTCTACACCCTGCTGCCGGGCAAGGAAGTGGAGATGTCCGACGCTGAACTGGCCGCCAGCGCGCGCGCCGAGGACCAGCGTCGGGCCAAGGCCGAGGCGCAGCGCGCGCAGGCTGCACTGGAAGGCAAGCCGGTGCCGCCGGCTGCAGCCCCTGCCCCCGCGCCGTCGCCTGCGGCCACCGCCAGCGTGGCCAGTACCGCGCCGGTGACCGCGACCAGCCGGCCGTTGCCGGCACCGCTGAGTGAACGCCCGGCGGCGGCCACGCCGCCTGCCAGCACCGCGCCCGCGGCGACCAGCACCGCCGCGGCCCCCCCGGCGCCGCGCACGGACAGCGCGCCGGCCGCGGCCAGCACCGCGTCCGCTGCGGACAATGCCCGCTACATCCTGCAGGCCGGCGCCTTCGGTGCCTCCGGCGATGCTGAAGCCACCAAGGCCAAACTGGCGATGATGGGTCTTGCGGCACGCGTGGAATCGGCACAGATCAACGGCAGGACCGTGTACCGCGTGCGCATGGGGCCCTATGGCACGGCCGGCGAGTTGTCCGAAGCCAAGCAGAAGCTGGATGGCACCGGCCTGCAGGCGATGGCGATCAAGGCACAGTGAGCCTGCGGGTGTGAATGAAAAAAAGCCGGGCATTGCCCGGCTTTTTTGTTTCTGTAGAGTCGAGCCATGCTCGACTCTACAAAAGGCGATACAACTCCGGTCACCCCTCGCGGGCCACCTGGAAGCCGGCGAACGACTGGCTGACCGGCATCAGTTCCAGGCGATTGATGTTCAGGTGCGGCGGCAGCGTGGCCACCCAGAAGATCTGCTCGGCGATGTCCTCGGCGGTCATCGGGTTGGCGCCGCTGTAGAGCTTGTCCGACGCGCTCTGGTCGCCATGGGTGCGCACCACGGTGAATTCGGTCTCGGCCATGCCCGGTTCGATCGTGGTCACGCGTACGCCGGTGCCATGCAGGTCCGAACGCAGGCCCAGCGAGAACTGGCTGACGAACGCCTTGGTACCGCCGTAGGCATTGCCGCCCGGGTACGGGTAGACGCCGGCCACCGAGGAGATGTTGATGATCGCGCCGCGACGCTCCACCAACTGCGGCAGCAGGCGGTGGGTCAGGGTCACCAGTGCGGTGATGTTGGTGTCGATCATGGTGGTCCAGTCCGACAGCTTCGCGCCCTGCGCCGGTGCGGTGCCCTGCGCCAGCCCGGCATTGTTGACCAGCAGATCGATCTCGCCGAAGGCCGGCGGCAGCGCCAGCAGCGCCGCTTCCATCGCCACCGCATCGCGGATGTCGAAGGCGGCGGCGTGCACCACGTCCTTGCCATAACGGTCGACCAAGGGCTGCAGGCGCTCGCTGCGGCGGCCGGTGGCAATCACCTTCCAGCCGGCCTGGGCGAAGCGGTGGACGGCGGCGGCGCCGAAGCCGGACGTGGCGCCGGTAATCAGGACAGTGCGGGTCATCAAGCAACTCCAGGGCGGAAACCAGACCCCCATTCTGGCACCCTCGGCCGGCGCCGGTGTTGCCGATGCCGGCTGACCACAGACGGGCGCGGCTCAGCGCACGCGGAATACCCGGGCCTTGGGCAGGTCTTCGTCGACCTGCAGGAACCAGCGCCCGGCAATTCCTGGCACAACGGCGATCTGCGGCGACTGCAGTACCTTGCGCAGCTTCATCTGCCCTTTCATCACCTGCCATTGCTGGCCGTTATCAAGGGTGAACAGCGTGCCAGGTTGCCAGCCTGCGACCTCTCCGACCACATGTGCACTGACCGGTCCTTCTTCCAGGCCCAGATGCATGGCTGCCGGTGCCGGCACATTGGCAGGCAGCGGCGCAGCGACCGGGGCCACTGCTGCCGTTGACGCGGTGGCCGCGCTCTCTGCCTCGCGCAGTACCCGGTTCAACACCTGCAACTGCGCTTGACTGAGCCCGACTTCGGCCAGTTGGGAGGCACTGAGGCGCCGCTCGACGGGTACGAAGCGGTCCTGGGCGAAGGCAGGGAAGCTGCTGGCGAGCAGCAGTGCGGAAAACAGATACCGGCGCATGCAAGGGTCTCAGCGAACGAGAGCTCACGATGCTGCAGTTCGATGACAGCCCGGTGACACGCCAGGGGCCGGTACAATTGGACCATGATCAACAACGATGTCCTGCGCAGCGTGCGCTACTCCCTGGACCTGGGCGACCAGCACGTGGTGACCCTGTGCCGGATGGCCGACCCGGCCTTCGCCGTGGATCCTGAACAGGTGAAGGCCTGGCTGCGCCGCGAGGACGAAGCCGGTTTCGAGGCGATGAACGACCGTGCCCTGGCGCACTTCCTCGACGGGCTCATCGTGCACCTGCGTGGCCGCGACGAGAGCCAGCCGCCGCGTGCGGTGGAAACCCGGATCGACAACAACCTGGTGCTGAAGAAGCTTCGGGTGGCGTTCCAGCTGCGCGACGTGGACCTGATGGAGATCTTCGCCAGCGCTGGTTTCAATGTTTCCAAGTCGGAAGTCGGCGCGCTGTTCCGCCAGCCCGGCCACGCCAACTACCGGCGCTGCCTGGACCAGATGCTGCGCAACTTCCTCAAGGGCCTGAGCCTGCGCCTGCGCGGCTGAGCACGGCCTCGACGAAGGCCCGTGCCGCCGGCGTCGGCAACCGCTGCCAGACCAGGTGCACGCGGCGGGTCGGGGTCGGCTGCAGCGGAATCTGCACCACGCCTTCGAAGCCGTCGGCGATCAGCGCCGGCACGATGCCAACCGCGAGCCCATGGCGGACGAAGCGCTCGACCAGTTCCATCAGGTTGACCTCGAAGCGCACCGTGTGCGGCAGGCCGGCGGCAGCGAAGGCATCGTCGGTCTGTCGGCGCGCACCGGTACCGCGTGGGAAGTCGACCAGCGCCACGTCCTGCAGATCGGTCAAGGGCAGCCGCCTGCGCCGCGCCAGCCGGTGCGACGGGGACAGCACCGCCACCAGGTCTTCCTCCTGCAGCGTCTGGTGACAGACGCCCTCCAGCGCCGCCGAGGGCGCCAGCCCGACCAGCGCCACGTCCAGCGCGCGCGATTGCACCTGTGCGATCAGGTCTTCGCTCTTGTCCACCCGCAGCTGGAACTCCACCTGCGGGTGCAGCTGCTGGAAGGCCGCCAGCATCGCCACCACGTCGATGCCGGTGAGTGAGGAAATCTGCCCGACGGCCAGCAGGCCACGCACTTCACCGCTGACCGCGGCCACGTCGGCACGCAGGTGACGCAGGCTGGCCAGCACCTGGCGGGCGTGCACCAGCAGCACCTCCCCGGCGGCGGTGGCGCGCACCTGGCGCGGCAGGCGCTCGAACAGCGGCGCGCCCAGTTCCTGCTCCAGGTGGGCGATCTGATGGCTGAGCGCGGACTGCACCACATGGCAGCGTTCGGCGGCACGGGTGAAATTGCCCTCTTCGGCCAGCGCCACGGCGAATTCGAGCTGTTTGAGGTTCATCCAACTATCTTGTTTTCAGATGGCACGGATGATGATGATTCATTTCCATCATGACCGCAGCAGGCCGACACTGTGCACCCTGCTTCCTGGAACACCGCATGAGCCCGTCCCCCCCCTCTCTGCACCGCTGGCAGGTGCTGCTGATGTCGGTCGCCACCGGCGTGGCCGTGGCCAGCAACTACTATGCGCAACCGCTGCTGCACACCATCGCCGACGCCTTCGGCGTGCCGTTCGGCGAGGTCGGCATGGTCGTTACCGCCGCGCAGCTGAGCTATGCCGCCGGCTTGATCCTGCTGGTGCCGCTGGGCGACCTGTTCGAGCGCCGCCGCCTGATCGTGGTGATGAGCCTGCTGTCGGCGGGCGGCCTGGTGATCAGTGCCTGCGCACCGTCACTGGCCTGGTTGCTGGTGGGCACCGCGATCACCGGCCTGTTCTCGGTGGTGGCGCAGGTGCTGGTGCCGTTCGCCGCCACGCTGGCCGCGCCGGAGCATCGTGGTCGCGTGGTCGGCACGCTGATGAGCGGGCTGCTGCTGGGCATCCTGCTGGCCCGCACCGTGGCTGGCCTGCTTTCAAGCCTGGGCGACTGGCGCCTGGTGTATGCGATCGCCGCTGCCACCCTGGTGCTGACCGCACTGGCGTTGCAGCGCGGCCTGCCGCGATTCCACCACAGCGCCGGCCTCGGCTATTTCGCATTGCTGCGCTCGATCGGCGTGCTGTTCGTGCAGGAACCGGTGCTGCGCCAGCGCACGCTGCTGGGCGCCTGCAGCTTTGCCATGTTCGCGATCTTCTGGACCCCGCTCGCGTTCCTGCTGGCACAGCCACCGTATGCTTACAGCGACGCCACCATCGGCCTGTTCGGGCTGGTCGGCGCGGCCGGCACGCTGGCCGCCGGACTGGCCGGGCGCATGTCCGACCGCGGCCAGAGCGGGCGTGCCACGGCCATCGCGCTGGTGCTGCTGCTGGTGTCGTGGCTGCCGCTGGGGCTGTCCACCCATTCCCTGCTGGCGCTGCTGGTGGGCGTGGTGGTGCTGGACCTGGCCGCGCAGCTGCTGCATGTCAGCAACCAGAACCTGATCTATGCGTTGCAGCCTGCGGCACGCAACCGGCTCAATGCCGGCTACATGACCGGCTACTTCATCGGCGGCTCGCTGGGCTCGCTGCTGTCGGCGCAGGTCTATCCGCGTTTCGGCTGGAGCGGGGTGTGCGTGGTCGGTGCCGCCGTGGCCGTGCTGGCGCTGCTGCTGTGGCTGCCCGGCGCGCTGCGCGCGCGCCAGGCTGCGGCGACGGACTAGAAGCTGCCCTGCAATGCCAGTTCCCAGCGGCCGCCAGCATTGCCCGGGAACAGGCGCTCGGCGGCGCTGTCGGTGTCATGCACGGTGGCGCGCAGTTCCCAGGCCGGGGTCAGCGAGGCGATGGCACTGAGCTGGCCATGCAGGTAATCCGGACCCTGCGCGGTCGCCAGCCAGTACTGGCCGACCGCCGCTTCCAGGCGCAAGCGTTCATGCAGTGGCACACGCACACCCAGCTGGGCATAGGTGCCGCGATGGCCGCCGGCCAATGCATCGCTGGAATACGCGACCTGCAACCAGGCGCGCTGCTTCCAGGTCACGGTGGTATTGAGTTCGGTCCAGTCCAGCACGCGGCCGGTGCCCGGGTACAGGTAGCGGGTCAGGTTGGCATCCAGTGTCCAGTCCGGGGCCAATGCACCGGTCCAGCCTGCCACCAGGTCGAACTCGCTGCGCGCACCATTGTCCGGCTTGAACGAAACGTTGGACCCCCACACGCTGGCGTACCACCCCGATGGGATCGAAACCTTCGCGCCCGCTTGTACAGCCGGGTCGCCGTCGCTCTGCGAGCTGCCACGCCACACGTAGTCACTGGTCAACGCCGCGCTGCCACTGACCTGCGCTCGTGCCTGCGCGCTGCCGATCCCGAGCAGCCCTGCCAGGCCGGCCACCACCGCCGCCATCATCCCCTTGCTGTTCACTGCACTGTGTTCCTCGTCGAAGGCGGTCACGCCGCCGGGAACGCAGTGTCGAGGCGGTGGCCGTAACGGATCGAGGGTGCTGCCGGGCCCGTGGCGCAAATTCGGCGTAAATCCCGTGGATCGGAGCTACATGCCAGCAGCGCGGTATCATGGCGCCCTGTTTCCAGGAACCAACCGCGTGGACGCCATCCTGACCCCGGTATCGATCGGCGAGCTGATCGACAAGATCACCATCCTCGAGATCAAGGCCGAGCGCATCGACGATGCGGCCAAGCTGAGCAACGTGCGCACCGAGCTGGACGGCCTGCTGCCGTTGCTGCAGCAGCAGCTGCAGGCACAGCCGGCGCTGGCCGTGCTGAAGCAGCAGCTGAAGGCGATCAACGAGCGCATGTGGGACATCCAGGACCAGCTGCGCGACAAGGAAGCGGCCCAGGTGTTCGACGATGCCTTCATCCAGCTGGCACGCGGTGTCTATGGCACCAATGGCGAGCGCGTGCAGGTGAAGAACGAGATCAACCGCGTGGCCGGTTCGGCCCTGGTGGAAGAAAAGCAGTACCAGGGCGAATAAGCCGGCTTATCCGCATTCGAGCAGGTGCCGGATGCGGAACAGCTCACCATCGCTGTGGATGCCCAGCTTCTGGTAGGCCGTCCGCTTCTGCGTGCTGACCGTGCTGGCCGTGCGCCCGAAGTGCCGCGCCACCTCCCCGGTGGTGCAGCCCTGCAGGACCAGCCGGAGCACCTCGCGCTCGCGTCGGCTCAAGGGCGTGAGCACCGGCGCCTGTGTGCGCCGCATGCGCGATCGGCTCAACTGCGTGCGCAACTCCGGGGGTACGAAGCGGCCGCCACGGGCCAGTACGTCAACTGCGCGCCGCAGCATCTCCGGCGTGGTTCCCTTGGACAGGAAGCCGCGCGCGCCGGCCTGCATCGCCATGGTCACCGTGCTGGCGTTGCAGTGCGCAGACAGCACCAGCACCGGCAGCAGCGGCCAGCGCCGCGACAACAGCCGCAACAGGGCCAGGCCCTGTTCGGGTCCGCATGGCGCCACCAGGTCGATCAGCAACAGGTCGATGCCATCCGGCTGGCGCTGCAGCACATCAAGCAGATCGCCTTCACGGGTGAAGCTGCCACAGACCTGCACGCCACCGTGCTGGCAAAGCACCACCTCCACCCCCAGGCGCAGCACGGGATGCGGCGCCAGCATTGCCAGGCGGCAGGGCCGATCGGGAGGCAGAGCGGGAACGGCAGGCGGCATCACAGGGATCCGACGGTGCGAAGTGCCCACCGTAAGCCCGCGCCGGGAGCAGCGGAATCCAATTTATTGCAACGCAGCAGGGGCAGCGGAACATGCTCAGCTGCGGTTTCGGATCGTCACAACGCAACAGGCCCGGCGTGGGCCGGGCCTGTCGAGGCATCTACAGCGCGCAATCGCGCCGAGGAAGCACTTACCAGCTGAAGCGCGGGCCGACGGTGTATTCCTTGTCGCCGTCGCGGTTCATCTTCAGCTCGCCGTTCAGGCCCCAGTTCTGGTTCAGCTTGACCTGACCACCCAGGCGGCCGTACCACTGGCCTTCCGGATTGATGCCGTGCTTCTTCGAGAAATCTTCGTAGCCGACCATGCCGTAGACTTCGGCGTGGGCACCGAAGGCGGTGCGGATACCGGCTTCAGCGCTGTAGCCGTTGAAGTCCAGGCCGTGCTTCTGGTCGCGCTTCTGGTAAGCAACGCGGGCAACGAAGTCGGTGGTCGGAGCGATTTCAACGTTGTAGCCGGCACCGATCTTCCACTGGTCCAGCTTGATGTTGGTGTGGTCGATTTCCTGGCGGCTGTAGTCACCGAAAGCGTGGAAATTCGGCAGGAAGCCGTACGAGCCCTTCACGCCCCAGCCGTCGGCCTTGAACGCGTCGATATCGGTCTTGGCGTAGTCGGCTTCGGCGTAGTTGTACGACAGGTTCTCAGCAGCCGAAGCGGTGAACGGCAGGGCAGCGGCCAGGGCCAGAGCAATCAGCGAATTCTTCATGGGGGTACACCTTTACTTTCTTATGGTGTGCAGCAGCGCCAGGGCGCCATCGCATCGGGAATGTAAATTCTCCGTTATTCGTCACAACGCTCCCTGAAAACAGCGGTCTTCGCATTGCTGAATTTTCTGCCTTGATTCAGGCTGTCTCTGGCATACGCGCGCGGCGCGCGTGCATTTGTGATTCGTCGTCGATTGCAACAGGAGGTTGCCTTGCACGTTTCCGATCCGCTGCTGATGCCTGTTCGCGCCGCGCTCCTGGCCTGCGCGGCCCTGTTCCCGATCCACGCTGCGCACGCGCTGCAGGCGGCTGACTACCAGCGCGCTGAACGCGCGCATGACAGTCATCTGCGCGGTGCGCTGCGCAATGCTTCGGTCCTGCCCCACTGGCTGGCCGATGGGCGCTTCTGGTACGAACGCGAAGACACACAGGGCCGGCGCCAGGCGGTACTGGTCGATCCCGTCCAGGCTACGCGCCAGATCCTGTTCGAACCCGATGCGCTGGACACTGCAGTTGCACCTCTCGGTGCCGGTGGGCCACGCCTGCGCTTGAACCGCGTGCAGGTCCTGGATGATGGCCTGCGCCTGCAGTTCAACGGCGAGGCGGCGATCAACTGCCAATGGCCACGCCTGCAGTGCACGGCCGCGCAACAGGCGTCGCCGCCGGCCGATGCATTGCCTTCGCCCGGGGCTGACGCCTGGCTGCAGGTACGCAATCACAACCTGTGGCTGCAGCGCTCTGGAGGAACGGCGCCGCAGGTACTGACCCACGGCGGTGAAACCGGTCATGGCTATGGCGTACTGCCGGACTTCACCCTGCGCGGCATTCCACGTCGCCAGGGCAGGATGCCAGCACGACCGTTCGCGGTGAGCTGGTCCCCCGATGGCCGCTACGTGGCCGGCATCCGCTACGACGAACGCGCGCTGCAGGACTACCCCTATCTGGAAAGCAGCCCGACCCACAGCGCGCGGCCGCGCGTGCATACCGTGAAGCTGGGTGTGCTGGGCGATGCACAGCAGGTCCGCGACAGCCTGTATGTGATCGATATCCTCAGCGGCAGGCAGCATGACATCGTGCTGCCCGAGGGCTGGAACACGCTCAGTGAGGCCGGCATCCTGGGTTGGGACGGTGATCGGTTGTATGCCGTGATCGCGCACTTCGGCACACCGCGCAGGCTGCGCCTGGTGGAGATCAATGCCAACAGCGGTGCATTGCGTACGGTTCTGGAAGAAGCCAGCGACACTCGCCTGCAGCTCAACGTGTATTCCTACAACCGGCCCGCGGTGGCCATCCTGCCCGGGCAGGACACCGCCGTGTGGTTCTCGCAGCGCGATGGCTGGGGCCATCTGTACCGGGTGCGCCTGTCCGATGGCAAGGTGCTGCGCCAGCTCACCCGCGGCAAATGGGTGGTGCGTGACCTGCTGGGTGTGGACGCTGCGGGTGGCTGGGCGTACTTCAGCGCCGGTGGCGTCGACGGTGGCGACCCCTACGTGCGCGGCCTGTACCGGGTATCGCTGCAGGGCGGCCCGGTCCAGCGCCTGGCCGCCGATGGCAACGACCACATGGCCGATGCCGGTACCGGCGCGCTGTTCGGGGCGCGCGCGCCCCAGGCCCTGTCGCCTGGTGGTGGCTATCTGGTAGATACCGTTTCCCGTCTCGACCAGCCACCACGCACCGTGCTGCGGGCCAGCGATGACGGCCGTGAAGTGATGGTGCTGGAAACAGCCGATGACGGCGCGATCGTTGCTGCCGGCTGGCGTCCACCACGGCGCGAGCGGCTGCTGGCCGCCGATGGGCGCACGCCGATCTTCGCCACCGTCTACCTGCCCCGTGACTATCGCGATGACGGCAGCTTCCCGGTGATCGACGCGATGTACGGTGGTTCCTTCATCAGCAATGCGCCGGTGACCTACGCCGAGGCGGTGTCTGCCTTGAACCCGGTGTCACGCGCCAGCCTGGCCGAACTCGGCTTCATGGTGGTCAGCATCGATGCGCGCGGTACCGGTGGCCGCGACAAGGCGTTCCATGACAGCAGCTTCCTGCACGCCGCCGATGTGCAGCTGGATGACCATGTGGCGGCGCTGCGCCAGCTGGGCGAACGCTACCCGGGCATCGACCTGCAGCGGGTCGGCATCTACGGGCATTCGTTCGGCGGCTACAGTGCAGCGCGCGCCGTGCTGCGCTATCCGGCGTTCTACAAGGTGGGCGTGGCCTCGGCCGGCAGCCACAATTTCCAGGGCATGTACGGCGGCGCCCTGCACGGCATGGACCGGCTGTTCGGTGGCGTGCTGCCAGCTACGGCCATGGCCGATGGCGTGCCGGCGCCCTTTGCCGGGCTCGACAATGCGGCACTGGCCGGCAACCTGCGCGGGCATCTGCTGCTGGTCTATGGCGAACTGGACGAGAACGCGCCACCGGCGCTGACCCTGCAGCTGGCCGCCGCCCTGAACAAGGCCCAGCGCCGCTACGACCTGCTGTACCTGGCCCGGCAGGACCACGAACTGTTCCGCAACGACGCCACCTACACGCACCGCATGTGGGACTACTTCGTTCGCCACCTGGCCGGCCAGCAGCCACCGGATACGGTGCTGGCACCGCTGCCCGGTGGCCCGGGCTGAACAGGCGCGCACAGGATGTCGATCCCCGACGCCCTGGTTCGTCGGGTACTTGAAGGCCGTGCATGCGGCACGGTCCATCCGGAGGCAGGCAATGAGCTACATCGATGGTTTCGTCCTGGCGGTGCCCACCGCCAACAAGGAGAAGTTCCTCGCCCACGCGCGCGCAGGTGATCCGGTTTTCATCGAGTTCGGGGCGCTGCGCGTGGTCGAGTGCTGGGGTGACGACGTACCGCACGGCAAGACCACCGACTTTTTCGGCGCAGTAAAAGCCACGCCGGACGAGACGGTGGTGTTTTCCTGGATCGAATGGCCGGACAAGCCGACCCGCGACGCCGGCATGAAGAAGATGATGGAAGACCCAAGGTTTGATCCGGCGACGAATCCGATGCCGTTCGATGGCGCGCGGATGATCTACGGCGGCTTCGTGCCGATCTATGAACTGACGCGCTGAACCGGGCGGACGTGCTCAGCGCGTCAGTTCATAGAT
>NZ_LLXV01000063.1 GCF_001431665.1 Stenotrophomonas beteli | reverse complement strand
CCATGGCGCTCACGCCCCCGCAACCGGACCCACCCCGCCTTGGACAGATCCCGGCAATCTGCCGGGGTCGGATCCCGTTGCTGCGCAACGGGCTCTGACCCCGCCTTTGCCGATCAGAGGGATGTGGACTCGTTCGGTTCGTGCTCGAACAACTCCCCCTGCACCACCGCCTCTTTTTCGCGGAAGCCACCCAGGCCGACGCCGACCAGGCGGTAGCGGGTCTCCGCCGGCAGGTCGACGCGGGCACGCAGTGCCAGCGCGATGTCGCGCAGTTCTTCCATCGATTCCGGCGGTCGCTCCGGGGTGAAGCTGCGGGTGAGGATACGGAACTGCGCGGTCTTCAGCTTCAGCACCACGGTATGACCGACACGTTCGGTCTTGCGGGTTGCCTTCCAGGTCTTTTCGGCCAGCTGCACGATCGCCTCGCCCAGGTCGTCCAGCAGCAGGTCTTCTGCGAAGGTGTCCTCCGAGGAGATCGACTGCACTTGCTGGTCCGGTTCCACCGGGCGCTCGTCGATGCCGCGTGCGCGGTTGTACAGGCTGCGGCCGAAGCTGCCGAAGGCATCTTCCAGATCGATCAGTGCCCATTGCCGCAGATCGCCGCAGGTGACGATGCCGCGCGCGGCCAGCTTGCCTTCCATCACCTTGCCGACGCCCGGCACGCGGTTCACCGGCAGCGGTGCCAGGAACGCATCCACGCGCTGCGGCGGAATCACGAACTGGCCATCGGGCTTGCGCCAGTCCGAGGCGATCTTGGCCAGGAACTTGTTCGGCGCGATTCCGGCTGAAGCGGTCAGGTTCGTCTCCTCACGGATCTGTGCGCGGATGGTGCGGGCGATCTCGGTGGCCAGTTCGATGCCGCTTTTCGGTTCGGTCACATCCAGGTAGGCCTCGTCCAGCGACAGCGGTTCGACCAGGTCGGTGTGGCGCAGGAAGATCGCCCGCACCTGCTGTGACACCGCCTTGTAACGTGCGAAGTCGGGCGGCACGAAGATCGCGTCCGGGCACAGGCGTTCGGCGCGCACCGCGGGCATCGCCGAACGCACGCCGAACACCCGCGCTTCATATGACGCCGCGCAGACCACTGAACGCGCGCCGCGCCAGGCCACCACCACCGGCTTGCCACGCAGCGAGGGATCGTCACGCTGCTCCACCGACGCGTAGAACGCGTCCATGTCGACGTGGATGATCTTGCGCAGTCGGGTCATGTCAGGAGGAAGAGACGGGGGCAGGCGGTGCGGGCCACACGCCGAAGTATGGTCGTTGCACATCAACAGGATGCGCGTATTCCATTGAAAACACTACGGTTGCGTACGGTTGAAATGTTTGATCGGCGCAGTTTCCACGGGCATCCTCGGGCGCTTGTTTCCCTGTTCTTCGCTTCCAGGATTGTGCTTCATGACCCGTCTCCACACGTTCAACCGCGAACAGCTGCTGGCCAGCGCACGCGGTGAACTGTTCGGCAGCGCTGCCGGCCGTTTGCCCAACGACCCGATGCTGATGTTCGACCGCATCACCGACATCCGCGAGGACGGCGGACCGCATGGCAAAGGCATGGTACGGGCCGAACTGGATATCCGCCCGGACCTGTGGTTCTTCGGCTGCCACTTCATCGGCGACCCGGTGATGCCCGGCTGCCTGGGCCTGGATGCCATGTGGCAGTTGACCGGCTTCTTCCTGACCTGGCTGGGCGCCCCCGGCAAGGGCCGCGCGCTGGGCTGCGGCGAGGTGAAGTTCACCGGCCAGGTGCTGCCGGAGGCCAAGCTCGTGCGCTACGAGATCGACATCAGCCGCGTCATCAACCGCAAGCTGGTGATGGCCCAGTCCGACGCCCGCATGTACGTGGATGACCGCGAAATCTACAGCGCGCGCGACCTGCGCGTGGGCCTGTTCACCGAAACCGGGAGCTTCTGATGCGTCGTGTCGTCATCACCGGCATGGGCATCACGTCCTGCCTCGGCAATGATCTGGATACCGTCTCCAGCGCGCTGCGCGAAGGGCGCTCGGGCATCACCGCCCTGGCCGACCACGCCGAAGCGGGCCTGCGCAGCCAGGTGGGCGGTCGTGTCGACCTCGAACTGGAGGCACTGATCGACCGCAAGCAGAAGCGCTTCATGAGCGATGCGGCGGCCTTCGCCTATCTGGCCATGCGCGATGCCATCGCCGATGCCGGGCTCAGCGCCGAGCAGGTCAGCGACCTGCGCACCGGCCTGATCGCCGGCTCCGGTGGTGGTTCCAGCGAATGGCAGATCGGTGCGGTCGATCTGCTGCGCGAACGCGGTGTGCGCAAGGTCGGCCCGTACATGGTGCCGCGCACGATGTGCTCCACGGTCTCGGCCTGCCTGGCCACGGCCTACCAGATCAAGGGCGTCAGCTACTCGCTGTCGGCCGCCTGCGCGACCTCGGCGCACTGCATCGGCGCCGCCGCGGACATGATCCGCCATGGCGCGCAGGACATCATGTTCGCCGGTGGCGGTGAAGACCTGCACTGGTCGATGAGCGTGATGTTCGATGCGATGGGCGCGCTGTCGACCAGCTTCAACGACACCCCGGCCAGTGCCTCGCGTCCCTATGACAAGGACCGCGACGGTTTCGTCATCGCCGGTGGCGGCGGCATGCTGGTGCTGGAGGATTACGACCACGCCGTCGCACGCGGTGCGCGCATCCATGCCGAGCTGATCGGCTACGGCGTGACCTCGGACGGTGCCGACATGGTCGCGCCCTCCGGCGAGGGTGCCGTGCGCTGCATGAAGATGGCACTGCAGGGCATCGACCGCCCGCTGGATTACCTCAACACCCACGGCACCTCGACCCCGCTGGGCGATGTCACCGAGCTCAACGCGATCCGCGAAGTGTTCGGCGATGCGGTGCCGCCGCTGTCCTCGACCAAGGCGCTGTCCGGGCACTCGCTGGGTGCAGCCAGCGTGCATGAGGCGATCTACTGCCTGCTGATGATGCGCGACGGCTTCGTTGCAGGTTCGGCCAACATCGGCGAGCTGGACCCGAAGGTGGAGAGCTTCCCGATCCTGCGCGAGAGCCGCGAGCAGCGGCTGGACACGGTGATGTCCAACAGCTTCGGCTTCGGTGGCACCAACGCGGCGCTGGTGTTCGGGCGGGTGTGACGGGGCAGGCGTGCCGACCCACGGTCGGCACCCACCATCAGGGACGATCGGAACCCACCGTTACCTCGGCAACAACGGCAGCAGCAGCGCGTGCGCGTCCACCAGCGAGCCGACGATGCGGTGGCCCAGTGCGCGCAGTTCTTCGTCAGGATGCACCAGGTCCGGCACCTGGATCACGGTCATCCCGGCCGCCAGGGCGGCGCGCGTACCGGCCGGTGAATCCTCCAGCGCCAGGCAGCGTTCCGGGGCCTGGCCCAGCCGCTGCGCAGCCAGCAGGTAGATGTCCGGCGCCGGCTTCGGCCGCGCCACATCGCCACTGGTGATCACCGCATCGAAGTACGGCAGCAGGCCGGCAGCGGCCAGCTTGCGGTTGGCGCGCGGTTGCCGCGTGGTGGTCGCCACCGCGCGCGGAATCGCATGCGCCTTCAGCAGTTCCAGCAGCTCCAGGATGCCCGGCCGCAGCGGCAGGCCGGTCTGCGTGCGGGCTTCGTACAGGTCATGGCAGCGTGCCGCGACCGCTTCGATCACGCTGTCCTCGATGCCCTGCGCACGCAGCAGCGCGTGCGAATCGCGGTCGCCCAGTCCGACCATGCGCAGGAACACCGCCTCATCCAGGCCCAGCCCGAATGCAGCGGCGGCCTCGCTCCAGCAGGCCAGCGAGACCCGCTCACTGTCGATCATCAGGCCGTCCATGTCGAAGATGACGGCAGCGGGCAGGAACGGCAGCGCAGCGATGGCGGTCATGGAGCGAACAGCGTATCCAGGTCGGTGGAAGTGAGCTGCCGCCACTGCCCTTCGTCCAGCCCCCGCAGGTCCAGGCCGCCGACGCGGCTGCGGTGCAGGGCCTGCACGTGGTTGCCGGTGGCGGCGAACATGCGGCGTACCTGATGGTAGCGGCCTTCGTGCAGCACCAGGCGCGCGCGGCGCGCGTCCAGCACCTCCAGTTCAGCCGGCAACAAGGGCGTCTTCTCTGATTCCAGCATCAGCGTGCCGCTGGCGAACAGGGCCGCCTCGTCACCGCGCAGGTCGTCAGCCAATTCGACTTCATAGACCTTGGGCAGCTTCGACTTCGGCGAGATGATCCGGTGCAGCAGGCCACCATCGTCGGTCAGCAGCAACAGGCCACTGGTGTCGCGGTCGAGGCGGCCGACGGTGGACAGCACCGGGTCGCGGTCGCGGAAGCGCGGCGGCAGCAGGTCGTAGATCAGGCGGCCGGTGTCCTTGGTCGAACAGGTGTAGCCGGCCGGCTTGTGCAGCGCGATCGACAGCCCCGCTGGAGGATCGAGCGGCTCACCATCAACCCGGATCGCCTCATGCGGCACCTGGTCATCGGCGTACAGCACTTCACCTTCGGCGTCGGTCACGCGGCCTTCGCGGAACATCCACTGCACCTGCTTGCGGCTGCCATAGCCCAGGTTGGCGATGTGCTTGACCAGTTTCATCGGCCCTTCCCCTTCACCGCCTCGACCAGCTTGAAGCCGTCGCGCTCGGCCACCACGCGCACCGCGCCGAAGCTGTCGTTGAGGGTGTGTTCGTACGGCAGGTGGCGGTTGGCCACCACATACAAGCGCCCGCCCGGGCGCAGCGCCTGCGCGGCCACGGCGATGAAGCGCTGGCCGATGTCCGGGCGATCGGCCCGCGACGGCGTATGGAAAGGCGGATTGCTGATGATCACGTCGTAGCCCGGCTCGATGCCGGCGGTGACGTCGCGCCACAGGAAGCGCAGCGGCAGCGCGCGCGGCGGCGGTGCCAGGTTCAGTTCGGCCAGGGCCAGGGCACGCTGCTCGGCCTCGTACAGGTCCAGCGCGGTGATCTTCGGGCAGCGCTCCAGCAGCTCGCGCGACAGGTAGCCGTAGCCGGCACCGAGGTCGGCGGCGCGGCCGGCCAGGTCGGCCGGCAGATGCTCGGCCAGCAGCGCCGACGCCGGGTCGATGCGGTCCCAGGCGAACACGCCCGGGCGGCTGAGGAAGCGCCCGCCGACGATCGGGCGCACCGCGTCCAGTGCCGCCCAGCGCTTGGCCAGGTCGGCGTCGTGCTGGCCCTGCATCGGTGCGGTCCAGTACACCCGGCAATGGTTCTTGGTCAGGCTGCCGCCGAGCCCGCTGAGCTGCTTGAGGTCGCCCTCGCCCGAGCGCGCGCCTTCATTGTTGGACTGGCAGGCGACGATACGGCCGCCGTCGGCCACCAGCGCCAGCGCGCGGGCGAACAGCGCCCGCGCTTCTTCGCGCTGACGCGGCGGCAGCACCAGCACCAGCGGGTAGCGGCCCTTGCCGGCCACATCATCCAGCTGGCCGCTGACGGTCCAGCCGGCGGCCTGCTGCAGCGGCTGCGCGAACGGGGCAAAGCTCTGTTCGCAGTGCAGCTCGCGGTTGCCGGCCACTTCGCGCAGCGGCCAGCCATCGCGCGCGCGCAGGAAGGCCACCGGGCCCTCCGGCCAGCGCAGGGCGCCTTGGGAGAACGGCAGGAGCAGGGTCTGCAGGGGGGCGTCGTCGCTGGAGGCCATCGGCGCGGGTACTTAAAGCGTGAGGGCCGTCCATTGTACCGGCTTGGCCGGGCCCGCCCGGCGCCGGTTTTGCGAAACCCGAACGGGCCCTTGATGTGCCAGCAACATTGAAACGTTCAGGGTAGAAGCTCCCCCGGAACCTCAGGAGAACCTGCATGCGAGCCTTGTTCGTCGGTGGCGTGGTCGACAACAGTGAAATGGACCTGGAAGGCAGCCATCCGCCCGTGCATTACCCCGAGGACACCGGCGGTGGCCACTCGCGCTATCGGCTGCACCAGGTCGGCCATGGCGCCGATGGCAGCGTGGCCTATGCGGTGTACGGTGCACCGGACCTGGCCGATGACGAGGTGGCGCGGGTGGCCGAGGAACGTGCCTATGCGCGGCGGTTCGAGGCGACGCCGACGTTGTTCGAGCATTGACACATCGGTAGCGCCGTCGCCCACGCTCGGGCGACGGCGCAGCCGAGCGTGGCCCGGCTCCATGTCGGATCAAGGCGCCCTGGGTGGCAGGCGGTCGACGCTGGCGATCTCGTCCAGCCACACATGGTGCTGCTGCACCGGCGTGTCGTAGTCATCCAGGCGCAGCTGGCCGTTGCTGCCTTCATCACCGGCGTCGTTACGGTACTGCTGCACGGTCGGCTTCACCGCCACCGTGCCGAGCAGGCGGCGGCCATCGTGCAGGGTCAGCTGCACCTGCGTTTCGCCTTCCAGCTGCGGCAGCAGGGCTTCCAGGCGCGCGATCTGCGCCGGATCGGTATGGATACGGGGAGCTGTACGGGACATCGGCGACCTCCTGCGTACAGGGTCGCCGATCGGCCGTGAATGCTCAGTGCAGCGCGCTGTCGGCGCGCGGCACCTGCACCTTGCGTACCGCAGACACCAGCTGCGCCACCGAGTACGGCTTGGCCACGTGTTCCTGGAAACCCGATGCCAGTGCGCGCCGACG
Organism: Stenotrophomonas beteli; assembly: GCF_001431665.1. Taxonomy (GTDB): domain Bacteria; phylum Pseudomonadota; class Gammaproteobacteria; order Xanthomonadales; family Xanthomonadaceae; genus Stenotrophomonas; species Stenotrophomonas beteli. The sequence goes on along the minus strand of NZ_LLXV01000063.1, from coordinate 29,460 downwards.
ATCATCGGCGCGTGCCAGCGCGGTGACCGCCACCGCCGGCAGGGTCGCCGCATCCACGCCCATGTCCTCGCGCAGCGTGCGCACCAGGCCATAGCCGTCCATGCCGGGCATGCCGATGTCGGTCAGCATCACGTGGTACTGCAGGTGTCCGGTGTCGGCCAGCAGCGCCAGGGCTTCCCCGGCCGAACTGGCCGCCGATACGCTGGCCCCCTGCTCTTCCAGCATGCGCCGCAGGTATTCCAGCACTTCCGGCTGGTCTTCCACCGCCAGCACGTGCATTCCGCGCAACGGATAGGGCTCGACGATCACCGGTTCCAGGATCGGCCCGCTGATCACTTCGCGCAGCGGCCGTCGTTCGGCATCCGGGAGGTGCTTGGGCAGGCGCACGGTGAAGGTGGCGCCGTGGCCATGGCCCTCGCTGGCGGCGGTGACGGTGCCGCCATGCAGTTCCACCAGCTGCTGCACGATCGCCAGGCCCAGGCCCAGGCCGCCGTGGCGGCGGGTGGTGGTGCCATCGGCCTGGCGGAAGCGGCTGAACAGGTGATTGAGGAATTCCGGCGCGATGCCGTCGCCGGTGTCGCGCACGGTGATCACCCAGTGGCTGCCGTCGGACTGCAGCTGCAGATCGATGCGGCCTTCGGCCGGAGTGAACTTGATCGCGTTCGACAGCAGGTTCCAGAACACCTGTTGCAGGCGGGTGGCGTCGCCCAGCACCTGGCAAGGTTCTCCGGGCAGCTGCAGGGTGACATCCAGCGCCTTGCCTTCGGCCACCAGCTCCTGCGCGCCGATGGCTTCACCCAGCAGGTCACGCAGGTCCAGCACTTCCACTTCCAGCTGCACCTTGCCCAGCAGCATGCTGCTGAGGTCGAGCATGTCCGAGATCAGGCGCTTCTGCGCCGCGGCGCTGTTGGCGATCACGTTCAGGCCCTTGAACAGCGGGCTGGTGTTGTCCACGCGCTGCAGCAGCAGTTCACTCCATCCCAGGATGGTGGTGAGTGGCGTGCGCAGTTCGTGCGACAGCGTGGCCAGGAATTCGTCCTTCAACCGCGCCATGTTCTCGGCGGCACTGCGCGCTGCGCGCTCGGACTGCAGCAGTTCCTCGCGCGCCAGCTCGATCTCGCGACGTTCGGTCACGTCCGGGCTGCTGCCGGCCAGGCCGATGAAACGGCCCATGCGCGAAAAACGCGGGCGCGCGTTCATCTCCAGCCAGCGCCACTGGCCATCGGCACGGCGTGCACGCACCAGCGCATGCATCGAACGCTGCGCCTTCAGCGCCTCCTGCAGTTCGTACTCGAACACCGATGCATCATCGGGATGTACCAGGCCGCGCCACACATCCTCCGGCACGCGCGTTTCGTCGCCGCCGAAGAATTCGCTGAAGGCACTGTTGACGAAGCGGGCATGGCCACGCTCGTCAAGCACCCACACCGGCATCGGCAGGCCGTCGGCCAGTGCACTGAAGCGCGCTTCGCTCTCGCCCAGTTCCACTTCCATCTGCTTGCGTGCGGTGATGTCGAAGAACAGGATGCCGACCTTGTCCTCGCCAGGCCGGCCCACACGCACCGCATCGACCGCGAACGAGCGGCCCAGCGCGCGCGCTTCCATCTCGAACTGGGCCGGGCGGCCACTGCGTGCGACTTCGCCGTAGATGCGGAACCAGTCTTCCTCGTGATTCGGTTCCAGCGCGCTCATGCGCTGGCCCCGCGCATCCTTCAGGCCGGTATGGCGCTCGAAGGCGTCGTTGACTTCGATGAAACGGTAGTCGACGGCACGCTCGCCCTCGAACAGCACCTGGATCACGCAGAAACCGGCGTTGATGCGCTCAAGCACGCCATGATGCAGGTCGGGTTCGGGCGCCGGCACCATCATCGGTGGGCGCTCCACGAGGGGCGGCAGAGTGGACAAGGGCGTCTGGACAGGCCGGATTGGAGGCACAGCATCTTCCAAAGGGCGTATTCACAGCGTCAAGCGCCGTCAGTCATGCTTGACGAGGATGAATTGGCGGCAACCGCTCTTGCGCATGTCGTAATCGGGCATTGCGGCGGTCTGGCGGCAGGATCACACTCGATCTGTGATCAACATCGCGCCCCGTTGAGGGACGCAGGAGACCGTCATGAAACTCGCACGTGCACCTGCCCTGTTGCTGGCAGGCGCCCTTCTGGCCGCTGGCGCGCACGCGGCACCCCGCACCGTGACCGCCCCGGATGCACCGCGCGCGCTGCAGGCCAAGGGCCCGGTCAGCGTGAAGTGGGATGATCCGGCCACCTTCACCGAGATCCGCCAGAGCACCAACCGCTTCGAGGCCGAACGCGGCAACTGGGTGCAACAGCTGGCCAGCTACGTGCAGGACACGGCGGCCAAGCCGCTGCAGCCAGGGCAGACCCTGGACGTGACGCTGGTCGATATCAAGCGCGCGGGTGACTATGAACCCTGGCACGGCCCGCGCGGCAGTGATATCCGGGTCATGCGCGACATCTACCCGCCGCGCATCACACTGCAGTACACGCTGAAGGATGCCAGTGGCCGCATCGTCAATGAGGGCGAAGCCAGGCTCAGCGACAGCGGCTACCTGCACAACCTCGGGCTGAGGAGCGACAGCGATCCGCTGCGCTACGAGAAGCGCCTGATCGATGACTGGGTCAAGCGGCAGTTGACGACGCAGGCGACCGCTGCCCGTTAGGCCCATCGGTCGGTGTCGACTTTGGTCGGCACGCATTGCACGGCGCCGGCCAAGGTCGGCTGCTACCAGAGCCGAGCGCCGGCTCGGCTCTACACGTAGATTTTCGCCACGCGCTTGACCGCGCATGGCAGCTGGTAGGCGCTTACGCCACAGCGCGGCGCCAGTTCGGCCAGGGTGGGCGCAGTGCCCCACAGCTCCACCACGCTGCCGACAGCGGCCTGCGGATGTGCGGTCAGATCCACCGTCAGCATGTCCATCGATACACGGCCGATCAGCGCACCGGGCTGACCATCGATCAGCACCGGCGTGCCGTTCGGCGCGAACTGCGGATAACCGTCGGCATAGCCCAGCGCGACCACGCCGACGCGGGTGCGCACCTTGGACACGAAGCGGGCGCCATAGCCGACCGGTTCTCCGGGTTCGATCCAGCGCTCGGCAATCACCTTGGACTGCATGGTCATCACCGGGCGCAGGCGTTCGGTCAGCGCACTGTTGTCCGGCAGCGGGTTGGCGCCATACAGCATCAGGCCCGGGCGCACCCAGTCGCTGTGCACATCCGGCCAGCCCAGCAGCGCCGGCGAATTGCACACACTGGTCTCACCCTCGAGGCCGTCGATGGCACGCGCGAAGGTCGCCGCCTGTTCGTGGGTGCGTTCGCTGTCCAACTCATCGGCGCGCGCCAGGTGGGTCATCAGCACGATGCGCTCGACCTGCGGCAGCGTCGACAGGCGTGCATGCGCGGCACGGAAGCTGTCCACGTCCAGGCCAAGGCGGTGCATGCCGCTGTCCAGCTTCAGCCATACCGTCAGCGGGCGCGGGCTGTCGAATGCGGCCAGCGCTTCCAGCTGCCACGGCGAACCGACCGCACACCAGAAATCGTGCTCGGCCACCAGCGCCATGTCGCTGGGTTCGAAAATGCCTTCCAGCAGCAGGATGGGCGCACGGATGCCGGCCTGGCGCAGCTCCAGTGCCTCTTCGATGGTAGCCACGCCGAAGCCATCGGCCTCGCCTTCCAGCGCCTGCGCACAACGCACCGCGCCATGCCCGTAGGCATCGGCCTTGATGATGGCCAGGGCCTTGCCACCACCCAGTTCACGGGCGAGCCGGTAGTTGCTGCGCAGGGCGCCCAGATCAATCAGCGCGCGGGCAGGACGCATGTGCGGTTCTCATGTTGCGGGGCGTGACCGTACTGGCCGTAGCGGAAGATATCCAGGCCTTCAGTGCTGATCTGCGGCTGGCGCGCGCTCATCAGATCGGCCAGGTAGCGGCCCGAACCGCAGGCCATGGTCCAGCCCAGGGTGCCGTGGCCGGTGTTGAGGTACAGGTTGCGGAACGGCGTGGCGCCGATCACCGGCGTGCCATCCGGCGTGGCCGGGCGCAGGCCGGTCCAGAACTGCGCGCGCGACAGGTCGCCGCCCTTCGGGTAGAGGTCGCTGACCACCAGCTCCAGGGTCTCGCGGCGGCGCTGCGACAACGACAGGTCGAAGCCGGCCACTTCGGCCATGCCACCGACGCGGATGCGGTCGTCGAAGCGGGTCACCGCCACCTTGTAGCTCTCATCGAGGATGGTCGAGGTCGGCGCCATCGCCGGGTCGGTGATCGGCAGGGTCAGCGAGTAGCCCTTCAGCGGGTACACCGGCAGGCGCATGCCCAACGGCGCGACCAGCGCCGGCGAGTAGCTGCCGAGCGCGACCACGAAGCGGTCGGCGGTTTCCAGCGTGCCGCCGATGCGCACGCCGGTGATGCGGTCGCCGTCGAACTCCAGGCCGGTGATGTCCTGGTCGAAACGGAACTCGACGCCGGCATCCACGCACAGCTGCGCCAGGCGGCGGGTGAACAGCTGGCAGTCGCCGGTCTGGTCACGCGGCAGGCGCAGCGCGCCGACCAGGCCATCGACATGGGCCAGGGCCGGTTCGGCCTGGATGATGCCGGCGCGGTCCAGCACCTCGTACGGCACGCCGTACTGGGCCAGGATCTCGATGTCCTGCGCCGAGGCATCCAGCTGCTGCTGGGTGCGGAACAACTGGGTGGTGCCCAGGTCGCGGCCTTCGAATTCGATGCCGATCTGCGCGCGCAGCTCGTTCAGGCAGTCACGGCTGTACTCGGACATGCGCACCATGCGCGCCTTGTTGATCGCATAGCGCTCGTGGGTGCAGTTGCGCAGCATCTGCCACAGCCAGCGGTACTGGGCCAGGTCCATGCCCGGGCGGATCGCCAGCGGCGCGTGCTTCTCGAACAGCCAGCCGATCGCCTTCTTCGGCACGCCCGGGGCTGCCCACGGCGAGGTGTAGCCAAACGACAGCTGGCCGGCGTTGGCGAAGCTGGTCTCCAGCGCCGGGCCGGGCTGGCGGTCGATGACCGTGACTTCAAACCCGGCCTGTCGCAGGTACCAGGCACTGGTGGTGCCGATCACGCCGCTGCCGAGAACTAGGACTCGCATGGGACTTCTCCAACCCGATCATTCCCTGCACTGAAGCGTGCCGGGACCACAATTGGGGAAGTATAGACAGCCAATACCAGTTGATTTGCCTGTTTTGAAATACACCGGCAGGATGTTCTCCTGCAATTCATTCCCGAAGGTTGACGGCCATGGCCACCCGAACCCGCGAACTGGACAAGATCGACCGCAAGATCCTGCGCATCCTCCAGGCCGAGGGCCGTATTTCCTTCACCGAACTGGGTGAGCGGGTCGGCCTGTCCACCACCCCATGCACCGAACGCGTGCGCCGGCTGGAACGCGAAGCGGTGATCACCGGCTACCACGCCCACCTCGACCCGGCCGCAGTGAAGGCCAGCCTGCTGGTGTTCGTGGAGATCAGCCTGGCCTACAAGTCCGGCGACATCTTCGAGGAGTTCCGGCGCGCGGCGCTGAAGCTGCCCAACGTGCTGGAGTGCCACCTGGTCTCGGGCGACTTCGATTACCTGCTGAAGGCACGGATCAGCGAGATGGCCTCCTACCGCAAGTTGTTGGGCAGCACCCTGCTGACACTGCCGCACGTGCGTGAGTCGAAGAGCTACATCGTGATGGAAGAGGTGAAGGAGACGCTGAGCCTGCCGATTCCGGATTGAGGCGGTTGCAGGACGGGGTCAGAGCCCGCTGCGCAGGATCCGACCCCGGCGGGGGCTGCTGTGCGGGATCCGACCCCGGCGGGGGCTGCGAAGGGTCAGAGCCCGCTGCGCGGGATCCGGCCCCGGATCCGTCAGCGCTGCTGCGGATGCTTCTGCGAGCGCTGTTCCTGCTGCTTGCCACCCTTGTGCGGCTGCCGCTGATCCATCTGCTGCTGTTGTTGCTGTTGTTGCTGTTGCTGTTGCTGCGGGTTGCGGCCCTGCGGTTCCTTGCCGGGATGACGGTTCTGCTGGTTTTTCATGAGCGTGATCCAGTGGACGAAGGACATGCGGCGGCAGGTCGCCGACGCATGGCCACGGTGGTGCCGGAACGGTTAATCGCAGGCGAAAAAGCAGTGATCCGCACGCGGTCGTTTTCGTGCGTTCAGCACCGCGCTAGCGGATCTGCTGGCCGTCGCCCTGCGGCACGCTGTCGTAATAGCGCCCCGTGCGCGAGTCGAACACGCGGTTCGGCCCGGCCGGGCGCACCCCGGGAATGATGCGGCCGTTGCGGTCGTAGACCTTGTCAGCCGGTTTCGGCACCGAGGGTGGCGCGACCTGGGCCGGACCGGTGGACTTGATCGGCTGCGTCGGCTGCGGCGTTGGCAGCACCTGCGGTTGCGGGCGTGCGGCCTGTGGCGGCGGTGGCACCGGCGCTGGGGCCACGGTGGCGGCGCTGCGCGTAGTGGTCGGGTCGGCGGTGGGCACCTGGGCCAGCGCCATCGTCGGCAGCAGGGCGATCAACAGCAGGGAAAGGGTCGGTTTCATGGCACGCTCCAGCGTGGATCGGCTTCACCTTGCGCCCGTGTGCGTGTGCCCCCCATGAACGGCCATCACACTTGCAAGCCAGGGCGGTCACCCCCACCTTTCCCGCATCCCCAGGCCACGACCTTACCGAGCGCCGCCATGACCGCCTTCGACCTGACGCCCCCCACTGCCACCCAGACCGAGGCGCTGGTCGCCGGCCTCAGCAACGAAGAGCGCCGCGTGCTGCTGCAGCACGGCACCGAGGCACCGTTCTGCGGCGTGTTCCTGGACAACAAGCGCGAGGGCGTCTACTGCTGCCGGCTGTGCGCGCTGCCGTTGTTCCGCTCCAGCACCAAGTTCGATTCCGGCACCGGCTGGCCCAGCTTCTTCGCCCCGTTCGACCCGGCGCACGTGCGCGAGATCCGCGACACCAGCCACGGCATGGTGCGCACTGAGATCACCTGCGCCCGCTGCGGCAGCCACCTGGGCCACGTGTTCCCGGACGGCCCGCCGCCGACCTACGAGCGCCACTGCCTGAATTCCGTCTCACTTTCGTTCACCGGCAACGGCGAGCCGTGGCCGGACCCGTTGCAGCGTGGCGGCGCCGAAAGCGGCCTGGCAGGCTGAAACACCCCGCTGACCGATTTCACAGAATTCCCTCTTCAGAAAACCCGGTGATGGGCCGACAAGGAGATATCCCCGCTCCTTGCGTTGCGCCATGCTCATCATCGTTGGATTCCTGGTTGTCATCATCAGCGTGCTGGGCGGCTACCTCGGCGCACATGGCCGCCTGGGGGCGCTGTGGCAGCCGTATGAGCTGGTCATCATCGGCGGTGCCGCGCTGGGTGCGTTCCTGGTCGGTACCCCGGCCAAGACGGTCAAGCAGACCCTGCAGGCCATGGTTGGCGTGTTCAAGGGCCCGCGCTACAAGCAGCAGGACTACATCGACGTCCTCAGCCTGCTCTATGAACTGCTCAACAAGGCCCGCCGCGAGGGCTTCATGGCGCTGGAAGACCATGTCGAGCGTCCGGCCGAAAGCGCCCTGTTCGGCAACTATCCCAAGGTGCAGGCCGACCACCACCTGATCGACTTCATCACCGACTGCCTGCGCCTGATGATCGGCAGCAACATCGAGCCGCACGAGCTGGAGCCCCTGCTGGAGCTGGAGCTGGAAAAACACCATGCCGAGGCGATGGCGCCGTCGCAGGTGCTGACCAAGGTGGCCGACGGACTGCCCGGTTTCGGTATCGTCGCGGCGGTGCTGGGCATCGTCATCACCATGGGCTCGATCGGTGGCGACATCGTCGAGGTTGGTGGCCACGTGGCCGGTGCACTGGTCGGCACCTTCCTCGGCATCCTGCTGGGCTATGGTTTCGTCGGCCCGATGGCGGCGGCGATGGAAGCGCGCGCCGAACAGGACAGCCGCATCTACGAATCGGTGAAGACTGCTCTGCTGGCCTGCCTGCGCGGCTACAACCCGAAGATCGCGCTGGAATTCGCCCGCAAGACGCTGCCGTCGAACGTGCGCCCGGCCTTCTCCGATTTTGAGCAGCACCTGAAGACGGTCAAGTAAGCCATGGCCGAGAACAAGCCCACCGTCATCGTCCGCCGGGTCAGGAAGGCCGGCCACGCCGCTCACCACGGAGGGTCGTGGAAGGTGGCCTATGCCGACTTCGTGACCGCGATGATGGCCTTCTTCCTGGTGCTGTGGCTGATGGCCACCACCAACAAGAACGACCGTGCGGCCATTTCCGAGTACTTCCGCAACCCCAGCCCGCTGAGCGGGCAGAACGCCACGCCCGCGCCCGGCATGGCCGGCCCGGGCGGTGCCAGCACCTCGATGATCAAGCTGGGCGGTGCCACCGACATCTCGCGCGGCAGCAGCAACGATCCCTTCCAGAACCAGAAGGAAGCGGTGCCGCAGCCGGTGGACCAGCAGCAGCGCGACAAGCAGCAGCTGGAAGCACTGATGAAGGAGCTGCAGGAAGCGATCAGCAGGAGCCAGGCACTGGAACCGTTCAAGGACCAGCTGCTGCTGGACCTGACCCCGGAGGGCCTGCGCATCCAGATCGTGGACAAGCAGAACCGGCCGATGTTCGACCTCGGCAGCGCCACGCTGAAGCCCTACACCCAGCAGATCCTGCACGAGCTGGCCAATTACCTGAACCATGTGCCGAACCGGATCAGCCTGACCGGCCACACCGACATCACCGCGTATTCGGCCGCGCACGGCTACGGCAACTGGGAGCTGAGCGCCGACCGTGCCAATGCCGCCCGTCGCGCGCTGATCGATGGTGGCCTGGACGACGGCAAGATCACCCGCGTGGTGGGCCTGTCCTCGTCGGTGCTGTTTGACAAGGCCGACCCGCAGAACCCGATCAACCGCCGCATCAGCATCGTGGTGATGACCCAGGCCGCCGAGGCGGCCGCGCTGGCCGGCGCCGGCCCGCAGGTGGGACTGTCGGCGCCGACCGCCGACCCCGACGTGCAGGCCGCGCAAGGTGAGGCAGCGCCCGTGGCACGCTGAACCAGGGTCAGATCGCTTTCCCATGGAAAGGGATCTGACCCCGCCTGCGTGCGGCCGGTACAATGGCGGTCTTTCCGTTTCCAGGTGATCCCACCCCCATGTCCCAGAACTCCAAGGCCAAGCGCGACAAGCGCAAGAAGCAGCAGGGCAAGCGCCCGTTCCTCCGCCTGAACGCCCAGCAGCAGGTGCAGAACCACGCCGTGCTGACCAGCGAAGACGGCCAGGTGGTCGCGGCCATCGGCCTGCAGGGCCGCGAGTGGCTGCTGGCCATCGGCGGCCAGACCATGGGCAACGCCGAGAACCCGGTGCCGATGCTGGCCATGCTCAAGCATCTGGCCAACGTGCAGGAGAAGGAAGGCCGCAAGGTCAACCTGGAGTACTCCGAGTTGCTGCAGAAGCTGCTGGACACCCTGGCGGCCGAATCCGAGCAGACCGCCGACGAATACCTGGACAAGCTGGTCGCCGAGTTCGAAGGCGTCGATGCTGCTGAAGGCGAGGAAGGCGAAGCCGCCGAAGGCACCGTGGCCGAACAGGCCACTGCCGATGCCGCCCCGGCCGCTGACAGCGACAGCAAGCCGCAGGCCTGAACCGGCCGCGGCGGTGACGGTCTACGTCGATGACGCGGTGCATGCCTGGCGCGGACAGCGCTGGGCGCACCTGATGGCCGACACCCTGGCCGAGCTGCACGCGATGGCGGCGCAGCTCGGCATTCCACCACGGGCCTTCCAGAACAAGGCCAGCGGCGCCCACTACGATGTCACCACTGAACTGCGCGCGCAGGCCATCGCGCTGGGTGCGCGGGCGATTTCCCGGCACACCGACCGCGAGCTGGTCAAAGCGGTGATCGCCAACGCCCGGGCGCAATACCGGCCGTAAGCAGCGCCGCGGGTTCGCCGGACACCAACCGGCACCGACTCTACCCCGTCGGGTCGTCCTCAGCGGGTCAACCCGTCAGGCCGCGCCCAGCAGATCGTCGCCGCCGGGTCGTGCCCGGCGGATCGGCCCATCGCTCAGAACGGGTCGCTGCCCAGCCGGATTTCCACGTTCAGCAGCGAACACAGCGCCAGCATCGCGTCGTCGTCGCGGGTCAGCGCCATCACGCCGCTGAAGCCGTCGTTGCCGGCATCCACGCTCCACAGCGTGTAGTTGTGCTCGCGCAGGCGGTCGAAGGCGGTGGACATCAGCTGCACCCCGTCCAGATCGGCGGCGAAATCCTCATCATCCAGGTCGCCGCCCCAGTCCAGCTGCAGGTTGAAGCGCGCCGACAGCTCGTTCACCGCCGACTGCAGCGACTCCAGGTCATCGCGCTCCACCTCGAATCCGGACTGCCAGGCGATGGCCGTGAACAGGGCCGGCAGCCAGTCGCTGTCCGCTTCCAGTGGCTGCCCGTCCTCGGCCAGGTGCTCGCGCCAGCGGTTGAACTGCTGCAAGGCCAGTTCTTCGTCGCCCGGGTTGATCAGCACCAGCAGGTTCCAGACCCGCGCCTCGAAATCGTCCTCGTCGAAATCGTGGGCGTCTTCCTCGAAGTCGAAATAGTCGCTGTTGTCGGGCATGGTCGGCATTCCTTGGGGCAGGCCGGCATTCTACGGTTTATCCTGTGCCGCTGAAGCCGGCCTTGGTGGCCGTCACTGTGAATGAAGCGATGAGCGATACCCCTCCCGACCACCTGGCGATCAACCCGGCCAGCCCCTTCCATGATGCGCAGGCGCTGGAGCGCGGCGTCGGCGTGCGGTTCAACGACGTCGAGCGCGACAATGTCGAGGAATACTCGGTCAGCGAAGGCTGGATCCGCGTGCAGGCCGGCAAGGCCCGCGACCGCCGCGGCAACCCGATGACCATCAAGGTCAAGGGCAAGGTCGAGGTGTATTTCCTGGACCAGAAGCCGGAATAAGCACGGCTCCCGGATCCTGGGGTCAGATCCCTTTCCTGCGGAAAGGGATCTGACCCCGATCAACGCGGACCAAGGTCCGCACCCACCCGGGGTACACGGTCACTCGCGCTTGCGCGACTCCAGCAGGTCCAGGTTGCGGATCAGGCGCCGCGAGATCTCATCGGAGATCACCCCGCGCCGGGTCAGCCGGAACAGTTCCTCGCGCTCGGCATTGAGGCCGGCGCTGCGCAGCTGGCGGTAGCCCATTTCCATGCGCCGCACCTTCTCCGGGTCCACGTCGGGCCCCTCGCTGTCGCGTTCCAGGTGGCGCTGGTAGAGCAGGCTCACCCGCGAAGCGGCATCGTTGTACAGCTGCACGTTCTCGGTGTTCTGGTTCATCACCAACTGCTGGCGCATGCGCTCGACCCCGGCCAGTGCGGCCTTGGACGACAGCCGGCGTGCCAGGTCCTCTTCCTTGCGCTCGCCCGAGTCGGCCGGCAACTGCAGGCCCTTCAGCAGCTGTGGCAGCGCGATGCTGGCGCCCAGCAGCGAGAACAGGATCACCGAGGCCGCCAGGAAGATCACCAGATCGCGCGCCGGGAAGGCGCTGCCGTCGGGCAGGAACAGCGGCAAGGTCAACACACCGGCCAGGGTGATCGCACCGCGTACGCCGGCCACCGAGGTCGCCACCACGATGCGCCAGTTCGGCGCTTCGCCGCGCTCCAGGCCACGCCGCCGCGCACGCAGCAGGTTCCAGCGCAGCGACAGCCACACCCACAGCAGGCGCAGGGTGATCAGCGCCAGGTTGATCACCACCACGTAGACCAGCAGCCACCACGCGCTCTGGTGGCCGCTCTCGTTCATGGTGGTGGTCGCGCGTTCGACGATGCCCGGCAGCTGCTCGCCCAGCAGCACGAACATGATGCCGTTGAAGCTGAACTGCAGCATGTTCCAGACCCCGGCACGCTGCACGCGCATGCTGCCGGAGACGCGGCCGGTCAGCTCCACGTAGCTCATCGCGATGCCGGCGGCGACAGCGGCGAGGATGCCCGAGGCATGGATTTCTTCGGCCAGCAGGTAGGCCGCGAACGGAATGAGCAGGTTGACCAGCATCGCCGCGCCCGGCTCTTCGCCGAAGCGGCGCCACAGCCAGCGCTGGAAGGTGGACACACCCAACGTGACCGCCACGCCCACCGCCAGGCCGGCCACGGCCACCCACACGAAGGTCAGTGAGGCGGTAGCCAGCGAGAAGGTGCCGGTCATCACCGCGGCCACGGCGAAGCGGAAGCAGACCAGGCCGGAGGCATCGTTGAGCAGCGACTCGCCTTCCAGGATGTGCATCAGGCGCTTGGGGATCGGTGCCTTGGAAGCGATCGCACCGACCGCCACCGGATCGGTCGGCGAGACGATCGCCGCCAGCGCGAAGCACACCGCCAGCGGCATCACCGGAATCAGCCAGTGGATCAGGAACCCCGCACCGATCACGGTGAACACCACCAGGCCGAACGCCAGCTCGAGGATCGCGCCCTTGTCGCGGAACAGGCCCTGCTTGGGAATGCGCCAGCCATCGAGGAACAGCAGCGGCGGCAGGAACAGCAGGAAGAACACCTCCGGCTCCAGCGCGTGGCCGCGGTTGAATACCCCGGCAATCACCGCGCCCAGGCCGATCTGCACCAGGGGCAACGGCAACGAGAACGGCAGGACGCGGACCAGGTAGCCGCTGGCGACAACGGCCACCAGCATCGCCAGGACGACTTCGATGGTATGCATGCTTCTTCCAGGAAGCGGCGCGCGGGGAGAGGCTCGAAGGCCAGCGCCGGAAACCCGGGAAAAACTACCACACGCGGCCGCACCCGCGACAAAGGGAGCGGCCATGCGTCAGCCCCGGCTCATGCCCCGTCGAAGCGGTACAGGTCCATGGCCAGGAAGCCGGCATCGATGCCGGCGTCGATGCGGCGCGCACCGAAGCCGCCCTCGCCCGCCGCGCCCATCGCGAAGAACAGCGGCAGCAGGTGCTCGTCGGTCGGATGCGCGCGTTCGGCGAACGGCGCCTGCCGGCGATAGTCGAAGAGGGCCTGGCGGTCATCGGCGGCCAGGCGCTGCTCCACCCATTCGATGAAGGGCCGCACGTACGGCGCTTCCTTGCCGTCCTGGTAGTCACCCCAGTCGTGCAGGTTGTGGGTGATGCTGCCCGAGCCGACCAGCAGCACGCCCTGCTCGCGTAGTGGCGCCAACGCGCGGCCCAGCGCGAACTGGTGCTCGGGGCCAAGCAGCGGCTGGATCGACACTGGCACCACCGGGATATCACCCTGCGGGCGCAGCAGCCGCAGCGGCACCCACGCACCATGGTCCAGGCCACGCTGCGGGTCGATGGCCACTGGCAGGCCGGCGGCGGCGATGCGGCCGGCCACCTCTTCGGCCAGCGCCGGATCACCGGGCGCCGGGTATTGCAGTTCGAACAGCGCGCGCGGGAAGCCGCCGAAATCGTGGATGGTCGGCGGCTGCGGATGCGCGCCGACCCGCGGCTGCCGGCCCAGCCAATGCGCCGACGCCATCACGATGGCACGCGGCGTCGGCAGATCCTGCGCCAGCTCGGCCAGGCGCACGCCGACCTGGCCCGGGTGCAGGGCGGTCATCGGCGAACCATGCGAGATGTACAGCGAAGGCAGACGGGACATGGAATTCTCCAGTTGCAGGATCAGGCGGCGATCAGCGCGAACGCAGGGTCCACTTGCCGTCGCCGACCAGGAACAGCACCACCAGCGCCAGTGCCCAGAACGCCGGGTATTCCCAGCCGCCGCCGGCATTGGCGAAGCCGAAGCCATTGGCGCCGTGCACGGTGACGATGGTGCCCAGCAGCAGCGGCACACCGGCCAGGCCGACCCAGCGCGCATAGATGCCCAGCAGCAGCGCGGCGGTGATGGCCAGCTCCACGCCGATGGTCAGGTAGCCGAGTACGCCGGGCAGGCCCAGCGATTCGAAGAATGCCGCGGTGCCCGCCGGGGTGAACACCAGCAGCTTGGTCAGCGCATGGGCCAGGAACAGCACACCCAGGGCCAGGCGCAGCAGGGTGGCGCCATACGGGGCCAGCGAAGAAACAGGAGCGGTCGTGGTGGGCATGGGCAAGCACCTCGGTGGGAACACGCACAGGTTATTGCGTCTTCACGGAGCGATAAATACGATCTTCTGACCGCATTTATTTCAAAAGACGCAACAATGGACACCCTTGAGGCGATGCGCGTATTCGTGGCGGTGGTCGAGCGCAACGGCTTCAGCGCCGCCGCACAGGCCCTGGACCTGTCCACGGCCGGCGTCACCCGCCAGGTGGCCGCGCTCGAAAAGCGCCTGTCCACCCGCCTGCTCCACCGCACCACGCGCCGGGTCAGTCCAACCAGTGCCGGCGCCGCCTACTACGCCCAGTGCGTGCGCCTGCTGGCCGAGTTCGACGCGCTGGAGGCCAGCATCGGCGCGCAGGCACTGGAGCCTTCCGGCACGTTGCGGATCAACGCACCGGTCAGCTGGGGCATCGCCCGCCTCGGGCCGTTGCTGGCCAGCTACCGCCAGCGCTTCCCGCAGGTCGAGCTGGATCTGGCTCTGTCCGACCGGCTGGTGGACATGGTCGAGGAAGGTTACGACGTGGCCATCCGCATCACCCGCCAGCCGAGCCCGGCGCTGATCGCGCGCCGCCTGGGCGAATCGCGGGTGAGCCTGTGTGCCGCACCGTCGTACCTGGCCGCACGCGGTACCCCTCAGGTCCCGCACGACCTGCAAGCGCATGCCTGCCTGGGCTACAGCTACTGGTCGGCCGGCGATCACTGGCCACTGCAGGGCCCAGGCGGCGAAGTGAAAGTGGCGGTGCACAGCCTGCTGCACGCCAACAACGGCGATGTGCTGCGCGAAGCGGCAATTGCCGGCATGGGCGTGATCCTGCAACCGGATTTCCTGCTGCACGACGCTCTGGCCGATGGCCGGCTGGTGCGCATCCTGACCGAATGGGAAGCGGCGCCGATCGGCATCTTCGCGGTCTATGCCAGCCGCAGCCACCTCGCACCGAAGGTGCGCAGTTTCATTGACCACCTGGTGGAAAGCGGGGTGTAGCCGAGTCCGCGCTTGCCGGCCAGCGGCCGCCGCTACCACTCATGCGGGGACTTCATCCAACGCGTCGATGATCCGTTCCAGCGGCGCCGGGCGTCCCAGCAGGTAGCCCTGCACCTGGTCGCAGCCGTGCGCGGCCAGCCAGTCCAGCTGCCCGGGCGTCTCCACTCCCTCGGCGATGATGGTCAGCCCCATGCTGTGGCCCAGCGACAGCAGCGCGCGGCAGATCGAGGCATTGCGCGGATTGGTTTCCACGTCGGCGACGAAACTGCGGTCGATCTTCAGGATGTCCAGCGGCAGGTGCTGCAGGTAGGACATGCTGGAATAGCCGGTGCCGAAATCATCCAGCGACACGCTGATGCCCTGCTCGTGCAGGCGCTGCATGGTCTGCATCGCCTGCGCCGGCTTGCGCATCAGGCTGCTCTCGGTCAGCTCCACGTGCAGCGCGCCGCGGGCCAGGCCGAACTCCTGCTGGGCGTGGGTGAACTCGGCCACCAGATCGCTGTTGAAGAACTGCACGGCCGAGACATTGACCGCGATCGGCAGCTCGCCCCAACCGGCCTCGACCAGCCGCCGCTGCGCCTTGGCCGCCGCGCGGATCACCCAGCGGCCCAGGGCCAGGATCAGGCCGGTGTCCTCGCACAACGGGATGAACTCATTGGGCGGGATGAAGCTGCCGTCGGCCTGCGGCCAGCGCAGCAGCGCCTCCAGCGCCGCCGGGCTGCCGTCACCGGCATGCCGGATCGGCTGGAAATACAGCTGGAACTCGTTGTCGATGGCCGCATGGATACGTCCGGCCAGGCGCAGGCGGTCGGCCAACCGCGTGGTCACCGCAGCATCGAACCACACCACCACGTTACCCTCGGCGCGCGCCGCATGCGCCGCCTGTGCGGCCATGCCGATCACCTGTTCGGCGTTGTGGCCATCACCGGCCACATGCACGGCCACGCCCACGCGCGGCTCGAACTGGTGCAGCGAGTCCTTGCCGCGCATCGGTGCCGACACGATCTGCAGCAGGTCGTCGAGCACACGCTGGGTGTCGTGCTCGGCGCCGATGGCCAACACGAAGTCTTCGGCCGGCTGGAACGCCAGCGTGCCGCAGCGGGCGCCCAGCCCACCCAGCCGGGTCGCCATCGACTGCAACACGGCATCGCCGATCTCGCGACCCAGGGTGTCGGCCACCAGCTGCAGGCCGCGCAGCTGCACGAAGGCTATGGTGTAGCCAACGTCGTGCTCATCCAGCTGCCCGGTCAGCGCGCGCACGTTGAGCAGGCCGGTGGCCGGGTTGTGACGCGCCTGGTAGGCCAGGTCACGTTCGTAGGCCAGGCGTTCGCTTACGTCCTCGGCCAGCACCAGACAGGCCGGCTGGCCATCGAAATCGAGCTTGGACAGGTGCGCGCGCACTTCGAATACGCTGCCGTCCTTGCGCCGATGCAGGCGCACCGTCGCGTCCTGCAGTTCGCCGACGCGGGCCCTGGCAATGGCGCCCTTCACCTCGTCCCAGCCTTCGCGCGGGCGGATGTCGAGGATGCTCATCGCCAGGAATTCCTCGCGGCTGTAGCCGTACTGCCGCACCGCAGCGTCGTTGACTTCGATGAAGCGCAGCGTGTCCGGATCGAATACCCAGAACGGCGCCGGATTGCGGTCGAACAACAGGCGGAAGCGGCGTTCGACCTCGCTCATCTGTGCTCGCGCCTGGTAGCGCTCGCTCAGGTCGGTCAGCGCACCGATCATGCGCCGCTCGCTGTCGGCCACTTCCACGCGCTGGCCGCGCGCACCCACCCAGCGCACGTCGCCTCCGGGCAGCACCAGGCGGAATACCTCATCCAGCACCGCACCACCGGCGAAGGCCTGGTCGAACGCCTGCTGCAGGCGCGCGGCGTCATCGCGGTGCACGCGCGCGAAGAAGTCCGCCACCGGCAGCGCGTCGGTCTGCACCCCGAAGATCTCGCGCGCCAACGGCGACCAGCGCAGCAATGCCGCGTCTTCGTCCACGTACCAGGTGCAGACCCGTCCGACCTGATGGGCAAGTCGCAGCTCGGCATGGCCCGCTTTCAGTTCCTCGGCCATCGACTGCTGCCGGCGCGTGGTGCGGCGTACCGCGTACAGCAGCACCAGCAACACCAGCACGTAGGCCAGCACGATCGCCACCGACGCCTGCAGGTAGGGCCACCACGGCGCCAGCACGTCTTCGTCGGCCAACCCCACCTGCACCGCCAGCGGGCTGCGGTCGAGCGTGCTGATCGTGGTGATGCGCGGCACGCCATCCACCACGCCGGCCAGGCTGCCCAGTTCGACCACGGCCTGCTGGCCCAGCAGGTCACGCCGCGGAAGATCGTAACGGCGGCCCACCGTGCCATGCGGATCAGGCACACGCGCCAGCATGTAGCCTTCGGCGTCGCTGATCGAGACCAGCCCGTTCGGGCCCACATCCAGTCCACCGGCAATGCGCTGCAGTTCGGCACAGCGCAGCCGCGCCAGCAGCCAGCGCTCACCGCTCATCGGCAACGCCAGCGGCACCACCCAGCCGCCGTCGCTGGCCCGCAATGGTGGGCCGATGTACAACGCGCTGCCCTGGCCGCGTCGCTGCGGGTCGGTCCACAGCGGCAGCTGCAGGTCGCCGCTGCCGGCGGTCAGTGCACGCCCATGGCGGTCGAGCACCACGATGCTGTGCAGCTCGGCGTGGCGACGCAGCACACCGCCGATGGCGGCATCGAGCAAGGCCGGTGCCTGCGCCGGCACGCTGCGGAACAGCTCGCTCGCATCGCCGGCAATGCCGATCATCGCCCGCTCCAGATTGCGCAGTTCCAGCGCCAGCAGGCGTTCGCTGCCCACCGCCAGCGCACGGCTCTGCCGCTGTGCGGCTTCCAGGCGGCGGTGGTGGTCGTTGACCAGCATCGTGGTCAACCCGGCCACCAGCAGCACCCCCAGCAGCACGCCGCCCCAGGTGATGGCGCGCAGGGGTCGGGCCAACGCCCGTTTCAACGCGGGCATCGGTTGGGTGTCCTTGTGCCGTCGGCTGGCTTCATGCGCGAACGAATCCTCCACATCCCCGACCTCAACGGCCGGCGGACGCCATTCTTGACGCCTGACCCTGCCCCGCATGGTCACCTCCCCGTGTCCGCGCAGGGCGCCAGCGGCCAGCATGCACCACCCCGATGACGGCGTGAAGGTCACGCCCGCGCGTTCAGCCAGATGCTGCACAGCACAGCGGGCGCGTGGGAGCGGCCAGCCGCCCCGCAGCGGATTAGACTTGGTGTTTTCCCGCTGCAAGAGAAGTCCATGTCCAAGCTGCGCCGTCCCACCCTGGCGCTGGCCATCGTTGCCAGCCTGTCCCTGGCCGCCTGCGACCGCCCGGCCGATCCGGCAGCCGGCACCGCCGCGCCGGTCGATGCCGCCCCCGCAGCCGCCAAGCCGATGCTGGGCAGCTTCGGCTTCGATGCCAGCGGCATGGACCGCAGCATCGCCGCCGGCGACGATTTCTTCGGCTTCGCCAACGGCACCTGGGTGAAGAACACCGAGATCCCGGCCGACCGTTCGCGTTTCGGCAGCTTCAACGTCATCGCCGAAAAGACCCTGGCCGACACCCGCGCCATCCTCGAGGGTGCGGCCGGCAACACCCAGGCCAGCGGTGACGACAAGCTGATCGGTGACTACTACGCCGCGTACATGGACGAAGCCGGCATCGAGCAGCACGGCATCGCCCCGGTGCAGCCGCAGCTGAAGGCGATCGAAGCGATCGCCGACAAGGCCGGCCTGGCCCGCACCCTCGGCGGCGAAATGCGCGCCGACGTCGACCTGCTCAACGCCACCAACTTCTACACCGACCGCCTGTTCGGCCTGTGGGTGTCGGTGGACATGCTGCAGCCGGACCGCACCGCCCCCTACCTGGTGCAGGGCGGCCTGGGCATGCCCGACCGCGACTTCTACCTGGGTGATGGCCGCATGGCCGAGCTGCGCAAGCAGTACCAGGCCTACATCGCGCAGATGCTGCAGCTGGCCGGCGTCGCCGACCCGGCTGGCAAGGCACAGCGCATCCTCGCGCTGGAGACCAGGATCGCGCAGGCGCACGCCACCCAGGAAGAAACCAACGACGTGACCAAGGGTGCCAACCCGTGGACCCGGGCCGACTTCAGTGCCAAGGCACCAGGCATGGACTGGAACGCCTTCCTCGATGCCGCCGCGCTGGGCGAACAGCAGGACTTCATCGTGTGGCAGCCCAAGGCCGTGGCCGGCCTGTCCAAGCTGGTCGCCACCGAGCCGCTGGAGGTGTGGAAGGACTACCTGGCCTTCCACGCCCTTGACCGTGCCGCCGCCTACCTGCCGAAGAAGTTCGCCGATGCCCGCTTCGCCTTCCATGGCACCGCGCTGAGCGGCACGCCGCAGCAGAGCGACCGTTGGAAGCGCGCGGTGGACGATGCCAACCATGCGGTCGGCGAGGCCATCGGCAAGCGCTACGTCGAGAAGCACTTCGACGCCAAGACCAAGGAACGCGCCGATGAGATGGCCAAGAACATCATCGCCGCCTTTGCCAAGCGCATCGACGCGCTGTCGTGGATGTCGCCGCAGACCAAGGCGCATGCCAAGGCCAAGGTCGCTGGCCTGAGCGTGGGCATGGGCTACCCGGAGAAGTGGCGCGACTACAGCGGCCTTGAGATCCGCCGTGACGACCCGCTGGGCAATGCGCAGCGCGCCGAGCTGTTCGAGTACCAGCGCAACATCGCCAAGCTGGGCAAGCCGGTTGACCACAGTGAGTGGGCGATGCTGCCGCAGACCATCAACGCGATGAACGTGCCGCTGGAGAACCGCCTGGTGTTCCCGGCCGCGATCCTGCAGCCGCCGTTCTTCGACGGCGCCGCTGACGACGCGGTGAACTACGGTGCGATCGGCGCGGTGATCGGCCATGAGATCAGCCACGGCTTCGACAACGCCGGCGCGCTGTTCGACGAGACCGGCAAGCTGCACAACTGGTGGACGGCCGAGGACCTGAAGCAGTTCAACGCCGCCGGTGATGCACTGGCCGCGCAGTTCAGCAGCTACGAGCCGTTCCCCGGCGTTCATGTGAACGGCAAGCTGACCCTGGGTGAGAACATCGCCGACGTGGCCGGCCTCGGCACCGCCTACGACGCTTACCAGCTGTCGCTGCAGGGCAAGCCGGGCCAGACCCTGGAAGGCTTCAGCCCGGAACAGCGCTTCTTCCTCGGCTTCGCCCAGGCCTGGCGCAGCAAGAGCCGCGAGCAGGCGCTGCGCAATTCGCTGCTGACCGACGTGCATGCCCCGGGCCAGTTCCGCGCACTGACCGTGCGCAACATCGACGCCTGGTACCCGGCGTTCGACGTGAAGGAAGGCCAGAAGCTGTACCTGGCCCCGGACAAGCGGGTCAAGGTGTGGTGATGTAACCGGAACGGGCGCCGCAAGGCGCCCGTTTCATTTCCGGGGGCACGTTTCGGGATGCCAACCAGGGCGGCACCCACCAGAACCATGGCGTCAGTAGATCCACGCCATCCGTGGATGAAGCGTTATCACGCAACGCGTGCCAACCAAGGTTGGCACCTACCTGGGAACGGTGGGCCACTCGCGCAGCACGGCCACCGGCACGCCCATGCGCGCACAGGCGCGGCTGGCCAGGCCATCGGGCAGCGCGCGACGGAACAGCGGTGCCATGCCCTGCATCAGTTTCGCCGACGCCGCCGCCTGCGCATGCTGGCGGCCCGTGCGATCGAGCATGGCATCGGCCCAGTCCGGCAGCAGCGCCGCGCCGGCGCCGAGGAACACTTCGCGCGACAGTCCCGGCACCGGTACCGGCAGGCGCACGCCGGACAACACCCCCAGCACTTCGCGCGAACGCTCATCCACGCGCAGCTCTGCTTGCCGTGCGCGGAAATACGCCGCCACGCCCGCTTCGCTGCGCGGCACATCGACCGCACCCAATGCTTCGGCCACGCGGCGATACTCGTCATAGTAGCGATCGGCGATGTGCTCGGGCACCTCGCGCCCGTAGCGGCGAAAGCCCTGCAGGAAACCAAACGCTTCGGTCACGTGCACCCAGGTCAGCAACTGCGGGTCATCGGCGGCGTACGGCTCGCCCTGCGCGGTCTGGCCGCGGATCTGCGCATGGATGCGACGTACCTTGCTCACCAGCGCCTCCACCTCGGCGCGCGGCGCGTAGCTGGTGCCGGCGACGAACGCGGTGGTGCGGCGCAGCCGGCCCACCAGGTCCTGGCGGAAATTGGAGTGGTCGTAGACCCCGGCCAGCGCGCGCGGGTGCAGAGTCTGCAGCATCAGCGCGCACAACCCGCCGGCCAGCATCGAGGGGAACTCGGCGTGCAGCCGCCAGGTGACGCTGTCCGGGCCGAACCAGCCCGGATCGCCCAGCGGATGGTCGTAATCGATGCCGCTCCGGCCACGCGGGAAGGCCTCCAGCACCCAACGCCGGATCGGCGCGGTGACGGGGCGGGACAGTCGCTGCAGCAGGGCGGGCATCACGGGTCCAGGAAGGGCGGAAGTGCGGCCACGCGTTGCGCGGTCGGCCCCGATTCTGGGCGATCACGGCGCCGGCGGCGAGTGTCTGCACTCAGCCACGGTTTCATGTGCGGCCGCAGCACGTTTCACCCTGCGACATCCTGTCGCAGGCTGCGGCCGCAATGCTGCACCGCGTCAATTTTCACCCATTCAGACAAAACCCTTGCGCCGCTTGGCATTAGGCCCATTGCACGGCTCGCTGGAAGTGCTAGAACTGAACCCGCCACACCGTCAAATGCTGATCGACGCACGTTCCACAAGGAGCCAGCCATGATTGCTTTGTTCAAGGGTTTGGGAATTCTGCTTCGCGACAACGAGCTCTACAGCAGCCCGTTCGACAGACAGGTCGCGCACTGGCGCACTCTCAGCGAGCAGCAGATCCGTGATGAAGTGGCGGTGCTGGCCCAGGCCAAGTGCCAATGGCTGATCGCCTCGATCGTGGGCTGGCAGGCGGCGTCGCTGCTGATCCTGGGCCTGATCGCCAACTACCTGTGGCGCGACGACTTCCATATCACCTTCACCCGGGTGGTGATCGTGTTCGGCTCGTGGGTGTCGATCCTGTTCGTGATCTGGTTCATGGCCAACATGTTCGATCAGCAGGCCGGTTTCGAGCGCTGGATGAAGGCCTTCAACAGCCGCGCCCGCATCAGCTCCAAGGCCGACAGCGTCGAGCACGTGGCCGAAGCGCTGGACCTGGCCGAGCACTACCCGGAAGTGCTGGACTACAAGCAGGCGGTCACGGCCAAGCGCGAGCTGCGCCACGAGGACATCCGCATCATGACCGAGATCGGGCGCATGAAGCAGCACTCGGAACTGGTGGGGCGGCTGAACCATGTCGGTGAAACCGAGCACCACCACGAACTGACACTGCAACCGGCCTACTGATCCATCAAGAAAGCGGGGGGACCCACAATGCCACCGTGATCACTCACGGTGGCATTGTTCTTCCAGCAGCGCGCATCGATCACATGCCGCGGAACAGGCTCATGAACGGCTGGCTGACCACCAGCGTCTCGGCACGCTCGCGCAGGCGCAGCACGCCGCGCCCGGTATCGTCGCGGCTCACCGCCGCCACCGCCTTCATGTTCACGATGGTCGAACGGTGGATCTGGCGGAAGTGCTGCGGGTCGAGCACCTCCAGCAGCTCGCGCAACGGCGTGCGCAGCAGGCTCTCACCCGCGGCCGTGACCACCGTGGTGTACTTGTTGTCGGCGCGGAAGTAGGCCACGTCTTCCAGCATGATCAGCTGCGTCTCGCGGCCGTTGCTGGCGGTGATCCAGGCCAGCGGCGGGCGCTCGGCAGCGCCCTGCGACGGGCCCAGCCGCTGCAGCAGGCGCTCCAGCACCGCATCGTCCTGGCGCGTCGAGGGCAGCCGCGACAGGATGCGCTCGCGGGTCGCCAACAGGCGTTCGTCGCTGACCGGCTTCAACAGGTAATCCATCGCGCCCTGCTCGAACGCGTCGATCGCGTACTGGTCGTAGGCGGTGACAAACACCACCTGGGTGCGCGGGCTCAGTTCGGACAGCGAGCGCGCGACCTCGATGCCACTGATGCCGGGCATGCGGATGTCGAGGAAGGCGATGTCCGGCTGTTTCTCGGCCAGCTGCTCCAGCGCGCTGGCGCCGTCCTCGCATTCGGCCACAAGCTTCAGCTCCGGCCACAGCCGGCGCAACTGTTCCACCAGTGACTGCCGCAGCAGTTCTTCGTCTTCGGCGATCAGGGCTTCAAGCGGCATGGCTGCGCTCCTTGTGCGACTGCGGCAGGGTCATGGTCGCGGCCACGCCACTGGGGAAATTGGCGACGATCGCCACGCCGGCCTGCTCACCGCAGGTCAGGCGCAGGCGCTCGCGCAGGTTCTTCAGTCCGATGCCGGTGCCGCTGGTACCCTGGCCGAAGCCGAGGCCATCGTCGGCCACGGTCACCGTCACGTGGTCATCGAAGCCGCGCGCAAGGATCCACACCGTGCCACCGCCCGGCTTCGGTTCCAGGCCGTGCTTGATCGCGTTCTCCACCAGCGTCTGCAGCGCCATTGCCGGCAGGTGCACGCCGTGCAGTTCGTTCGGTACCTGCACCTCCACCGCCAGGCGTGCGCCCATGCGGATGCGCAGGATCTCCAGGTAGGCGCGGGTGCGTTCCAGCTCCACGCCCAGCGTCGACACCGATTCGTCCACCTGCGGCAGCGAGCTGCGCAGGTACTGGATCAGGTGGCCGAGCATCTGTTCGGCGCGCGCCGGATCGGTGCGGGTCAGCACCTGCGCATTGGCCAGCGTGTTGTACAGGAAGTGCGGTTCCACCTGTGCATGCAGCAGGTTCAAGCGCGCCACCGACAGTTCCTTTTCCACCTGGGTCTGTTCGGCAGCGGCCTGCTCATCGCGGCGCTGGTCGGCCACGCGGCGGCTGATCGCGCGCGTCACCGCTTCGGCATTCTCGTAGTTGCTGCCCTCGTCCAGCGCCAGCAGGTCGGCCCACCAGCCGGCATCGGGTTCAAACAGCAGGGTGACGGTGCTGGTGCCCTGCCCCGGGGTGACCGTGGCCAGCACGCTGTTGCGCTTGATCGCCAACCGCGCCGGCAGGTTCCAGCGCGAGGGCTGGCGGCCGTTCCACAGATCGACGCGGCGAACGTAGGCGCGCACCTGCAGGCTGCCGGCCGAGCTTTCCACCTCTTCCACGCGCGGCAGTTCGGCAATGGCCGCTTCCACCACCGTGTAGGCATGGCCGGCATCCATCGGCAGTTCCACCTGGCGGCGCTGGCGCCCGGACAGCGTGGTCGCATCCAGCCGGCCGGCCACCAGCCAGACCCGGCGGATGTGGGTGATCGCGCTGCCCAGCGCGGACATCATCAGGAACATCGCCAGCAGGCCGAACACCCAGCCCGGGCCATCGTTCATGCCGCTGAAGATGCCGCTCCAGACCATGCCGGCAACAACCAGCGCGGCGGCCCAGGCCAGCAGGTGGCGAATCAGGAGAGAGAGGCTGGCGAACACGGCGGCGCCTTGGAGGAAGGGGGTGAGCCGAGCATAGGGCGGCCCGCCGCGCAAACAAGCGGGCTGCGACGAAGGCCGGGAAAGCGGCGATGGAAGCCGTTACGGAAACGCCGGGCATGGCCCGGCGCGTCCCGGAGCGGCAATGCCGGCCAGTGGCCGGCACTACCGGATGCCGTTATTTGCGCTGGTCGGCGCTGGCGTCACGTACGGCGCGGAACGACTCGTCCTTGCTCCAGTTCGGCCAGGCCCGGGAATTGGCCAGCTGGCTGCCCAGCGTGTACAGCACTTCCAGGTCGCGCGCAGCGCCGGCAAACACCCAGTCCGGCTGCCATTCGTCACCCTGCTGGTGGTAGCGCTTGGCGGTGTAGTCCTCGGAGGCCTTCTTGCCTGCGGCCACGCCACCGTCCACCCAGTCCTGCCCGGCCGACCACGACAGCGCCGGCACGCCGCGCTTGGCAAACGGGAAGTGATCGGAGCGGAAGAACAGGCCCGCTTCCGGCTTCGGGTCCGGGGTGTAGCGGATGTCCCACCCCTTGGCCACGTCCTTCAGCTGGTCCAGCAGTTCGAAGCGCGCGGCACCGTAAATGCCGAAATCGCGCGACGGGCCGAACGGCGCCATGCCGTCCATGTTGATCACCGCGACGGTCTTCTCCAGCGGGTACAGCGGATGGGTGGCGTAGTACTCCGATCCCAGCAGGCCCTTCTCCTCGGCGGTGACCGCCAGGAACAGCAGCGAGCGCTCCGGGCGCTTGGCCTTGGCGAAGCCGCGCGCCAGTTCGATCAGCGAGGCGGTGCCGCTGGCGTTGTCCAGCGCACCATTGAAGATGCGGTCGCCGCGTGCGTCCGGCTCGCCCACGCCGATGTGGTCCCAGTGCGCGCTGTAGATGATCGTCTCATCCGGATGGCGGCTGCCTTCCAGGCGCGCGGCCACGTTGTGCGAGGTGATCACTTCGGTCTTCACCGCGTACTTCGCATCCAGGCTGGCGCCGGTCAGCGCCACCGGGGTGAAGTCGCGCTGCTGCGCCTTCTTCTTCAGCGCTTCGAAGTCCTGTCCGGCCGAGCGGAACAGCTCCACCGCCAAGTCACGCTGGATCCAGCCTTCCAGCAGCGGATGGCTGCCGGCCGGGTTGTCACGCACCACGTCGAACATGGTGTTGGTGTTGGAGCCGGCCACGGTGGCCCAGCCGTACGAGGCCGGCGCGGTCTCGTGCACGATCAGCACGCCCAGCGCGCCCTGGCGGGCGCCTTCCTCGTACTTATAGGTCCAGCGGCCGTAATAGGTCATGCCCTTGCCGTCGAAATCGCCCTGGCCGGTCTCGAAGTCCGGATCGTTGATCAGCACCACGGCGATCTTGCCCTTCAGGTCCACGCCCTTGAAGTCGTCCCAGTTGCGCTCCGGTGCCTTCACGCCGTAGCCGAGGAACACCAGCGGTGCCTTGCTGATGTCGACGTTGCTGGCACCGTTCATGGCGGCGCGCACGGCAATCTGCTTGCCCTGCTCCAGCGGCACGGTCTTGCCGCCCTGGTGCAGCGCCAGTTGTGGTGCGCCGACGATGTCGCCCTTGCGCAGCGGCACGGCCTGGGTCCACAGGCGCTTGCCGTCCTTGAGGTCGCCGCCCGGCTGCAGCCCGGCCTCGGCGAACTGCTTGCTGAGATAGGCAACGGTCTTCTCTTCGCCAGCCGTCGCCGGCGAGCGGCCTTCGTAGGCGTCGGAGGCCAGTTCCTTGACGTCGGCGGAGATCCGCGCGCCATCGAATTTCGGGGTGGCCGCCATCAGTGCGCTCGACACCGAAAGGGCCAGCACGCCCAGTGCTACTCGCTTCATTGCTCTCTCCAGCAGGGAAATCTCTCTGGAGTGTAATGGGATTCGGCAGGGCTGCGCCCTGCACCTGCCATCGGTGGATTGCCGGGGTGGTGATGAAACACGAACGGGTCAGGCAAGCGGCGCTGCCCCCGATCGCTGGGCACGTGCCAGCAGCAGCGCACGCTCGCGGGCGTTGCCGGTCATCTCGGCGGCCTGCTGGAAGGCGCTGGCGGCGTCATCATGCCGGCCCAGCTGCTGCAGCAGGTCGCCACGCACCACCTGCAACGGCGCATAGCCCTGCAACCGTGCATCGACCAGCAACGGTTGCAGCAGCGCCCAGGCCGCAAACGCGCCGTCGCTGCGCGACACCGCCACCACCCGGTTGAGCGCCACCACCGGCGACGGCATCACCTGCAGCAACTGTGCATACAGTGCAGCGATGCGCGCCCAGTCGGTATCCTCGGCGCGGCGCGCGCCGGCATGGCAGGCCGCAATGCGGGCCTGCAGTACGTAGGGATCGTCACCGCCGCCGGCCGCCAGCGCGCGGGCCAGCAGCTGCTGGCCGCGCTCGATCTGCAGCCAGTCCCAGCGGGCACGGTTCTGCTGATCCAGCACCACCGCCGCGCCGCCGGCATCCACCCGCGCCATCGCGCGCGAGGCCTGCAGCTCCATCAGCGCCAGCAGGCCCAGCACCGGTGCCACCGGCATCCGGTAGGCCAGGATGCGCGCCAGCCGCAACGCTTCCTCGCACAGCGCCGGACGCATCCAGTCATCGCCGCTGCTGGCGGCATAGCCTTCGTTGAACACCAGATAGATCGCCTCCAGCACCGAGCCCAACCGCTCGGGCATTGCCTCCGCGCGTGGCACTTCATACGGCACCTGCTTCTGCGCCAGGGTGCGTTTGGCACGCACGATGCGCTGGGCAATGGTCGGCTCGGGTTGCAGGAACGCGCGGGCGATCTCCAGCGTGGTCAGCCCCCCCAGCAGGCGCAGGGTCAGCGCCACCCGCGCGTCGGCGGGCAGCACCGGGTGGCAGGCCACGAACATCAGCCGCAGCAGATCGTCCCCCAGGTCGTCTTCCAGCGCCTGGCTGTCATCCAGTGCCGGCAGCGCGGCCGGATGCAGTTCCTCGCCCCATTGCGCGTGCTGCTGCGCCACCCGCTGGTGCTGGCGCAGCACATCGATGGCACGGTTGCGCGCGGTGGTCATCAGCCAGGCTCCGGGATTGTCCGGGATGCCCTGCTCCGGCCAACGCTCCAGCGCGGCCAGCCAGGTGTCCTGGGCCAACTCCTCGGCACGGCCGACGTCGCCACCGAGTAGCCGCGCCAGGCGCGCGATCAACACCGGCGACTCCATCCGCCAGAGGGTTTCCAAACGCTGCGTCAGTGCGGGCTCGAGCATGCGCCGATCACAGCACGCACGCCCGGCCCGCACAAGCGCCGCAGCTCACGCTTCAACGATCGGCCTGAAGCCGCCCCCGGAACATGGCGGCGGTAGGCCGCGACCTTGTCCTGCGGGCACGCAGCACGCAAGCATCCACGTAAGCCATGAGGGTTCTCCCTGCGGCAGCGGTCAGCCCGGCTCGCCGTCCATGTGTGCGATTTCCCAGAGGTGCCCGTCCAGGTCCTGGAAGCCGCGCTGGTACATGAAGCCAAGGTCGCGTGCCGGCTGCGGTTCGCTGGCGCCCGCGGCCAGTGCCTTGTCCACCAGCACGTCAACGGCCTCGCGACTGGGCGCAGAGAGTGCATTGATCACCTCCGTGCGGGTGTGCGCATCGGCAATCGGTTTGTTGGTGAACTGCTGGAAAAAAGGCTGGGTCAGCAGCATCACATAGATGCTCTCGCTGATGACCATGCCGGCCGCATCATCATTGGTGTAGGTTGGATTGAAGCTGTAGCCCAGCGCGGTGAAGAACGCCTTGGATTTTTCCAGGTCCTGCACGGGCAGGTTGACGAAGATCATCTGCGGTTGTGGTGCGCTCATCGGTAAGGCTCCTTGCGGACGGAAGAGAGAAGGATCAGGGCTGCTTCATGCAGTTGACCATCCACGGCTTGCCGAAGCGGTCGACCAGCATGCCCCAGCGGTGGGCCCAGAAGGTCTCTGCGATCGGCATCTGCACCTGGCCACCTTCGGCCAGCGCGGCGAACACACGCTCGGCTTCTTCGATGCTGTCGACATCGACATTGATGGTGGTCGCGCCGCCCTCGCCACCGCCGGGGCCGTCGGCCGCCATCAGGATGGCGTTGCCGATCTCCAGCTGGCTGTGTGCCACGTGGTCCAGGGTTTCCGGCGGCATTTCGTTGCAGCCCGGCGAGCCATCGGAGGGCGGCATGTCGCGATATTTCATTTCCGAGGTGACCTGGCCGCCCAGTGCCTTGGCATAGAACGCCATCGCCTCGTGGGCCTGGCCGCTGAAGCCGAGAAAGGGAATCAGTTTCATCGCACTACTCCGTTGTGTGGTTCAGGTGGGTTGCACCGGGCCATGCCCGGCGGGGTAATCCGGGTCAATCCTGCAGCTGTGCTCGCAGACGCTGTTCCTGCTGCTGCAGGTCAGCGGTGAAGGCCTCGCCGAAATCTTCCGGCGCGATCAGCGGACGCACTTCCAGCGTGCCGCCACTGCGGAACGGTGCACGGCTGGCCCATTCCACCGCCTCCTCCAGCGAGCGCACGTTCCACAGCCAGAAGCCGGCAATCTGCTGGTCGGCTGGGCCGAACGGGCCGGCCTCGACCTTCGGCGCGCCGTGGCCGAAGTGGATGCGGCGGCCGCGCTGGGTGGCGTGCAGGCCCTCGCCGGCCAGCATGATGCCGGCGGCGACCAGCTGCTCGTTGAAGGCGCCCATTTCAGACAGGTCCTGTTCGCTGGGCATGCGGCCGGCTTCGGAGTCGGCGTTGGCCTTCACGATCACCATCACTTTCATTGTGGTCTCCCGTGGGGACGCGTGGTGCGTGCCCTTCACTGGGTACAACGAATCAGGGGGCCGGGAATCGACACGTCTGTTGGAAATTTTTTCTTCCGCCGAGCGCGCGCCTTCGGCGGGGGTCGGCGAACGGCGGAGCCCCTCCGTGGTGGGGTTTGGTTGGTCGCTGAAAGCTGGGTTCATGGGCTTTGCCGGGTGGGTAGGCGGG
>NZ_LLXV01000062.1 GCF_001431665.1 Stenotrophomonas beteli | reverse complement strand
GGCGCCATCGAGCCCCCATGGGTGAGGGCGCTTTGCTTGCGAAGCACTGCTTCGCAAGCGCCCGAACGCACAGCCGCCAGCGGCTGGGCCGGTCTGGGGGTTTACGGCGTGTCCTGCCAACCCACATCGCCCCGCCGTCCCTCAGTAGACCCGCTGTTGCTTTGGCTTTGGCTTTGGCTTTGGCTTTGGCTTTGGCTGTTGCCGTTGCTCCGGCCTCGGCGGGTGCCGGGCGCCGCCCGGCCGTAACCCCTTACTTCTTCGTGCGCGGCTGGTTCAGCGGCTCCATCGCACGGAAGCGCTTGCTGTACTCGTCGGTCAGATTGCGCGCTTCCTGGCCGTTGCGGACGATGCTCGGGGTCAGCAGCACGATCACTTCCGAACGACGGCTGGTACGGGTCTTCTGGCCGAACAGCGCACCGATCACCGGAATCCTGCTCAGGCCCGGAATGCCACTGCTGCCATCGGTGGCCGAATCGGTGATCAGGCCAGCCAGCATGATGGTGTCACCGCTCTGCACCGCCGCCTCGGTGGACAGCTTCTTGGTCGAGATGCGCGGGTTGCAGTTGCGCTCGGTGGGGTTGCAGCTGTCGGGCACGTCCGAGGCGCTGCTGACCTCCTGCACGATGTCCAGGAACACCGTGCCGTCGCGGGTCACGCGCGGGCGCACCTTGAGGATCACACCCGTGTCGATGTACTGCACCGAGCTGTAGGTGCTGGTGCCCACGCCGGTGTTCACCGTGGTGGTGTTGATCGGCACCTTGTCGCCGACGTTGAGCGTGGCCTCGGCGTTGTTGCGCACGAACACCGACGGCGTCTGCAGCAGGCGCAGGTCGGTCACCTTGTCCAGTGCACTGACCACCGCAGCCGCGTTGTGGCCGGTGAACGCCCAGCCGACGCCATCGTTGCCGGTGACGCCGCCGGCGAAGGTGTTCCAGGCACCGCCGGCGGCGGGCGGCAGGGTCAGCCCGCTGAGCGCACCGGTCAGCGCGCGCCCGGCCACGGCGTTGTCGAAGAACCAGTTCACGCCATACTTCAGGTCGCCGGTCAGTGCGACTTCGGCCACCTGTGCTTCGATGTGCACCTGCAACGGCATCACGTCCAGCTTCTCGATCACTTCGCGGATCGAGCGCCATGCCTGCGGCGTCGAACGCACCAGCAGCGTGTTGGTTTCCTCCACCGCCGATACGCCGACACGATCGCCTTCCACCTCCAGGCTGACACTGACATTGCCGGACTGGCGCTGCGGCAGGTTCATGCTGCCGCCGCTGCTGCCGCTGCCCGTTCCCCCCGTGGTGGAACCAAGGCTGCTGTTGCTGCTGTCCATACCGCGATCGCCCTCGCCGCCCAGCTGCGACGGAATCGCACCCGGTGCCAGCGACGCCGGGCTGGAACCGCTACGGTTGCCACTGCTGGCGAAGGCTTCGCTGAGGCGCTCGGCCAGATCGCGTGCCTTGATGTAACGCAGCTCGTAGGAGAACAGGCGCGCACTGCCACCTGCGGTATCGATCCGGTCCAGCCATTGCTGGATCTGGTCCAGGTAACGCACCTGTGGGGTGATCACCAGCACGGCATTGGCATTCTCCAGCGGCAGGAATCGGAACATGCCGGCGCTGGGCGTCTTGCTCTCCTCACCGAACACCTTCTCAAGATCGGCGGCGACCTGCTCGGCCTTGCCCGACTGGATCGGGAACACCCCCACCGACATGCCCGACAGCCAATCGACGTCGAAGATCTCGACGGTGCGCAGGTAGTTTTCCAGCTCGGCACGGGTGCCACCCAGGGTGATCACGTTGCGGCCGCTGTCGACGTTGACGATGGCGTTCGGCCGCGCGTACGGCTCGAGCACCTTCTTCATTTCGGTGGCCGAGATGAACTGCAGCGGGATCACCCGCACCTCGAAGCCGCGTGCGCTGGCAGCGGGGGCCGTGCTGGGCGCCACCGTACCGGCCAGTGCCTGGTCGGCGGCAACGATGTTGTAGCGACCGCCGCTGTAGACCATGCGCGCGTTGTTCCAGCCCAGCACCATCTCCAGCAGGTTCAGCGCCTGCGCCGGCGACACCGGCTTGGGCGTGGCCAGGGTGACCGTGCCCTGCACACCCGGAGCGATCACATAGTTCTGGCCCAGCATGTCACCCAGGATCGCCTTGACCACCGCGTGCAGCGATTCGCCTTCGAAGTTGAACGTGGCCTCGCCCGTGCTGGCCCCGTGCAGCGCCGGGGACGGTGCGCGTGCGGCTTCGCGGTTGATCATGGTGCCGGTGCCGCGGCGGATCACCGCCTGCGGCGCACCCTGGCTCTCACGGGCGGCATCGGCGGCGACATCGGCGGCCTGCCCGGCAGCGGCGCTGGGCGACAGGTTGCCGTTGCGCTGCACGTGCGGCGCGGACACCGTACTGCAGCCGACCAGCAGCGCAAGGGCAAAGGACCAGGGAAGAAAACGCAGGTTCATGCATTCACTCTATCGGTTGGTGCCATCGCCCGGGGGCGGCGACGGTTGTTGCTGCTGTTGTTGCTGCAGCTGGCGGCGACGGGCCTGGATGCGTTCGCGGATGGCCTGCATCTGCGCTTCGCTGGGGCCATTGGTGTCGGCGGGAGGTGTCTGTGCGGCCGGGGGTACCGCAGCGGCCGTGGCCGGGCGTTGTGCCGCCTGCGGCGGGGGTGCGGCCGCTGCCGGCGGTGGCGGCGGGACCGGCGACGGCACGGCGCTGCCGGCCGCAGGCGGTACGCCGTTGGCGCCACGCAGCACGGTCGGTGGTTCGCCGCCCTGGCCATTGAACACAGCCAGTTCCAGCACCTGGTTGCCACCGGGCCCGATCACCGTTGCCTGACGCGGCTGCAGGGCCACCAGCTGCCAGCCGTCCACCGCCTCTCCGTTCAGGCGCAGGCGCAGCGACCGGTTCTGCTCGGTGCTGAAGGTGGCCATGCCGAAATCGCCGCTGAGCAGCACGCCGGTCAGACGCAGCGCGGCGCTGGCCGCCGGTTCGCTGCCGCCCAGCAGGTACGGGCGGGGGCGGCGGTCTTCGGCAAACAATGGACGCGCTGCGATGGCACTGTAACTGTCGGCACTGGCCATGCGCTCGGCGGCCAGGGGCGCCAGGGTAGGCAGTGGTGGCGCCGCGTCGGCATCGCCGCCGGCCTGCGGCAGGCGGCTGCCCAGCCCGAACAGGGTGGCCAGCCAGACGGCACCGGCCCAGCCGGCCAAGGCCAGCAGGAAGCCGGTGCGCAGGCTGATCTGCTCACGCTTCATCGGCCACCTCCTGTCCTTGGGGCGGCGGCAACGGTGCCGGTGCGGGCGCCTCGGCCGGCGGTGCCGCCGGCGCGGCTTCGGTGGCCGGCGCCGGAGCCGGTGCGGCACCCTCGCCGGCCGCACCCGGCAACAGATAGCCGGCCAGTTCGAAGGACACGTCCAGGCCCAGCCCCGATTCGTTCGGCGATTGCTGGAAACGCTGTGCGATGAGGTTGAGGTTGTCCACGAACAGGCGTGGGCTGCCGGTTTCCAGGCTGTGCAGGACCGTGGCCAGTTCGGCCACGCCACAGCGCAGCCGTACCTGCATGGCGACGCGGACGAACTCGGCATCGCGCCGGTTGTCGGTCAACGGCGTGCGGTTGCTGATGGTGCAACTGCGGTTGCCTGGGCTGGCCATCGCCACCGCATCCTGCAGCTTGGCACCCAGGGCGGCGGCAGCGGCCTCGGCAGTGGCCTCGCGCAGGAAGCCGGGACGCTGCAGCAGGGCCTCGCGGGTGGCACGCAGTCGCTGTTCGATCTGCGGCTGCTGCTGCAGCTGCGCCTGCACGCGCGCCTGGCGTTCGCGCAACGACGCGACATCGGCATCGATCTCACGCAGCGGCTGGGTGAACCACGGATGCACCAGTAGCAGGTAGGCCAGGCCCAGCCCGGCCAGCAGCAGGGCCAGCGCCAGCCAGCGGTCACGGCGTGCGTTTGGCATCAGCATCGGCCGCCTCCGCGGTGGGGGCGGCGGCCAGCGGCTGCAGCTCGGCGGTCATGGTGAAGCGGTCGCGGCCACTGGCGGCGCCATCGGCCTGCAACACGCCGGTCAGGTTGACCTTGCGCCACTGCGGCGCGTCCTGCAGCAGCTGCACCAGCTGCGAGGCTTCGCGGCTGAGGCCGATCAGCTGCAGGTTGTTGCTTTCGATCGCCAGTTTTTCCAGGTAGGTGCCTTCCGGCAGGCGCCGGGTCAGTTCGTTCCAGATTTCGACCGTGCCTGCACGCTGGTTGCGCTGCTTTTCCAGGAACGCCGCTCCCTCGACCAGGGCCTGCAGCTGCGCCCGCTCGCTGGCCACGCCACGCGCGCTGCGTGCGCTGCGCTCGACCTGCGCGCGCAGTTCATCGGCGGCGGCGCGACGGTTGTCCAGCAACTGCATGGCCGCCAGCACCAGCATCAGCAGGGCCGCCACGGTCAGCAGCACGTTCCAGCGCCGCATCGGGTCCGGTCGCTGCTGGCGCTGCGCCGGGGGCAGCAGGTTGACCTGCAGCGCCCGGCCCTGCGCGTCGATGGCGTCGACCCCGGCAAGCGCGTCGGCCCACTCGCCCACGGCGGCGCGCCAGGCATCCAGACGGCGCAACGGCCAGGCAACCAGCTCCACCTGCAGCTGGCCTTCAGCGGCCAGGCCCAGTTCGCGTACGTCAAAACTGACCTGGGACGATTCGAAGGGCGTCTGCCGGTCGATCTCGAAACCGACCACGGCCCGCAGGCGGTCGGCGGCCGCGCCCGGCAGGCGCAGGGTGCGCCGCAGGACGTCGGCGGCCGGCAACAGCCACACCCGCGGCAGGCCGCGCAGGCGCGGTTCCAGCACCCGGTCCAGTGCCTGGGGCGACAGCGGCCACGGCAGGCGCACCACGTCTTCGCGGCGCTCGCCGGCTTCACGCCAGACCTGAAGGTGGTCACCGTCACGCAGCAACAGCAGGCGTGCCTGGCCCCAGCCCAGCGCCCACTGCCAGCGTACCGGCACCCAGGCCAGCAACCCGTTCCGCCACCAACGCAGGAAACGGCCCGTGCCCGGGCCGATCCGGCCCTGCACCTGCCGCAGACTGTCCTGCCAAGCTGTCATCTTGCTGCCATTCCCTGCTCCCAGCGAAGCACTGTGTAGGTCTGCCCGGGAACCCCGCCCGAGCCATTGCGTACCACTGCCTGCAACACCGACCGGCGTCCGCTGTCGTCGGTGACACGGCACTCGATACTATAGGTGCCGCTGGCGCTGGCAAGCGTTGTCGCACCCGCTTCGCCACCGGCGTCACGCTCCTGTTGCGCGCGCTGCGCCAACGCCTGCTCCGCATCCAGGCCCAGCGCCGTCAATACCGGTGCACCGGCGAACTGCGGATCGGGCCGCGCCTGGCGGCTGTAGAGCGTCACATGCGGCAGCATCGCCCGATACAACGGTCCGCGCATGCCCAGCACCCGCTGCAGCTCACCCAGGGTCTCGAAACGCTTGTTGCGCGGCCCATAGGGCAGCCCTGCTGCGGCGTAGTCCGGCGCTTCGGCACCGCCACCGGCCTGCACCAGGCTGTCTTCGTCACGCCAGTCGACGATGGCACCGGCCAACTGCCGGGCCACGCCGTCGTCCTCGCCCAGCGCCTTGAGGAAGGCCGTCAGCAGGGCCACATCGGCCAGATTCAGGTTGATCTTGCCGTTCTCGTCCAGCACCTTGATCTCGATGGTGGCGTCGTCGAACTGCCAGCGATAGAGGCGGCCATCGGCGCGCCAGGGTGCGCGCTGCGGATCGGCGGACAGGCGCGTCAGCGCATACTCCAGCCCGGCCCGCGCGCGCTCCTGGCCGCGAGCGCCGTCATCAAGCACCCGCTGCTGCAGATGCTCGACCCGTGCACTCAATGCGAACGCGCCCACCAGCGCGGTCATCAGCGCAATCAGCCACAGCACCAGCACCAGTGCCGCGCCGCGTGAACGGCTCATCGCGGCCCCCCGCTGCCACCCGCGCGCGGCGCCACCACCAGTGCGGGCCAGGGCGCGCCGCGAGCCGGCACGATCTGGATCTCCACCAGCATCGGCAGCCGCCGGGTATCGTCCCAGCGCGGCAGCCAGTCGGTCAGCTGGCCGGTACCGGGGTCGATGCCGCGATAGCGCAGCTGAACCGATTTCAGCTCGTCCACCAGCAGCTCCGGTGGGCGCGGCGGCACCTCGGCGATGCGTTCCCCTTCCTGCAGCAGCACCAGGTCCAGCAGCAGGCGGCGGTGACCCGGGCGACCATCGACCTGCAGGGCATGCAGGTAGGGGCCGCCCCGGCCGAGATAGCCAGGCAGGTCGGCAGCGAACTGCATGCGCTGTTCCTCGCCCTGGAAGAAGATCGGCTCGCGGGTGGGATCGGGGACTTCCAGCGGCGTGCGCAGCGCACCGGCCAGTTGCCGCCGCAGCAGCGCCTGCACCGCGCGCATGCGTTCGCTGTCGGCCGCGATCTGTTCGCCGCGCTGGCTGACGGCCATCGCCGAGCGCACGCTGGCGAAGGCCAGTGCCAGGCCACCGGCCAGCAGCACGGTGGCCAGCATTACTTCGACCAGGGTAAAGCCGGCAGCGCGTCGCTTCATCGCGCGCTCTCCAGGTCCGGCGGCAGCAGGCGCAGGCTGCGCCAGCGCAGCTGCTCGCGCTCGCTGTCGCCCCAGCGCACCTGCAGCTGCAGTTCGGCCAGCCATGGCGTGCCGGGCGACTGCGCCTGTGCCTGCGCGGCGTTGCCGGCGCGCGGCTCCACCCACGGCTGCACCTGCAGCTCCCAGTGGTAGCGGCCCTGCTCCCATTCGCCCTGCTGGCGACCGGCCTGCAACGGCGCAGCAACACCGGCTTCGGCCAGCAGCGACTGCGCATGCAGCACCGCGCGCGTGCGCAGCTCGGCGTCGCGCACCTGCCTGGCGCCACCGGACAGGCTGCCCAGCAGCAGGGTCAACGCCAGGCCGAGCAGGGCGAAGGCGATGATCACTTCCAGCAGGGTGAAGCCGCGTGCGCGCCGCTTCATGGTGCCCGCCACGGGCCCGAGCGGACCTCACCGGTAAGCCAGCCGACATCGATGCGCCATTCGGCGCCGTCGCGCTGCAGGCGGATGCGGCCGCCGCTGGAACCGCCATCGGGATGGAACTCGATCACGCCCTGGCCCGGCGCGGTGGCCAGCTGTGCGGCCCCTTCGAACGCAACCTGCACCTGCGCCGGCACTTCGCCGTGACGCTGGTTGGCACCTTCCCAGCGCCGCCGCTCCGGCTCGATCACAAAGCGCTGCGGCTCGCCGCGGGCGATCGCCTGCGCGCGCACCATGCGCAGCTGGTTGGCGATGTCCTTGCCGGCACTGCGCAGCTGCATGCCGGAAAAGCCCCGTGAAAGGCCGGCCGCGGTGATCAGGCCGATCGCCGCGATCAACGCGATCACCAGCAGCATTTCCAGCAGCGACAGCCCCCCTGCGCGCCTGCCGTGCAGGCGCGGGCGGGGCAGCCGGCGCGGCAGGAAAGCGCTCATGCAGGCTTACGGCTGGTAGCGGATATCGGCGTCGACACTGCTGCCGCCGGTCTTGCCGTCCTTGCCCAGGCTGACCAGCTCATAGGGCTGGCCTTCGCCCGGCGCGCGGTACTCCAGCGCGTGGCCCCACGGATCGTTCAGATCGGCCGGCTTGGCATACGGGCCCAGCCAGCCGCCGACGCCGGCCGGTGCGGTCACCAGATCATTGAGCGAACCCGGCAGCTTGCCGGTGTCGATCTGGTAGTTGTCGATCTTGGAGGCCACGGTCTGCACCTGCGCCTTGGCGATGTTGGCCTTGCCACGGTCAGCACCGCCCAGCACGCGGCTGGCGACCAGGGTCAGCACCGCGCCGATCAGCACGATGACGATGATGATTTCCAGCAGGCTCATGCCGGACTGGTGGCGTGCAGCGGTGAAGGAAAGGCGGATCGGTCGACGGGAAGCAATCATGGACGGTCCTTTCTGTTGCGGGTATCGGGGTTGCGGGGCATTCCATCGTCAACCGATGGCATTGGTCAGGTCGTACAGCGGCACCAGCACGGCAACGATCACCGCGCCGACCACCGAGGCCAGGACCAGGGTGATCGCCGGCACCATGGCCGCCAGCAGGCGATCGATACGGCGCGCGCTGTCCTGTTCGAAGGTGTCGGCCGCCTTCAGCAACATCGTATCGAGTGCGCCGGACTCCTCGCCTACCTGGATCATCTGCAGCGCCAGGCGTGGGAAACGCTTGCCGCGTGACAGCGCCAGCGACAACCCGGCGCCGTTCTTCACTTCGTCTGCCGCCGTTTCCACGTCGGCGGCCAGCGCACGGTTGCCGAGCACGTTGCGGGCGATGCCCAGCGCGCCCAGCAGCGGTACGCCGTTGCGCAGCAGGGTGCCGAGCGTGCGCGCCAGCCGCGCGGTTTCCAGTTCGCCCATCAGGCGGCCGATGCCCCGCCGTTGCAGCAGCCAGCCATCCAGTGCCAGGCGGAATGCCGGCTGCCGCAGCTTGCGCTCGAACAGCAGCGCCAGCACTGCCGGCACCACCAGCAGCAGCACCCACCAGTCCCGCACGAACAGGCCCAGCTGCAGCACCGCGTTGGTGAACCACGGCAGCGCCACGTCCAGGCTCTCGTACATCTGCGCGAACTGCGGCACCACGTAGCCGAGCAGGAACAGCAGCGCACCGCCCACCACCACCAGCAGGATCGCCGGGTAGACCAGCGCATTGATCACCTTGCCCTGCAGCGCGCGGCTGCGCTCGAGGTAGTCGGCCAGGCGTTGCAGGGTTTCATGCAGGCTGCCACCGGCTTCACCGGCGCGCACCATGTTCACGTACAGGCGCGAGAACAGGCCGTGCTGGCGCTCCAGTGCGGTCGACAGCGGCGCGCCACCGCGCACCACGTCGCGGATGTCGGTGATCGCGCGCCGAGAGCGTTCGTCTTCCGGCAGGCCGAGCAGGATCGACAGCGCCCGATCCAACGGCTGGCCGGCACCGAGCAGGGTCGCCAGCTGCTGGGTGAACTGCAGCAGTGCCGGGCCCTGCAACGGGCGCTGGCGCAGCAGGTTGCGCCAGCTGCTGCCACCGAGGGCGCCGCCGTCGGCCAGTTGCGTCTCCATCGGCAGATGGCCCTGGTCCTGCAGCCGCGCCACCAGCTCGGCCTCGCTGGCGGCCTCCATCTGCCCGTCGAAGATCTCGCCGTGCGGATTGAGTGCCTTGTAACGGTAGTTCGGCATGTCAGCCCCGGGGTCCTGCGCGCATCAGCTTTCCTCGGTGACGCGCAGCACTTCCTCGAGGGTCGTCTGCCCACTGAGTGCCTTGGCCAGGCCGTCTTCGTACATGGTGCGCATGCCGGCTTCGCGGGCGATGCGTTCGATCTCGCCCATGCCGTCGCGGCGCATCACCGCCCGCCGCAGCGCATCGTTCATCACCAGGAATTCCATGATGGTGGTGCGGCCGAGGTAACCGGTCGGCGCCAGCGCCGACGGCACGGGACGATACAGATGGATGGGCCCCTGCGGCTGCAGGCGGCGCAGCTCGAAGCGTTCAATCTCTTCGGGCGAGGCTTCGTAGCGCTCGGCATGGGTCGGCTCCAGCCGGCGCACCAGGCGCTGGGCCAGGATGCCGTTGATGGTGGAGGTGAGCAGGTAATCCTCCACGCCCATGTCGAGCAGGCGGGTGATGCCGCCTGCCGCATTGTTGGTGTGCAGCGTGGACAGCACCAGGTGGCCGGTCAGCGCTGACTGGATGGCGATGCGCGCAGTTTCCAGGTCGCGCATTTCGCCGATCATGATGATGTCCGGGTCCTGGCGCACGATGCTGCGCAGGGCGTTGGCGAAATCCAGGCCGATCTGCGGCTTGGCCTGGATCTGGTTGATGCCTTCGATCTGGTACTCGACCGGATCCTCGACCGTGATGATCTTGACGTCGGCGGTGTTGAGCTGGCTCAGCGCGGTGTACAGCGTGGTGGTCTTGCCCGAACCGGTCGGGCCGGTCACCAGCAGGATGCCGTGCGGCTGCTCCAGCACCTTGCGGAACTGTGGCAGGAACGCATCGGTGAAGCCGAGCCGGTGGAAATCGAACACCACGGTTTCGCGGTCGAGCAGGCGCATCACCACGCTTTCGCCATGCGCGGTCGGCACCGTGCTCACGCGCAGGTCCAGCTCCTTGCCCTGCACGCGCAGCATGATGCGGCCATCCTGCGGCAGGCGGCGCTCGGCGATGTTGAGCCGGGCCATGATCTTGATGCGGCTGATCACGGCGGCGGTGAGGTTGGCCGGCGGGCTTTCGCCTTCCACCAGCACGCCGTCGACGCGGTAACGCACCTTCAGCCGGCTTTCGAACGGCTCGACGTGGATGTCCGAGGCGCGCAGTTCCACCGCACGCTGGATCACCAGGTTGACCAGGCGGATGACCGGTGCTTCGGAGGCGAGGTCGCGCAGGTGTTCGATGTCGTCGACCGCACCGCCCTCGCCGTCGGCGGTTTCCACGATCGCGCCCATCGCGCTGCGCCCTTGACCGAACCAGCGTTCCACCAGATCGTCGATTTCAGCGCGCATGCCCAGCACCGGGGTGACCGGCACGCCCAGCGCCAGCTGCACGGCCTGCTGCGGGTAGGGATCGTGGGCGTCGGCCAGCCACAGCCGCATGCCCTGTTCATTGACGTCCAGCGGACACACATGGAACTGCTTGAGGAAGCGCAGCGACAGCGGCAGGCCGTCGGCCAGCGCCTGCGGCGGCGCTTCGGGCAGTTGCCGGCCCTCCAGCAGCGGCAGGCCCAGCACTTCGGCGCTGGCCTGCGCCTGGTCGCGCTCGGACACCAGGCCCAATCGCACCAACAGCCCCAGCAGGCTGCCACCGGCCTCCGCATGCAGCGGCCGCGCGCGCGCCAGATCGGCTTCCTTGAGCCGGCCACGCGCCAGCAGCGCATCCAGGATGCGGCCTTCGGCGTCGTCGGTAGCGGTAGCAGCGAGCGCGTTCACATGACTCTCCTGTCAATCGGCTCGACTTTAGCAGTTAAGCCATGATTTACGCCGCCCCTTCACCACCTTTCGTAAAAAGACGAAGCCCGTCACGCAGGATGACGGGCCTCGGCCGTTCAATTACGACAGGAAAGGCTTACTGCGTGGCAAGGATGCTCACCCCGCTGTAGGCCGCCTCACCCACCACCTTGATGTAGTAGGTGCCGGCCACCGGCTTGTTCACCCGTACCGTTTCGGACGTGCCGGGACGGGTCGACTTGCCATCGTTGTCGCTGGCACTCGGCTCGCGCCCTTGGGCGATGTAGACCGAGACGTTGC
Source organism: Stenotrophomonas beteli (assembly GCF_001431665.1). Lineage (GTDB taxonomy): Bacteria > Pseudomonadota > Gammaproteobacteria > Xanthomonadales > Xanthomonadaceae > Stenotrophomonas > Stenotrophomonas beteli. Next base: position 13,853 of record NZ_LLXV01000062.1, on the reverse strand, counting down.
CGGTGCCACCGTAGGTGATCACGCTGAACTGCTTGCCAGCGGCTGCATCGAAGCTGTACAGGCGGCTGCTGCCGGCCGTGCCGTTCAGGCCCCCCACGGCGGCCTTGTTGGTCAGCGGCGTCGCCACCGGTCCACAGTTCTCGGTGCACGGCTCTTCCAGTGCCTTGGCCAGCGCCGCCTTGGCATCAACGATGCCGCTGCCGATCGGGGTGGCGGTCGGGATGCTGACCGGGAACGGACGCGCGGTTTCCTTCAGCAGGGTGCGCATCGCAGCGGGGGCCAGCGGATCCTTGCCCTTGGCGATCAGCGCGCTCTGCACCAGTGCAGCGACGGCAGCCACGTGCGGCGAGGCCATCGACGTGCCGCCCATGCCCATGTAGCTGTAGCTGCCCGACTCTGGCGTGGTGGCCGCATCGGAGCCGGACTGCCAGATGTAGCCGCCCGGATTGCCGTCCACACTGCCGCCACCGCCGGGACCGGACAGGTCCACGCGGGTGCCGTAGTTGGAGTAGTAGGTGATCCCGCCGGTGATACGCGTGGCGCCGACGGTGACCACGCCGTCGCAGCTGGCTGGACGGTACTTGGAGGCGTTGTCGGTCTCGTTGCCTGCGGCCACGACCACGGTGGTGCCCCGCGAGATCGCGCCGTTGATCGCCTCCTGGTAGGTGCCGTCGCAGCTGCCGCTGCCACCGAGGCTCATGTTGATGACCTCGGCCGGGTTGGCATTGGCGGGCACGCCCGCCACGGTACCGCCGGAGGCCCAGGTGATGGCGTCGGCGATGTCGGAAAGGTAGCCACCGCACTTGCCGAGCACGCGGACCGGCAGCACCTTGGCCTTGTGCGCGACACCGGCCATGCCGACACCGTTGTTGGTCTGCTCGGCCACGGTACCGGCCACATGGGTGCCGTGCCAGGAGCTGTCCTCGGCCAGCGAGCCGGTGTAGCACTCGTTGTCGTTCTCGACCCAGTCGCCGTAGTCCTGCGCGCCGGGGACGCGGTCGTTGGTGGCGCGGCGCGAGGTTTCGGCATCGCTGATGAAATCGTAGCCTTCCAGCAGATTGCCGACCAGGTCCGGGTGCTGCGGCAGGATGCCGGTGTCGAGTACCGCCACCACCACGCCTTCGCCCTGCGACACGTCCCACGCCGACGGTGCGTTGATGCCGCCGGTGGCGTTGTGCAGGTGCCACTGGTACTGCTGGTAGTACGGATCATTCGGCGCCAGCGCCGGCTGCACGTCACCGGCGCGCAGTTCGCTGCGGCGCAGCTTCACATCGGCCTCGGCGTACTGCACGGCCGGATCGGCCTTCAGTTCCTTCAGCACGCGCTGCAGTTCGGCAGGCGCCAGGCGCCCCTGCAGGCGGATCAGATCGGCACCGACGCCCAGCCTGCGCACGACCTGCGGGCCGAGCGTGCTGGCCCGGGCAGTGCCACCGGACAGGCTGGCGCGGGTCAGCGCCGACTGCACGGTGGACAGCTTGGCCGAACGGTCACCCGCCGCAGCGGTGCCGGCACGGTACTTGACGATGATGCGCTGGGTGCCCGGCTCGGCGGTGCTGGCCTGGCGCACCGGCTCACGGGTCGGCAACCCGGCCGCGTGGACGGCCCCGACAGCCGTCATCGACAGCACGGCGGCGGCAAGCACATTGATGCGAAGGTTCTGCTTCTTGATCACGTCGAATTCCTCTTCTGGGTCATGGATCGAACCAACACTGCGGCCATCATTCCTTGACGACTCCCGGCCGGCCCAGCCGGGATTGCCGTGACCTCCCCCCAGGCCCTCATTGCAGGTGTGGCGCCGGCGTGGGTGGCCGCCGGCGCAGTGGAGTGGCTTACCAGCCGAAGCCGGCACCGACGCCGACCGAGCTGTCATCACTGCTGAAGGCGCCGCCGATGGTGACCGTGGCGCGATCACTGATCGCGCGCTGGTAGCCCAGCGACATCGCCGACTCGCCGCCCTGGAAACCGATGCCGACGCCGACCCGGTTCTGGGTACGGATGCCGGCGGCACTGGTGGCCATGTTGAGCATCGCGGCACTCATCGCGCCCTGACGGTCGATGCGGCGGTCCATGTGGCGCAGGCGTCCGTCGATCTCGCCCTTGAACACATCGAAGCTGTCGGACACGGCCTGCACGCGGCTGTCGGTGTAGCTGTTCGCCGTGGCCACGCCACGGTCCAGCTGGCCCTTGTTGACGGCGTCGGTAGCGGCTGTGCCGGCGGCGACGTTGGTGACCTGGCGTTCGTTGCCTTCGCTGCCAACCGACACGGTGTTGGCACGATCGGCGACCGAACCCTGGCCCAGTGCCACGGCGTTCGCCGCAGTGGCGTTCGCGCCCTGGCCAATGGCTGTGGACGACGCGCCGCTGGCGACGGCGCCCTCGCCCATGGCCACCGCATTGGCGCCGGTCGCCGGGGTGCCGACCGGAATCCCAGCGCCTGCTGCGGCTACCGTCGGCGTGCCCTGCACGCGCGCGGTGCTGGCCGGTGCCGCATCGGCCGTTGCAGGTGCATCAGCGGCGCTGGCCAGCGGGCTGTCATCCAGCGCGGTACTCATTGCGCGCAGGCTGGCAGTCCCGGCACGCGTGCCACCGGCGGTGCGGCGGTCGATCTCGCTGACCTTTCGGTCCAGCGCGCCCAGCGCATCGCCGACGTTGCTGTAGGTAGCCCCCTGGATCACATAGTTCGGCGCCACGAACACACCCTGCATGCCGACGCTGGCACCGCCGCCGAGGAAACTGGCGGCGTCACTGAGCGACTGGAACAGCTGTCCGCCATTGATCGCCTGGCGGCTGCCGGCGGCAATGCTGCCGGCGCCGACATTGTCGATGGTGGTGCCCTGGATGCCAGACAGGGTCAGGCGCTCACGACTGGCATCGTCATAGCCGACCGCACTGGCCGCCGTGGTCTCGACCGTGGCGATACGCGCGTCGAAATCACCGACGCGGGTTTCCACTGCGCCCACGCGCTGGTTGGTGACATTGAGCTGGGAACCGGTGACCGCATCGGTACTGCCGGCGGCAATGCGGCCGTCGGCCACGTTGACGATGCGCCGGGTGGCCGGACCGGCGGTGCCGTTGCCACCGCCGACCGAGACCACATTGGCCTCCAGCGCACGCGAACCGGCACCCAATGCCACCGAGTTGTTGCCGCTGGCGCCGCTGTTGGCGCCCAGTGCCAGCGCCGCGTTGCCGATGGCTGTGGCGCCACTGCCCAGCGCATTGCTGCGGCTGCCACTGGCGCTGGCGTTGCCGCCGATGGCCACGGCATCGGTGCCGGTGGCACTGGCGGTACCCGAACCATTGGCCTTGAAGCGTTGGCCGACCGCATCGGCGGTGGCGGCCACTGCATCGAGCTGGCCCTTGTTCACCGCATCGGTGGCCTGCGTACCGGCCGCGACATTGGTGAGCTGGCGGTTGATCGCGCTGTGGGTGACGCCGGCGGCATCGACCCACTCCTGCGCGGCACCCACCGACACTGTGTTGGCGCGGTCGGCCAGCGAGCCTGCGCCCAATGCGACGCTGTTACCGGCGTCCTTGGTGGTCCAGGTGTTGCTGCCGAGCACCGTCGCGTTGCTGGCCTGCGCATAGCTGTTGTAACCGACCACGGTGGCGCCGTCTTCGGTAGCCCACGCCTCACTGCCGATGGCGGTAGTGAACTGGGCGGCGCTGGCGCTGGCGGCATCCTGTCCGGCCAGTGCATTGAAGCCGACCGCCACGCCGTTCAATCCGGTCGCGGCGTTGTTGCCCAGAGCGGTGCCGTACTCGCCAGCCTTGGCCTGCACGCCGAAGCCGGCGCCGGCGATCTGCGCGATGGTGCCCTGGCCCACCGCCGTGGACACATCGGCGGCCTGCGCAGCACTGCCTACGGCGGTACCGAAGAAGCCGGCGCTGGCGCCCGCACCGAACGCCGTGGCGCGCCAGCCAGTGGCCTGTGCGAAGTTGCCGACTGCCGTGGTTTCGCGGCCATCGGCGATCGCGCCGTAGCCCACTGCAGTGGCCGCCAGGCCGGCGGCCTCGGCCATGCCGCCGACAGCGGTCGCCCCGATGCCCTGCGACTGCGACTGCGCGCCGATCGCAACGCTGGCGGCGCCGCCACTGCTGCTCTGCGCGCCCAGCGCGACGGCACCGCCTGCGGTGCTGCTGGCACCGCTGCCGATGGCCACGCCCCGCTCGGCCGTGGCCAGTGCGTCGACGCCGACCGCCGTGGCATTGGCCGCGACCACCGTTGCGCCGCTGCCCAGTGCGGTCGCGCCGTTGCCAATTGCATTGGCCGCATTGCCAGCGGCGAGCGCATTGTCACCCTCCACCAGTGCGCCTGCTTCGCCATCGGCATTGCCGCTGGCCTGGAACTGGCGGCTGGTCTTGTCGGCAACGCTGGCCACCGCGTCCAGCTGGCCCTTGTTCACCGCATCGGTGGCCTCGGTGCCCGCCGCCACATGCGTCACCTGGCGCTCACCGCCCGCGCTGCCCACGGCCACGGTATTGTCGCGCTCGGCCTTGGAGCCGGCGCCCAGTGCCACGCTGTTCAACCCACTGGCGGTGGCACTGGCACCCAGCGCAGTGGCATCTGCCGCATCCGCCCACGAGTTCCAGCCGATCGCCGTGGCGTAATCCTCGGTCGCCCAGGCGCCGGCACCGAAGGCCGCCGCGCCGGTGCCGCTGGCACGCGACGGGATCAGGCCAAAGAAGGTGCTGCCACCGATGGCCACGCTTTCGGCGCCACTGGCCTCGCTCGACTGGCCGACCGCAACGGCACCGCTACCGGCCGCAGCGGCACCGAAGCCGACCGCGGTGGTGTTGGCGCCACTGGCTGCCGAGCCGTAGCCCAATGCGGTGCCGAGGCGACCGCTGGCTTCGGCATAGCCACCGACAGCGGTGGTGCCGTCGGCGGAGGCGGCACTGCGGAAGCCGCTGGCCAATGCCTGCGTGCCGCTGGCGTTGGACTCGGTGCCGGTTGCAGTGCTGTACGCACCACTGGCCTGTGCACGCGCACCGACCGCGCTGGCACCGAGCTCGCTGGCGCCGGCGCCGGTTCCCAGCGCGAGGCTGTCTTCGCCCGTGGCCTGGGCCGTGCTGCCCAGCGCCGCGGCGTTGTTGCCCGTGGCCAGCGCATCGATACCGACTGCCGTGGCGTTGGCGGCCAGCGCATTGGCACCACTGCCGAGCGCGGTGGCACCGGCGCCGATCGCGTTGGCCGCGTCACCGGCTGCCAGCGCGTTGTCGCCCTCCACCAGCGCGCCGGTTTCACCGTCGGCATTGCCACTGGCCTGGAACTGCCGGCTGGTCTTTTCCGCTGCCGCGGCTACGGCGTCGAGCTGGTTCCTGTTGACCGCATCATTGCCCTGCGTGCCATCGGCCACGTTGGTGATCTGGCGGGTGTTGCCGCCGCCCCCCACCGACACGGTGTTGTCGCGATCCGCGATCGAATCGGCACCCAGCGCCACGCTGTTGGCGCCGCGCGATTCGGCAGCGTTGCCCAGCGCGGTGCTGTTGATGCCGCCCGACCAGGCGCCACCACCCACTGCGGTGGAGTAGTTGCCCGAGGCCTCGGTGGCCAGCACGCCGAACAATGAACCACCAACGGCGACGCTGTTGGTGCCGGTGGCCAGGCTCCCCTGGCCGGTGGCGGTGCTGTAGGCGCCGGAGGCTTCCGAATCGCCACCCACCGCCACACTGTTGGAGCCGGATGCATTGGCGAAGTTGCCAAAGGCAGTGGCGTTGAACGCCGAGGCCTGCGCGTAGCCACCGATGGCGGTGCTGTAGCCGCCGCTGGCTTCGGCACCGATACCGAATGCCGCCGACGCCGTACCACTGGCCACGCTCTCGCTGCCGACAGCGGTGGCCGCATCGCCACTGGCGTTGCTGAAGTAGCCCACGGCCACGGCTTCTTCACCGGACGCTTCGGACAGCACGCCATTGGCAGTGCTACCGGCACCGCTGGCGATGCTGGCCGCACCGAACGCCGCGCTCTGCTCGCCGCTGGCCTCGCTTTCCGCACCGTGCGCGGTGGCGTACTCGCCCGTGGCCTGTGCGTTGGCACCGACGGCGCTGGCATTGGCCGCAGTGGCCAACGCGTTGAAGCCCAGCGCCTGTGCGTTGCTGGCCAGCGCGTTGGCGCCGCTGCCCAGTGCGGTAGCGCCATTGCCGATGGCGTTGGCGGCATCACCGGCCGCCAGTGCGTTGTCACCCTCCACCCGTGCACCGGCTACGTCGTCGCCGTTGCCACTGGCCTGGAAGAAGCGGCTGGTGGTGGCAGCGGTGGTCGCAACCGCATCCAGCTGTGCCTTGTTCACTGCGTCGGTAGCCTGGGTACCCGCCGCGACGTTGATGACCTGGCGCTCGTTGCCGCCGCTGCCCACCGACACCGTGCGTGCACGGCTGGCAACCGAACCGGCTCCGAGCGCAACAGCGTTGCTGGCGCTGGCGTTGCTGCCAGCGCCAAGCGCGATCGCGCTTTCACCGCCGGCCACCGTGTTGGTGCCGATGGCGATGCTGTTGAGGCTGTTGCCCAGGGCCTGGAAGCCCAGTGCCACGCTGTTGTCGCCATAGCCGAAGGCACCGCGGCCGACCGCCGTGGCGCTGGCCCCGTTGGCCCAGCTGTTGTAGCCGACGGAAGTCGCGCCGCTGCCGCTGGCCCAGGCCGCGTTGCCGAACGCCGAGGCGTTGGTGGCCGTCGCCCACGCACCGGAACCGAATGCTGCTGCGCCGCTGGCCGTTGCCCAGCTGTAACCGCCGACAGCGGTGCTGTCGTCACTGCTGGCAAAGGCGCTGTCACCGACCGCGACCGCGTAGCTGCCGGTCGCACGCGACGTGCCGCCGGCCGCGAAGCTGTTGTCGCCGCTGGCCTTGGCCGCATTGCCGAACGCGCTGCTCGCCGCACCGGTGGCCTGTGCACCGCTACCGACCGCGGTCGCATCGGCGACAGCGGTGGTGCCCACCTGCTGCGCCGTGCCGTCTGCACCGATGATCGGCTGGTTGTACTCGTCGTAGGCCTGGCCGAGGCCACCGATGGCAACACCGCCGTTGCCGGTGGCGTTGCTGTTGCGCCCCACCGCCACGGCGTCGTCACCAATGGCCGAAGCGGCGGCGCCATGTGCAACCGCGCCGGCGCCGATCGCATTGCTCGACGAGCCGGCCGCCACCGCGCCTTCGCCCTCGGCCAGCGCACCGGCATCACTGCCCGCTTCCGGCTGGCCCTGGAAGAAGCGGGCGGTGTTGTCGGCGGTACTGGCCACGGCGTCCAGCTGCGCCTTGTTCACCGCATCGGTGGCTTCGCTGCCCGCGGCCACGCTGGTGATCTGCCGTTCGTTGCCGGCACTGCCCACGGCCACGCTGTTGGCGCGCACCGCTTCGGAATTCGCGCCAAGCGCGACGCTGTTGGCGCCGCGGGCGGTGGCGTAGTACCCGACGGCCGTGCTCTGTGCGCCGCTGGCCCAGGTCTGCGCGCCGAGCGCGCTGGCATTCTCACCCGGGGCGTACGCGAAGTAGCCGACGGCGGTGGATTCCGCGCCGGACGCTTCGGTCAGGCTGCCGTTGGCCACCGCGCGGTCACCGCTTGCGATGGCACCGGCGCCGACGGCCGTCGACGCTTCGCCGCTGGCCTGGGTCTGCACGAAGAAACCCAGGCCCGGAATCAGGTCGGCCGGGCCACCGATGGCTACGCTGCTGGTGCCGGTGGCGTTGCTCTGCGTGCCCAGCGCAGTGGAGTAATCACCGATGGCATTGGCGACGGCTCCGAACGCGGAGGCCTGGGCACCGGCGGCATAGGCGCCGACGCCGTAGGACGACGCCGCAAAGCCGCTGGCTTCAGCACTGGCGCCCACCGCAGTGCCACCGACACCTGCGCTGGTGGCGCCGGTTTCCACCGGCACGCCGCCACTGGTGATCAGTGGGTTGCCATCGGCATCCACCGCAGCGCCACCCACGGCAACGCTGCCTGGGCCGTTGGCCTGTGCGTTGTTGCCGAACGCGGCACTGTTCTGGCCCGAGGCCAGCGCGTTGTTGCCCACGGCGGTCGCGTTCTGCGCAACGGCATTGGCGCCCGCGCCCACAGCGGTGGCGCCGTTGCCGATCGCGTTGGCCGCCTCGCCGGCCGCCAGTGCCTCGTCACCTTCGGCCAGCGCGCCCGCATCGCTGTTGCTGCTGCCCGTGGCCTGGAAACGCTTGGCGGTCGCGTCAGCCACCGCAGCGACATCCTTCAACTGGCCCACGTTGACCGCGTCGGTGTCTTCGGTACCGGCGGCGACACTGGTGATCTGCCGGGTCAGGCCGTAATCGACGGCGCCGACCGAGACGGTATCGACGCGATCAGCCAGCGAGCCGGCGCCCAGCGCCACGCTGCCGGTGGCGACCGCCGCCGAATTGGAGCCCAGCGCGGTGCTGTAGTCGCCCACGGCGGTGCTGAATGCACCGACCGCAATCGAGGCTTCGTTCCCGGCAGTGGCGCCGCGACCCAGTGCGGTACTGCCCGGGCCCATCGCCACGGCACCGCCACCGACGGCAGTGGCGCCGTCGGCGCTTGCTTCGGACAACGCACCCAGTGCGGTGGCCGCGCCGTTCTCGCTGGCGGCATAGGCGCTGGCGCCGACGGCGGTGTCACCAAGACCAAACGCCGCAGCGCTCTGCCCGACCACCACGCTGGCGTCACCGATCGCCAATGCGCCCTGGCCGAACGCGCTGGCGCCCAGGCCGGCGGCAATGGCCTGGGTACCGATGGCGGTCGTGGCGTTGGCCAACGACTGGGCACCGGCACCGGCGGCTACCGCGCCTTGCCCGTCGATCTTCGCTGCGTCGCTGTCATCACCGGCGCCATCGGCCTTGAAGTAGCGGTTTCCATCTGCGGCGACATCCGCCAGCGCGGCCTGCGTGGCGCGCGCCTGCGCATCCAGCTGCCCCTTGTTCACCGCATCGGTGGCCTGGGTGCCGGCGGCCACATGGGTGATCTGCCGTTCCTTGCCGGCATCGCCGACCGATACGGTGTTGGCACGGGTGGCCTTGGAGCCGGCGCCCAGCGCCACGCTGTTGGCCGCGCTGGCGCTGGTACCGGCGCCGATGGCCACCGCGTTGCTGCCCTTGGCACTGGCGCTGCCCTCGATCAGGCACTTTTCCAGCAGCTTGCCGCTGAACGCCACGCAGGTGGCGCTGCCACCGATCTGCACCGACTGCGCCGCCGCGCTGCCGGCCATGCCCACTCCCAGTACCAGGCCCAGTGCAGCGGCCAGCAGGGCCGGTGTTGCCTGCGTCGTCGCGGTGCGTTGGTCGACAACACCTCCGCTGCTGTCGGAGGAGGCCAATTCCGAGGCCACCACCAACTGACCCAATGCTCTGTTCCAGACCTTGCGATAAATCCGATTCATCGGTACGGCTCCTGAGTGGACTGGTTTTGGGCAAAGCAACGCCACCGCCGGGCCTTCTGGCCCAACGTCCCCTGGGGGCGTTTATTCGCGTGATTTACTACGGGGTATTGCCGAATGGCGCGCAGCGGAAGAAACCGAGCGCGTGCGCCAGCCGGTTACTGCGGAATGAATGGTTCTGAAACGGGGTTCAAGTGTTAACGGCAACTTCGAAAAACGTCAAGACTTTGACATGGCAAATCCCGTTGCCGTGAAGCAGTTCACTCTTTCACCTGTTTATGAAAGTATTTTGTTAGGCGTGCGTGACGATTATCCGACGCATGAAAACGCATGTAACTGATGGCCACGTCAGCATTTTCCTGAGGGCAAAGAAAAACCCGCCGGAACTCCGGCGGGTTTCCCATACGCAAAGGCATTGTGGGTTGCGCGATCAGCCGCACCAGACACGTGCGTTGCGGAACATCCGCATCCACGGCGAATCGCCCTGCCACTCGGCCGGTGCCCAGCTCAGGTTGAGCGCGCGCGGGGTACGTTCCGGATGCGGCATCATGATGGTGACGCGGCCGTCGGTGCTGGTCAGGCCGGTGATGCCGTCCGGCGAACCGTTCGGGTTCAGCGGGTACTGGTTGGCAACCTTGCCATTGCCATCGATGTAGCGCAGCGAGACACGGGCCGCGGCCTGGTCGACGGCGTTGTCGAACACGGCCTGGCCTTCGCCATGCGCCACCGCCACCGGCAGGCGCGAACCGGCCATGCCACGCAGCAGGATCGACGGCGATTCCACCACTTCCAGCAGTGCGGTACGCGCTTCGAACTGCTCGCTGGCGTTGCGGCGGAACTGCGGCCAGTGCTCGGCACCGGGGATGATGCCCTTGAGCTGGCTCATCATCTGGCAGCCATTGCACACGCCCAGCGCGAAGCTGTCCTCGCGCGCGAAGAACGCGGCGAAGGCATCACGCAGTGCGCTGCGTTCCAGGATCGAAGTGGCCCAGCCACGGCCGGCACCGAGCACGTCGCCGTAGCTGAAGCCGCCACAGGCGACCAGCCCGGTGAAGTCCTGCAGCGCTACGCGGCCTTCGATCAGGTCGCTCATGTGCACGTCGAAGGCGCGGAAGCCGGCGCGTTCGAAGATGTTGGCCATTTCGATCTGGCCGTTGACGCCCTGCTCGCGCAGCACCGCTACACGCGGGCGCACACCGGTGCTGATGAACGGCGCGGCGACATCTTCGTTGAGGTCGAAGCTGAGCTTCGGCTTCAGGCCCGGCGCATTGAAGGCGCGGGCGACCTCGCGTTCGGCATCGGCATTGGCCGGGTTGTCACGGCGCTTCTGCATCGCGTGGGTGACCGACCACCAGGCGTCGAACAGCGCCTCCCAGCGCCACTCGGCCAAGTTCTCGCCGCCCAGCGATACGCGCACCACCGGTGCCGTGGTCGGCTTGGCGATGCGCTGCGCGCATTCGGTCAGTGCATGGCGTTCGACCAGGTCGGCAAACGCGGCGCGATCTTCGCGTGCGATCTGCACCACCGCACCCAGTTCTTCGTTGAACAGGCTGCGGAACGGGTCATCGCCCCAGGCATCGAGGGTGATGTCCAGGCCCAGCCGCGAGGTGAACGCCATCTCGCACAGCGCGGCGAAGGCACCGCCGTCGCTGCGGTCGTGGTAGGCCAGCAGCAGCCCGGCCTGGCGCGCATCGCGGATCAGCTCGAAGAAGCCACGCAGGCGCTGCGGGTCGTCCAGGTCCGGGGCGGCACCGGCGAAGGCCGGCAGATCGCCGTGGTCGGCATGCACCTGGGCCAGGATCGAACCGCCCAGGCGCTGCTTGCCGGCACCCAGGCCGATCAGCCACAGCTCGCTGTCCACGTCACGGTCGAGCAGCGGGGTCAGCTGCTGGCGCACGTCGGCGACCGGCGCGAACGCCGAGATCACCAGCGACACCGGCGACACGCTCTTGTGCGCTTCGCCCTGGTCGTGCCACTGCGCCTGCATCGACAGCGAGTCCTTGCCCACCGGGATGCTGATGTCCAGCTGCGGGCACAGTTCCATGCCCACCGCCTTCACCGCGTCGTACAGCAGCGCGTCTTCGCCCGGGTGGCCGGCCGCGGCCATCCAGTTCGCCGACAGCTTGATTTCATCCAGCGCATCGACCGGGGCCGCGCACAGGTTGGTCAGCGCTTCACCCACGGCCATGCGTGCCGAAGCCGCCGCATCGAGCAGGGCCAGTGGAGTACGCTCGCCGATCGACATCGCTTCGCCAGCCACGCCATCGAAGTCGGCCAGGGTGATCGCCACGTCGGCCACCGGCAGCTGCCACGGGCCGACCATCTGTTCGCGCGCGGTCAGGCCACCGACGCTGCGGTCACCGATGGTGACCAGGAAGTTCTTCGAGGCGACGGTCGGATGTGCGAGCACGCGCAGGCCGGCTTCCTGCAGGTCCAGGCCGCCGGTCTTCAGCGCCGGCCAGCGCGGTGCCGGCGGGTGCGCGGTGTCGCGGTGCATCTTCGGCGGCTTGCCGAACAGCACGTCCATCGGCAGGTCGATCGGCGCGTCGGCCGGGGTGTTGCCCGGCACGGCACCGTAGGCAACCACCAGGTGCTCTTCAGCGGTGGCCACGCCAACGGCAGCGAACGGGCAGCGCTCGCGCGCGCACAGGGCGGCGAACTCGGCCAGGCGCTCCTGGGCCACGCCAAGCACGTAGCGCTCCTGCGATTCGTTGCACCACAGCTGCATCGGCGACAGCGACGGGTCATCGGTGGGCACCTTGCCCAGGTCGATGACGCCACCGACGTTCGAGTCGTGCAGCAGTTCGGGGATGGCATTGGACAGGCCACCCGCACCGACGTCATGGAAGAACTTGATCGGGTTGTTGGCCCCCATCGCCACGCAGCGGTCGATGACTTCCTGGCAGCGACGCTCCATCTCCGGGTTGTCGCGCTGCACGCTGGCAAAATCCAGGTCCTCGGCGCTTTCACCGGAGGCCACCGAACTGGCGGCACCGCCGCCGAGGCCGATCAGCATCGCCGGGCCACCGAGCACGATGACCGCGTCGCCGGCCTGCAGCTTGATCTTGTCGACCTGGATGCGGTCGATGGCGCCGAGGCCACCGGCCAGCATGATCGGCTTGTCGTAGGCGCGGACCAGATCGGCGCCCTCGGGCAGCTCGAAGCTGCGGAAGTAGCCGAGCAGGTTCGGGCGGCCGAACTCGTTGTTGAACGCGGCGCCGCCGAGCGGGCCGTCGGTCATGATTTCCAGTGCCGGCGCCATGCGCGGGTTCAGCGCGCGCGGCGCTTCCCACGGCTGCGGCAGCTCGGGAATGCGCAGGTGCGAGACCGAGAAGCCGGTCAGGCCTGCCTTGGGCTTGCCGCCACGGCCGGTCGCGCCTTCGTCGCGGATCTCGCCACCGGCACCGGTCGAGGCACCCGGGAACGGCGCGATCGCGGTCGGATGGTTGTGCGTCTCCACCTTGATCTGGAAGGCGCTGGGCACCTTCGGTTCGCGGCGGTATTCGCCACTGGCCGGATCGGGGCGGTAACGCGACGCCGGATGGCCTTCGATCACTGCGGCGTTGTCGCTGTACGCGCTGAGCGTGTGCTGCGGGGTCTGCTGGTGGGTGTTCTTGATCATCCGGAACAGCGAGCGGTCCTGCTCCTGGCCGTCGATGGTCCAGCTCGCGTTGAAGATCTTGTGGCGGCAGTGCTCGGAATTGGCCTGCGCGAACATCATCAGCTCGACGTCGGACGGCGATCGGCCCAGCGCGGTGAAGCGTTCGCGCAGGTAGTCGATCTCGTCCTGCGCCATGGCCAGGCCGAGGCGCTGGTTGGCGGCCTCCAGCTGGTCCACCGGCACGCGTTCCAGTTCACCCCGGGCCGGCGCGGAGAACAGCGCCTGGCCCTGTTCGACCGTTTCCAGCACCGACTGCGTCATCGGGTCGTGCAGCACCTTGACCAGCGCCTGCTGGGCGGCGGCATCGGCGGGCCAGCCCTGCACGTCGATGCGCAGGCCACGCTCGACCCGGCTGACCGGCTGCCCGGCACCGCGCACCAGTTCGGTGGCCTTGCTCGACCATGGCGACAGCGTGCCCAGGCGCGGCACCACGATGCGGCTGACCGCGCCGTCGGCCACTGCCTCGGACTGCGGCGCAGCCTCGAGGATGCGGCACAGCGTGATCAGGTCGGGGGCGGCGCTGCCTTCGGGCTGCACGAAGTAGACGTGCCAGGCACCGCTGATGCGCAGGGAGGGAGCGATGGACTGCAGGCGGGATTCAAGACGTTCGCGGCGGAACGGCGACAGGGCGGGCGCGCCCTCGAGGACCATCATGTCCGGGGAACCGTAGTTGGGAAACGGGCCCGACATTGTACCGGAAGCGGGGGAAGGGCTCTGGCCGGGCGGCGCCCGGCACCCGCCGAGGCCAGGGCAACGGCAACAGCAACAGCAGCTGCCAAAGCAAAAGCAGGATTTCCGTGGGATGGCGGGGGGGGTCCGGTGGGGGGGGGCCCCCGAAACCC
>NZ_LLXV01000061.1 GCF_001431665.1 Stenotrophomonas beteli | reverse complement strand
GCGAACCCACCCGCCCGGCCCCTGACAGTTTCCGTGCGCGTCCAGCCACGGAGAAGAAATAGAACAGCAGAAGCGGATCGCGCGCTGCGCTTGCTTGTGAGCCGAGCATGGCTTGGCTCTACAGGAAGCAATCAAGCGCCGGCCAAGCCGCTTTTGCTTTTGATCTTCATTTTTTTCTTCTCCGTGGGTGGCGCGACACCGAAATCTGTCTGAGGGCGGTCGGGTTGGGTTGGCGGGGGTGTCCGCGGCATGGATGCCGCGGCCAAGCCTCCAGGGAAGGATTCACGGCGTCCCCCGCCAACCCAACCCGACCGACCCACTCGCGGCTTTTGCTTTCAGCGGCACATCCAACCCCACCCACGAGGGGCTGCGCCGTTGGCGGGAATCCCCCACGGATTCGTTAGCCGGAAGTTAAAGATCCGTAAGCATTCTGCTGCGATCCCGCAGTCATCTGCATGCAACCGATCGTCATTAGGCTGCGTGACGTTCCAGTCAGGTTCGACGCGGTAAGCTCCCCCTCGATGGGCTCGCAGCATCGCTCGTCGAGTGCAGTACGCAGTAGCAATTTGGAGGAATACATCACATGGCAATTGTTCTCTATGTCGGTGGTAGCAAGGATGGCGAGAAGGGCGTGGTGCCCTACGGCTTCAGCAAATCCCGCGCCGACACCGCGCTGGGGCCGGAGTTCTACACCGAGCGGTTCATGGAACTGCAGGGTGTCGGCAAGGTCCGCCTGATGGCCCTGGAAGGCATGCGTGACGAGATCGTCATGCAGCGCGCCGCCCGCCACTACCGCTGACCCTCGCAACACGCGGCAGGGCGCGCCCACCATCGCGCGCCCGCGCCGGCATCCCAGCCCCGGGCCAGTCCGGGCCCTCTTTCTGCCAGGATGCCGGCGTCCCCACCGGCCGCGCTGCTGAACTCCGCCCTCTGTCAATGCCTTGTTCGGCTGCGCCGTCGGTTGCCAGAATGGGGTCTTCCCGTAACGCGGCACAGACCTGAAGCAATGCACGACGCCAAGAACGCCCAGAGCGCGCTCGCCCAGCAGATCGCCCAGACCATCGCCGACGAGATCGGTGCCCAGTCCGCCCAGGTGCGTGCCGCCGTCGGCCTGCTCGACGAGGGCGCCAGCGTTCCGTTCATCGCGCGCTACCGCAAGGAAGTGACCGGGGGCCTGGACGACACCCAGCTGCGCAACCTGGAAACCCGGCTGACCTACCTGCGCGAACTGGAGGACCGCCGTGCGGCGGTGCTGGCCAGCATCGGCGAGCAGGGCAAGCTCAGTGATGAACTGCGCAACGACATCCTGGCCGCCGATACCAAGAGCCGGCTGGAAGACCTGTACCTGCCGTACAAGCCCAAGCGCCGCACCCGCGCGCAGATCGCCCGCGAAGCCGGGCTCGAGCCGCTGGCCGACGGCCTGCTGGCCGACCCGACGCAGGACCCGCAGGTCTTCGCTGCCGGATTCGTCGACGCCGGCAAGGGCGTGGCCGACACCAAGGCCGCGCTGGAAGGCGCGCGTGCGATCCTGATGGAGCGCTGGGGCGAAGATGCCGCGCTGGTGGGTGAACTGCGTACCTGGCTGGGCGAGACCGGCGTGATCCGCGCGCGCGTGGCTGAGGGCAAGGAAGTCGAAGGCGCCAAGTACCGCGACTACTTCGAGCACGCCGAAGCGCTGGCGAAGATTCCCTCGCATCGCCTGCTGGCGCTGTTCCGCGCGCGGCGCGAAGAAATCCTGTTCCTCGAACTGGACCCGGGCAGCGATGCCGAGGCCGGCCACCAGTACGCCGAAGGACGCGTGGCGCGCAAGGCCGGCATCGCCGACCAGGGCCGTGCCGCCGACCGCTGGCTGCTGGATGCCTGCCGCCTGACCTGGCGCGCCAAACTGCACACCCATCTGCTCCTGGACCTGTTCAACCAGGCCCGCGAAAAGGCCGAAGCCGAAGCCATCGCGGTGTTCGGCGACAACCTGAAGGACCTGCTGCTGGCCGCGCCGGCCGGGCCGAAGACCGTGCTTGGCCTGGACCCGGGCATCCGCACCGGCTGCAAGATCGCCGTGGTCGATGCCACCGGCAAGCTGGTCGCCACCGACACCATCTACCCGCATGAGCCCCGGCGCCAGTGGGATCAGTCGCTGCAGACCATCAAGCAGCTGTGCGCCAGGCACAACGTGGAACTGATCGCGATCGGCAACGGCACCGCCAGCCGCGAAACCGACAAGCTGGCCGGCGAGGCGATCAAGGCGGTCGCCAATCCGAAGCTGCAGAAGGTGGTGGTCAGCGAGGCCGGCGCCTCGGTGTACTCGGCCTCCGAGTTCGCGGCCAGGGAATTCCCCGGCCTGGACGTCTCGCTGCGCGGTGCGGTTTCGATCGCCCGCCGCCTGCAGGATCCGCTGGCCGAACTGGTGAAGATCGAACCCAAGGCGATCGGCGTCGGCCAGTACCAGCACGATGTGGACCAGTACCGGCTGGCACGGGCGCTGGACGCGCGCGTGGAGGACTGCGTGAACGCCGTGGGTGTCTACGTGAACACCGCCTCGGCCGCGCTGCTGTCGCGCGTCTCCGGCCTGTCGGCCACGGTGGCCGAGAACATCGTGCGCCACCGTGACGACAACGGCCCGTTCAAGCGCCGCAAGGACCTGCTGAAAGTGCCGCGACTGGGCGAAAAGACCTTCGAGCAGTGCGCCGGCTTCCTGCGCATTGCCGACGGTGATGAGCCACTGGATGCTTCGGCGGTACACCCGGAAGCCTACCCGGTGGTGGAGCGCATCGTGGCCAGCACCGCGCGCCCGATCAAGGCGCTGATCGGCGATGGCAGCTTCCTGCGCGGACTCAAGGCTGAGCAGTTCACCGACGGCACCTTCGGCGTGCCGACCGTGCGCGACATCCTGAAGGAACTGGAGAAGCCGGGCCGCGACCCGCGTCCGGAGTTCAAGGCTGCACGCTTCGCCGAGGGCGTCGAGGACATCAAGGATCTGCGCGAAGGCATGGTGCTGGAGGGGGTGGTCAGCAACGTGGCTGCGTTCGGCGCTTTCGTCGATATCGGCGTGCACCAGGACGGCCTGATCCACATTTCGGCGCTGTCCGACACCTTCGTGAAGGACCCGCGCGACGTGGTCAAGGCCGGCGACATCGTCAAGGTGAAGGTGCTGGAGGTGGATGTACCGCGCAAGCGCATCGCCCTGACCCGGCGCCTGGACGACACCCCCGGCCAGGCCACCAGCCGTCCGGGCAGCCGCGAGGAACGTGGCCCGGGCCAGCCGCCACGCCGCGGTGCGGGGGCGCAGGGCGGCGGGCCCGGCCGCGGGCAGAGCACCGGCAACCGGAGCGGGCAGTCGGCGCCGCCGGCCAACAACGCCCTGGCCGAGGCGTTCGCGCGCGCCAAGCGCAGCTGAGGTTCGTGGCCCCCGTCACGCTTGATGTGTGGCGGGGCACTTGTCGGTTTTCCCCGTGATTGCGCACACTTGCGCAACAGGGGCGGCACTTGGCCACCCCGTTGTCGCTGGGGAGGGCCATGACGCCAGCACGACCCGTCGTCTTCATTGGCGGCTGCAGCGTTTCGCTGCGGCCCGTGCCTGCCTGCGCCTGCGAGGCGCCCTGTTGATGGCGGGCCAGGGCAACAACGGCAACGGCATGCTGGAGCGACGCCTGCACGAGCTGGCCGAGGAGCGTCGGCGGCTGGCGATGATCATCGACGGCACCGCTGCCGGTACCTGGGAATGGAACGTGCAGACCGGGCAGATGCGGGTCAACGCACGCTGGGCCGAAATCGTCGGCTATCGGCTGGACGAGCTGGAGCCGGTCTGCCAGAAGACCTTCCTGAAGCTGGTCCATCCCGATGACATCGCGTTGTCCGATGCGGCGCTGGAAGAGCATTTCGAAGGGCGCAGCGACAACTATGCCTGCCTGCTGCGCATGCGCCACCGCAATGGCCAATGGATCTGGATCCAGGACCGGGGGCGGGTGTTCGAATGGGACGGCCAGGGTCGGCCGCTGTGGATGGCCGGCGCGCATGCCGACGTGACCGAACTGCAGCAGGCCCGGCATGACGCGGCCGAGACCCGCCAGCGCCTGCAGGCCGTGGTCGATGCCTCCGACGAGGTGGCGGTGATCGCCACCGATACCGATGGCACCATCACCCTGTTCAACACCGGGGCAGAGCGGCTGCTGGGCTACAGCGCCTCTGAAGTGGTCGGCCAGCGCAGGCTCGATGCCTTCCACGACCCGCAGGAGCTCAGGGCCTGGCTGCAACCGCAGGCCGCTGCTGACGGCACGCTTCCGGGCGTGTTCGAAGCGCTCAGCGCGCGTGCCGACGGCCAGACGTATTCGCGGCAATGGACCCTGCTGCGCAAGGATGGCCAGTCGCGCCAGGTGCGGCTGTCGATCAGCCGCATGGACGGTGCTGACGGCATGCGCATCGGCTACGTCGGCATGGCCATCGATATCACCGAGATCCTGCAGGCACGCGCCGAAGCGCGCCTGTCGGCGGAGAAGTTCGCCGGCGCGTTCACTTCCGCGGCGCTGGGCATGGCACTGGTGTCGCTGGAAGGGCGCTGGCTGGACGTCAACGACGCGCTGTGCCGGATCCTCGGCTATCCGCGCGAGGAGCTGCTGCAGGTCGATTTCCAGCGCCTGACCCATGCCGATGACCTGCAGGCCGACCTGGCCCTGGTGCAGGACCTGCTGGCGGGCCGGCGCAGCCACTACCATCTGGAAAAGCGCTACCTGGACCGCGATGGCCGCACCATCTGGGCACGCCTGTCGGTCTCGCTGGTGCGCAACGAGCATGGCGAACCCCTGCATTTCGTGTCGCAGATCCAGGACATCACCGCCCAGCGCAGCAGCGAGCAGCGCCTGTTCGAGAGCGAGCAGCGCAGCCGCATCACCCTCGATGCGGTGGCCGACCTGGTGCTCAGTGTCAACCTCGATGGCCGCATCGACTACGCCAACGCGGCGGCGGTACGTACCCTGGCCGGCGATGGCGCCTTGTCGCTGGCCGGGCACAAGGTGCAGGACGTGCTGTCGCTGACCACCGAATATGCGCCTGGCTCGGTGCTGGACGTATCGGTGCTGCTGGACCCGGAAAGCAATGCCGTGGACCTGCATGCCGATCTGCTGCTGCGTCTGGGCAGCGCCACGGTGCCGGTGGATCTGACCCGCGCGTGGCTGCGTGACGATGAAGGCCATGTGCGCGGCGCGGTGTGGGTGCTGCGTGACGACACCCAGCAGCGCGCACGACAGCGCGAGGCCCGCCATCTGGCCGAGATCGACCCGCTGACCGAACTGAGCAACCGCCGCGGCTTCGAGGTGCACCTGCAGCAGGCGATCACCCGCGTTGAACGGACAGGGCAGGCCGCGTCGCTGATGTATATCGACCTGGACCGCTTCAAGCCGGTGAACGACACCTGGGGACACCTGGCCGGCGATGCCGTGTTGTGGGCGGTGGCCAGCGTGCTGCGGCACGGCGTGCGTGATTCGGACGTGGTGGCACGCCTGGGTGGCGATGAGTTTGCGGTGATCCTGTCCGGCTGCACGCCGCGCCGCGCCGCCCGCATCGGTGGCGAGCTGCTGCACACGCTGGCGTCACTGTCGATTCCCTGGGACCAGCACCGGCTGCGGGTCGGTGCCAGCATCGGCATTGCGCCGTTGGCCGGCGGCATGAGCGTGGACCAGGCGGTGGCTGCGGCCGATGCCCAGTGCTACCGGGCCAAGGCGATGGGCCGCAACAACGTGCAGGTGCAGGGCGAACTGTCCGACCTGCCGGGCGACGACGATGAGGCCGGCTGAACCGGCCTGCTTCAGTGGCGCCCATGTCGCGCGTAGGGACGTGGCCAGTGCACAGACCGATGCGCACCACACCCAGCTCGGCCTGCAGGACATCCAGGGCCGGCAGTTGCAGGCCAGCGCCGCGCTGATGGCAGCGCTGGGCGGCGGCGGGTCGCGATAGCCGTCGGAGGCGGTCTCAACCTGTGAGAGGGAGGGGCGGAACAATCGCCGCATCCTCCCGGACAAGAGCGCACAGGATGATCAACTGGAATCGGAATGCCGTCGCCGCCTACGCGCCGGCCATGGTGGGCTGGTGCCTGGCGCTGGCCAGCGGCCTGCGCCTGGAACAACTGCGCGACGATCGCCTGGCCCAGGCGATGCTGCCGCTGCTGCACGGCGGCGTGGTGGCGTCGCTGGTACTGACCCTGGCCTGCACGGTGGTGGCCAGCGTGCTGCTGTGGCGAGGTGGCCACCGCGATCGCGGCGCCATCGAGGCGGGAACTACAACGGCGCGGCATCCATCAGCAGGAACCGGCACGGCTCACGCTGGAAGGCGTTGATTGGGGCACCCCGCGCTGGAGGAGTTCGCCGGCGCAGTGGAGGTCGAATGCGGCGCGGTCGGGCCACCGTTCGATGAAAGCGAAGTGCCCTGGATCCTACTGGGCGACGAACCGTTGTCCCCCTTACTGCAATACTGCGTCCGCACTGACCAGCTGCACATCGTGCATCTGGTTGAGGTAGGCCTCGTAGTACCCCTTGTGCGAGGCGCCAACGATGGTCAGCATGCGGCTGCCGGGGTACTGGCCGAGCACGTCGCGCATGTTGGCCACCATGCGCAGGTTGCGGGTTTCCCAATAGCCGACATAGTTGCGGCCGAACCCTTCGGTGGACGGCTCGACCAGGGCGGCGCCAAAGTCGCTGCGGTAGACGGTCATTGCCGTTTCCGGAGCGTTGTAGTCGCGATAGAGCGCGAGCATTCCCCCGGGCTTGGCCAGATTGGCGTACAGGACCTTATCGGCGGCGAAGCGTGCCGTGGTCACCGGATTGTCCCAGGCCGCCTGCAGGGCCGCGCCATAGGCCTTCTCCTTGTCCTTTGCCGTGGGCGTATCGGCGGTGTGATCATCCACCGGCCACAGCCGCTCCAGGCCCAGGCGCGCGGCCAGTACGGCGGCGATCATGCCGGCCTCATCGCGGCGGGTCATGCGCTTGTCGAGGAACTGCACGAGTTCCGGGGTCAGGCTGTCGGCGGCGTGGCGCTCCTGCAGGGGCAGGCGCAGCCATTGCACCAGGGCCGATCCGTTTTCGCCTGCGGCCAGGCACACGGCGGCCAGCCGGCGGCGCTGTGCCGGCGTCGGCGTTTTCGGCCATTGCGCCAGCAGGCGCTCCATTTCGGCATTGGCGCTGGGTACGTCCAGTCCGGTGGCGGCCCGCGCCGGCGCCGGGTCGATGCAGTAGGTCTCCACGCTTTCGGCGTACCGGGCCGGGTTGCGCCGCATGAAATCGCACTGCAGGCCGGACAGGTTCTCCACGGCAATGGCGTTGGGCCGCCATGCCTGCAGGCGCTCGAGCAGAGGCTCCAGCAACGGCTGCAGAATGTCCGGCGTGAAGGTTTTCGGCAGGCCGGACAGATGCGGGCTGCCCAGCACCAGCACCTCGTTGGGACGGCCTGCGGGCGGCCCCTTCAGCTGGTCGGGGTGGAAGTCTGGCTGATAGGCGATATCGGCAGCGAACGTGCCGGTGCTGCAAAGGCCCAGGATCAGGAAGCTGGCCAGGCGTGGGAACATGCGATCTCCGTTTCAGTGGGCGTTCTGCAGTCCGCTGCATGCTGGCCACTTTCGTGTGCAGGGAGATCTCCCGTTGGTCATGCAAACCTTTTCTGCTTGAACTGCATCGGCGTTGCGGAGGCGATGGCCGCAACGCCGTGGCGGATCCGGTACGTGGCGTTCGAACCACCATCGCCGACGCAATCGACATCACGTTGGTGATCCGCCGGCACGAGGATGAGGCGTTTCCAGGCGTGGCGGGTCTGCATCGTACCGGTGATACGGAACCGGAACCGGGCATCGGGATCGCCAGCGATGCACGGCCAAGGCTACGGCCGTGAAGCCGTGGCTGAGGCGTGGATGTTCGCATCCCGGCGCCAGGCGCAATCCCCAGCGGCCTTCCGGTCGCACGTGAGCGAGCTGTGAAGTACGTCGCGGTTGTCTACCGCATTCCTGCAGCAGAACCGGAAGATGGGACCGGTGTCGCTTAATTCGGCTAAAGCCACCCGCAACAGCGCCGATATCCCCTCTGGATCCCGCTCCAGTCGCCCGCTGCAGGACCCCAGGCTGCCCCGGCGGGCGGCCCGCGCTGTGTGTTCCGCTGCCCGCAGATGCCGATCGCACCCGCACCAGATGTTCTTGCCAGCCGCTCGAGGTGTGCCATCCGGCACCTGTAGTCCTTAGCAACTGAAGTTGCCGCCGGGCATCCCGCCCGTCGGGTCGCAACCCTTTGTCGGACACCGAGGATCAGACAATGCTCATTCCAGGCTTCACGGCGGGCGCGCAGGCGCCGGCCGAGCTGCATACCCGTTGGTCGCCGTGGCGCGCGCTGCTGGGCGCGCTGGCACCCCGGCATCGTGCCAGCGCCGATCCGGCGGCCGATGGCCGTGCCGAGCTGGATGCCCAGGTCGCCGCGTTGCATCGCGTGCAGGCGGTGATCGAGTTTGCGCTCGACGGCACCATCCTGCAGGCCAATGACAATTTCCTGCAGGCGGTGGGCTACCGGCTGGAGGAGATCCAGGGCAAGCACCACTCGCTGTTTGTCGACCCCGAGCAGGCGCGCAGTGCCGAGTACCGCGACTTCTGGGCGCGGCTGGGGCGCGGCGAATTCGATGCCGGGCAGTACCGGCGGTTTGGCAAGGGCCAACGCGAAATCTGGATCCAGGCCTCGTACAACCCGGTACTGGACCGCCAGGGGCGCCCGTACAAGGTGGTCAAGTTCGCCACTGATATCACGGCGCAGAAGCTGCAGGCGGCCGATTCGGCAGGGCAGCTGGCCGCGATCGGCAAGTCGCAGGCGGTGATCGAGTTCAGCCTGGATGGGCGCATCCTGTCAGCCAACGACAACTTCCTGGCCACCACCGGCTACACCCTGGATGAAGTGCGCGGCCAACATCATTCGCTGTTCGTTGAACCCGAACTTCGCAGCAGCGCCGAGTACCGCCAGTTCTGGGAAAAGCTCGGGCGCGGCGAATACGATGCCGGCCAGTACCGGCGCCTCGGCAAGGGCGGGCGCGAAGTCTGGATCCAAGCCTCGTACAACCCGATCCTCGACCTCAGCGGCAAGCCGTTCAAGGTCGTCAAGTACGCCACCGACATCACCGCGCAGGTGCATGAAAACCAGGCCATGCAGCGTGCCGTGGCGCAGACCCGCGAAGTAGTGGCCGCGGCCAAGCAGGGCGATCTGACCCGGCGCGTGGCCACGGCCGGCACCCAGGGCCCGATCGGCGAACTGTGCGAGGGCGTGAATTCGCTGGTGGAGGCGATGGCCACGATCATCGGCCAGATCAAGCTCGCTGCCGACACCATTGCGGTGGCGGCGACCGAGATCGCGCAGGGCAACAGCGACCTGTCGCAGCGCACCGAGCAGCAGGCGGCCTCGCTGGAGGAAACCGCGGTGTCGATGAAGGGGTTGGCCGAGACCGTGCAGCGCACCGCCACCAACGCGCGCCAGGCCAGCCAATTGGCCGGTGGCGCCGCCGACGTGGCTGCGCGTGGTGGCAGCGTGGTGCATGAGGTGGTGGAGACGATGGCGGTGATCAATGCGTCCTCGCGGCGTATCGTCGACATCATCGGGGTGATCGACGGTATCGCCTTCCAGACCAACATCCTGGCGCTGAATGCCGCGGTGGAGGCGGCGCGTGCCGGTGAACATGGCCGTGGCTTCGCCGTGGTCGCCACCGAGATCCGCGAGCTGTCGCAGCGTTCGGCCAGCGCGGCCAAGGAGATCAAGCAGCTGATCGACGCGTCGGTTGCCAATGTGGGGGCCGGCACGGCGCAGGTCGAAAGCGCGGGCCGCACCATGGACGAAATCGTGACCAACGTGCGCCGGGTCAGTGAGCTGATGACCGACATCAGTACAGCCTCCCAGCAGCAGAGCGACGACATCCAGCAGATGAATCATGCGGTCGACCTGATCGATCAGGGCACCCAGCAGAATGCCGCGCTGGTGGAAGAGGCCTCGGCGGCGGCACGCAGCATGGAGGAGCAGTCGGCGCAGCTGCTGCAGACCGTCGCTGGTTTCCGCGTGCAGGGCAGTACCGCCCCTGCGCACGGGGCCACCGTCCTGCGCGCAGTCTAGGCACGGCGGTCGGAGCGTTCGTCGCCGCCGGCGGCCGTGGCCATACGCACGCAGTTGCGGCCGGCATGCTTGGCGCGATACAGGGCCTGGTCGGCGCGGTCGACCAGGTCACCCAGCGCGGCCTCGGTATCATGCGGCCGCCAGGCCACGCCGATGCTGATCGTCACGCTGTCGCTGGCGGCCGGCAGGCCAGCGGCTTCCACCGCAGCCCGCAGCCGCTCACCCACCTGCTGTGCGTGGCTGGCGTCGGGTGAGGGCAGGGCAGCGATGAATTCCTCGCCGCCGTAGCGGGCCAGCAGGTCGTCGCCACGCTGCAGGGTCCCCTCGAGGATCGCGGCAACCGCCCGCAGCCGTCGGTCGCCTTCCGGATGCCCGAAGGTGTCGTTGAGCCGTTTGAAGTGATCGATGTCGATCATCAGCACCGCCAGTCCCAGGCCCTGGCGGCGGGCACGGCGATGGGCGCTTGCCAGTGACTCATCGAAGTTGCGGCGGTTGCCCAGCCCGGTCAGGGGATCGCGCCGGGCCAGCAGTTCCAGCTCATCGCGCTGGCGCTGGATCTCGACCTGGGTCAGCACGCTGCGCAGGGCGTAACCAAGCATGGCGCCGATGAAGCCCACCGTAGCCAGGACCGGCTGCAGGCGGGCGACCAGCAGGGCCACCATCATCAGCAGCAGCGGCAGCATCAGCGGAACCCCGGCGTCGACGACGCGGCGCAGATCGTGCGGCACAGCCACCGCTGGCCAGCGTCGGGTGCTGCCGGCCATCACCGCCAGCAGCACGAACAGTCCGCTGATCAGCAGGTCGGCCCATCCTCCGTCGGGTGCCTGGGGCTGCACCTTGTTGATGTACAGTGCCAGCAGGAAGTAGCCCAGCGCGTAGATCGCAAGTGTCCGGAAGAAGTCGCGCCGGTCGGGATGGTCCTCGGCCAGGAAGCGGATCAGTGCGAAACAGAACACCAGGCTGTTCTGCACGTTGCTCATGGTGTGCAGGCAGTGCGTCCACAACGCGGTGTTCAGATGCGCCATTGCCCGCGTATGCACGAAGTACAGCAACCACAGCAGCGCGATGATCAGCAGGTCCACCGCACGGATCCAGCGGTTGCCGCCGCCCGGGCTGGCAGCCACGTAGGTCAGGGGGATCCGGTAGAACACGTACAGGATCAGCGATGAGGCGGTCATCTGCGCAGGGGTGAGTCCGGCCACGTTGCGATACAGCAGGGCCAGCAGGGCCAGCGCGAACAGGCCCACGGCAGCCCCCAGCGTCCGCCATTTGCAGGCTGCCTGGCGGCTGTCGCGTGCACGCCGCACGCAGGCCAGTGCAGCCAGCAGCGGGGCGGTGATCAGCATCAGGTAGGAGCCGACCGGGTCCTGGGGGCCGACAAAGGCAATGACGAGCGCGTGCGTAACCAGAAAAAACAGTGCCGCACGCAACGTCATGCATTCCCCCGCCCCCAGCTCTGGCTGGGATCACGATAGGCAGAAGCACGTGAGGCTTGCAAGAAAAGTGTGCACTGCGTCTATTCCAAAGCTTGCCGGAAGTCGCAGTTGTGTTTCAGCGTGGTGACGCGGAGCCTTCGACGCGGGCGTATATCCAGAGGTCACGGGGCTGTCGCCGTGCGTGGCCAGTCCCTGGCCCTGCCATCGCGGATCGGGGACATGGGTGAGTTCGCCGCGGCCATGCGACAGGTCGATTCCGTCCAGCCTCCAGTGCCCAGCGCTGGGCCGTTGCGGTGGGCAGGTCACTGGCGATCTGGCGCCGCGGTGCCCTTTCGGAAACGTTGCCCCAGCGGGTGTGCGCGGTCACGCCCGGCTGCGGGAGATGGCGGGACCAGGCGGCAACATCCTCCACGTGCAGTGGGCGCAGGCGTGCGGGAGGGTAGCGGCGAGCGTGGGCAGGGCGGGCGTTGGCATCGCCGCCCGTTTCGGCGCCCGGGCCCTGTAAATGCAAAAGGCCAGGTCGGGGACCTGGCCTTTGATGCAGTGGTGCCGGTGAAAGGACTCGAACCTTCATGGGGTCACCCCCGGCTGATTTTGAGTCAGCTGCGTATACCATTCCGCCACACCGGCAGGCAGCATGCGAGTGTAACCGAGGTCGGCACGGCTTTCATAGTGGGGAGGCCGATCAGGGCGCGTCCTGTCGGCTTCGGCCCAGTGGTGGCTATACTGCGGCGGCTTGAATGCCTCCAGGAGCGGTACCGGATGACAGTGTTGCAGGACCTGAGGGTGCTGGTGGTCGAGAACGACGAGATGAGTGCCGCACTGCTGCAGATGCAGCTGGTGCACGCTGGCGCGACCGTTGTCGGCTTGGCGGCGAGCGTGGACGAGGCGCTGCGCCTGTTGAAGGAAAGCGCT
This sequence comes from Stenotrophomonas beteli, assembly GCF_001431665.1. Lineage (GTDB taxonomy): Bacteria > Pseudomonadota > Gammaproteobacteria > Xanthomonadales > Xanthomonadaceae > Stenotrophomonas > Stenotrophomonas beteli. The sequence continues at coordinate 25,616 of NZ_LLXV01000061.1, read as the reverse complement.
CCAGACGTGGCGCTGCTCGATTACCGCTTGGCTCGCAATGAGACCAGCGAGCCGGTGGCGGCAGCGCTGTCGGCACGTGGCGTACCGTTCGTGCTGGCGACCGGGATGTCCGCCGAGCAGCTGCCGGCGGCGATGCTGACCGGCGTGCTGCTGGTCAAGCCCTACCTGTCGGCGGAACTGTGCCAGGCGCTGGTGCGCGCCGTAGGCCGCTCCCGGGCCGAGGCCTGACTGGCTCGGGCGCAGACCACGGGCGTATGCTGCGCTGGCCTGAATGCTCAGGCCTACAAGGAGAGTGGCATGAAGAAGTGGATCAAGCGCATGGTTGCTGCGGGTGTCCTTTCGATGGCGGTCTTCGGTGGTACGGCCTCTGCCGCATGGTGCGGCCAGCCCTGTTTCCAGCTCTACAAGAGCTGCATCGCGCGCGGCGGCGAGGTCGAACAATGCCTGCAGGAACAGGCCTTCTGCGAAGAGGCGATGTGCGGCGGCAATCCCTGATCCATGAACCCCGCCCAGGCGGGGTTTTTCAATTGCGCGCAGCCTTCAGGCGACTTCTTCATGCACGTAGCGAAGGTCCTCGCGGTCGTCGAGGATCCGGTACTGCCGCGCCAGGTCGTCCGGATCGGGATTGAGCCAGGCATCGAGGTGTTCCCTGCGGATGGGAATGACGCCGCGGTCGTGGCCCGCAGCGGCAACGTCGTGCGGAGGCGTGTCGGTGATCGTGGCAAATGACAGCAGGCGTCCCTCCGGGCCGTCCCATTCCGCCCACAGGCAGGCCAGCAGCAGGTCGCGCGGCGGATCGGGACGGAACTCCAGCACCACATCCTGCTCCTTCTCGTCCGTGCCCAGGGGGCGCCCGGCAATCGCGTGCCGGGGCACGTGCTCATAGAACGCGCTGACCACCACGACACCGTGGCGCAGGCCGAAGGCGCCGCGCCAGTAGCCCTCCAGGCTGTCGCGGCGGGCGTTGTAGGTGCCGGGATAGAGCACGTCGTTGCGCGCTGGCTTGTCCGGCAACCGGCATTGATAGCGCATCGGCTTGATCACCCGCTGGCCGTTTTCGCTGACCATCACCGGTGCGTAGGTGCCGGGAAAGATGCGGTTGTCGCGCGGCAGCAACTGCACCCGATGCAGATCCTCCAGGCGGGCCTGCGCGCGTTCAATGCGATTGCCGGCCACGCGCAGGTCGTTGCGCGCCTTCTGGGTGGGGCGCGTGGCAAGGGCGGCATGGGCGATGTCGCGTCGCTCGCGTTGGCGGGCCAGTTCCGCTTCCAGATCCTGGCGTTCCTGCGCATGCCACTGCTGGATTTTCGCGACGATGTCGCGGCCCTGCTCGGTGCGCGCACCGGCGAAGCCGTCATCCATGGCCTTGGGGGTCTTCGGTCGCTTCTTGCCTGGATCGTGCGCGTACAGCTCGGCAAACTCCTCCAGCGAGAGGATGGCACCGAATTCACGTACCAGCTTGGCGTAGTCGGCGCGGATCAGGGCGGAATAGCACATGGGGACTCTGCCGGCGTAGGTCGCAGCGGCTGCGACGCGGATGCGGCAGGATAGCCTGACCCTTTGGAGAGAGTGCATGAACGATCCTGTCGCCTGCCAGTTCCGCGAGGCCGTGCCAACGGTCGAAGATTACTGCCAGCTGCGTGTGCTTGCCGGGCTCAGCGCCAAGAGCCGCGAAGCGGCCGAACGTGCGCTGCCCAATACCCTGTTCGGTGTGTGTGCCTATCAAGGGGCTGAACTGGTGGCGATGGGGCGCATCGTCGGCGATGGGGGCTGCCACCTGCAGGTCTGCGACATCGCCGTGTTGCCGCGCCTGCAGGGGCAGGGCCTGGGCAAGGAGGTGATGCGCCGCCTGGATGGCTGGATGCGGGCAAACCTGCCGCCGTCGGCATATGTCAGCCTTCTGGCCGACGGTGAAGCGCACCGGCTGTATGCGCAGTTTGGCTTTGCGCCGACCGCGCCGGCCTCGATCGGGATGTATCGCCGGTTCTGAGGGGCGCTGGCGATGAGGGCATCCACGCATGGCGTGGATCTGCCCGGGTCCCGCCATGGATCCACGCGCTGCGTGGGCAGGGCCTTCCGGAGAATCGCAGGCAAAGAAAAACCCCGGCCGAAACCGGGGTTTTCAAGAATTGGCGTCCCCACGGGGATTCGAACCCCGGTCGCCACCGTGAAAGGGTGATGTCCTAGGCCTCTAGACGATGGGGACGCACGAAAACTTCAAGTTGTAGAACTTCGACGGCCTAATGCCGAAGTGGTGGAGCCAAGCGGGATCGAACCGCTGACCTCCTGCATGCCATGCAGGCGCTCTCCCAGCTGAGCTATGGCCCCGATGAAACTCCGGATGATCTGCCGGGAGCAGAGTCCGTTTTGAAACTGGCGTCCCCACGGGGATTCGAACCCCGGTCGCCACCGTGAAAGGGTGATGTCCTAGGCCTCTAGACGATGGGGACGCACGAAAAACTTCAAGTTGTAGAACCTTCGACGGCCTAATGTCGAAAGTGGTGGAGCCAAGCGGGATCGAACCGCTGACCTCCTGCATGCCATGCAGGCGCTCTCCCAGCTGAGCTATGGCCCCGTGTTACCGAGCCGCCTAGCATACCTGCGTGTTCACGTTTGTGGAAGCTTTTTTTGAACTTCTTTCGTTCCGGTTCAACCACGGCCACGAGGGCAGGGGAACCGCAACGCCACAACCTGAATGCCGGTAGGCGGTGAACAAAAAAGACCCGGTTATCGGCCGGGTCCTCGTTGTTCGTGATGAGTGGCGTCCCCACGGGGATTCGAACCCCGGTCGCCACCGTGAAAGGGTGATGTCCTAGGCCTCTAGACGATGGGGACGCAGATCTCATCAATGTTCTTTGCGACCTTTCGACGGCCTAATGTCGAAAGTTTGGTGGAGCCAAGCGGGATCGAACCGCTGACCTCCTGCATGCCATGCAGGCGCTCTCCCAGCTGAGCTATGGCCCCACGTCGCTGAGGAGCGAAATAATAGCCTTGCCCCAGGGGGTTGGCAAGCATTTGTTGCACTTTTCTTCACGTCGATCGCGACGGCGATGTCATGCCTGTGAACTCATGCGTTGCCATCGGTGAGGGCGGCCAGGATCGGGCATTGATCCAGCGTGCCATGACCGGGGCAGGCCTCGACGAGCTGCGACAGCGCCGCATGCATGCGTTGCAGTTCCGCCATCCGTTGTGCGATGTCGTGCAGGCGCGCCTGCGCCGTGTCGCGCACGCTGCCCATGTCATGCCGGTGCTGGTCGCTGAGGGTCAGCAGTTCGCCGATCTCCTCCAGGCTGAAGCCCAGCGCCTTGGCGCGGCGGATGAAGCGCAGGCGACGCAGATCGGGCTCGCCGAAGATGCGATAGCCCCCGGCCGAACGTGCTGCCGGGGGCAGCAGCTGCTGGCGCTCGTAATAGCGCACCGTATCGATCGGTACGCCAGCCTGGCGTGCCAGTTGCCCAATGTTCATGGCGGATTCCTGCGGATGCTGACGCCCATTGTGGAGCCTGGAGTCCGCTCCAGGGTCAAGGGACGTCCCAACGCCGTATTCAGTCCACTTTGCAACTTTCTTCATAGCCCCGCTGCTGGAGCAGTTCCTACCCTGCGCCTGAACCGGCCACGCGATGGCCTGCAACGAACCGAGGAGGGGGCTGTGGAAGGATTCAGGAACGAAGAATTCGTCGAGGTGGGGGTGGTGGAATATCCCGGAGGCGACCCTTCGGCGGCCTCGGTGCTGACCGAGATGGCCCATGTGGCCAATCGGCTTGCCGACCAGCAGCGGCGCCCGTTCAAGCGCGTCGTAGTGACGCGCTGGATCGTGCCGGCCAGCCAGACCGGGGTGCACCGCATCGCCGGCGCGGAGATCCTCGATGCGGACATTCCTGGCGTGGTCGCCGTGCCGGGCCAGATCAGCCAGGGCGTCTGCCTGCGTGCCGACGAGATCCTGCTGGACTGGCTGCGCGCGCATTACGACGGCGGCAGCCTGCTGGCAGCCGCGGGCGATGGCGTCAGCGTGCTGGCGCGCGCCGGGCTGCTGGCCGGGCGCACCATCTGTGCTCTGGATGGCGGTCGCCACGCCGGCCTGCAGGCACAGGCGGCCAGCTGGGTGCCGAGCGAACGTGCGCTGGTCGATGATGGCGATCTGCTGACCGTCGCGGGCAGCCAGGCCTGGCGCTTTCTCGGCCTGCGCCTGCTCTATCGCCTGCATGGCCAAGGGGTGGCCAATGCCGTGGCCCAGCAGCTGGGCGTTACCGTCCCGGCGGGGATCCAGCAGGATCTGGAGCGCTTCAGTGCCAACTTCGCCCATGGCGATCGCGATGTGCTGAAGGCGCAACGATGGCTGCATACCACCGCCGCGCGTGGCGCCACGCTGAGCGCAATCTGCGAAGTGTCAGGGCTGGAACCCCGCACATTGCAGCGGCGCTTCCTCAGGGCCACCGGGCTGCGCCCGATCGAGTATTGCCAGCGCCTGCGCATTGCCAAGGCGCAGACGCTGCTGCAGCAGGGGGCCGGCATCGATGAGGTGGCCTGGGGTGTGGGCTATGCCGATCAGAGTGCATTCCGACGCCTGTTCCTGCGCATCGTAGGCATGACGCCAGCCAACTATCGCCGCCTGGTCAACCACAAGCGGCGCGAGCGTCCGTTGATGCCCTCGGCGGCTGGCAGCCTGCGCGGACTGCAACCTGCGGCTGGCGCGCAGATGCGACGCAGTGCTGCCTGACGCAGGAGGCATGGAGCGGACGCTGCACTTGCAACCCGGGCGTGGCGCTTCGACCATGCAGTCAGCATACGAGTGAACAGGTGGCAGATGTCGAGTATTGGACCGGTGCCGATGCCCGTGGTGGTGATGCTGTTGAGCGCATTGCTGGCCATGGTGGTGGCGCATCTCTGGCCGCGCCGCAAGGGCGAAACGACGCCGCCTTCGGCGGCAAGCATGGTGCTGGACATGTTGCTGATCGGCCTGCTGTGCGGGCGGATCAGTTTCGTCGTATTGAATTTCGGTCTCTATCGCCAGGCGCCGTGGAGCATCCTGCAGATCGCCGACGGTGGCTATCATCCTGTCGTGGTACTGGCTGCGGGCCTTCTGTGGGGCATCTGGCGGCTGCGCCCATGGCGTGCACTGCGGATGCCGGTGCTGGCCGGCGCATTGCTGGGGGTGGCGCTCTGGGCAGGTGGCAGCTACCTGTTGGCGGTCTGGCAGCAACAGCGGATGCCATTACCTGCGGTGCAGGTGGTGGACCTGGAAGGGAGGCCGATCGATCTGCAGCAGTTCCGGGGCGCACCGGTGGTGCTCAATCTGTGGGCCAGCTGGTGCGGGCCCTGCCGGCGTGAGATGCCGGTGCTGGCCGCAGCACAACGGGCCCACACCGGCGTGCAGTTCGTGTTCCTCAACCAGGGTGAAACCGTGGAGGAGGTCCGGGACTTCATCGCCGCGGAGCGGCTTGCGCTGGGCAACCTGCTGCTGGACGACGCCGCTTCGGCGTCCACCGCGCTGGGGGTGCAGGCCTATCCTTCCACACTGTTCTTCGACAAGGATGGACGCCTGCGCGAGCTGCACCTGGGCGAACTGAGCGCAGCCGGCCTTGAACACAAACTGCGCCGGCTGCGGTAGCCTGCGCGGGCATCTCACTACGGAGTTCCCATGTTGTCCACTTCCCTGCGTACCGCACCGGCGGTGCTGTTGCTGCCGGTTCTGCTGGCGTTGGCCGCCTGCAGCCAGGCCCAGACGCCGCCAGGCAAGACGGCGGTGGCACCGGCGGCGGGTGCGCCGACCGCCACAGCCAAGGGTGACCGCCCTGCAGTGCTCAAGGGCATCGAAAAGCACGGTTTTGAAGTCGTCGCCGAGTTCGATGCTCCGGGCGGGCTGCGCGGCTTCGCCGGCGTGGTGGGCGGGCAACAGCCCGCTGCGGCCTATGTCACCGCCGACGGCAAGAATGTGCTGGTCGGCAGCCTGTTCGATGCCGAGGGCAATGACGTGGCGGCCGAGGCGGTGGAGAAACTGGTCGCAGCGCCGATGTCGGCCAGGATCTGGAGCAAGCTGGAAGCCAGTGCCTGGGTACGTGACGGCAAGGCCGATGCACCGCGTGTGGTCTATACGTTCAGTGATGCCAACTGCCCGTACTGCCACAAGTTCTGGGAAGCGGCGCGGCCATGGGTTGATGCCGGCAAAGTGCAGCTGCGCCACATCATGGTGGGGGTGATCCGGGAAGACAGCCCTGCCAAGGCCGCTGCCATCCTCGCCGCACGCGACCCGAGCGCAGCGTTGCTGGAGAACGAGCGCCAGTTCGACCGGGGTGGCATCAAGGCGCTGCCGAGCATCAGTCGTGACATCGCCGGCAAGCTCGATGCCAACCAGGTGCTGATGATCGAGATGGGCTTCCAGGGAACGCCCGGCATCCTGTTCCAGGATGGCCAGGGCCAGGTGCAGCGCCGCTCCGGCCTACCACAGGGGAGCGATCTGCAGACGGTGCTGGGACCGCGCTGAGCAGCGCCATCGCTTTCCTCTGAAGCGCGGGCCCGCATGGCGACATGCGGGCCCGCTGCTTTTGGGGGCGGCCTGCGGACATCGCTGCCTGCGCACGATCTGTTCCGGGTCACGTATGAATCGTGACTGAGATCAAGCATCACGCCTTGATTCCAATCAAGGCCAAAAACGACATCTGTACTAGCCTTTGACGCATGGAATACAGCGTCAACGTGCCACGTATATCGCGCCGTGGCTGCCCTGATCCGGGCGCAGCAGCACAGCCATTCACGACACTCTCACCCTCTGCTTGTTACCCAGACCGCTGCGGTCGCCACCTCTCTGGCAGCGCCGCTCGGATGGTGACGGCATGGGTGGGGACGGGATGGCGTCATCGTCCTGTTGCCTGCGAAGCGCAGGCTCGCTGGTGTCTTCAACGCAGTACCCGCATTTCCAGCAACGGCAACGTGAGGCCGGGGCGGCACCTGTGTGCGGCCAGGCAGTGCGATGCGAGTGTTCGTCCAGGGAGGATGCAATGCGCTTGGCGGTACTGAGTCTGGCCTGCCTGACTGCACTGGCGATCACGCCAGCGTATGCACAGCAAGGGGAACCGGAAGATGCACAGGCGTTGCGCCGCGAGATCGCCGCCATGCGGCAGGCGCTGGAAGGCATGCAGCAACGGCTGGACCGGCTTGAACAGCGCGACGCTGTACCGGCGCAGGCAGCACCGTCGACGGTGACGCCTGTCGCCTCCGCGGCCGCTCCCGCCGATGCCATCCATCGCACCCAGGTGCCGGGGGTGGCGCAGCCTGTGCTGCCGCAGCGCGACTCGGTGGCCGATCCTTCAACGGCGGCCTCGCGCCCCGACAGTGCCGCCGGTCCGACCGATCCCGACCTGAAGGGGTTCTTCGCGATTCCGGGCACGGATACCGTGATCCGCATTGGCGGCTACGCCAAGCTCGATGCGATTGCCGATTCGCGTGCGGCCGGTGACGAAGACCAGTTCATTCCTTCGTCGATGCCGGTGGGCGGCAGCCATCGTGATGTCTCCAACTTCAACATCCACGCCAAGCAGACCCGCTTCAGCTTCGAGGCGAGGCGCCCGACCACGCACGGCAACCTGCGCTTCTACCTGGAGAACGACTTCTTCGGCAGCAGCGACGGCTACCAGTTCCGCCTGCGCCATGCCTATGGCCAGCTCGGCAACACCTATGCCGGCTACGGTTATTCCAGCTTCATGGATGCCGACAGCCTGCCTGACACCCTCGACTTCGCCGGCCCCGGTGGTGCTGGCTACCTGCTGGTGGCCGGCGTCCACCACAGCTTCGCGATGGGCAAGGGCAACACGCTGACCGTCGCTGCCGAAGACCCGGAGACCGAACTGGCCAGTGCCAGTGACGGACGCACGGCGGTGAACCGGTTGCCCGACGTGACGGTGACCGCGCGCATGGAGCGCGACTGGGGCCACCTGCAGCTGGGCGCGGTGGCACGCAGCCTGGCCTACGACGGTGAGGGCGAGCGCGACCGGCGCATGGCCGGTGGCCTGCAGTTGAGTGGCTCGGCCTCGGTGGGCGAGCGCGACCTGTTGCTGTTCGGTGCGCTGGGTGGCCGCGGCCTCAGCCGTTACACCGCCGACCTGACCGGCTCGGGACTGGATGCGGTGGTCGGCGCCGACGGCCGGCTCGACGCGCTTGACCTGCACGGTGGCTTCGTCGGTTACACCCATTACTGGTCCGGGCTGTGGCGTTCCAACCTGATCTTTGGCCAGCTGACCCTGGAGCGTAATGCCGCCCTCGCCGCCGATGCATTCCGGCAGAGCCGCTACGGCGTGTTCAACCTGATCTGGAGCCCCGCGCCGTCCTGGACGATGGGCATGGAGCTGCTGTACGGCCGGCTGGAACAGCAGGGCGGCGCGCGCGGCGACACCGTCCGGGTGCAGGGCAGCCTGCAGTACAACTTCATCAAGTAGGCGCCAGCGGCTGCACGCCAGCGCAACCCGTCCCCACGCCCGGCCGTACCGGGCCCATGCCAGTACAGGAGATTGTCATGGCAGAAGCAAAGAAAATCGGGGTGGTTGGAGCCACCTTCCTCGTCGCGGGCAACATGATGGGTTCCGGTGTGTTCCTGTTGCCGTCCAGCCTGGCCAAGATCGGTACCGCCTCGATCTGGGGCTGGCTGATCACCACCGCCGGTGCGCTGTTGCTGGCCTTCGTGTTCGCCAAGCTGGGCAAACTGGCACCGAAAGCGGGCGGCCCGTACGCCTATGCGCGTGACTGGTTCGGGCCCTACATGGGTTTCCAGACCAATACCATCTACTGGTTCGCCAACTGGATCGGCAATGTTGCCATTCCGATCGCAGCGGTCGGCTACTTCAGCTACTTCTTCCCGATCCTGTCCGAGCCGCTGGTGCGCTGCATCGCGGTACTGATCCTGGTATGGGCGCTGAGCTTCGCCAACGTGATCGGCCCGGCCTTTGTCAGCCGCGTGCAGACCGTCACCACCAGTTTCGCGCTGGTGCCGATCCTGGGCATCGCCATCTTCGGCTGGTTCTTCTTCGATGCCGACATCTTCAAGGGCGCCTACAACGTGTCCGGCGAATCGAACTTCGGCGCGATCTCCAGTGCCGCAGCGCTGACCCTGTGGGCCTTCATCGGCGTCGAGTCCGCTTCGGTTACCGCCGGTGTGGTCGAGAACCCGGAAAAGAACGTGGCCCGTGCCACCCTGGCCGGCGTGTTCCTGGCCGCCATCGCCTACATCGCCAGTTCCTCGGTGATCATGGGCATGGTGCCCAATGGCGAGCTGCAGACCTCCGATGCGCCGTTCGCGCTGGCCGCGGCCAAGGCCGTGGGTGGCTGGGGCGGTGCGCTGGTCAGCCTGTGCGCCTTCATCGGCGCTGCCGGTTCGCTCGGTGGCTGGATCCTGCTGACTGCGCAGAGTGCCAAGGCAGCTTCCGATGATGGCCTGTTCCCGAGCATCTTCAGCAAGACCAACAAGGATGACGTGCCGGTCAAGGGCGTGCTGATCGTGGCGGTGCTGATGACCCTGGCGGTGCTGGTCACCTCCACCTCGGAGACCGCATCGGCCCAGTTCGACGTGATCACCTCGGCGGCGGTTGTACTGACCCTGCTGCCCTACATCTACTCGTGCGTGGCCTGCTACTTCGTGGTCGAGCGCTCGCACACCATCATCCATACCGGCGCGTTCTGGACCCTGACCAGCCTGACCGTCGTGTACTGCCTGTGGGCGATCTACGGCTCGTCGGGAACCATCGTGCAGTACGCCTTCCTGTTCGTGCTGTTCATCACCGTGTTCTATCCCTTCTTCAGCGAGGAGCGCCGCCAGCAGCGGCAGCGCGCCCGCGAGGCCTCGGCCATCACCGCCGGCGCCCAGCGTTCCTGAGTTAGACAAGGAGAATCAACGTGTACTTCAAGTCCCTGGACTATCCGGTCATTGTCATCGACAACGACTACGAGTCGCCGCGCATCGGTGGCATCCTGATCCGAGCGCTGGTGGAAGAGCTGCGCAGCAACGATCAGCGCGTACTGTGCGGCCTGAACCTGGATGATGCCCGCGCCGGTGCCCGTACCTACGTAGCGGCCTCGGCGGTGCTGATCTCGATCGATGGCAGCGAAGAGGTGGACGGCGAGTTCCAGCGCCTGACTGCGTTCCTGCGCGAGCAGAGCGCGCGCCGTGCCAACCTGCCGGTGTTCCTGTATGGCGAGCGCCGTACCATCGAGAAGGTGCCGAGCAAGCTGCTCAAGTACATCCACGGCTTCATCTTCCTGTTCGAAGATACCAAGAGCTTCATCTCGCGGCAGGTGATGCGCGCGGCCGAAGACTACATGAAGAACCTGCTGCCGCCGTTCTTCAAGGCGCTGATCCATCATGCGGCCGAGTCGAACTATTCCTGGCACACGCCGGGCCATGCCGGCGGCGTGGCGTTCACCAAGTCGCCGGTGGGTCGCGCGTTCCATCAGTTCTACGGTGAGAACACCCTGCGCAGCGATCTGTCGATCTCGGTGCCCGAGCTCGGCTCGCTGCTGGACCACACCGGCCCGATCAAGGATGCCGAGGAAGAGGCGGCACGCAACTTCGGCGCCGACCATACCTTCTTCGTCACCAACGGCACCTCCACCGCCAACAAGATCGTCTGGCATGGCACGGTGGCCCGCGGCGATGTGGTGTTCGTCGACCGCAACTGCCACAAGTCGCTGCTGCACGCGCTGATCATGACCGGTGCGGTACCGGTGTACTTCACCCCCAGCCGCAACGCGCACGGCATCATCGGCCCGATCAGCCTGGACCAGTTCACGCCGGAGTCGCTGCAGCAGCGCATTGCCGCCAATCCGCTGGCCAGCCAGGCCTACAAGGCCGGTTCCAAGCCGCGCATCGCGGTGGTCACCAACTCGACCTACGACGGCCTCTGCTACAACGCCGAGAAGATCGCCGACGAGATCGGAAGTGCGGTCGATTTCCTGCACTTCGACGAAGCGTGGTACGCCTACGCGGCGTTCCATCCGTTCTACGAGAACCACTACGGCATGGCCAAGGGCAAGCCGCGTGAGCAGGACGCGATCATCTTCACCACCCATTCCACCCACAAGCTGCTGGCGGCGTTCTCGCAGGCATCGATGATCCACGTGCGCAACTCGGCGCAGCGCGACCTGGACGCCGAGCGCTTCAACGAGTCGTTCATGATGCACACCTCGACCAGCCCGCATTACGGAGTGATCGCGGCCTGTGACGTTGCCTCGAAGATGATGGAAGGCGACGCGGGGCGCTCGCTGGTGCAGGAAATGCATGACGAGGCGATTGCCTTCCGCCGCGCGATGCTGCATGTCCGCGATGACCTGGGGCGCGACGACTGGTGGTTCAGCGTATGGCAACCGACCAAGCTCGAGCGCAGCCTGGACAAGGGCGATACGCCGGCGCCGCTGGTGGCCAAGCGCGAAGAGTGGTATCTGCAACCGGACGCTCACTGGCATGGCTTCGAGAACCTGGTCGACGACTATGTGCTGATCGACCCGATCAAGGTGACTCTGCTGACCCCGGGCCTGGCGATGGACGGCAGCATGGGCAAGCTGGGCATCCCGGCGGCGGTGCTGAGCAAGTTCCTGTGGGGCCGCGGCATCACCGTGGAGAAGACCAACCTGTATTCGGTGCTGTTCCTGTTCTCGATGGGCATCACCAAGGGCAAGTGGAGCACGCTGGTCACTGAGCTGATGGCGTTCAAGGAGCTGTATGACCGCAATGCGCCGCTGAGCCAGGCATTGCCGACGCTGGCGGCCGATTATCCGAACGCCTACGCCGGCTGGGGCCTGCGCGACCTGTGCGACGCATTGCATGCGTTCAACCAGGAATTCGCGGTGGCCAAAGTGATGCGCGAGATGTACGTGGACCTGCCGACGCCAGTGATGACCCCGGCCGATGCCTACAACCACCTGGTCAAGGGCGAGATCGAGCGGGTCGACATCGAGCAGCTCAGTGGCCGCATCGCGGCGACCATGCTGGTGCCGTATCCGCCGGGCATTCCGACCATCATGCCGGGTGAGCGTTTCGGCGACAGCGACGAGCCGATCATCCAGTCGCTGCGCATCGCCCGTGAGCAGAATGCCCGTTTCCCCGGCTTCGAGTCGGATGTGCATGGGCTGATCATCGAGCACGACGGCGATGTGACCTCGTACAAGGTGGAGGTGCTGAAGGCCTGACCGGTGACGGTCGGCCCTTCGGCGGACGATGGAGACCGCGCGCGAGCAAGGCATCCTGAAGATCTCCATCGGGGTGACCATCGCGGTCAGCGCGGTCGGCTTCAGCGGTGGCCTGCTGGTGGGTTCGCAGGCCATCCTGTTCGATGGCGTGTACAGCCTGGTCGACGTTGCGCTGACCCTGGTATCGCTGTCGGTACTGCGGCTGGTGGCGCGGGAGCAGAGCCCGCGCTTCCAGTACGGCTACTGGCATCTTGAGCCGATGGTCGAGGCGCTGGGCGGGGTGATCCTGTCGCTGGCCTGCGTGTATGCGCTGGCCAACGCGGTGATTGGCTTGACCACCGGCGGGCACGAGGTGAAATTCGGGCCCGCGCTGTGGTGGGCTGCCTTGTTGAGTGCCAGCAACCTGGCGATGGCCGCGTTTGTCGCGCAGCGTGCGCGGCGCCTGCGCTCGGCGTTGCTGTGGCTGGATGTGCGTGGCTGGTTGCTGGGTGGCCTGATGAGCCTGGCGGTGGTGCTGGCCTTCGTGCTGGCGCTCGCCCTGCACGGCGGCGACTGGCACCACTGGGTGCCGTACCTGGATTCGATCGTGCTGGCGTTGATCAGCCTGGCGATGCTGCCCGTGCCGGCGCGCAGTGCCTGGAAAGCGATGCGTGAGGTGCTGCAGGTCGCGCCCGATGATCTGGACCGGCGCGTGCAGCAGGTGATGCACGCGTTCGTGGCGGAACGCGGCTATGCCGGTTTTACCAGCCACGTTGCGAAGATGGGACGGATGCGCTTCATCGAGATCCACGTGCTGACCGATCCGTCGACCCCTTTGGGAACGGTGGGCGGAGTCGATGCGATGCGTGACGAGATTGCCGTGCGTCTGGATGCCCGCGGCAGCACGTTCTGGCTGACCATCGATTTCACCGCCGACCCGGCGTGGACGTGAGCCGGGAACGGTAGAGCCGAGCCCATGCCCGGCTGCCATTCGCGCTGAGCAGCCGAGCGTGGGCTCGGCTCTACACGTGGGCACGATCGTTGCGCATGGCGGACCGGACTGTTGCAGCGGATCGGTTTGACCTCAACTCTGGTTGAGGTCGCAGACTGCTTCGCATCCCCCACGAGACATGCGGCATGAACCTGCTAACCACCCCGGACCTCAGTCATGGCCTGCTGGAGCTGTTCAATCCTCCCGGCCTCTACGACCCTTCCGCCAACGGGTACTCACACGTAGCCGTGGTGCGGTTGCCGGCGCGGGTGATTCATATCGCGGGGCAGGGCGGTGAGGATTCCGATGGCCATCTCTCCCCTGGCTTCCGGGAGCAGGTCGAGCAGGCGCTGGACAACCTGCAGATCGCGCTGCGCTCGGCGCAGGCCAGCCTGGACGATGTCGCACGGTTGCGCATCCTGGTGGTCGACCACGACGAGGACCGGCTGGGCATCATCGCCCATCAGGTGCGGCGGCGTTGGCCGAACCGCGCCGCACCGACCTGCACCCTGATCCCCGTGCCACGGCTGGCGCTGGACGGCATGCTGTTCGAGATCGAGGCGGAGGCCTACGCCGCCTAGCGCAGGTAGTACTCCACCGGCACCACCAGCTCCTGCGGCGCCTTCAGTTCATCGGGAATGGGCGGCAGTGGCTGCGCGCGGCGGAATGTCTGCACCGCGGCCGCGTCGAGCGTTGGCTGGCCGCTGGACTGTTCCAGCCGCAGGTCCAGCAGGCGGCCGGTGCGGTCGATGCTGGCCCTGATCCAGGCCGTACCCTGCTGGCGGCGTGAGCGTGCGGCGGCAGGGTAGTAGCGATAACGCTCCAGCCGCGCCATCAGGCGGGCTTCCCACTGGTCGCTGGCGGCGCCGGCCTGGAAGTCCGCCGGTGGCGCGTCCGGAGCGGGCGGAGCGGCCGTGATCGATGCCGGTGCGGGACTTGCATCGGTCGCGGCCGCAGGCGGGGCGATTGGCAAGGCTTGCTGGCCTGGGCCGCCGTGCTCGCTGGCGGCTATCTCACCCTCGCGCGCGGCGGTGGGTTTCGGTGGAGCGGGCGACTTCGTCGGTTGCGATGCGCGCGCCTGCTGCGCCTGGCTGGGGGTGTCGGCCTGACGCTCTTCCACCGGCCGCGGCGGCGTAGCCGGTGCCAGCAGGCGCAGGCTGATGCGTACGTCCTGCTCTGGCGGCGGCAGCAATGGTGGGGCTGCCACCCAGTGCACCAACAGCAGCAAGGGCAGCAGGTGCAGGCCGATGCTGATGGCGATCGCCTGCCAGTGTTGGCCGCGTTCACTCATCGCCCAGCACCCACAGCAGATCGGCATCGGTCGCATCGACGGTTTCATCGGGTGAAGCAAGCGCGATCACCCGTGCAGCTGCGCCCGGTGGCAGGTAGCCCGGCACGCCGGTGCCGCGCAGTACATGCCAGCGGCCGGCGATCAGCAGCGCCGGGGCCGGCGCGCTGGCCAGTACCTGCGCCATGCGTGTGTCCCGCACTTGGCTGCCCGGCGACAACCGTACTTGCGTGCCATCCGGCAGCCGTTCATCACGGAACTTACCGGCGGCGGTGCACGGCACCTGTGCACGTGGTGGCGAGGCATGGCGGCTGTACAGCTCCAGCGTGCACAGCAGCAGGTCCACCGGCTGAGGTGCCGGATCGACCGGGGCCAGCACATGCGAGTCCTCCAGCGGCGCGTCCCGGCGACGCTGGCGTTGGCGGTAATGGCTGGCCATCAGAGTGTGGGCGACGCGGTACAGGTAGGTGCGGCCGTTGCTAAGCAGGCGCAGGCAGGCTTCCTGGGCGACGTCATCGGCGCCGCTGCGTTGCGGGAGGTTGCGACGGACATGGGCGTGCAGCGGCCGGTAAGGGGCCGCGCACAGCTGCGCGACATCCGTCGGTTCGACAGGCGTGGACACGGGGCGGGCGACAACTGGGAAAGGGAACAGCCCGCGGCGGCAAGGGCAGCGGCTGCACCTTACAGCAAAAGAGAAGCATTTGCATCTATGGATGATGCAACGACCATGGCCGATCGCAGGGTCAGCGCGGGCGATAGACGCAGTGGGCCCGCAGGGCGTTGGTGGGGTTGTGATGCAGATTGCAGGCCCGGAACACCGCGATACCGAGCCAACGCACGCCGCCACGGAAGCCGCCTGGGCGGCTGTGGCTGGGCTCGAAGCCGCGGGTGATCAGCAGGCGGAGCCCGGCAGGCAGCAGTGCCAGCGCGTGTCGGGTAGTGCCGGCCGCTGGCCGGCAGATTCGGGTGCCGGCCAGCGGCCGGCACTACCATCGAGTCAGATATCGCGGTACTGGATCTGCGAAGCCAGCACGCGCAGGCCATCGGCATTGCTGGACAGGATGCGTTCTTCGCCAACTCCCTTCTGCCGTTTCAGCTGGAAGCCCTGATCGGCAGGCAGCTGCGCGGCGATGGCGTCCATGCGTTGCAGGGCATCGGGGCCGCTGCAGTCGAAGTGGCCCCAGTAGGTGCCATCGCGGTGGATCTGCAATCGGTAGTTCATCGCGGCAGCTCCGGCAGGCCCTGCAGCCAGTGGTCGAACATCGCTGTGGCGGCCGCGGCCAGTGGCGCGCCATAGCGACGTGCCTGTGCGCGTAGGTCGTTGGGGTCGATGCCGGCCTGGGCCAGTTCCAGGGTGTGGCCGATCAACCAGCGCTCGAACTGGCGCGCGTCCAGCTCCGGATGGCATTGCAGTGCCAACGCATGGTTGCCGATGGCGAAGGCCTGGTGGCGGCAGGCCGGCGTGCTGGCCAGGCGACGTGCACCGGCCGGGAGTTCGAACGCCTCGCCATGCCAATGCAGTACCGGAATGCCCTGCAGGGCCTGCAGTGGCGAGCACTGGCCGTCATCGGTGAGCAGCAGCGGCGCAAAGCCGATCTCCCTGCCGCCACTGGCAGTGACGTCGGCGCCGAGTGCACGCGCCATCAGCTGCGCGCCCAGGCAGATGCCCAACGTGGGTCGGCGCTGCTGCAGCCGACGTTGCAGCAGCACGATGCTGTCGTTGAGGAAGGGATAGAGATCAACGTCGTTGACGCTGACCGGACCGCCCAGCACGACCAGCAGGTCGGCGGCTTCGGCCGGATCGAGGGCATCGACACCAGCCTGCAGCACCTGCAGCTGCCAGCCCTGTGCCACCAGCAGCGGCTGCAGGGTACCGAGGTCTTCGAAGGCCACATGTTGCAGGATGACCGCGTGCTTCATGCCGGGGCTCCATTGCTGGGCCAGTAGAAACTGTCCGGGGTGGCGCGGGCGCCGAAGATGGCCTGGCCGACGCGGACCACGCTGGCACCTTCCTCGATGGCTACTTCGAAGTCACCGGACATGCCCATCGACAGCTGCGACAGATCGAGGCCGGCAGGTGCGGTGCGTTGCAGCTGGTCGCGCAGTTCGCGCAGGCGGATGAAGCATGCGCGCACGCGCTCGACATCGGAGCTGAAGATGGCCAGGGTCATCAGGCCGCGCACGCGCAGGCGGTCGAAGGTCGGCAACTGCTGCACGAACGCCTCGACGGCCGCGGGCTCCAGGCCGTACTTGCTCGGTTCGGCCGAGGTGTTGACCTGCACGAACACATCCAGGGTGCGCTCTTCCAGCTGCAGGCGCTGCTGCAGGGCCTCCGCTACGCGCAGGCTGTCCAGCGCCTGGAACTCGCTGGCAAAGCGCGCCACGTAGCGTGCCTTGTTGGTCTGCAGATGGCCGATCACCGACCAGTGCACGCCGAGGTCGGCCATCGCCTCGGCTTTGCGCTGTGCCTCCTGCACCTTGTTCTCGCCCAGTTCGTGGCAGCCAGCGGCCACGGCCATGCGGATACGGGTTTCATCGACGGTCTTGCTGACCGGCAGCAGGCGCACGCTGGCCGCGTCGCGGCTGGCGCGGGCGCAGGCCGCGGCGATGCGCCGGCGCACCGTGGCCAGGTTGGCGGCGATCTGTTCGACAGACTGGGCGACGGGCCAGTCGGCGGCGGCAAGGGGCATGCGGGCACCTCCAATGCGGGACGGCCAGGGTGGGATACACTGGCACAGGACAAGAATTATTTTGGCATAGGACAAAATGAAAATCACCGGGCATAGCGCCGAGTCGATCTTCGACAGCATCCGCGATGGCATCGGCAAGGGCCGGTTGCCTGCCGGCAGCGTGCTGCCATCGGTGCGCGAGCTGGCTGAACAGCTGGGGGTGAACCGGAACACCGTGGCCGCCGCGTACAAGCGGCTGGACGCGGCTGGCTTGGCCAGTACCGGCGGCCGCCGCGGCACGGTGGTGCGTGGCCTGCCGCCGGTGATGGCACGCGAAGGCACCCCTCCGGGCTTGGCCCTGCATGATCTGGCCGGCGGCAATCCGGATCCACGCCTGCTGCCGCCCCTGCGGCTGGCCCCGGCCGCGCCGCGGCTGTATGGCGTGGGTACGGTCGACCCACGATTGCAGTCGCTGGCGCGCGCCTCGCTGGACGCGGACTGCCCCGGCGGCTATGCGCTGGAACTGACCCATGGCGCGGTCGATGGCATCGAACGCCTGCTGGCGGCGTGGCTGCTGCCGGGTGATCGCATCGCGGTGGAGGATCCGTGCTTCCTCGGCAGCCTCAATGTGCTCAACGCTTCGGGTCATGCGCCGTTGCCGGTGGCGGTGGATGCCCATGGCATGCAGGTCGAATCGCTGCGGCAGGCGCTGGAAGCTGGTGCTCGCGCGGTGCTGCTCACCCCCCGTGCGCACAACCCGACCGGGGCCAGCCTGGATGCGAAGCGGGCGCGGGCGTTGCGGCAATTGCTGGCGGCCTACCCGCAGGTGGCGGTGCTGATCGATGATCATTACGCGCTGCTCTCGCAGCAGGCCTACCACTCGGTGCTGCCACTGGATGGCCGGCGTTGGGCATTGCTGCGCTCGCTGTCCAAGCCACTGGGCCCGGACCTGCGGTTGGCCTGGCTGGCCTGCGATGAAGAGAGCGCAACGCGGCTGCGGCTGCGGTTGGCGTCCGGTACCGGCTGGGTCAGTCACCTGCTGCAGGACGCGGCCATCTCGGTACTGGCCTCTTCAGCGCAGCGGGCCAGGATCGTTTCTGCGGGTGAGCGTTACCAGCAACGCCTGCAGTCGCTGCAGGAACTGCTGCGGGCACGTGGCGTGCCGACCCCGCAGCCGATGGAAGGCTTGAACCTGTGGCTGCCGTTGCCGGCCGACAGCCATCGGCAGGTGCTGGCGCTGGCCTCGCGTGGCTGGCATGTGCGCGCGGGCGAAGTGTTTGCGGTGGCAGCGCCGGGCCATGGCCTGCGCATCACCTGCGCGGCACTGGGGCCGGCGCAGCTGCGGCAGCTGGCTGATGACCTGGCGGCGGTGTGCGGTCTGTAGCATCGAGTAGAAGCAGTCGAGGATGGCTCGACGCTACAGAAGCGGATCAGGGCGCGGCGTTGGCGCCCGGGCGCACGTAGTAGGACTGGCCGCTGTCATCGACGAACATCAGCTCCGGCTTGCCCTGCCAGGAGGTAAGCATGGCGCCGGTGTTGTTCTGGTGCTTGACCATCAGGCTGGCGCCACGGTCCGGGTTGGCGACGACCTTGAACACCTCGGTGGTGCCGGTGGCATCGTCAAGGGTGAGCAGGGCTTCGCCGCCGCGGTCGCTGGTGCCATAACCGCCGCGCTCGGAACCGTCGGGACCGAGCAGGATCAGGCCGGACAGCGCGGTGGCGCGCGGCCCCTGGCTGCGGCCCTGGCTGAGCGGATCGGGAACCGGTGCGCCGAGGATCACGCGCGGTTGCCCATTGCCGTCGTGGATGACCAGGCCGCGTGCCTCGATGATGCGCTGTGGTGATTGGCTGCGGTGCAGGTTCCAGGCGGTCCAGCCGGAAACCAGCAGGGCGAGCAGGGAGACCACCAGCGTGGTCAGCAGCAGTGCACGGGGCATCGTGTCGTCCTTCCTTGGATGCAGCGACAATAGCGGATGCAAAAGGGGATGGGTAGAGTCGACGGTCAGTCGACTGCTGTTCGATCAGATCACGGAAATTCCCGCGCTGACGCGCGCAAGTCGACCAACCGTCGACTCTAACTCTAACGGGTTGGCATCACCCGGTGGCCGTTACGCGGTCATTCCCGGTGTCAGTGGAAATCGCGACTGTGGCTGCGCAGGCCCTGCAGCAGTTCATCCAGGCAGTGCATGCGCTGCACGATGACATGCTGCACGCCATCGACGCGTTCCAGGCGGCCGTCGATCTGCATCAGCTGGGTATCGATCAGCACCCGGTGCTGGCGATCAGCCAGGTGCCGCCAGACCACGGCATTGACCATGCCGGTCTCGTCCTCAAGGGTGAGGAAGGTGACGCCGCTGGCGGTCTGCGGGCGCTGGCGCATGCGTACCAAGCCGGCGATGCGCACGCGGCGGCCATGGCCGTGGCCCGCAAGCTGCGCGGCATCCAGGCAGCCGCGGCTGCGCAGCTGCGCGCGCAGGAACGAGATCGGATGGCGGCCAAGGGTGGTGCCGGTACTGCGGTAATCGGCCTGCATGTCCTCCCAGGCGCTGGGCAGGGGCAGCGGCACGCGCGCTTCGGCGGTGGCGCGGGCCTGCTCGAACAGGGGCAGCCGGTTTTCCACGCCGGAGATATCCCAGCGTGCACGATGGCGATGGCCACTGAGCCCGCGCAGCGCACCGGCATCGGCCAGCAGGCCCTGCTGGCGGCGATCCAGGGCGGTGCGCTGGCACAGGTCGCCCACATCGTCGAACGGGCGCCGCGCACGTTCGCGCATGATGGCCTGCACAGCACCTTCGTTGCAGCCGTCGATCAGGCGCAGGCCGAGCCGGATCGCTGCCGGCCCCTTGCTGAAATCCAGGGTGCAGTCCCAGTTGCTGTGGCGCACGTCCACGGGAAGAACGGTAATGCCATGCCGGCGCGCGTCCTGCAGCAGCTGGTCGGGGCTGTAGAAACCCAGCGGCTGGCTGTTGATCAGGCTGGCGGTGAATGCGGCCGGGTGGTGGCATTTCAGCCAGCAGCTGTTATAGGTCAGCAGGGCAAAGCTGGCGGCGTGGCTTTCCGGGAAACCGTAATCGCCGAATCCCTTGATCTGCTCGAACAGGTGCTCACCGTATTGGCGGCTGAAGCCGTTCTCCAGCATGCCGGCCAGCAGCTTCTCGCGATGCGGTTCCAGCCCGCCACGGCGTTTCCAGGCCGCCATCGAACGACGCAGGGCATCGGCCTGGCCAGGCGTGTAACCGGCTGCTTCGACCGCCAGCTGCATCACCTGTTCCTGGAACAATGGAACGCCCAGCGTGCGCGCGAACACGCGTTCCAGCTGCGGTGGGTAAAGCGGATTGTCCGGATCGTTCAACGCGTCCGGGCCCTGTTCGCGCAGGATCCGCCGCCGTTCCAGGTAGGGATGCACCATGTCGCCCTGGATCGGGCCGGGTCGCACGATCGCCACCTCGATCACCAGGTCATAGAACGTGCGCGGCTGCATGCGCGGCAGCATCGCCATCTGCGCGCGCGATTCGATCTGGAACACGCCGATGGTGTCGGCGGCGCAGATCATGTCGTAGGTCTTCGTGTCCTTGGGAGGGATCGCATCCATGCGTCCACTGTGCAGGCCATGCTGCTTCAGCATCGCCAGGCACTTGCGGATGGCGGTGAGCATGCCCAATGCCAGGCAGTCGACCTTCATCAGGCCGGTGGCATCCAGGTCATCCTTGTCCCACTGGATGACGGTGCGGTCGGCCATCGCCGCGTTTTCCACCGGCACCAGGGTCGACAGCGGATGCTCGGAGATCACGAAACCGCCCGGGTGCTGCGACAAGTGGCGCGGAAAATCGATCAGCTCGGCGGTCAACGCCAGCAGGCGCCGCATCAAGGGCGTGTCCGGATCGAAGCCTCGCTCGCGCAGGGTTTCCGGCAGCGGGATGTTGCCGCCCCAGTGGTCCATCGCCGCGCCCAGTTCGTTGACCTGGTCCATCGGCAGGCCAAGTGCACGGGCCACGTCGCGGATCGCGCTGCGGCCACGGTAGCTGATCGCCACCGCAGCCAGTGCCGCGCGCTCGCGGCCGTAGCGCTTGAACACGTACTGCAGCACTTCCTCGCGGCGCTCGTGCTCGAAGTCGATGTCGATATCCGGTGGTTCATCGCGCTCGGCGGAGATGAAGCGTTCGAACAGCAGATTGCTGCGCGCCGGGTCGATCTCGGTCACGCCCAGCACGAAGCACACTGCCGAGTTGGCCGCCGAGCCGCGGCCCTGGCAGAGAATGTCCTGGCTGCGCGCGAAGCGCACGATGTCCTGCACGGTGAGGAAGTAGGAGGCGTAGTTCTTCTGCTTGATCAACGCCAGTTCGTGCTCGATCTGCGTGCGTTGTTTCGCTTCGATGCCGCCTTTCCAACGCCACCGGATGCCACGCTCGACCAGCACGCGCAGCCAGCTGTCCGGATCGTGGCCTTCGGGCACCAGCTCACGTGGGTAGGTGTACTGCAGCTGTTCCAGGGTGAAGTGGCAGCGCTCTGCAATACGCAGGGTTTCGGCCAGCAGTTCGGGCGGATACAGCTGGGCCAGTGCGGTACGCGGGCGCAGGTGGCGCTCGCCATTGGGGAACAGGCGCCAGCCGGCCTCGGCCACGCTGCAGCGGTGGCGGATCGCAGTCAGTGTGTCCTGCAGGGCACGGCGGCGGCGCACGTGCATGTGCACATCGCCACTGGCAACCAGTGGCAGGCGATGGCGTTCGCCGAAGGCCTGCAGCTGCTGCAGGCGGCGTGCGTCGTCGTGCTCGTGGTGCAGTTCCACCGCCAGCCACAGGCGATCATTGAAGCCTGCACGCAGCAGTTCCAGATCGGTGGCGGCCGGTTGCCGGTCCAGCCACAGGCACAGCAGCCCGTCGGGCAGGCCGAGCAGGTCCTCGCGCAGGCAACGGTACCCGCCCTTGGCCGCGCGCCGCCGGCAGGTGGTGATCAACTGGCACAGCCCGGCATAGGCGGCCTGGTCGGTGCACAGCAGGGCCAGCTTCGGCCCGTCCTCGACCTGGAATTCGGCGCCGACGATCAGCGCCACGCCATGCGCCTTCGCCGCCTGCCAGGCGCGCACGATGCCGGCCAGTGAGCATTCGTCGGTGATCGCCAGTGCCCGGTAACCCTGGCCGGCGGCGCGCGCGAACAGTTCTTCGGCAATCGAGGCGCCGCGCTGGAAACTGAAAGCCGACAGGCAGTGCAGTTCAGCGTAGCCGGGCAGTTCACTGTGCATGGGGGCTCAGCCGAACCAGCCGTGCAGCATCCACGGTGCATGCGGGTCGTTGCGTGCACGGAATGCCCAACCGCGTTGGCCATGCGCGGTTTCCACCACGTAGTAGTCGCGCCGTGCATCGGCCTGGTCCCACCAGCCTGATTCGATCCGCTCCGGCCCGGCGACGATGCGCAGGCGCGGGTCGCGCAGGGGTTGCGGCGTATCCAGCAGCCAGCCCGGGCGTAGCGGCCAGTACGACGGAGGCTTGACCGCCGGCTGGGTGCCACTGGCGCGTTCGGGGCGATGGTCGGCCTGCACCGCCAACGGCTGCACGGCGTCATCGCCCAGCCGCGCGCGCAGGCGCTCGCGAAGCTGGTTCCAGGGCATCGCCTGTGCCGGCCGGGTATCGAACAGGTCACGCGCGGCGGGCACGAAGGGCGGCAGCTGCTCGGCCTGCAGGCGCAGTGCGCGGCTGCCGGCGGGCAGGGCGAAGGCTTCCATGCGGTTGCGCGCGATCTCGAACAGCAGCGCGGGATCACGCTCCGGCGCCAGCAGGCCGATGGTCAGCACGCTGGGCGGCAGCAGGTCGTGTTCGAAATGCAGGTCGAAGCGCTGCACGCCGCCATCGCGCGAGCACAGGAAGGCGGCCAGGTCCAGCAGCAGGCGACGTAGTGGAAACAGCAGGGCCTGGCTGGATTCGATCTCGTACTCGAATTCGATGCGCGCATCGAAACGATCGGGAGGCTGGTAGTAACGCAGTGGCGCGGTGGGAAGGCCACGCAGCGCGTCCAGTTGCTGCAGCACGTCGGGGGCGAAGCGCCGGGCAAGGCTGTCGCGTGGCAGGTCCAGCACCGCGCCCAACGTGCGCAGGCCGGAGCGTCCCAGCACGGTCACTGCTTCGCTCGGCAGCCCACTGCGCGGCAACGGCAGCTGTGCCAGTGCCGCCGGCAGCTGCTGCGCATCAATGCCGAGGCCGTCGTGGACGTTGGCCAGCACGCGCGCGGCATGCGCGGTGGGCGCGGCCACCAGGCGATGGCGGAAGCCGAGTTCGTGCAGTTCGGCCCGCAGGCGTTTCTGGATGGTCAGCCAGTCACCGAACAGGGCACGGCTGGCACCGATCTCCAGCACCAGCGCATGCGGAAAATCGAGGCTGACCTGCGAGCTGTAGGCATAGGCCCAGCTGGCCAGCAGCTGCCGGGTGTGCTGTTCGGCGTTCGGGTCGTAATCGTGCAGGTGCAGGTCCTGCACCAGCACCTGCGCGGCCGACAGCAGCATGCCCGGGCGCAGGCCGGCGGCCCGCGCGGCCGGGCTGACCGCGCGCAGCACGCGGCGCTGGGCCGGCCCCTGCAGCAGCACCAGCGGCCGCTGCGGGTCCGGCTGCAGGCGCAGCACGCTGTCCAGCGCCAGCTGCGGCAACAACAGGCAGGCCCAATGCATGGCGCGGCCTCAGTGCGCGATGGCCAGCGGCAGTGGCTGTGCTGGCGGCAACCCGCCGCGGCACTTCAGCACCCGCACCTGGCCATGCTCGAGTTGCAGGCGCAGGCTGGCCGGGGAGGGGTTGCGCGCTGCCTGCGCCTCGCGGAACACGAAGCCCAGGCATTGGCCGCTGTCGGCGGCGACCTGCAGGCGGCGCAGGGCGCGGTCGTCGGCGTGCTGCGGCCAGCACAGCACCGCCGCACAGGCGGCAGAGCGCAGGCATTGCTCGGCCGCCCACAACGCCTGCTTCGGTGTGGCCTGGATGATCTGCAGCTGGGCCAGCTCCAGCCCGGCAGCGGCCCAGGCCGGCGCATGCGGGCGATAGGGCGGGGCGATCAGCACGATCGGGCGGTCGCGTTGGCTCAGCCGGGCCAACGCTGGCCAGACCAGGGCCAGTTCGCCCACGCCGGGCGCGGCCTGCAGCACCTCGCACAGCCCGCTGGCCGGCCAGCCGCCACCCGGCAGGCGGGCGTCCAGCGCGGGGTGGCCGCTGGCCAGGTGGTCGCTGGCCGGCCCGTGGCGGGCCGGGCCGCGCCACAGCTGGCGGCCATCCAGCAGCCGGTCGAGGGCGACGACGGCGCCCATCAGCCGGTCCTCCAAGGGAGGCGCCGGGCAGGCTGGGAGCGACGGAAGCGGGCGGAAACGGCGGGCATGGAACGAGTATCGACAGGCCGGTATCAGGGGCTGAGACCGGACATGCTACTCGCGTTGTAAGTAGAATTACTAATGAAATTGGAGGGTCGGGTTTCAGGTTGCTGAAGAGGGAAAGGAGTGCCGACCAAGGTCGGCACCCACCCAGGATGGCACGGGTTGCCGGACCAGGGGCGGCACCCCACAGGCCCCGGTTACGGGCTGACCGGCAACGCCACCGGGCGCAGCGGTGCGGCATCGCCGCCGCGGATCTTCAGCGGGCCGCCGATGAAGGCGAACTCGTAGACCTTGTCGCGGGCCAGTTCATCCAGCGCCACCAGCTCGATGATCGGCGCGCCCTGTTGGGCCAGCAGGTAGGTGTGCAGCGGCACGTAGTCGTCGGACACCTCCGAGGGGAAGGTCTCGAAGCTGAGGTTGTCGGCGCCGACGATCATCGCGCCGCTGTCCTCGACCAGGAAGCGCGCCGCGTCCAGGCCCATGCCCGGCGGGTTGGCCATGTAGGCCCTGGGCTGCTCGAACAGGCGCATGCGGCCGGTGCGGATCAGCACCACGTCGCCCTGCTGAAGCGTCACCTTCTGCCGTGCCAGCGCGTCCTTCAGGTCCTGGCGGGTGACGCGGTAGCTGTCAGGCAGCATCTCCACGCCCTTGGCGGCGGCCACGTCGATCAGCACGCCACGCGCGATCAGCGGCGGGAACTTCTCGATGCCGGTGACATTCCAGCCACGATCGCCGAGGTGCTTGTCGGCCTCGAAGCCGTTCCAGATCTTCCCGTGGATGCCGAAGTGGTTCAGCGCATCGATGTGGGTGCCGGTGTGGCTGTACATCGAGAAGGCGGTGCCGGTGTAGCTGCGGGTGAGGTTCATGGTCTCGCCCACGCCCATCGGGTCGTCCATCACCGTGCCGCGCGGGGTGTGGGTCATCCAGAACTGGTAGTGCGGGTCGCCGGCATCCTGCCAGCTGGGCATGCCGACGTAGTATTCGGTGGCCAGGTCATAGGCCTTGCCACCGCTGACCCGCGACAGGATCGCGGCGCGCGAGGCTTCGGTGATCAGGTTGAGGCGGCCGATCTCGTCTTTCGGTCCCCAGGGGCTGGTGCCGACCTGCTGGCCGGAGGGAACGCGTTCGTGCGCGGATACAGTGGTGGAAGCGGCGGTGCCGGCCAGCAGCAGGGCCAGC
>NZ_LLXV01000060.1:2500-5517 GCF_001431665.1 Stenotrophomonas beteli | reverse complement strand
GTGTAAACCCTGGCGATGACCTACTCTCGCATGGCTTGAGCCACACTACCATCGGCGCAGCTGCGTTTCACTTCCGAGTTCGGGATGGGATCGGGTGGTTCCACAGCGCTAATTTCACCAGGGAGGCTTTTGGAGAGTCGCACTCGTCCCGGGGGGACAAGGCGCCAGCCTCGCATAGTTCTTGTGACGTAGCGTGCACTTGGATGCTCTTACGACGCTGTCGTAAAGCCAAGGCAACTTGAGGTTATATGGTCAAGCCGCACGGATCATTAGTATCAGTTAGCTCAATACATTGCTGTACTTACACACCTGACCTATCAACCACGTAGTCTACATGGTTCCTTCAGGGGGCTTGTGCCCCGGGAGATCTCATCTTGAGGCGCGCTTCCCGCTTAGATGCTTTCAGCGGTTATCGCTTCCGAACATAGCTACCCGGCAATGCCACTGGCGTGACAACCGGAACACCAGAGGTTCGTCCACTCCGGTCCTCTCGTACTAGGAGCAGCCCCTCTCAAATCTCCAACGCCCATGGCAGATAGGGACCGAACTGTCTCACGACGTTCTGAACCCAGCTCGCGTACCACTTTAAATGGCGAACAGCCATACCCTTGGGACCGACTACAGCCCCAGGATGTGATGAGCCGACATCGAGGTGCCAAACACCGCCGTCGATATGAACTCTTGGGCGGTATCAGCCTGTTATCCCCGGAGTACCTTTTATCCGTTGAGCGATGGCCCTTCCATACAGAACCACCGGATCACTAAGTCCTAGTTTCCTACCTGCTTGATCCGTCGATCTTGCAGTCAAGCACGCTTATGCCTTTGCACACAGTGCGCGATGTCCGACCGCGCTGAGCGTACCTTCGAGCTCCTCCGTTACTCTTTAGGAGGAGACCGCCCCAGTCAAACTACCCACCATACACGGTCCCCGACCCAGATAATGGGCCCAGGTTAGAACGTCAAGCACGACAGGGTGGTATTTCAAGGATGGCTCCGCCACAGCTAGCGCCATGGTTTCATAGCCTCCCACCTATCCTACACAGACGAACTCAACGTTCAGTGTAAAGCTATAGTAAAGGTTCACGGGGTCTTTCCGTCTTGCCACGGGAACGCTGCATCTTCACAGCGATTTCAATTTCACTGAGTCTCGGGTGGAGACAGCGCCGCTGTCGTTACGCCATTCGTGCAGGTCGGAACTTACCCGACAAGGAATTTCGCTACCTTAGGACCGTTATAGTTACGGCCGCCGTTTACTGGGGCTTCGATCAAGAGCTTCGCCTTGCGGCTGACCCCATCAATTAACCTTCCAGCACCGGGCAGGCGTCACACCCTATACGTCCACTTTCGTGTTTGCAGAGTGCTGTGTTTTTGATAAACAGTCGCAGCGGCCTGGTTACTGCGACCCTCTTCAGCTATAGCTCGCACGAGCCACCAAAAAGGGTGCACCTTCTCCCGAAGTTACGGTGCCATGTTGCCTAGTTCCTTCACCCGAGTTCTCTCAAGCGCCTGAGAATTCTCATCCTACCCACCTGTGTCGGTTTACGGTACGGTCTGCGTAAGCTGAAGCTTAGGAGCTTTTCCTGGAAGCGTGGTATCAGTGACTTCGCCATAAAGGCTCGTCTCGGTGCTCGGTCTTAGAGGATCCCGGATTTGCCAAAGATCCAAACCTACCGCCTTTCCCCAGGACAACCAACGCCTGGTACACCTAACCTTCTCCGTCCCTCCATCGCACTTACGCGAGGTGCAGGAATATTAACCTGCTTCCCATCGACTACGACTTTCGTCCTCGCCTTAGGGGCCGACTCACCCTGCGCCGATTAACGTTGCGCAAGGAAACCTTGGGCTTTCGGCGTGCGGGTTTTTCACCCGCATTATCGTTACTCATGTCAGCATTCGCACTTCCGATACCTCCAGCGGACTTCTCAATCCACCTTCGCAGGCTTACGGAACGCTCCTCTACCGCGCATACAAAGTATGCACCCCAAGCTTCGGTTCAGTGCTTAGCCCCGTTAAATCTTCCCCGCAGACCGACTCGACCAGTGAGCTATTACGCTTTCTTTAAAGGGTGGCTGCTTCTAAGCCAACCTCCTGGCTGTCTGTGCCTTTCCACATGGTTTTCCACTTAGCACTGAATTTGGGACCTTAGCTGTGGGTCTGGGTTGTTTCCCTTTTCACGACGGACGTTAGCACCCGCCGTGTGTCTCCCATACAGTCCGTCTCGGTATTCGGAGTTTGCAATGGTTTGGTAAGTCGCGATGACCCCCTAGCCATAACAGTGCTCTACCCCCGAGAGGATACATATGAGGCGCTACCTAAATAGCTTTCGAGGAGAACCAGCTATCTCCGGGTTCGATTAGCTTTTCACTCCTAATCACACCTCATCCCCTACCTTTGCAACGGGAGTGGGTTCGGGCCTCCAGTGCGTGTTACCGCACCTTCACCCTGGGCATGACTAGATCACCCGGTTTCGGGTCTACTGCCCGCGACTATGCGCCCTTATCAGACTCGGTTTCCCTTCGCCTCCCCTATACGGTTAAGCTTGCCACGAACAGTAAGTCGCTGACCCATTATACAAAAGGTACGCAGTCACTCCTTGCGGAGCTCCTACTGCTTGTACGCACACGGTTTCAGGTTCTATTTCACTCCCCTCTCCGGGGTTCTTTTCGCCTTTCCCTCACGGTACTGGTTCACTATCGGTCGGTCAGTAGTATTTAGCCTTGGAGGATGGTCCCCCCATGTTCAGACAGGGTTTCACGTGCCCCGCCCTACTCGTCTTCACTGAAATGGCCCTTTCAGATACAGGGCTATCACCTTCTATGGCCGCTCTTTCCAGAGCGTTTTCCTAGAACCAAATCAGCTTAAGGGCTAGTCCGCGTTCGCTCGTCGCTACTTACGGAATCTCGGTTGATTTCTTTTCCTCTGGTTACTTAGATATTTCAGTTCACCAGGTTCGCTTCCAGCAGCTATGTATTCACTGCAGGATACCCGCAAGCGGGTGGGTTTCCCCATTCGGACAT
>NZ_LLXV01000059.1 GCF_001431665.1 Stenotrophomonas beteli | reverse complement strand
CGCGGGGGGTGTGCCAAGCGTAGAGGGGGGGGGGGGGGGGGGGGGGGCGGACATTGCACAAATGTAGTGCAAAACGCGGGGTTCGGGGTCAGAGCCCTTTCCTGGCGGAAAGGGATCTGACCCCATGCGCTGCGGGGTTCGGGGTCGGAGCCCTTTCCGCCAGGAAAGGGCTCTGACCCCTGCCGCAGGTCGAGCAAGCTCGACCACTACCGGGTGGCCGGTTACAGCTTCATGTTGAGGCCGACGAACACGCTGCGGCCCGGGGCCGGCGAGAACATCGGGCGCGCGCTGTCCCAGAAGAAGCTGTCGTACCAGGCGTAGGCGTACTCGCGGCCGGTAACGTTCTTCAGCTGCAGGTCCACGCTGAAACGCGGAGTGAGCTGGTAGGCCGCGCTGAGGTCGAGCACGGCGAAGCCTCCGAACTTGCCGGCCACGTTGCGCTCTTCCAGGTAGTAATCGCCCTGTGCACGCGCCTGCAGGCCCAGCCGCAGCGCATCAGTGGCGCGATAGTCCACGCCCAGATTGCTGATGTGGCGCGGGGTGGCGGCCACTTCGCGGCCCTGCAGGGAAACGCTGGCATCGCGGTCGTCGCGGGTGATCTTCGCTTCCTGGTAGGCATGCGACGCCCAGACCGTCCAGTCGTCGCCCAGCTGCAGGCTCAGCTGCGCATCCACGCCGCGTCGGCGGGTCTTGCCCAGGGTGACCGTCGTACCGGTCGCCGGCATGTTGGATACCTCGTTCTCCGCATCCTGCTGCCATACCGCCAGGCGTGCCTGGCTGCCGGCAAACGGCTGGAATTTCAGGCCCAGCTCCATGCCGGTGTTGGTGGACGGCTGCATCGATGCCTGCCCCGGGGTGAGGTAGGCCGGTGCGGTGGAGCCGGTCAATACCTGGAAGGTGCGGCCCCAGTTCGCGTAGACATGGGTGGCCTGGCCCAGGGTATGGATGACGCTCAGCTTGGGCTGGTCGATGCTGCCGTAGTCCTGCAGGCGGCCGCTGACGCCGTTCATCAGGTGGGTGCGCCCACTGAAGCGGTCGACGCGATAGGCCGGCACGATCTTCCAGGCCTCGACGGGTTGGTAGATGGCCTGCACGTAGGCGCCCCAGTTGTCGAAGCTGTGGCGGTCATTGTTCTGCACCCGCGCCGGTGGCTGGCTGAAATCGGTGGGTTCGGCGTAGGCGTAGCGCTCGCGGAGGTAGCCGTTGTCCTGCTGCTCGTAGTTCAGGCCGCCCTCGACGGTAAGCGTGGGGCTGGCCTGCCAGGTCAGCGTGCTGAGCAGGCCATGCTGCCGCTCGTCCCACACGCGGCGCTGGCGCGGCAGGTTGCCGGCCGGCAGATCGCTGAAGGTCACCCGGCGGTCGTCCTCATAGCGGTTGTGGTACAGCCGCGTGCCGAAGGTGAGCCCCTCGGACAGCTTCAGGTCCAGGTGCGCGGCGATCTGGCGCATGTCGCGGTCATCGCCATCGTTGCCGTTGCGCAGGTCGCTGCCACGGCGATGCGTGCGCAGTTCCTCGGCGGTCATGAAGCCGGGTTCGTCGGCTTCATGGTGATAGGCGCGCGCGGTCAGGCCCACGCGCAGCCCTTCGTCCAGCGTGCCGAAGAACCACTTGCCGCCCAGCGAGTACTTCCTGGAAGTGTCGTGGTCGCGATAACCATCGCTGGCCTGGGTGCCGACGAAATAGTTCTGCGCGAAGCCATTGGTTTCACGGCCTACTGCCAGCTGTGCATCACGGGTGTTGTAGCTTCCGTAGGCCAGGCGCGCATCGGTGTAGGTGCCGCCCTGGCGCGTGCCGAAGTTCACGTTGCCGCCGATGTTGTGCAGGCCGTAGCGCGGGTCGTTGGTACCACGCACCACTTCGATGTAGCTGATCTCCAGCGGGAACAGCATGTCGATGAAGCGCTGGTTGCCGCTGTTGACGTTGCTGGGGATGCCGTCGATCAGCGTCTTGATGGCATTGAGATAGCCCTCGCCGTTGAAGGCGCGGAAGCTGACCTTGCCCGATTCGGCGCCCTGCCGGGTTTCGGTGAGCTGGATGCCGGGCATCTGCCCGAGCAGTTCCCAGCTGTGCGAGACGTTGCGGCTTTCGATCTGGTCTGCACCCAGCACGTCCACCGAGGTCAGCACCTGGTGCGCGCTGAGCTGGCCTTCGCCGTGCTGATGTACCTGCACCTTGCCGAGGGTCAGCGCGGCGTCGGCAGACTGTGCGAGTGCTTCAGGGGCGAACGGTGCGGCCGCGAGGGCGGCCACCAGCGTGGAGATCTTCATGGGGGAGAACGGGTGCAGGTGAAATGTAATCATATAACATTTCACATGCCGCCTTTATAGCATCGAGCCATGCTCGACTGTTCCTGGCAAACGGCCGTCGAGCGTGGCTCGACGCTACAAAGGCAGGGGGGTCGGATTACACGGGGTAGCCGGTGGCTTCCCGTGCCTTTTTCCAGGCGCTTTCGAATTCACGCGCGGAGATTTCGTCGTCCTCGTCGAAATCCAGGAACGACACCGGCTGGTCGGCCAGCAGGAAACGGTCATCGCTGTGGGCATGCTCGTCGGCCCAGACCCACTTGGTGCCGTAGATTTCCACCTGGCGCACGATCTTGTCGCCCCGCGCTTCCATCAGCACGTTGCCCTTGCCCAGGCCCGATTCGGCCCAGTGCTTGTAGTACTTCCTGGCGGCGGATTTCGCGCCGGATCTTGCGGTGTGCTTTGCGTAGGTCATTGCAGGGGTCCTGGCCGCAGGTGCGGCCGGAGAGTTCGGAATGGCGCCATTATCAGGCATCCGGGGGGTCAGAGCCCTTTCCTGCGGAAAGGGAGCCGACCCCGGTCGGGTCAGTTCGGCAGCGGGCTGCCCTTCGGCCACAGCATCCAGAGGTTGCCCTTCTGCTTCATGTCACCGGCCAGCTTGCCGGCGGCATCGCCGCTGCCCCAGTACAGGTCCGCGCGCACTTCACCGGCAATGGCGCCGCCGGTGTCCTGCGCGGCCACCGGGCGCACCACCGGGCTGCCGTCCGGGCGCGTGGTGGACAGCCACAGCAGGCTGCCCAGTGGCACCACGGTACGATCAACCGCCACGCTGTAGCCGGCGGTGAGCGGCACGTTCAGCGAACCGCGCGGGCCCTCCGGGCTGTCCGGGTTGCGCACGAAGAACACGTAGCTGGGGTTGCTGCGCAGCAGGTCAGGCACCCGCGCGGGATTGGCCCGGGCCCAGCTGCGGATCGCGTCCATGGTGACGTCTTCCTTCTTCAGCTGGCCCTGGTCGACCAGCCAGCGGCCGATGGCGCGGTAGGGGTGTCCGTTCTGCTCGGCATAGGCCAGCCGGATCTGCGTGCCGTCGCCCAGGCGCACCCGGCCCGAGCCCTGGATCTGCAGCAGCTGCAGGTCCATCGGGTCGGTCAGCCAGGCCAGTACCGGCGCCTTGGCGCCCTTGCTGGCGATGGTGCCGGCATCGTCGTAGGGCTTGAGCACCTTGCCGTCCACGCGGCCGCGCAGGCGCTTGCCCTTCAGTTCCGGGTAGAGGCTGTCCAGCTGCACCACCACCAGATCATCCGGCGTGCCGTAGACCGGCACCGTCGCTTTGTCGGTGCGGGTGAGGCTGCCGGGGTAGATCGGCTCGTAGTAGCCGGTAATCAACCCGTCGGCCTGGTGGCCGCCGGCACGCAGCGCGTAGACATCGAGGTCGCGCTGCAGGAACTGGCGGATCGCGGCCGGGTCCTTGCCGGATACCGCGGCGGCGGCGGCACAGGGTTTGGCCCAGACCGCGTCGTTTTTCAGGCGGGTGCAGCTGCTGCGCCAGGCAACGAAGCCGGCCTGCAGATCGCTGTCGGAGACCGCTGGCAATGCGCTCCATGTCGCCTTCGCGTAGGTGGCCGCTGGCGGCGAGGCCGGCGTGGGCGCTTCGGCGCCCGTGCGGGGAGCGGTGGTGGCGCAACCGGCGAGCACCGCCGCTGCCAGCAGGGTCCAGTGCTTGCGCTTGAAGAAGGTGGCGGAATCGATCATGCCGCCATGGTGGAGTGCTGGCCGCTGGGCGGCAACCCAGCGCAGGGCCAAGCGTTCATGCGCCGGGTCACGGCGTCTGCAGCAGCAGCGAATGCAGGATGCGCGCGTCCTCGGCATCCAGCGTCTTCGGCAGGTCGTCACGGCCACGGAAGCGGCGATGGAACGCGGCGACGGTGGCCTCGCGGTTGTCCAGCGGATAGCCAAAGCGTGCCAGCGCATTCCACGCGTCGAAACCCTCCGGTGCCGCGCCGTCGGCGGCGCGTGGCCAGACCCCGAAGCCGGCCTCGGCCAACTGCTGCCAGGGGAAGAAGCGGCTCGGATCCTGCTTGCGCGTCGGCGCCAGATCGGCGTGGCCAATCACCTGGCGCGGCGGGATGTTCAGGCGGGTGGTGAGGTCGCGCAGCAGCAGGATCAGTGATTCGATCTGCGCCGCACTGAACGGGCTGCGGCCATCGTTGTCCAGCTCGATGCCGATCGAGGCTGAGTTGAGGTCGGTGATGGTGCCCCAGCGCCCGGACCCTGCATGCCAGGCGCGGCGTTCGTCGGCCACCAGCTGGTAGCGATGGCCATCGCTACCGATCAGGTAATGCGCACTGACCGGTCCACCGCTGTTGGCGGTGCGTAGCGTATGCAGGCTCTGCTGAACCGACTTCTGCTCGGTGTGGTGGATGACGATGATGACCGGCGTGCGCGCGTTCTGGTTCGGCGATGGCACCCAGGTGGCGAGCGGGTTGTGGGTTTCCTGCGGCGCGGAGGCGCAGGCGGCCAGCAGCAGGCAGGCCGAGAGCATCAGGACGGCGCGGATCGGGTGCATGGCCTGATTGTGCGCGATTGCGCTTGATGATGCATGCCAGGGTGCCGACCAACGGTCGGCACCCACCACGTCAGTACGCCGCTACCTCAGGCCTCGTAGGCCGATTCGCCGTGCGAAGTGACATCCAGGCCGGTCCGCTCGGCCTCTTCGGTCACGCGCAGGCCCACCACGACCTTTACCAGCAGCAGGATGACGGCGGTCACCACCGCCGACCAGACCACGGTGAGGCCAACGCTGACCACCTGCACCCAGACCTGGTGCCCGATATCCAGATCGGCCTTGGTGCCGCCCAGCGACTGCGCGCTGAACACACCGGTGAGGATGGCGCCGACGATGCCGCCCACGCCGTGCACACCGAACACGTCGGCGGTGTCGTCCACCTTCAGCAGGCGCTTGAGACCGGTCACGCCCCACACGCAGACCACGCCCGCCACGAAGCCGATCACGATCGCGCCCAACGGCCCGACCGTGCCGCATGCCGGCGTAATGCCGACCAGGCCGGCCACTGCGCCCGAAGCGGCACCCAGGGCCGACGGCTTGCCTTTGCTGATTGCTTCCACCAGCGTCCAGCCCAGCACGGCGGCGGCGGTGGCCAGCACGGTGTTGAGGAAGGCCAGCGAAGCGACGGTGTCGGCCGCGGCCGCCGAGCCGGCATTGAAGCCGAACCAGCCCACCCACAACAGCATCGCGCCGATATAGGTGAACGGTACGTTGTGCGGCTTCAGCGCGGTCTGGCCGTAGCCCAGGCGCTTGCCGACGAACCAGGCCGCGACCAGGCCGGCGACGCCGGCATTGATGTGGACCACGGTGCCACCGGCGAAATCGATCGCGCCCAGCTCACCCAGGTAGCCGCCGCCCCAGACGATGTGCGCCATCGGGACGTAGCTGAGGGTGAACCACAACGCCGAGAACAGCAGCACCGCGCGGAACTTGATGCGTTCGGCGAAGGCACCGACGATCAGCGCGGTGGTGATGCCGGCGAAGGTCGACTGGAAGGCGACGAACAGATAGTCCGGCAGGCCCTTGATCGGCGTGTTGCCCACCGACTCGGGGGTAAAGCCCTTGAGGAAGGCGAATTCGGTGAATGAGCCGAAGAAGGGATTGCCGGCACTGAAGACCGCGCTGTAGCCGTAGGCCACCCACAGCAGCAGCACCAGCGAGAACACCACCAGGATCTGGCTGAGCACCGACAGCACGTTCTTCGAGCGCACCAGGCCGCCGTAGAACAGCGCCAGGCCCGGCACCACCATCAGCAGCACCAGCAGGGTGGAGGTCAGCATCCAGGCCACGTCACCGTGGTCGAAGGCCGGTGCCGTTGCTTCGGCAGCGGCCGGTGCTGCGGCCACGGGGGCCTGCAGCGGTTCAACTGCCACGTTTTCGCTTGCCAGTGGCGAGACCTGGGCCTGGGCGTGGGCACTGCCCGGCCAGGCACCGGCAGCCAGCGCGCTGAGCAGCATCAACAGGCACACGAGGTGGAACCGGGCTTGCCACCCGGTGAGAAGGCGCATCTTCATGGGGGAGTCTCCGGAAGGGGGGTTACAGCGCGTCGGCACCGATTTCGCCGGTGCGGATGCGGATGACCTGTTCGACGGCGGTGACGAAGATCTTGCCGTCACCGATCTTGCCGGTGCCTGCCGACGATTGGATCGCTTCGATCACCGCGTCGGCGCGCTCGTCGGTGACCACGGTTTCGATCTTGATCTTGGGCAGGAAATCGACGACGTACTCGGCGCCGCGATACAGCTCGGTGTGGCCCTTCTGGCGGCCGAAGCCTTTCACTTCGGTCACGGTGATGCCCGACACGCCAGCGTCGGACAGGGCCTCGCGGACCTCGTCGAGCTTGAACGGCCGGATGATGGCGGAGATCAGTTTCATGCGCATGTCCCGATGGTGGATGGGGCCAGCGCGCCAGTGCGCGTTGGCTTCAGGCAACCACGGGCCATCACGGGGATGGCCATGGCTGTTGCACCGGATACGTACTGGGCCGGGACGGCCGTGCCTCTCTCCTTGCACGACCGACGCGGGAGGGAGGGCGGCCCTGGTCGCGTATCCGGTCTCTCTCTTGCCCCTGGATAAGCGGGCCAAAGGCCCGCGTTCCAATGCAGCGGACTAGCAGTCCGCTCTACAACGGCGGGCCTGCGCCCGCCTTGCGGCTCCCCAGCCGCGAAAACGGAAGCGATGGCGGCGGGTGGGAGGGGGAAGCCCACCGCCATCGCGTCCGGTCAGCTGGCGTAGTACAGCTGGTATTCCAGCGGGTGGGTGGCCGCGCGGAACTTGGTCACTTCCTGCATCTTCAGCGCGATGTAGCCGTCGATGAAGTCATCGCTCATCACGCCGCCGGCCTTGAGGAACTCGCGGTCCTTGTCCAGAGCTTCCAGCGCCTGGTCCAGCGAGGAGCAGACCTGCGGGATCAGCTTCTCTTCTTCCGGCGGCAGGTCGTACAGGTCCTTGTCGCTCGGTGCGCCCGGGTCGATCTGGTTCTTGATGCCGTCCAGGCCGGCCATCATCAGCGCGGTGAAGGTCAGGTAGCCGGACTGGATCGGGTCCGGGAAGCGCATTTCGATGCGGCGTGCCTTCGGGTTGGACACCCACGGAATGCGGCACGACGCCGAACGGTTGCGGGCCGAGTAGGCCAGCATCACCGGCGCTTCGAAGCCCGGCACCAGGCGCTTGTAGCTGTTGGTGCCGGAGTTGGCGAAGGCATTGATGGCCTTGGCGTGCTTGAAGATGCCGCCGATGTACCACAGCGCCAGCTGGCTCAGGCCGCCGTAGCCGTCACCGGAGAACAGGTTGGTGCCGCCCTTGGACAGCGACTGGTGCACGTGCATGCCGCTGCCGTTGTCGCCGACGATCGGCTTGGGCATGAAGGTGACGGTCTTGCCGTTGCGGTGGGCGACGTTCTTGATGACGTACTTCATGCGCAGCAGTTCGTCGGCCTTCTGCACCAGGGTGCTGAACTTGGTGCCGATCTCGCATTGGCCAGCGGTGGCCACTTCGTGGTGCTGCACTTCCACTTCGATGCCGACCTGTTCCAGGGTCTTGCACATTTCAGCGCGCAGGTCGTGCAGGGTGTCGGTCGGCGGAACGGGGAAGTAACCGCCCTTCACGCCCGGGCGGTAGCCGCTGTTGGCGCCGTCGTACTTGGCGCCGCTGTTCCAGGCGGCTTCTTCGGAATCGACCTTGAAGAAGGTGTTGCCCATTTCATTGGCGAAACGGACCGAGTCGAAGATGAAGAATTCCGGTTCCGGGCCGAAGAACGCGGTTTCGGCGATGCCGGAGGACTTCAGGTAGGCCTCGGCGCGCTTGGCGATGCCGCGCGGGCAGCGGCCGTACGGCTGCATGGTGGCCGGGTCGAGGATGTCGCAGCTGATCACGATGGTCGGATCGGCGTAGAACGGATCGACATAGGCACTGGCCGGGTCCGGCAGCAGCACCATGTCCGACTCGTTGATGCCCTTCCAGCCGGCGATCGAGCTGCCATCGAACATCTTGCCTTCTTCGAACAGCGACGGCTCGATGATGCTGACCGGGAAGGTCACGTGCTGCTCGACACCACGCATGTCGACAAAGCGCAGATCGACGAATTCGATCTGGTTGTCCTTGATCAGCTTCTCAACGTTTTCCACGGACATCGGTACGACCTCGGATGGGGATGAATGCCTGCTGAGGTACAGCAACGACCGTGCCAACTTTTCGCGAGCTGCAAGTCATTGATTTCAAAAAGACCGCCCCGTGCGGGTGCAGAACAGCGCGCACCAAACGGGTGCACTGATCGCCAGACGCACCCGTTTGGTGCAGCAGGGATCGTCTATCCTCTCGGCCTTCTTCCTTCCGCCGCGCGTGCACGCACTGTCCATGTCCGACCTGCTCTCCGCCCTGTTGCTGGGCATCCTTGAAGGCTTGACCGAATTCCTGCCGATCTCCAGCACCGGCCACCTGCTCATTGCCCAGCACTGGCTGGGTGCCCGTTCGGACTTCTTCAACATCGTCATCCAGGCCGGCGCGATCGTGGCCGTGGTGCTGGTGTTCCGCCAACGCCTGCTGCAGCTGGCCACCGGCTTCGGCCAGCGCGGCAACCGTGACTACGTGTTCAAGCTGGGCGCCGCGTTCCTGGTCACCGCCGTGGTCGGCCTGGTGGTGCGCAAGGCCGGCTGGTCGCTGCCGGAAACCGTCAGTCCGGTGGCCTGGGCATTGATCATCGGTGGTGTCTGGATGCTGCTGGTGGAGGCCTACACCGCACGCCTGCCCGACCGTGACCAGGTGACCTGGACGGTGGCGATCGGCGTGGGCCTGGCACAGGTCGTGGCCGGCGTGTTTCCCGGCACCTCGCGTTCGGCCTCGGCGATCTTCCTGGCCATGCTGCTGGGCCTGAGCCGCCGCGCGGCCGCCGCCGAGTTCGTGTTCCTGGTCGGCATTCCCACCATGTTCGCCGCCAGTGCCTACACCTTCCTGGAAATGGCCAGGGACGGAAAGCTGGGCAGCGAGAACTGGACCGAGGTGGGCGTGGCCTTCCTTGCCGCAGCCGTCACTGGCTTCGTCGTAGTGAAGTGGCTGATGGGCTACATCAAGTCGCACCGGTTCACCGCCTTCGCCGTGTACCGCATCGCGCTGGGCGCGGCGCTGCTGCTGTGGCTGCCGTCCGGCAGCTGAACAGCGCCAGGGCATGGCAACCCCGTTGCCAGCCGCACCCCGTTTCCCCCACGGTTCCCCAAGGAGAATCATCATGAACCGCAAGCTCACCCTGCTCCTCCCGCTGGCCCTGATGGCCGCCTGCAGCCAGCCCCCGGCACCGGCCGGCACCGGCGGCGACGATCTGGCCCCGGCGGCGGCCAAGGCAGCAGACCAGCAGACGCTGGCGCATCTGGATGCGCAGCGCCTGCAGAGCCAGCACTGGCTGCTGCAGCAGGCCACCGGCGCCGACGGCAAGCGCATCGACGCGCTGTTCGCCCGCGAAGACAAGCCGGTCACCCTGGACTTCGCTGACGGCCGCCTGTCGGTCAGCAACACCTGCAACAAGATGGGCGGTGGTTACGCCTTCGACGCTGGCACGCTGAGCGTCAGCGCGATGGCCTCGACCATGATGGCCTGCACCGACAAGGCGCTGATGGCGCTGGACGAGGCCGTGTCGAGCCGCCTGCAGGGCGAGCTGAAAGCCGCGCAGGATGCCGATGGCAAGCTGACGCTGACCAACGCCAAGGGCGACGTGCTGGTGTTCAACCCGGAGCCGACCGCTGAAACCCGCTACGGCGGTGCCGGCCAAACCGTGTTCCTGGAAGTGGCGGCCAGG
The DNA here is from genome assembly GCF_001431665.1 of Stenotrophomonas beteli. Taxonomy (GTDB): domain Bacteria; phylum Pseudomonadota; class Gammaproteobacteria; order Xanthomonadales; family Xanthomonadaceae; genus Stenotrophomonas; species Stenotrophomonas beteli. The sequence goes on along the minus strand of NZ_LLXV01000059.1, from coordinate 18,993 downwards.
ACCCAGAAGTGCTCGCACCCGCTGATCCCGGACTACCAGTGCCTGCAGGTGCGTGAAGTGAAGTTCGACGACAAGGGCCTGAAGCAGGGCGAGCCGGGCAAATTCGAGAACTTCTACGGCAACATCGAGGGCTACACCCACGAAGACGGCGTGCGCAACGTGGTGCGCGTCAAGCGCTACGTAGTGAAGAACCCGCCGGCCGACGCGCCGTCGCAGGCGTACGTGCTGGACATGGTGGTCGAGTCGGCCATCGAGAAGTGATGTAGAGCCGACTGTCAGTCGGCTGACGGGAGGGCGGCCGCAAGGCCGCCCTTCTTCATTGTGTAGAGTCGAGCCATGCTCGACTGCTTTTACGGTGAGTCGAGCGCGGCTCGACTCTACAGAAGGCAACGCCGGCCAGCGGCCGGCGCTACCGGAGCTGCGGTTACAGCGCCGGATTCAGCGTGTAGGTGCCGTGCAGCGCCGCTTCGGCCAGCACGTGGCCGTGCATGGCGCGATAGGCGTCGGCGGCGGTGAAGCGCGCCGGCAGGTCCAGCGACGCCACATCGAGCGCGAACACCCGGAAGAAATAGCGATGCAGGCGCTCGTCGTTGAACGGCGGGTACGGGCCATCGTAGCCCAGGTAATCACCGGCCATGTCCGGGTTGCCGGCGAACCAGCCGGTGAAGTCATTCAGGCCCTGGCGGCTGCCGGCCGGACCGGCCGGGGCGGTCTTGCCCTTCACCACGAACCCATCGCTGCAGCTGCCAGCGGCAATCTCCCGCACCGAAGCCGGGATGTCAGCCATCACCCAGTGCACGAAGTCGCAGCGCGGCTGGTCACGCGGCACGCTGATGTCGCTGCGGCCGACCGTCTCCGGCACGGTCGGCACATCCGGGTCCACGCACACCAGCAGGAACGACCGGGTGCCGTCCGGCGCGCCGCTCCAGGCCAGGTGCGGATTGCGGTCCGGGGCGAAGCCTGCGGCATCGCCCGCGGCGAACGCGCGGTCGATCGGTGCGCCGTTGGTCAGGCTCTGGCTGCTCAGTTGCATCGTCATCTGCTCACTCCTCCGGATAACCCAGGCGCACCGCGATCGGGGTGAGCTTGGCAAAGGCGGCGCTCATCACGTCGCGGTAATTGCGCCAGTGGCCCGGCGGGAAGCGCGGTGCGCCCAGCTGCGCGGCCGGCGGCATCGGGCGTTCGAACAGGCGGCCCAGCAGGTCGGCCATGGCATGCGGATCGTTGCCGATCTGGTCGATGCGCAGCAGTACCTGCGGGTACAGGTCTTCCTCGTGCAGGGTAGCGACCTGCGCCAGCGCGCGCGCCAGCCATTCACTGGCTTCGGCCAGCGAGGTCATCGCCAGCGGTGCGGCGGCACCGTAGGCCACCCAGTCCAGCAGCATGTCGCGCGGGTCGCGCAGCACCACCAGCAGGCGGCCCTGCGGCAGCTGCGGGCGCAGCGCCCACAGCAGGGCGTTGTCCCACCACAGCAGCCAGTCGATGACCGCATCGTCCTGCACGCCGCGCGCCGGCAGCTGCTCGCGCCAGCGCTGTACCAGTCGCTCCGGGGTCAGCACGCCGGACGCCAGGTCCTGCAGCGTGTGGTAGTTCTGGAAGGCGTCGTCCGGCGGCGTATTGGTGTAACGGTCGCTGCGCAGCACCGGGCTGGCGGCGGCCAGGCCGGTCGCCACACGCTCCACGCCCGAGCCCGGCGCGCCCCACAGGAAGATCGGCGCGGAGCTGGCCTCAGCGTCGATCTCGCCCTTGTCCGGCCAGCTCGGCGGCGCCTTGGCCTGCGGCGGCAGCGGCAGGCGCTGCGGTGCCTGCTCGGCCTGCAGTGCCAGCCAGGTCTGCAGCGCATCTTCGTGCTGGCCGGCGCGATCCTGGATCTCGCCCAGCCAGGTGCGCAGGTCGGCGCGGTGGGCTTCCGGTGCCATGTCGATCAGCGCCTGCACGCGGGCGACCGCGGCGGCCGGATCGCGCTGCAGCAGGCCTTCGACCAGGCGGGTTTCGCCACTGACGCGGCCCGGCTCAAGGCTGACGATGCGTTCGGCGATCGCTTCGGCCTGCGCGTGCTCGCCCACCATGTCGTGCAGTCGCAGGCGCGCTTCCAGCGCCGGCAGGTGGCCCGGCATCGCGTCCATCCAGCGCTCGACGGTCGCCGCGGCCGTCGGGCTGCCGACCTCTTCCACCGCAAGGCGTGCCAGCCACAGATCGTGCAGCTGCGGGTGCTGCTCCAGGGCGGCATCCAGGCGTGCGCGCGCCTCGTCATCGCGGCCCAGGCGCTGCCAGGACATCAGCAGCAGCTGCAGCACGTCGCGGTCATCAGGCAGCGACTCCAGCAGCGGCAGCAGGTGCTCCAGCGCCTGCAACGGCTGGCCGCTGCGCAGCGCCAGCTCGCCCGCCAGGCGCCGCATCGACGGCGTGTCCTGGCCGGGCTGCTGCAGGGCGACCTGCATGGCTTCGGCCGCCGCATCCAGATTGCCCTGGCGCAATGCCAGCTGCACCACCAGGCCATGCAGGGAACCGATGGCCGGATTCAACTCCAGCACACGCCGGAAGGCCTGCTCGGCGAAGGCCAGCATGTCCTTGCCCAGGTAGGCAAAGCCCAGCGCATACAGCACGCGGATGTCATTGGGCAGCGCCTGGTTGGCGGCGGTAAGCAGCGCCAGCGCGCGGTCGGCATCATCGCGGCGCAGCGCGATCATGCCATCGATGATCAGCAGTTCCGGATGCTCCGGTTCAACCCGCGCGGCCAGCGTGGACAGGCGCTGGGCCTCGTCGAAATCGTTGCGGCCGATCGCCAGGTGGGCCTGCATCAGGTAGGCGGTGAATGCGTTCGGGTCGAGCCCGGTAGTGCGCGACAGCGCCTCGTCGGCCCCTTCGATCTGGTGCAGCGCCAGCAGCAGGCCGGCATGCTGGAGGTGCAGCTGTGCGTTGTCGGGGGCCAGCTGCAGTGCCTGCTGCAGGGCGTCCATCGCCTCGGCGGCATTGCCCTGCTGCTGCAGCGCAAGCGCCAGCCAGCGGTGGGCCTCGGCCTGGCCGGGTTCATCACGGGTCCACGCCTGGGCCAGCTGCACGGCCTGGCCGGTCTCGTTCTGGCGCAACGCTTGGATGATCTGGTCTTGCATGGCGGTCCGGTTCAAGGGCAAACCCGCATTGTAGCGGCCTGCGCGCCCGTGCCGGTTCAGCCGGGCAGTACCCGCTGCAGGCGCTGTGCCACCCAGCGTTCGGAGAAGCCGTCGCCACGCCAGTTTTCCAGGAAGCCGCAGTGCCCGCCCCAGCAGGCGGTCTCCAGGTGCGCATGGCGCGGCAGCTGCCAGTCGTTGAAGGTCGAGTACGGAATCACCGGGTCGTCCTGGGCCATCAGGATGTCGGCTGGCACCTGCAGGCCGGACAGGCGGTCGCCAGCAATCGAATAGCCGTCGAAATAGGCCTGCAGCGAACCAAAGGTGGTGTGCCGCTCGACCAGCCACGCGGTCAGCGCGCGGATGTCCAGCTTCAGGACGCGGTCGTCGCAGTCGCTGAGCTCGGGGAACAGGTCGCGCTTGCGGCGCAGCGAGCCGGCCCACTTGCGGCGGAAGTACCAGTCGTACATCGCCGGGCCGTTCTCGATGCTCTGCATGGTCAGCGCCGGATCCAGCACCGGGCACACCGAGGCCACGCGCAGCAGCGGCACACCGGCGGCAGGCGCACGCAGGGCCAGGCGCAGCACGAAGTTGCCGCCCAGCGAGTAGCCCGCCGCCACCAGCGGCAGCTGCGGCCAGCGCTGGGCGATATCGCCAGCGGCATGCACCACTTCGTCGATCAGGTTGGAGTGGAAGATGCCGCGGTTGAGATGGTGGGTATTGCCGTGATCGCGGAAGTTCAGCCGCACCACATCAAAGCCCTGCTCGACCATGCGCGCGGCCGCCATGCGCATGTAGCTGGATTCGGCACTGCCTTCCCAGCCGTGCAGCAGCAACGCCATGCCCTTGGGCTCGCGGCCTTCGATGTGGCTGTGCCAGCCCTGCAGGCGCACCCCTTCGCCGCCGTCGAGAATCAGTTCCTCGCTGACCGCACCGGTGGCGGCCAGCAGCAGCAGCCCGCGCTGCAGGCGCATGCGGCTGGAGCTGAGCATCGACTGCAGGTGCGGATTGCGCAGCCAGCGCGGCGGCTGGTAATCGGCCGCATGCAGCGTCGGCGTGCCGGCGTCCAGGACAGGTGGCGGAATCAGGGCCACCGCATCCTCACCCGGTGCTCATGGCCGCCACGATGCGCGCGCGCGAGGTTTCCGCGATGCGCCGACGGCCTTCCAGGTCCTGGGCGCCGATCGGCGCCAGGAAGTGCACTTCCGCACGTCGCGCCGGCTCACCGAGCAGGCGCAGGAAATTGGCGAAGAAACTCTCGCTCGGGCCGAAGGCGACAATCGTCTGCGCATCGCCCTGCACGCCATAGACCAGCGCCACCGGCTGCACCGGCACGCCGGTCTCAACCGCAGCCTGGAAGATGCGTGCATGGAACGGGCCGACCTCGTGGCCCCCGCGGGTGCGGCCTTCCGGGAACACGCCCACGGCCTTGCCTTCGCGCAGGCGATCGGCCATCACCTGCATCACGCCACCGAGCGATTCGGTGTTGCCACGCTGATGGAAGATGGTCTGCCCGCGTGCGGCCAGCCAGCCCACCAGTGGCCAGCTGGCGATCTCGCGCTTGGCGACGAAGCCCATCATGCGCTGGCTGTGCAGGATGCAGATATCCACCCAGCTGACATGGTTGGCAACGAACAGCACGGCGCCCGGCAACGGCTGGCCCACGCGCGACAGGCGGAAGCCGAACACCCACATCAGGCCCCCCTGCCACCAGTTGACCACCTTGGCGCCGAGCCGGTCCTGGCCCACGCGCAGGTTCGCCCACGGCGCAAGCATGCCGATCAGGGTCAGCGGCAGGAACACGATGATGTGGACCAACAGCAGCGGTACGCGGTACAGGTAACGGCACACACGCGCCACGCCGCCGCGGGGGGCCGGAGTGGGGGAAGTCATCCGCGCACGATACCGGAGGGCCGTCATCGCTGCCAGCCGATTTAGGCCATAAGCGTGATCGACCGGGGCAATCGGCGGGGAACGCTGGGTTCCGCTGCCGTCACCGGTCCGGCCGGGGCTCAGCCGTGGCCAGCGTCCACCACCGCCAGGGTCAAGCGCGAGATGCACACCAGGCGGCCCTGCTCGTCCTCGATGCGGATCTCCCACAGCTGGGTGCTGCGGCCCACATGCAGGGCGCGGGCGGTGCCGGTGACGGTGCCCGAGCGCACCGCACGCACGTGGTTGGCATTGATTTCCAGGCCCACGCAGATCTGCCTGGCGGTATCCACGCACAGGTTGCCGGCGCTGCTGCCCAAGGTCTCGGCCAGCACCACCGAGGCGCCGCCGTGCAGGATGCCGTAGGGCTGGCGGGTGCGCTCGTCCACCGGCATGGTGGCCTGCAGCCAGTCCTCACCGGCCGCGCTGAAGACGATGCCCAGCGACTGGATCGCGGTGTTGTGGCTGAGCGCATTGAGCTGCTCGACGGATACGGCTTCGCGGAACACCTGGGTCATGCGGGCACCTTCAGAGAATGGGGACAAGGCCGGCGCCGAATGCAGTCAGCATGCGTACCAGCAGCCACTTCGGGCCGACGTTGACCTCGGGGAAGTCGCCGACGGCGACGTAGCAGCGGTGGAAATCAGGGCTCTGCCGCGGCAGGGGCTGCGGGCAGTCCGGGCCCGGCTTGAACTCGTAGTCGGTGGCATAGCGCCACGGCCAGAAGTCGAGAATCGGCAGGGCCTCGGACGCCTTGCCGACGCTGTAGTTCAAGCCCGACAGCACCGGCGGCTTGGCCCGGGGTGCCACCGTCCACGCGTTCTGCGGATGGGTGTCGCGCAGGATGCTCTGCGCCAGCTGCTCGGCAAATACCGGGTCGTCGATGATCACCGCACCTTCGGTGTTGTAGTTCTCGCTGCGCGGATCGAAGTTGTGCGTGCCGACCACGCCGATGCGGCGGTCGACCACCAGTGACTTGGCGTGCAGGCCCATGCGCGCGCCCTTGCGGGTGACCGGCAACGGCTTGTTGACCGCCTTGCTGCCCAGGAACGAGGGCCGCGTCTCGGTGCGCAGCAGGCGCGTTTCAACTTCGCTGCCGGCCGCGCGGCGGCGCTCGCGGGCATTCTGGTAGGCACTGCCGGTGCGCGGGTTCACCGGGCCCTTGGCGCTGGCCATGGGCGCGGAGCCACCACCGCCGCCGGCATTGCTGCCAGCCGCACTGCCGCCGATCAGCGGATTGCGGCCGCCCTCGTCGCCGGCCTGCGGCGTGGCGATCGGATCGGGCAGCAGGTTGCGGTAGTCGACCGGCGCATCCAGCGGGAACGGCTTGTACTCGAAAATGTTGAAGCCCAGTTCGCGCAGGTTGCGCCGCTTGTACTTGTAGGACAGCGCGTACACGATCGGGTTGTCGGTGGCCGCCAGGCTGTTGCTGGACACCACCACGCGCGGTGGCTCGGGCCGCTTGCGCAGCTCGCGGAACAGCGCCTGGGCCGGCTTGGACAGCACCAGATAGGGTGTCTGCAGGATCACTTCGTGCTGCGCGCCGGCAATCAGCGCATCCAGCTGCGGCTCGGTCACATGCTGCCCGGCCAGCGGCGCATCGGCCTGCTCGCGGCGGTGCTTGCGCGGCAGGTCGGCGACGTAGCGCACCGAGGCGACCGGCAGCGCGGTATCGACGAAGGAACGGGTGACGAAGTCCATGTCGTCGGCTTCGGCACTGACCCGCTGTACCCGTTCCGGGCGTCGGAAGGTGGCCGGCGGCAGGGTCGGCACGCCCTCGCGCAGCAGGGTGCGGCCGACATCATTCAGGCGTTCGGCCGGCACGCTGCGCTGGGCGCGCCAGAAGGCATCGAAGTTGGCGGCCATGGCACGCGCCTCCGGCCCGGCGATCATCACGTCGCGGTCGCGGAAGTTGTACTCGCGGTCCCAGTCGTAATAGTCGTCCTGGTAGTTGCGGCCTCCGACCACGCCGATCGCATCGTCGATCACCAGCAGCTTGTTGTGCATGCGCTGGTTGAAGCGGCGGAAGCAGCACAGCACGCTGCCGGCATAGTCGAAATAGTTCAGCCGGGCCTTGCCGAAGGTCGGGTTGTAGACCCGCAGCTGGAAGTTCTGGTGGGCGCCGGACAGCGCGCCGAGGATCTGCAGGTCGGAGATCGCAGAGAGCTGGTCGATCAGCACGCGCACCTTCACCCCGCGGCGCGACGCGGCCAGCAGCTCGTCGATGACCAGCCGGGCGCTGTCGTCCTTGTCGAAGATGTAGGTCTGCAGGTCGATGCTGCGGGTGGCGCTGCGCAGCAGGTTCAGGCGCGCCACCAGGGCACCTTCGCCTTCGTCCAGCAGGGTGGCGTAGTGACGGGGGTGTTCGGGGGTGGATTCAGTGAACGCGCGGCCGGCCAGCGCCCGCAGCGGCGAGTCCTGCGCGCAGCGGTCGGCCCGCGTGCAATCGACCACGCTCGAGCGCGCCTGTACGGCGATCGCTTCGGCACGGTCGCGCTCGGCATGCGACAGCGATGCGCAGCCGCTGCCCAGCAACACGGTTGCCAGCGCCAGTACACGCAGCAGCAGGTTCACGGTTTCGGCGCCTCGCTCAGGCGCGCTCGCAATACGAAGGTCACTCGGTCACTCAAGGCAAGCTGCCAGCTGTCCATTCCATACCGGCCTCGCTGCACGGTACCGCGGCTGACGACGTCGCAATCATAGCCCGGCCGGGCGCAGTCCGCCTTCTCTACCCGCAGCGCCTCGGGGTGGCTGACGCCGCGCAGGGTCAGCCGGCCATTGATGTCGCCGCCCTGTTCCACGGTCTCAGGCCAGTACGGCAACGAGTCGAACTCGACCACCGGGTGGCGCCCGGCATCGAAGAACTCCTCGCCCCGCATCCAGCCGGTGTAGCGTGCCTTGCCCGGGATCTCCACCGAACGGGTGAACATCTTCAGGTGCACCTGGTGGCGGCCATCGGACAGGATTTCGATGCGTCCCTCGAAGTGCGGGAACACGCCTTCGATGCGCTGGCCGAAGCGGGTGCGCACTTCGAAACCGATTCGCGAGCGCTGGGTATCCAGGCGCAGCACGCGCTGGGCCTCCGCCACCACCGCCGGCAACGGGGTCGGCGGGGGCGTCGCCGCCCAGGCCGGCCCCAGTGCCAGCAGCGCGGGCAGCAGGAAGCGGCTGCGCCGCGCCAGGCTCATCGGATCACGGCCACCAGAACGCGTTCAGGCTGGCCACGCCCGGTTCGATCGAGGCCTCGCGCGGGAAGCCGAGCACGGCGATGCCAGCCGGCGGCATGCCGCGGTAGTCGCTGCTGCTGCCCTCGGTCATCAACGCCACCAGGCGCTCCAGGCCCGGGTTGTGGCCGACGATCAGCACGCGGTCGAGATCGCGGCGATCGTCCACCAGTGCGGCCAGCGTGCCGGGCGTGGCCTCGTAGATACGGTCTTCCAGTCGCTTTTCCACGTAACCGATGGTGGCCAGCACGGCTTCCAGGGTCTCGCGCGTCCGCCGCGCCGGCGAGCACAGCACGCAGTCCGGCAGCAGGTTGTTGTCCTTCAGCCACTTGCCGGCGGCCTCGGCCTCGGCCAGACCGACCGGCGACAACGGCCGGTCGAGGTCGGCCTGGCCGGGGGTGGCCGGTTCGGCATGGGCATGGCGCAGCAGGATCAGTTCACGCATCGCGGGTTTCCATGGGAATGAGGGTGCAGCAACAGGAGTGACGCACGCGTCACAGCTTCAACCAGGACAGCAGGGGTTCCCAATCAGCCTGGTGTTCACGCACCTGTGCCGAACGGTAATCGAACAGGCTGCGGCCCAGGCCGGTCATGACCACATAGCTCTGGCTGTCGCGCAGCTGCGCCACCACCGGGTACGGCCATTCGGCCAGCATCTGCAGCGCCTGCTGCGAGGTCTGGGTCCAGGGCTTGGTGCGGTTCAGGACCAGCCCGACCGGCAGCTTGCGGCTGTGCACGCGCGGGTTCTGCGCCAGGCTGTTGAGGAAGCCGACGATGGCCTCGATGTCCAGCGCCGAGGGCAGCACCGGCACCACCACCGCGTCGGCCGCGTCAAGGAAATGGGGGATATCGTCGGCCAGGGCGCCGGCCGGCGCATCGATGATGACGGTATCGGTACCGTCGGGCAGCTTCTGCGCCCACTGCTTCTTCCGATACACGTCGATGGGCAGCACCGCGCTTTCCAGCCCGGCACGGCGTTGCGCCCAGCGGGTGCTGGAGCCCTGCGGGTCGGCATCGGCGATCACCGTGGCCTTGCCCTGCAATGCCGCGTACGCGGCCAGGTGGGTGGCGACGGTGGTCTTGCCCACCCCGCCCTTGGAACCGGCCACCAGGATCGTCTTCATGCCAGCCTCGCTTCCGGGTACGTGCCCCGAGCGTACACCGGCGGTGGTGACGGAAGGTAGCGCCGTGCTGAACCCGTGGCCACCGCCTTTGCTATCGTGGCGCCCCCGAAGGATCGAACCGGCATGAGCGAACTGCAGGACCTGAGCGCACTGATCCGCGCCAATACCCCCCTGATCGTGATTGAAACCCAGGACGAGGGTCGTATCGTCGAACTGTTCCGGCAGACGTTGATGCATGTGTGGCGGGCCCTGCACCGCTGGTCGATCACCGAGGGCCTGCGCCGCATCGACCTGGACAGCGAGGACCCGCCGGTTGGGCCGCCCGATGCCAGCGCGGCCCTGCAGATGATCCGCCAGGCGGAGCAGCGCGGGGTCTACCTGCTGCTCGATTTCCACCCCTACCTGGGCTATGCCAGCCACCAGCGCGCCCTGCGCGACCTGATCCAGCGCCGCCACAGCGAGCCGCACGTGCTGGTGCTGATCGGCGCCAAGGTCGAGCTGCCGGCCGAACTGGAAGCACTGGCGGTACGCTTCAATCCGCGCCTGCCCGATGCCAATGCCCTGCTGAAGATGCTGCGCGAGGAGGCCGACGCCTACGCCCGCGAACACGGCGGCCGGCGCGTGGAGGTCGACAGCGAGGCGGTGAAGAAGATCCTGAAGAACCTGCAGGGCCTGAGCCTGGTCGATGCGCGCCGCATCGCGCGCCAACTCATCTACGCCGATGGTGCGCTGCGCGACGACGACCTGCCGCAGCTGGCACGGCTGAAGTTCGAGCTGCTCAACCGCAGCGGCCACCTGTTCTTCGAGCATGACAGCGCGCGCTTCGGCGATGTGGCCGGCGCCAACCGGCTCAAGCGCTGGATCAACCAGCGGCGCGTGGCCTTCATCGCCGGCTCGGCGCCGGCCGGGCTGGACCCGCCGCGCGGCATGCTGCTGCTGGGCGTGCAGGGCTGCGGCAAGTCGATGCTGGCCAAGGCCACCGCCGCCGGCTTCGGCGTGCCATTGCTGCGCCTGGACGTGGGCGCGCTGTACAACAAGTACCACGGCGAGACCGAGGCCAACCTGCGCCAGGCGCTGGCCTCGGCCGAGCAGCTGGCACCCTGCGTGCTGTGGATGGACGAGATCGAGAAGGGCCTGGCAACGGGCGGCGAGGACGGCGGCGTCTCGCGCCGCGTGCTCGGCCACCTGCTGACCTGGATGGCCGAGCGCAAGGCGCCGGTCTTCATCGTCGCCACTGCCAACCAGGTGCACGAGCTGCCGGCCGAGCTGCTGCGCAAGGGCCGTTTCGACGAGATCTTCTTCGTCGACCTGCCCACCCCGGAGGTACGGGTGGAGCTGTTGCGCCTGCACCTGGGGCGTCGCCAGCTCAACGCCGACGACTTCGCGCTGCCGGCGCTGGCCGCTGCCGCCAACGGCTTTTCCGGCGCCGAGATCGAGCAGGCGATCGTGGCCGGCCTGTATGCGGCGCATGCCGAGGGCCGGCCGCTCGACACCGAGCTGCTGATGAACGAGATCCGTGCCACGCGGCCGCTGTCGGTGCTGATGGCTGAACAGGTCGAGGCCTTGCGGGCGTGGGCGTCGGGGCGGACGGTTTCGGCGGACGATTGAGGTTTCCCGCGAACGGCGCAGCCCCTCGTGGCTGGTCGCTGAAAGCAACAGCCGCAGTTGGCCGGGTGGGTAGGCTGCGCAGGGGACGCTGCAAGTACGTCCATGTAAGCTCGGTCGCCGCATCCATGCGGCTCACGCCCCTGCGCAGCCTACCCACCCGGCCTCTGACAGTTTCCGGGGACGATCAGCCACGTAGAAGAAAGTGAAAGAGCAAGAGCAAAAGCGCTTGGCTGGCCGCTCTTTGTAGAGCCGAGCCTACGCTCGGCTGCGCTTCGATCGGATTTCGAATATTCGATTCCGATGCAGATTCATCCCCGCATGGCGTGGATCTACCGTGTCGACCAAGGCCGACACCTAACAACAGCCGCCGGAACTTGTCGAAGGCGGGGTACTGTGGGTTTGCGGGGTGTGAGCCGCATGGATGCGGCGACCAAGCCCCCTTGGATGGGTTTACGGCGGCCCCGCAAACCCACAGTGCCCCGTCATCCGTCAGGAAACTCGCTTTGGCTTTGGCTTTGGCTTTGGCTTTGGCTCCAGCCCTGCCTCTGCGGGCGCCGGGTGCACCCCGGCCGCCCCCCCTCCCTCAGGGCCAGGCTGGCGGGGCGGCGGCCCAGGCCTGCTGGACTTCGGCCAGCGAGGCGCGCTCGTCGTCACGCCACAGCGGCAGCAACTGCGCATAACGGCTGCTGTCGCTCCACTGCGCCGGCTCGGTGCGGACCGCTGCGGCATACCACTGCACCGCCTCCTGCTTCTGGCCGGCCCGCCACAACCCCAAGGCATAGGTCGGTGGCACCCAGGCCGGCTTGCTCAACGAGCCCCCGGCGGCCGCCTGCCATTGTTCCAGCGCGGCCTCGGCCTGGCCCTGGCGCAGCAGGTCCCAGCCATAGTTCCAGCGCACTCCACGGCCCAGGCTGCCCTGTACCGGCGCGTCCTTCAGCGCTTCGCGGTACAGCTGTTCGCCCAGTTCGGTACGGCCCTGCGCGATCGCCACCGACGCCAGCTGCACGGTGGCTTCCACCACGCGGCGGCCACGCTCGCGCTGCTTCAGCAGCTGCGCCACCAGCGTATCGCCCTCGGACTGGACCACGACCATCGGCACGGCGGCCGCATCGCTGTCGAAGTAGAACTCCTGTGGTGCCGGCAGTGCCGGCGCGGCCCATGCAGTGGCCGTTCCCGAGACCAGCAGCACGCTGCCCAGGATCTTTGCTGAAACTGACATCCCTTCTCCCCAGGCTGCAACCGCAGCCTCCCTCTCTCTCCCCGATCCTAACCGCAGCGCGCCCGCTGGCGCGAGTGCCGGGGGCTGCAGGGCCTCGCTGCTACAATTCGCGCCTTTCCCGTCGCGTGCCCGCACGCGGCCGGTGCCAGCCGATCCTACCGGGCCAGCCATGACCAGTACCGCGCAACTCACTTCGCCCTCTTCTGCCGACCTGATCGACCGCGAGTACTCGCTCGACCACAAGTACACCCGCAACGAGGGGCGGATCTACCTGAGCGGCGTGCAGGCGCTGGTGCGGCTGCCACTGATGCAGCGCCTGCGCGATACCGCCGAAGGCATCGACAGCGCCGGCTTTGTCAGTGGCTACCGCGGCAGCCCGCTGGGCGGCTTCGACCTGGAGCTGTGGCGCGCGCGCAAGCACCTGGACGCGGCCAGGGTGAAGTTCACCCCCGGCCTGAACGAGGATCTGGGCGCCACCATGGTGTGGGGCACGCAGCAGACCAACCTGTTCCCCGGCGCCAACGTGCAGGGCGTGTTCGGCATGTGGTACGGCAAGGGCCCGGGCGTGGACCGCTGCGGCGACGTGTTCAAGCACGCCAATGCCGCCGGCACGTCGCGTTACGGCGGGGTACTGGCGCTGGCCGCCGATGACCATGCCTGCCGCAGCTCGACCCTGCCGCATGGCAGCGAGGACGAATTCGTCAGCGCGATGATGCCGGTGCTGAACCCGGCCGGTGTGCAGGACATCCTGGACATGGGCCTGCTCGGCTGGGCAATGAGCCGCTATACCGGGCGCTGGGTCGGCTTCAAGACCATCGCCGAGACCGTGGAATCGTCGGCCTCGGTGCAGGTCGATCCGCTGGCGCGCCGCATCGTGCTGCCGGAGGACTTCGAGATGCCGACCGGCGGTCTCAACATCCGCTGGCCGGATCCGCCGCTGGACCAGGAGATGCGCCTGCACCGCTATGCGGTGAAGGCCGCGCAGGCGTTCGCGCGCGCCAACGGCATCGACAGGGTGGTGATGGATGCGCCGCGCGCGCGGCTGGGCATCGTCACCACCGGCAAGAGCTACCTGGACGTGCTGCAGGCGCTGGAGTACCTGGGCCTGGACGAAGCAGCCTGCGCCGACATCGGCATCCGCGTGTACAAGGTCGGCATGACCTGGCCGCTGGAGCCGGAAGGCATCGCGCGCTTCGCGCAGGGCCTGGAAGACATCATCGTGGTGGAGGAGAAGCGTGCCTTCATCGAGCGCCAGATGAAGGAGCAGTTCTTCAACTGGCCGGCCAGCTGGGGCCAGCGCCCGTCCATCGTCGGCAAGTACGACGAGAGCGGCGAATGGATCCTGCCGTCCACCGGCGAACTGACCCCGGCCACCATCGCCGGCGTGATCGGCCGCCGCATCCAGAAGTTCTTCAACAACGCGTCGATCGAGCAGCGCCTGCAGTGGATGCAGGAGAAGGAAGCCGAGCTTGCCCTGCCGCGCGCCAGCTTCCCGCGCGTGCCGCACTACTGCTCCGGCTGCCCGCACAACACCTCCACCACCGTGCCGGAAGGCTCGCGTGCGCTGGCCGGCATCGGTTGCCATTACATGGTGACCTGGATGGACCGCAGCACCGACACCTTCACCCACATGGGTGGCGAAGGCGTGACCTGGGCCGGCCAGGCGCCGTTCACCGATACCCCGCACGTGTTCCAGAACCTGGGCGACGGCACCTACTTCCACAGCGGTTCGCTGGCGATCCGCCAGGCGGTCGCCGCTGGCGTCAACATCACCTACAAGATCCTCTACAACGATGCGGTGGCGATGACCGGCGGCCAGCCGGTGGACGGCCCGCTGAGCGTGCCCGACATCGCAAGGCAGATGCGCGCCGAAGGCATCCACACCATCGTGGTGCTGTCGGACAACATCGGCAAGTGGACCGCCCAGCGCGAGCACTTTCCCAGCGATGTCGAGTTCCACGACCGCAGCGAACTGGATGAAGTGCAGAAGCGCCTGCGCGAAGTGAAGGGCGTCTCGATCCTGATCTACGAACAGACCTGTGCCACCGAGAAGCGCCGCCGCCGCAAGCGCGGCAAGCTGGAAGACCCGCAGAAGCGCGTGCTGATCAACTCGCTGGTCTGCGAAGGCTGCGGCGACTGCGGCAAAAAGAGCTTCTGCGTGTCGGTGCTGCCGAAGGAAACCGAGTTCGGGCGCAAGCGCGAGATCGACCAGTCCAACTGCAACAAGGACTATTCGTGCGTGAACGGGTTCTGCCCGAGCTTCGTTACCGTGCACGGCGGCCAGCTGCGCAAGGGCAGCAAGCGCGATGCCTCCACGCTGCTGGACAACCTGCCGGCGCCCCGTGTGCGCAGCACGCTGGAACAGCCCTGGAACATCCTGATCACCGGCGTCGGTGGCACCGGCGTGGTGACCATCGGTGCGCTGCTGGGCATGGCCGGGCACCTGGAGGGCAAGGGCGCTTCGGTGCTGGACCAGACCGGCCTGGCGCAGAAGGGCGGTGCGGTGACCACGCATATCCGCATCGCACGCCGCCCGGACGACATCCACGCCGTGCGCATTGCGGCCGGTGAGGCCGACCTGGTGCTGGGCTGCGACATGGTGGTGGTGAACGACTACTGGGCGCTGTCGAAGGTGCGCGCCGGCCGTTCGCAGGTGGTACTGAACACCTATGAGGCCATGCCGGGAACCTTCACCACGCGCCCGGACATGCAGTTCCCCGCCGCCGACATCATTGCCGGCGTGCGCGTGGCACTGGGTGGCCAGGAGCCACTGCTGCTCGATGCCACCCAGCTGGCCACCGCGCTGCTGGGCGATGCCATCGCCGCCAACCTGTTCATCCTCGGCTACGCGTGGCAGCAGGGCCTGGTGCCGCTGTCATTCGACTCGCTGATGCGCGCCATCGAACTCAACGGCGCCGCCGTGGCGATGAACCAGCAGGCGTTCGCCTGGGGCCGCCTGGCCGTGGTCGATCCGCAGGCCGTGCAGCAGGCCGCCGGCCTGGTGCGCAACCGCCACACCGATACCGAATCCACCCCGGGCCCGCTGCATCCGCTGCCGCCCGGCGAATGGGAGGGCAACGAATGGGGCGCCACCGCTGCACCGCGCAACACCGGCGACGAACGCGAGCTGCGCGGCCTGCCCTCGCATGGCGGCGACGTCGCGTTCCTGCCGCTGGACGACGCGCGCCTGTCGCGCTCGCTGGATGAAATGATCGAGCGCCGCGCGGCGTTCCTGGTGGAGTACCAGGACGCTGCCTATGCCAAGCGCTACCGCGATCTGGTGGCACGCGTGCGCGCCGCCGAAGCCGAGCGCATCGGTGGCTCCACCGCGCTGACCGAGACCGTGGCCCGCTACCTGTTCAAGCTGATGGCCTACAAGGACGAGTACGAAGTGGCCCGCCTGTACACCAGCGGCGATTTCCAGCGCCGCCTGCAGCAGCAGTTCGAGGGTGACTACCAGCTGCGCTTCCACCTGGCGCCACCGCTGTTTGCGAAGAAGGACGAGCACGGCCGCCTGCTGAAGAAGGAATACGGCCCGTGGATGTTCAAGGCCTTCGGTCTGCTGGCGAAGTTGAAGTTCCTGCGTGGCGGCCGCTTCGATGTATTCGGCCGCACCGAAGAGCGCCGCATGGAGCGCCAGCTGATTGCCGATTACGAGGCGACGGTGCAGATGCTGCTGGACGGGCTGGAGGACGATCGCCTGTCGCTGGCGGTGGAGATTGCCAGCGTGCCCGAGCACATCCGCGGCTTCGGCCACGTCAAGGAAGCGCATTTCGCACAGGCCAAGGCGCGTGAAACGGCGCTGCTGGCGCAGTGGCGCAACCCGAAGGCGCTGCATATCGTGCAGGTGGCTTGAAGTAATCGAACGCAGACATTGAACGGAATGTCAATGATCGCCTACATTCAACGCCATGTAGCCGAACGCAGACTTTACTGACACCATTGCGATCTAACTTATTGATGTTAAATAAATGTCAGCACTCGCTGACTATTGCCTAAAAGTAGTCATACGCATACATTGAGCACATGACACTTCTAAAGACGACCGACGATCTAGGACTCACCATCCGTCAACGTCGCAAGGCGCTTGGCTGGGATCAAGCGGGACTGGCCGAACGTGCAGGGGTGAGCCGCCAGTGGATCATTGATATCGAGAAGGGCAAGCCACGTGCCGAAATGCATCTAGTACTGCGGGTAATGAATGCCCTCGGCCTGAGGCTCAGCGCAGATGCGCCCACCGCGGATCGCATCCCCTCTATGCACAAAGCCCCCAGTATCGACGCGGTGGTGGCGTCCCACCGAGGTTCATCAAACTCATCGTCGCCTCCCGCAGCCGGAACACAGCGCGCGAACCGTTCTGCAGGCCCTGGAGTGGATTTCAGCCGGATCATGGATGAGATCAAATATGAGCTGAGTTCCGCATCAAAGCGTTCTGCCAACATACGAGAGCAGTCAACGCCACCACCACCGAGCAAGCAGAGAAAATGAAACTCAACCTGCTTATGGGTGCCAGCAATATCGGGGCCGTGGAGCAAAACACCCATGGGCATCCCGAACTCACCTACGCTCCATCATGGGTTGCCTCATTGGAAGCGGTGCCATTGTCGCTGAGCCTTCCTCTGGCTCAGCAGGTCCATCCCACGCAGACGGTATCGGCTGTTTTGTGGGGCCTGCTGCCAGACAATGAAGCCACATTGGATCGATGGGCCTCCGCCTTCCAGGTTTCTGCACGCAATCCACTCGGCATACTTTCACATGTCGGTGAAGAGTGCGCTGGAGCAATCCAGTTCATCACCGACGACCGCCTTGATCTGGTTACTTCCGGCGCGCTCGACGCAATAACTCCGCTGTCAGACGAGGACGTCGCCGCAAGACTGCAGCGAGTACGGCAAGATGCGGGAGCCACTCGCAGGCCGGACGATCTCGGCCAGTTCAGCCTTGCTGGCGCCCAGGCAAAGATCGCGCTGCTGCATACTGAACAGGGATGGGCTCTCCCATCCGGGCGCATTCCGACCACACATATTCTCAAGCCGCCAAGTGGCGACTTCAGAGGATACGTAGAGAACGAAATGTTTTGCCTCGCATTGGCCAGGGAAATGGATCTCTCTACTGCCTACAGCAGCCGCCTCCAGATAGGCACGGAGTCGGCAATATGCGTGGAACGTTACGACCGCTATCAGATCGATGGTCAGTGGTTCCGCCTGCACCAAGAGGACTTTTGCCAAGCCCTTGGTATTCGTCCCCATCTGAAGTATCAGAATCAAGGTGGACCGGGGCCGGCAGATCTCGCAAATGTTCTGTGGCAGCACTCAAGCAATCCCACGGAAGACGTACGGCGCCTGTTCGACGCACTGGCGTTTAACTACTTCATTGGTGGCACCGACGCTCATGCAAAAAACTACTCCCTGTTGATCGACAGCGGAGGCATGGCAAGGCTCGCGCCGTTGTATGACATTTCCAGCGCGCTTGCTTACCCGGAACTCGATATCAGGGCAATTCGGATGGCCATGCGCATCGGTAGCCACTACAACTGGTGGGACATACGCTTGAATGACTGGGTGACCCTCTCGGAACAACTGCGACTGGATCCATCCGACTGTTTGAAGCGAATGACGTTGATGGCATACCAGCTACCTGCAACGGCCAGCGACGTTCATCAATCGATGGAGCAACAGGGCACAGGCCATGAAGTTCTTCATCACCTGATCGAACAGATCCACATTTCCTGTGAGAGATTCATCCGAAAGGTGCAAGCCGCCGCCGCCTGACGAATGCAGGTCCCGCGCGACCAGAACCAGCCTGATCACCCCAGCCGCCACAGCAGCAGGCGGTTGTTGGCCGGCATCGCCACATCGCCCAGGCGGGTGAATCCGTGGTCGGCAGCCAGCGCCTGCACCGCTTCGCTATCGCGGATGCCGCTGCGCGGGTCGCGCGCCTTCAGCCAGGCATCGAACTGCGCGTTGCTGTCGCTGGTGTAGCGGCCGCCGTAGTTGAACGGGCCATACACCGCCAGCAGCGCGCCGTGGCGCAGCAGCGGCGGCAGCGCGCCGAACAAGGCCTGCACGTGCTGCCAGCCCATGATGTGCAGGGTATTGGCACTGAAGGCGGCGTCGAATGCGCTGCCCTGCGGCAGGCTCAGGCCCGGTGCGGGCGGCAGCTCCACCTGCAGTGCGATCGGCGGCAGCAGGTTCAGCAGCGCGGCCTCGGCGCGCCAGGCCTCGATGCCGGGCAGATGGTCCGGGTGATCGGTGGGCTGCCAGCGCAGCCAGGGCCAGCGCTCGGCGAAGAAGGCCGCGTGCTGGCCGGTGCCACTGCCGATCTCCAGCACCCGATGCCGGTCGCCCATCCACGGGTCGAGTGCCGTGGCGATCGGCTCGCGGTTGCGCTCGCAGGCTTCTGAATACGGCTTGCTCGACATCAGGACGGGGGTCCAGGCGGGGTCGGCCCCATTGTGCACGAGGGGGGGCCTGCAGGGCTTGCAGCCCTGCACCCGCAGGAGCCGGAGCCGGAGCCAGAGCAACGTCAAAAGCTGGCGTTCCGTGGGTTGGCGGGGGGGGGCCGGGTGCGGGGGGGGCCGTAAATACGTCCATGTAGGGTCGGGCGCCGCCTCCCTGCGGCTCACGCCCCCCCACCCCGGCCCCCCCCCCCCTCGCCCGTTTCCTGTGGTGTGTTGGGACGCCCGCGGGGGCGGGGTCGTTTTTCTCCAGGAAAAGGATACGACCCCCGAGTCATTTCTATGTCTGAAAGATGTGTCGCGCACAGTCGACACCTACCCAAAA
>NZ_LLXV01000058.1 GCF_001431665.1 Stenotrophomonas beteli | reverse complement strand
CCCGTCCCGCCCATCACGTATCAATCAAAGCGCTGACGGAGCGCTTGATAAACCTTATTCCGCCAGCATCGCCGCCAGCTTCTCCCGCGCCGGGCCGGCCAACTTCGGGTTGTCCAGCGCGAAACGGATCGTCGCCTCCACCAGACCCAGGTGCGTGCCGCAATCGAAACGGGTGCCCTCGAAGCGGTAGGCATCGACCTCTTCGGTCTTCAACAGCTGCGCGATCGCATCGGTCAGCTGGATCTCGCCGCCTGCACCACTGCCGGTCTGCTCCAGCAGCTCGAAGATCTTCGGGCTGAGCACGTAGCGGCCGACCACCGCCAGATCGCTCGGCGCGTCCTCCGGCTTCGGCTTCTCCACGATCTGCGAGATACGCCCCTTGCGGCCATCGAAGGCTTCGGTGGCGACGATGCCATAGCTGGCGGTCTTGTCATGCGGCACGTCTTCCACCGCAATCACGCTGGCGCCGCTGGCTTCGTTGAGATCGGCCATCTGCTTCAACGCACCATCGCCGCGGTTCCAGATCAGGTCGTCCGGCAGCAGCACGGCAAAGGGCTCGTCGCCGATCACCGCCTTGGCGCAGAGCACCGCATGGCCCAGGCCCAGGGCTTCGGCCTGGGTGACGAAGATTGCACGCACGCCGTTGGGCAGCACGTGCCGGATCATCTCCAGCTGCTCCTGCTTGCCAGCGCGCTCGAGCTTCTGCTCCAGCTCGTAGGCCTTGTCGAAATAGTCGGCCACTGCGTGCTTGTAGCGGTTGGTGATGAACACCAGCGTGTCGCAGCCCGCCTCAATCGCTTCGTCCACTGCGTACTGGATCAGCGGACGATCAATGATGGGCAGCATCTCCTTCGGCACAGTCTTGGTTGCGGGCAGGAAACGCGTGCCCAGCCCTGCCACGGGAAATACCGCCTTGCGAATTCGCTTGCTCATTGGTGCCTGTTGGCCTCACGTGCCGGGAAAGGCACGACTTTAGCGGATGAAATGTAAGCGTCCTGTTCGATTGGCGAGAACTCTGGCATCGTCGTGAACAGGATTTCCTGGATGCTGGCGGTGTCGTAGCTGGCGATCGCCTCGCGCAGGCGCGGTACGTTGCCCAGCACCAGGTCGCGCGAGAACGCGCGCACGCCGGCCTCGAGAATCTTCGGATGCGCGGTCGAACGATAATCCTCGTCCGAATAGAACAGCGTCTCGTGCAGCTTCTCGCCCGGGCGCAGGCCGGTGTAGATGATCTGGATGTCCTTGTACGGCTGCTTGCCGGTCAGGCGGATCATCTGCTCGGCCAGCACGCGGATCGGCACCGGCTCGCCCATGTCCAGCGTGTAGATGGCGCCATGCGACGCCGACGCGGCCGCCTGCAGGATCAGCTGGCAGGCCTCGGGGATGGTCATGAAGTAGCGGCTGACTTCCGGGTCGGTGACGGTGATCGGGCCGCCCCGCAGGATCTGTTCGCGGAACAGCGGCACCACGCTGCCCGCCGAGGCCAGCACGTTGCCAAAGCGCATCGTGACGAAACGGGTGTGCGTGGACTTCTGGTCCAGGCTCTGGCAGATCATCTCGGCGTAGCGCTTGCTTGCACCCAGCGCATTGACCGGGTCGACCGCCTTGTCGGTGGAGATGAACACGAAATGCTCCACCCGTGCCTCCAGGCACGCGCGGGCCACGTTCTCGGTGGCCAGGATGTTGTTGCGCACCGCTTCGCGCAGCTGCCGCTCCAGCACCGGCACGTGCTTGTACGCCGCAGCGTGGAACGCGGTATCCACCGAATGCAGCGACAGCGCATGGCGGATCACGGCCGGATCACCACAATCGCCGAGCACCGCCTCGATCTCGACATCGGGGAAGCTGCGGCGCAGCTCGCCCTCGATGGTCAGCAGCAGCAGCTCGCTGATCTCCAGCAGGATGATGCGACCAGCGCCATGGCGTGCGCACTGGCGGCACAGTTCCGAGCCGATCGAGCCACCGGCGCCGGTCACCAGCACGGTACGCCCGCCCAGCCAGCCGCGGATCAGGTTCCAGTCCGGCATGATCGGCTTGCGGCCGAGCAGGTCCTCGATCGCCACTTCCTTCAGTTGCCCGGGGAGCGACTGGCCCTGCAGGATGTCGCTGAGCTTGGGCACCGTGCGGAACGGCACGCCGGTGCTTTCACAGATGGCAACCACCCGCTGCATGCCGGCGGCATCCAGCGAGGGAATGGCGATGACCAGCAGCTTGGCCGCGGTTTCGCGCACCACGGTCGGCGCGTCGTCCAGCGTGCCGAGGATCGGCAGGCCCTGCAGCTTGGCGCCGCGCAGGTGCGGGGCGTCGTCGAGCAGGCCGACCGGCTCGAAATTGCCCGAACGGCGCAGGTCGCGCACCAGCGTTTCGGCCGCCTGCCCGGCGCCCAGGATCAGTACCCGCCGCGCGGTCGAGTCCGACTGCAGCGCCTGGTAATCCTTCCAGGCGCGATACAGCAGGCGCGGAGCGCCCAGCAGCGCCGACAGCGCGAAGGGATAGATCACCAGCACCGACATCGGCACGCCGTCGAAGCGCTTCCACATCAGTACCAGCACAATGGCGACCATGCCGATGAAGCTGGCCTTGAAGATGTTCAGCAGGTCGCTGACGCTGGCGAACCGCCACAGGCCGCGATACAGGCCCACCCGCCAGAACACCAGGCCCTGCAACAGCAGCACCAGGGTGGTGTCGACATTCCACAGGGGCAGCGCAGGCGCGTTGGGCAGGATCGAGTAACGCCCTGCATGGAGCAGCTGCCAGCATGCCCAGACCATGAACAGGTCGTGGCAGACGATGGCCGAACGCGGCATCAGGCCGAGGATTCTGTCCCGCCAGGGTGAAGCCATAAGTCAGGTAATTCCTTGTCGGTGGCGCATTCCATTGCGCAGGAGGAGCCAGAGGACGCTCAGCGCGATGAACCACGCGATCGTCACGGCAGCCTCCCACCTCGGCTGCAGTTTGGAGCAGACATTGAACACTGTAATGCTGAACAGGCCTAAAGCAAAGTACATCCCTGTCACCTGGGGGTGACTGGCTCCTGCCTGCACCGCGCGCTGGTAGACGTGCTGGGTATGGGGTTCCATCCAGCGTTGTCCGGAAATGATGCGCGCCAGCAGTGTGAAGCCTGCGTCCACGAGGAACGGCGAAATGGGTACCAGCAGCAGGATCCAGTTGATGTCGGTGCGGACGCTGGCGATGGCCAGCACCACGGCGACCGCATAGCCGAGCGCGCCACTTCCGACGTCCCCCATGAAGATCCGGGCCCGGGGGAAGTTGAACGGCAGGAAACCCAGGCAGGCCAGGCCCAGGGCAATGGCCGCCAGCGAATACGGCCAGGGCAGCACCGGTGCCAGCCCCAGCGCGGCCACCACGGCCTGGCTGGCGGCGATACCGTTGATGCCGTCCATGAAGTTCCAGATGTTGATCAGCGAGGCCGTGAACAGCAACACCAGCACCGCCAGCAGCCAGCTGCCACCGTGCACCTTGACCAGCCCCGCCAGCAGCGCCGCGGCGATGAAGTGCACCATCAGCCGGCGCATCGCGGGCAGCGGCCGATGATCGTCCCACCAGCCGATGCCAGCCACCAGAACCAGCCCAAGGCTGGCCACCAGCAGGCTGGGCGTGGCCTGCGGCCAGGCCCACATGGCCGCGCCGGCGGCCACCAGCAGGCTGATGACAATGGCAATGCCCCCACCGCGGGGGGTGGCAACGCTATGGCTGCGGCGCTCGCCGGGCTGGTCCAGCAATTGCCGGCGCAGGGCGTAACCGCGCGCGGCCCAGGTCAGCGCCGCGCTGAGCAGCGCAAGCGCCAGCAGCGCCGCCATCACAAGCCACGGCATGGATCAAAGCACCGCGTAGTTCAGCAGTGGCTTGACCGTTCCCCATTCCTTGCAGCTCGGGCACTGCCAGTGGTGGGTGCGCGCACCGAAGCCGCAGCGCGTGCAACGGTAAGCAGGATTGCGTACCAGCAGCTGGTCGGTGATGTGCTTGAGGTCGTGCAGGGTGGCCGTGGAATCGGCACCTTCGGCCAGGGTCAGGTCGATCAGCGCCGACTCGCCGCGCACCGACGGGCGGTCCTTCAACTGGCGGCCGAGGTAGGCGCGCGCCGGCGCCACGCCCTCCTGCTCTTCCATCAGACGGGTGAGTGCCAGCACCGGGGCGATGCCACGGTAGTGCTCGGTCATTTCCGACAGGAACGCACGCGCGCCCGCCAGGTCGCCCACCTTGCGGTAGTTCTGCATCAGCGCCGGAAGCAGTTCGGGCAGGTATTCCGGGTCGTTGCGGGCGGCACGCTCGAACGCGCGCACGGCCGCTTCGGAATTACCCGCATCGGTTTCCAGGCGGCCTTCAATGATGCCGGCACGCACCGACATCGCATCGGCCTGGTAGGCGCGGGCGATGGCCGCCCTCGCCTCTTCCAGCTTGCCGGCGCCACGGAAGCGCTCGGCCAGTTCGCACTCGAACTGCCCGATCAGCTTGCCCATCGGCTCGCCGGTGACGTCTTCGAAACGGGTGGCGTTGTCGATCGCCTTTTCCCAGTCACGCTCGGCCTGGTAGATGCCGATCAGGTGCTTGAGCGCCTGCGGTGCGCGCTGGTCGAGCTGGGCCAGTTCGGTGAATACCGTCTCGGCCCGATCCAGCAGGCCGGACTTCATGTAGTCCTCGCCCAGTGCCAGCAGGGCCTGCACGCGCTGCGCGTCACTCAGGTCGCTGCGGTTGACCAGGCCCTGGTGCAGTCGAATGGCACGGTCCACTTCGCCGCGGCGGCGGAACAGATGGCCCAGCGCGACCTGGGTCTCGAAGGTTTCCTTGTCCAGCTCGGCGATGTGCAGGAACAGCTCGATGGCCTTGTCCGGCTGCTCGTTGAGCAGGTAGTTCAGGCCGCGGAAGTAGGTGCTGGACAGGCGGCTGACCTGGTTGTCACCGTGGCGTTGTCCACCACGCCGTCCGATCACCCACCCGGCCAGTGCGGCCAGCGGGACGAACAGGAAGAACCAGAACCACTCGGTGACGAAATCCATCTTCGATCAGCGTCCATCAAAAGATTGAGGGGAAGCAACCGGTGCCGGCGTGGCGGCAGCGGACTTGTTGGCGCGGCGCAGCTGGCTGTAGAGCGGAATGACCACGCTCACCAGCACCAGGCCAGCGCCAACGATGACGCCGATCAGCAACGCGGCAATGATGGCCACGCCGACCGAGGTCTTCAGCTGGGTGAACAGCAGGTTGATGGTCATCTCGTCCATGTTCATGGCACCGATGATCAACCCGAGAATGAGTACCGCCAGCAGGACCAGCAGACGAAAAACCTTCATGCGACAGCTCCAGTGGCAGGAGTCCGTAGCTTATCCGACTCGCGGCTGGATTCGCACGCGGTGGCGCGACGGGGCTCAGGCCGGATTGGCGTCCAGCGGCAGCACGCTGCTGACCCGCTCGCGCAGTTCCTTGCCCGGCTTGAAATGGGGAACGTGCTTGCCCGGCAGGGCAACCGATTCGCCGGTCTTCGGGTTGCGACCCAGGCGCGGCGGCCGGTAGTGCAGCGAGAAGCTGCCAAAGCCACGGATTTCGATGCGATCCCCGGCGGACAGGGAACCACCCATCATTTCCAGCAACGACTTTACCGCCAGATCGACATCATCGGCCTTCAGGTGCGCCTGGCGGCGCGCGAGGATTTCGATCAGTTCGGATTTGGTCATCGCCGGCTCACATCAGGGGTCACTCAGCCTGAAACGGCCCGGGCATTGCCCGGGCCGTCCAGGAAACAACGAACAGCTCAGGCCGATATTACTCGGACTTGTTGCCGTTCAGCTGTGCACGCAGCAGCGCGCCCAGCTGGGTGGTGCCGCTGGAAGCCGAAGAAGACTGGTATTCCTCCAGCACTTCGCGCATTTCCGCGTCGTCCTTGGCCTTGATCGACAGCTGCAGGGTACGGCCCTTGCGGTCCATGCCCACGAACTTGGCTTCAACCTTGTCGCCGACCTTCAGGTGCTGGGTGGCGTCGTCAACGCGCTCGTTGGCGATGTCGCGTGCCGAGACGTAACCTTCGATGCCGTCAGCCAGCTCGATGATCGCGCCCTTGGCGTCGACTTCCTTCACCACGCCTTCGACCTTGGAGCCCTTCGGATTGGCCGCCATGTACTGGCCGAACGGATCCTGCTCCAGCTGCTTCACGCCCAGGGAGATGCGCTCGCGCTCCGGATCGACGGCCAGGACAACGGCGTCCAGGGTGTCGCCCTTCTTGAAGTTGCGAACGACGTCTTCGCCGGTGGTGTTCCAGCTGATGTCGGACAGGTGGACCAGGCCGTCGATGCCGCCGTCCAGGCCGATGAAGATGCCGAAGTCGGTGATCGACTTGATCTGGCCCGACACCTTGTCACCCTTCTTGTGGGTGGCAGCGAAGGTTTCCCACGGATTGGCGGCAACCTGCTTCATGCCCAGCGAGATACGGCGACGCTCTTCATCAACGTCCAGCACCATCACTTCGACTTCGTCACCGACCTGCACAACCTTGGACGGATTGACGTTCTTGTTGGTCCAATCCATCTCCGAGACGTGCACCAGGCCTTCGACGCCCGGCTCGATCTCGACGAACGCGCCGTAATCGGTGACGTTGGAGACCTTGCCGAAGACGCGGCTGTTGGCCGGGTAACGACGCGCGATGTTATCCCACGGATCTTCGCCCAGCTGCTTCAGGCCCAGCGAAACGCGGTTGCGCTCGCGGTCGAACTTCAGCACGCGCACGTCCAGCTCGTCGCCGACGTTCACGACTTCGGACGGATGGCGCACGCGCTTCCATGCCATGTCGGTGATGTGCAGCAGGCCGTCGATGCCGCCCAGGTCCACGAACGCGCCGTAATCGGTCAGGTTCTTGACGACACCCTTCAGGATCGCGCCTTCCTGCAGCTTGTCCATCAGCTGCTCGCGCTCTTCCGAGTGCTCGCTTTCGACGACAGCGCGGCGCGAGACCACGACGTTGTTACGCTTGCGGTCCAGCTTGATGAGCTTGAACTCGAGTTCCTTGCCTTCCAGGTAGGCCGGATCGCGCACCGGGCGCACATCGACCAGGGAACCCGGCAGGAAGGCGCGGACATCCTTGATGTCCACGGTGAAACCACCCTTGACCTTGCCGCTGATGCGGCCGGTGATGGTTTCGTTCTTTTCCAACGCTTCTTCCAGCTCGTCCCACACCATCGCGCGCTTGGCCTTCTCGCGCGACAGGACGGTTTCGCCGAAGCCGTTCTCGATCGAGTCGAGGGCGACCTTGACGATGTCGCCTTCGGCGACGTCGATTTCGCCAGCGTCGTTACGGAACTGTTCGATCGGCACGATGCCTTCGGACTTCAGGCCAGCGTTGATCACCACGACGTCGCCGCGGACTTCAACAACGGTACCGCTGACGATGGCGCCCGGCTTCAGCTTGGCCAGATTGGCCTGGCTGGCTTCAAACAGTTCGGCAAATGATTCGGTCATTAGATTTACTCTGTTGGACACATGGGTCGGTGGCGTTCCCTTCAGGGATTGGCGACCGCCCGCCTGTTGGTCGACCCCGGAAACGCAGGTCGTGTGTAGTAGGAAAACCGCCACGCATCATTGCGCGACGGAGCTTGTACAGCACTGCAGTGCGCGACCACCACCGGTGTTGCTGGCAGTACTCCCGCGCGAACGGATCAGGCAGCCGGAACCGGAAGCAGATCCATCACTCTGGCAACGACATCTGCGATGCCGATGCCTGTGGTGTCGATGAGGACAGCATCGTCTGCCGGCTTCAGGGGCGCCACGGTACGCTGAGCATCACGGGCGTCGCGGGCCATGATCTCGCGCAGGAGGTCATCAAAGTTAACAGAAACCCCCTTGTCTTTCAACTGCTTATGCCGGCGCTCGGCGCGCTCCTCGGCACTGGCGGTCAGGAACACCTTGTAGGACGCATCCGGGAAGATCACCGTACCCATGTCGCGGCCGTCGGCGACCAGCCCCGGCAGCTCCCTGAATGCGCGCTGGCGCTCTTTCAGGGCCGCCCGGACTTCCGGAATGGCGGCAATGGCCGAGGCCAGCGCGCCGGTGGTCTCCAGGCGCAGCTCGTCGGTGGCATCGGTGCCGTTGACCATGACCCGCATGGCCTCGCCCTGCTCGACAAACTGAACGCGGGTGTCGAACGTGCAGCGGACCAGCGCCGAGGCGTCGGAGGTGTCGATGTCGGCCCAGCTGGCGGCCACGCCCACCGCCCGGTACAACGCGCCCGAATCCAGGTAATGCCAGCCCATCCGGCGCGCGACGATGCGGCTGATGGTACCCTTGCCGGCCCCGGACGGGCCGTCGATGGTCAGGACGGGAGCGAGTGGATTCATGGGGGTCCCAGAGCGTGTGAAGGGGTCATTCTAGCCCCTGCCAGACGCCCCCAGCAGGATCTTTTGTGCAACCACTTGAAACCACGAGGAAAAGCCCGGTAGAATGGCGGGCTTGAACGAGCGTCAACTGCCGATTGTCTTTCGCATATCGCGGCCACGCTCCACCCGAACAACTACTGTTTACGCCGAGGTATGCCATGAAAGTCCTGTCCTCCCTGAAGTCGGCGAAGGCCCGTCACCGTGACTGCAAGGTCGTGCGTCGTCGTGGCAAGATCTTCGTCATCTGCAAGTCGAACCCGCGTTTCAAGGCGCGTCAGCGCTAAGCCTCACAGCCTTCCGGCTGCGGCTGGCCCTGCGCGGGGCCGACCCGATGCAAGAAACCGCCTTCGGGCGGTTTTTTGTTTATGCGGCTTTTTCCTGCCGTTTTTGCTGTAATCGCCTTTCTTGACCACTGGGGAGTAGATCGAGATGAAGCGTTACCTGTCCGCATTGGCCGTACTGGCCACCCTGGCCGCCGCCACGCCGGCGCTGGCCGACACCCTGCTTGTCGACCGCGCCCGCGAAAAGCCGGCCGGTGCCCTGCCCGTGCGCGGCCAGAGCATGCAGCAGGTGCAGGCACAGTTCGGCGCGCCGAGCGAACAGCTGCAGCCGCGCGGCGGGCAGAAGCGGCAATGGCCGACCATCAACCGCTGGGTGTACCCGCAGTTCACCGTCTACTTCGAGAAGCAGAAGGTGATCGACGTGGTGGCCAACCAGGCGGACCCGAACGAAATCGGCCCGAAACCGCCGATCCGTTGATCCCCTTACCCGCCGTGGGCGGGCCTGTGTAGCGAGACCATGAACCAGACCCTTCGTTTTCCTGCCGAGTGGGAAGCCCAGAGCGGCGTCCTGATTGCCTGGCCCACCGCCGACACCGACTGGGCCGACCGCCTGGGCCAGGTGGAAGAGACCTACATCGCCCTGGTTGCGGCCATCACCCGCTTCCAGCCGGTGCTGATCTGCGTGGCCGACGACGATGTGGAGACCTACGCCGAGATGCGGCTGCGCTCCAACCGCATCGACATGGACAAGGTCCACTTCACCACGGCGGCCTACGACGATACCTGGCTGCGTGACTCCGGCCCGATCACCCTGCGCCGCGCCGACGGCGGTTTCCAGCTGCTGGATTTCCGCTTCACCGGCTGGGGCGGCAAGTTCGACGCCAGCCTGGATGACCAGCTGGTGGGCGTGCTCGACCAGGCCGGCGTGTTCAACGACGCGCCGGTGCGCAGCATCCCGTTCGCGCTGGAAGGCGGCGGCATCGAGACCGACGGCGAAGGCACCCTGCTGACCACCTGGAAGTGCCTGCACGAACGCCACCCGGATCGTGACCGCGCCAGCCTGAGCGCCGACCTGGCCGACTGGCTGCAGCAGGACCGCGTGCTGTGGCTGGACCACGGCTACCTGGAAGGCGACGACACCGACGCGCACATCGACACCCTGGCCCGCTTCGCCTCGCCCGACAGCATCGTCTACCAGGCCTGCGATGACCAGAGCGACTCGCACTACGCCGAACTGCAGGCGATGGGCAACGAGCTGGCCGCACTGCGTACCAAGGATGGCCAGCCATACCGCCTGTTCCCGCTGCCGTGGGCGCGGCCGGTGATCGACGAAGGCCGCCGTCTGGCCGCCTCGTACGCCAACTACCTGATCATCAACGGTGCAGTGTTGATGCCGGCCTACGGCGACCCGGCCGATGACCTGGCCCGCGACGTACTGGCCCAGGCCCACCCCGGCCGCGAGATCGTGCAGGTGCCCTGCCGCTCGCTGATCTGGCAGAACGGCAGCCTGCACTGCATCACCATGCAGCTGCCAGAAGGGCTGCTGAAGGCCTGATGGATGACGCCGGGCCCCGCCCGGCGCCGCGTTTGTAGAGTCGAGCCATGCTCGACTGGCCTTTTGTAGAGCCGAGCCCACGCTCGGCTGGCGCGCTCGCGCAACCGGAGCAGAACGCAGCCGAGCATGGGCTCGGCTCTACAACACCGGCCCATTCAGCGCGCGACACGCTGCGACCGCCCATCCGCGCTAACATGCAGGTTTTCCCCCGCAGGAACGCCCCGCATGAACTCGCGCAGCCCCCTTACCGTCGCCCTGATCCAGGAGCGCAACCACGGTGACGCCGCCGCCAACCTGGCGGTGATCGAAGCACGCGTGGCCGAGGCGGCTGCCCAGGGTGCCAAGCTGGTGCTGCTGCAGGAACTGCACAACGGCCCGTACTTCTGCCAGCACGAATCGGTGGATGAGTTCGACCTGGCCGAGCCGATTCCGGGCCCGAGCACCGAGCGCCTGGGCGCGCTGGCCAAGAAGCATGGCGTGGTGCTGGTCGGCTCGCTGTTCGAACGCCGCGCCGCCGGCCTGTACCACAACACTGCGGTGGTGTTCGAGAAGGACGGCACGCTGCTCGGCAAGTACCGCAAGATGCACATCCCGGATGACCCGGGCTTCTACGAGAAGTTCTACTTCACCCCGGGCGACATCGGCTTCACGCCGATCGATACCTCGGTGGGCCGCCTCGGCGTGCTGGTGTGCTGGGACCAGTGGTACCCGGAAGCGGCGCGCCTGATGGCGCTGGCCGGCGCCGAACTGCTGCTGTACCCGACCGCGATCGGCTGGGACCCGGATGACGTGCAGGACGAGAAGACCCGCCAGCGCGACGCGTGGGTACTGAGCCACCGTGGCCATGCCGTGGCCAACGGCCTGCCGGTGCTCAGCTGCAACCGCGTCGGCCACGAGGCCTCGCCGCTGGGCGCGTCGGGCATCCAGTTCTGGGGCAACAGCCACGTGCTCGGCCCGCAGGGCGAGTTCCTGGCCGAGGCCGGCACCGACGCCACCGTGCTGCTGTGCGATGTCGACCTGCAGCGCAGCGAGCATGTGCGCCGGATCTGGCCGTTCCTGCGTGATCGCCGCATCGACGCATACGGTGACCTGCTCAAGCGCTACATCGACTGAGCCGGAGCCCGCGCATGGCCGTCCTCATCCGTGATGCCGGCCCGGCCGACATCGACGCGATCACCGCGATCTACGCGGTGGAAGTGACCGACTTCGTCAACACCTACGAGTACGACATCCCGGACGCGAACGAGATGCTGCGCCGCATGCGCGACATCATCGACCGTGGCTTCCCCTACCTGGTCGCCGAGATCGACGGCCAGGTGGCCGGCTATGCCTACGCCAACACCTACCGCACCCGCATCGCCTACCAGTGGACGGTGGAGAACTCGGTCTACGTCGATGCCACGTTCCAGGGCAAGGGTGTGGGTACGCGCCTGTTGCAGGCCCTGATCGACGCCTGCACCGCACGCGGTTACCGGCAGATGGTGGCGGTGATCGGCGAACCCACCAACACCGCCTCCATCAAGCTGCACGAACGCTTCGGCTTCCACCTGGTGGGCGTGTTCCAGGGCCTGGGCCGCAAGCACGGCCGTTGGCTGGATACCGTGCAGATGCAGCGCGCGCTCGGCGATGGCGCCGGCACCGCACCTTCCAATGAATGAACCCATGACCGAAAACCTTCCCGAAACCAACGACGACCTGTTCGCCGGCCAGCCGGTGCGCGTCGTTGAACGCGACGGTGTGCGCTACACCCTGCTGGGCACCGCCCACGTCTCACACGCCAGCGTGGAGGCCGTGGAAAAGGCCATCGACAGCGGCCGCTTCGACGCGGTGGCGGTGGAACTGGACCCGCAGCGCCTGCAGGCACTGAGCGATCCGGATACGTTGGCAAAACTCGATCTGGTCGAGGTGATCCGCAAGGGCCGCGTCGCCCTGTTCGCCGCCAACCTGGCGTTGTCGGCCTACCAGCGCCGCCTGGCCGAGCAGCTGGGCATCGAGCCGGGGGCCGAGCTCAAGCGCGCGGTGGAACTGGCCCGCGAACGCGACCTGCCGGTGCACCTGATCGACCGCGAAGTGGGCCTGACCTTCCGCCGCGCGTCCCAGCGGCTGGGCTTCTTCGGCAAGCTGAAGCTGGTCGCCGGGCTCGGCGCCGGCCTGTTCTCGTCGGAAGAAGTGGGCGAGAACGAGATCGAGAAGCTCAAGCAGGGCGACATGCTGGAGTCGAGCTTTGGTGAGTTCGCCAGCGAGAGCCCGGCGCTGTACGAAACCATCATCGGCGAGCGCGACCGCTACATGGCCACGCGCCTGCGCGAAGTGCACGACCCCCGGCAGCGCGAAGTGCTGGCCGTGGTCGGTGCCGGTCACCTGGCCGGACTGGCGCGCTACCTGGAAACCGACACCGACGCCCCGGCGCCGCTGCGCGCAGAGCTGGAAGCGGTGCCGAAGAAGCGCAACATTCCCTGGTTCACGCTGGGCATCCTGGCCATTGTGATCACCGGCATCGCAGTGGGTTTCTACCGCGGCGGGCTGGGCGTGGGCACCGAACTGCTCGCGACCTGGGCGATGTACACCGGCGGACTGGCCGGCCTCGGCTGCCTGCTGGCCGGCAGCCATCCGCTGAGCATCCTCACCGCGATTGTGGTGGCACCGTTCAAGCCGTTCCGCCTGAGCATCCCGACCGGTGCGTTCTCGGCGCTGGTCGAAGCACGCCTGCGCAAGCCGGCCTACGAAGACTTCCTCAAGCTGCGTGACGATGCGCAGAGCCTGAAGGGCTGGTACCGCAATCGGGTCACGCGCGTGGTGCTGACCTTCATGCTGACCAACATCGGCAGCATGCTGGGCCTGTGGCTGACCGCCGGCCGCGTGTGGGGCAAGGTCGCCGGCTGAGCCGGACGCAGCCGACCCACGGCGGCGCCCGGCTCAGCCCGGCGGCGCCCTCGCTATACTGCGATCCTTCCCCGGATGGATTCCAGCAATGGATGCATATGACGCGCTGATGCGAGACGGTTACGTGGTGGTCCGCCAGGCCATTGCGCCGGCCCTGGTGCAGGACATCAACCAGCGCATCGCCCGCTTCAAGCAGCGCAATCCGAAGGCGGTCAGCCGCAATCTCGATGCACACCAGCGCTTGTACCGGGTGGTCAACCTGCACCTGGTGGTCGATGCGATCACCGGCCTGCTCACCGACAACGCAGCCATCGACGTCTGTGACCGCTTCCTGGGCGAGCCCACCACGCTGTATACCAGCCTCTACTACGAGCGCGGCTCGGAACAGCCGCTGCACCGTGACACCCCGGTGTTCTGCACCTCGCCCGGCGAACGCTACCTGGGCGTCTGGACCGCGCTGGATGCGGTGGACGACAGCAACGGCCCGCTGCGTGTGGTGCCGGGCAGCCATCTGCTGCCCGCCATCGACGTCCAGGCGTTGCGCCAGCAGGTGTTCGGTGATGGGCCGGTCAGCCCGATGTCAGGCGAAGGCTGGGCCGCTTACCAGGATGCGGTGGCGCGCCAGTGCGAAGAGGCCGGGCTGCAGGCGCAGCCGGTACATGTGCAGCCGGGCGATGTGATCGTGTGGCACCCGCAGCTGTTCCATGGCGGCGCGCCGCATCTATCGGCCGGTACCCGTCGCAGCGTGGTCATGCACGTCACTCCGAAATCGATGCCGGTCGGCCACATGGACGTGTTCTACGGCGCCGTGCCCGCACAGAGCAAGGCACCCTGGCGCTACTACCGGCGCGGCGAGCGTGAGATCGCCCGCTTCGGCCAGGTTGATTTCGGCCATGAATACACGCGGCGTACCTGGTTCCTGCGACGCGCCTGAAAAAAGGGGGAGGCCGCCCCACTACGACCGGCCTCCCCCACACCACAACACGTTGTCGCGCATTACAGCCGGGCAGCGCCCGGCTCTACCCTTTCCACTCCGCGCGCACGGCGGATCAGCCGTGTCACGGCACTGCGCAGGTCATCAAGCACCGCGTAGATCGTCGGCAGGAACAGCAGGCTGACCACGGTCGAGAACGCCAGGCCGCCGGCAATCGCGCGCGCCATCGGTGCGTACTCCGGGCCATTGCCGAACATCTGCGTGTCGGTCAGCGAGATCGGCACCATCGCCAGGATTGCCGTGCCCATGGTCATCATGATCGGGCGCAGGCGTTCGCGCGAGCCTTCCACCAGCGCCTGGGTGCGGCCCATGCCGCTGCGCCGCAGGTTGTTGATGTGCTCGATCATCACGATGCCGTTGTTCACCACCACGCCCATCAGCACCAGGATGCCGATGAAGGACATGATCCCGAACGAGGTGCCGGTGATCCAGAACAGCCAGAACACGCCGAAGATCGAGAACAGCACGCCGCTCATGATCGCCGCCGGGAACAGCAGTGACTCGAACACCGCCGCCATCACCACGTAGATCATGACCAGCGCGATCAGCAGGTTGAACACCATCTGCTGCATGGCCTCGTCGTCGTTGCCGTAGTCACCGCCGTCGAAGGTGAAGCCATAGCCGGCCGGGAAGTTCATCGGCTTGAGCACCGCCTCGATCGCCTTGCGGCCATCGGGCGCGGTGACCTTCTCGGCCAGGTTGGCCTTGATGGTCAGCGTGGTCTGCCGGTTGGTGCGGCC
Source organism: Stenotrophomonas beteli (assembly GCF_001431665.1). GTDB lineage: Bacteria > Pseudomonadota > Gammaproteobacteria > Xanthomonadales > Xanthomonadaceae > Stenotrophomonas > Stenotrophomonas beteli. The sequence goes on along the minus strand of NZ_LLXV01000058.1, from coordinate 43,708 downwards.
GATCTGGGTGGCCGACGAGCCGACGTCGACCGTGACCAGGCTCAGCAGGGGGACGCTGCGGCCATCGCCGGTGCGCACGCTGAAACCGGCCAGGTCTTCCGGACTGCTCTGCTCTGCACCGGCGAAACGCACCCACACCGGTACTTCGTTGTCGCCACGACGGAACTCGCGCATCGGTGCACCGCGCAGCGCCAGGCCGACGAAGCTGGCGACCTGTTCGGCATTGAAGCCAAATGCTGCGGCACGCTCACGGTCGACGCGCACCTTGAGTTCGCCGCCCTTCTCGCCGTTGTCGATGCGCACGTCGCGCAGCTCGGCACGCTGCGCCAGCAGCGGCACCACTTCCTGGCCGATCTCCTGCAGCATCGAGCTGGAGTCACCCACCAGCTGTACCTGCACGCCCTGGTTGCCGCCGCCCCCGCCATCGCCGCCCTGGTTGCCGACGAAGTAGTCGGTACGTGCCGATTTCGGCAGGCCCTTGCGCAGCTCTTCCTGCAGCGCCTTGATGTCCTTGGCGTACTTCTCGTCCAGGGTGACCACGGTGGAGCTGCCCTCCTGCTCGCTGTACCAGGAGTACACCTGCTGCACGTGCAGGCGCTCGCGGTTCTGGTCGATCCAGTTCTCCACCCGCGCCACTTCCTCGGACATCTGCCGGTAGGTGTAGGCGCCCTTCCACATATAGCCGATGAAGATGTCCTTGCCGCCCTCGCCCCCGAACATGTCGACCTTGGTCAGCTTCATCGGCACCAGGCTGACCAGTACCACCAGCAGGATGCCGAGCAGGCTCCAGCCACGGTGGCGCAACGACCAGTCCAGCAGCCGGGCGTAGCGCCGCTGCAGGCGTGCGATCACGCCGGTCTGCGAGTGCACCAGCCTGGGCGTGGCCATGCGTGCGGACAGCATTGGAATCAGGCTGACCGCAACCAGCCAGGACGCCAGCAGCGAGACCGAGATGGTGATGGCGATCTGCGCCATGAAGATGCTGATGTTGTTGGTCTCGCCGAACAGGTTCGGCACGAACACGATGCAGTGGCACAGGGTGCCCGCACTCAGGGCGATGGCCACGTTGCGGGTGCCGATGATCGAGGCCAGGCGCGGCTGATCCGGCATGCGCTCGCGTTCCTGGTAGATGCTCTCCACCACCACCACGGCGTTGTCCACCAGCATGCCCACCGCCAGCAGCAGGCCCATCATGGTCAGGATGTTCAGCGTCACCCCGACGAAGTACATGAAGCCCAGGGTGATGGTGAAGCAGATCGGAATGGCCAGGGTCACCATCAGCGTCGATGGCCAGTGGCGCAGGAAGAAGAACAGTACCGTCACCGACAGGATCAGGCCGACCGCGCCGGCCTCGGCCAGCTCCAGCAGCGAGGAGGTCACCGCCTTGCCCTGGTTGTCGATGACCTTGATCTGCACGTCGCGCATCGACGGCTGCGCGCGTATCGCCTCGACTTCGGCCAGTGCCGCGCGCGAGACGTCCACCAGGTTGGCGCTGCGCTCCTTGAAGATGTCCAGGCCGACGGCCGGATTGCCGTCCAGGCGGCGCCCATAGTTCATGCGCGCCGGCTTCAGTCGCACGTCGGCGATGTCGCCCAGGCGCAGGCCCTTGGCATTGATCACCAGGTCGCGCATCTCCTGCAGGTCGGTGATCTCGCCCACCGGCTGCACGCGCACGCGCTGGCCGTTGTCGTCGATCTGCCCGGCCGAGATCGAGAAGTTCAGCGTGCGCAGGCGCTCGCTGAGTTCGTTGATGCTCAGGCCATGCGCGTTGAGGCGGTTCGGATCGATGGCGATCTCCACCTCGTTCGGCGGCGCGCCGGTGATGTCGACCCGGGCCACGCCCGGAATGCGCTCGATCCGGCGCTTGAACTCGCGGTCGAGCATGTCATAGGCGGTGGTCAGGTCGGTGGTGCTGGCCAGGCGCACCTTCAACACCGGCTGGTCGCTGCTGGACCACTTGAACACGTTGTAGCGCTGCAGGTCGTCAGGCAGGTCGCTGCGGATCGCGTCGATGCGTTCACGTGCATCGGAGGCGGCGATGGCGATATCGCGGTCCCAGTCGCTGAACTCGATGTAGATCAGTGCCGCCTCGGAGGTGGCCGACGAGCGCATGCGCTTGATGCCGGTCATCGTCGCCAGCGATTCCTCGACCGGGCGGATGATGGTCCGCTCCACTTCCTCCGGGGTTGAGCCGGTGTAGGGAATCTGCACGAACAGGAACGGCGCGGAAATGTCCGGCAGCGCCTCCAGCGGCAGCCGGAACGAAGCAATCAGGCCAATCACCACCAGCGACACGAAACACATGATGGTGGTGACCGGGCGGCGGATGGAGAACTCGGCAACGCTCATGCCGGTTCCTCCGCGCCCGCCGCACTGCCTGCGTCACCCGGCTCGACCTCGCCGGCATGCTTGCGGCCACGCTCGCGGTAATAGGCATCGCCGCGGCGGTCCATCAGGTCGTACACCACCGGGATCACCAGCAGGGTCAACAGGGTCGAGACCAGCAGGCCGCCGATCACGGTGATCGCCATCGGCGCGCGCACTTCGGCGCCCTCGCCCATCGCCACCGCCAGCGGCAGGAAGCCGAACAGCGTGCACAGGGTGGTCATGATGATCGGCCGCAGGCGCGAGCGCGCACCCTCCACCAGCGCCTCATGCTTGGCCACGCCGGCTTCGCGCAGCTGGTTGACCTTGTCGATCAGGATGATCGCGTTCTTGGTGACCAGGCCGACCAGCAGGATCAGGCCGATGAATACCACCACCGAGATGGGCTTGCCGGTCAGCATCAGCGCCAGGATCGCGCCGACCAGGGCCAGCGGGATGGTGAACAGGATCACGAACGGGTGCAGCAGCGATTCGAACTGCGAAGCCATCACCAGATACACCAGGAAGATCGCCAGCCCGAAAGCGAAGATCAGCGACTTGGCGGCCTGCGCCAGCTCCTCGCCCTGGCCGCCGATGTGCAGGCCGACGCCCGCGCCCAGCGGTTGCTCGGCCACCATCTGCTGCACTTCGCGCATGGCCGCGCCCAGGTCGATGTCGCGCAGGTTGGCCGACACCACTGCGACCCGGGTCTGGTCGGCACGATGGATCTCGCTGGGGCCGGTGGTGGCAACCACGTCGGCCACCGCGTCCAGGGTGACCGGACGGGTGCTGCCCGGATTGACGATCAGCCGGCGGATGCTCTCCACGCTGGCGCGGTCGCCTTCCTGCGCACGCACCAGCACGTCGATCTTGCGGTCGCGGAAGCTGTAGCGGGTGGCGACGTCGCCGCGCACCTTCTTCACCACCACATCGGCGATCTGGCGGGTGGTCAGGCCCAGCGCACCGGCGCGTTCCTGATCGAAGCGGATCTGGATTTCCGGGAAGCCTTCCTCCACCGTCGACTTGACGTCGGCGTAGTGGGCGTTGCCACGCAGCATCGCCGCCAGGCGCTGGCCGGCCACTTCCAGGGTGGCCATGTCCTGCCCGCGCAGTTCGATTTCCAGCGGCGTAGAGAAGCTGAACAGTGCCGGCCGGGCAAAGTCGACCTGCGCACCGGGGTGCTGGCTCATGGTGTCGCGCAGGCGCTCGGTGATCGCCGCCTCGGTACGCGGATTGCCGCCGCCTTCCATCACCACGGTCAGCTTGCCGATGTTCTCGCCGCTTTCGGTCGGGCTGGCATCCAGGCGGGTGCCACTGCCGCTGACACCGTACAGCGAGGCCACACCTTCACCCTTGCCGTGCGCCAGCTGCAGCTCACGTACCAGCGCGTCGGTCTGCTTCAGCGGGGTGCCGGCCGGCAGCTTCACGGTCATCTCGAAGCGATCCTGCGCCAGCTGCGGAATCAGGTCGGCACCGAGCATCGGCACCAGCGCCATGGTCGCCACGAAAATGACGGTGGCCACGCCCAGTACCTTGCCCGGATGCGCCAGCGCGCTCGGCAGCAGGCGCAGGTAACCGCGTTCGGCACCGGCATAGGGCTTCATCGCCAGGTCGCTGGCCTTGCGCATCACCGGGCCAATCACCGCCACCACGCCGCGCCACAGCCGCACCACCAGCCAGGCCAGCGCATAGAAGCCCCAGCGCGCGGTTGCGACCACGCCACGACGGCCCAGCGCGACCGGCTTCTGCCAACGGTTCTGCGGCTGCCACGCCGCATTCGGCGCTTCCTCGGGGAACGCCAGCGGCGGCTGACCCTTCAGCGAGCTCAGCATCGGGATGAGTGTCATCGACACCAGCAGCGAGATCGCAATGGCGATCGCCACGGTCAATGCCTGGTCGCGGAACAGCTGGCCGGCGATACCGTCGACGAACACCAGCGGCAGGAACACCGCGATGGTGGTCAACGTGGAGGCAACCACCGCCATGCTGACCTCGCGGGTACCGGCGATGGCCGCCTGCAGGACGCCCAGCCCGCGCTCGCGGGCCTTGGCAATGCTTTCCAGCACTACGATGGAGTCGTCCACCACCAGGCCGGTGGCCAGCGCCAGGCCGCCCAGCGACATCACGTTCAAGCTCAGGCCAAGCTGGCCCATGAAGAAGAACGTGGCGATGATCGAGACCGGCAGCGACAGGCTGATCACGAACGTGCTCCAGCCATCGCGCAGGAACAGGAAGATGATCAGGATCGCCAGCAGGCCGCCGATCACCGCATCCTTCTTGACGTCGGCGATGGCGTGCTCGATGAAACGTGACTGGTCCTCGATGGTGGTCAGCTCGACATCCGAGGGGAACGTGGCCTTGATCTGCTCCAGGCGCTTGCGCAGCGCCTCGGCGGTGGCCACCGTGTTGGCGTCGCCTTCCTTGTAGATGGCCAGCTCGACCGATTCCTTGCCGCCCAGGCGGATGATCGCTTCGCGTTCCTTGTAGCCCTGGCGCACGCTGGCCACGTCCTTCAGGCGCACGGGCACACCATTGGCGACCACGCTGGAAGCGCCGCCGGACGAGGCGCTCTGCGCCGCCGACGCCGCCGCGATGGCGGCCGCCGAACCGGTCGAGGCAGCGATATTGAACATCTGCTGCAGCGCCGAGTCGGCCGCATTGCCGTTGGACGCCTGGGTGGTGACCAGCAGGTTGCGGATCTCCTCCAGGTCGGCGAACTGGTTGACGGTGCGCACCAGGAAGCGCTGCGAGCCCTCCTCCAGGCGGCCGCCGGAGATGTTGATGTTCTCGTCCTTCAGGCGCTTGATGACGGTATCGATCGGCAGGTTCAGCTGCGCCAGCTTCTGCTGGTCGATGTCGACCTGGATTTCGTCTTCCAGGCCGCCGCCGACCTTCACCGCCGCCACGCCTGTGACCGGCTCGAGCTTCTTCTTCAGGTCTTCATCGGCGTAGCGGCGCAGGCCGGTCAGCTCGCGGATCGCGTCGGCGTCGGTTGCCGCCGCGGTCTTGTTCGACAGCACCAGGCGCATGATCGGCTCGGTGGACGGATTGAAGCGCAGCAGCACCGGCGCCTTGGCTTCCAGCGGCAGGTTGAGCGCTTCCATCTTGTCGCGCACCTCCAGGCTGGCCTGGTCCATGTTGGTGCCCCAGGCAAACTCCAGCACCACGTCGCTCTGGCCGGTGCGCGAGACCGACTTCAGCTTGCGCAGGTTCTTGACCACGCCCACCGCCTCTTCCACCGGCTGGCTGATCAGGGTTTCGATTTCGGTCGGTGCGGCACCGGTGTACTCGGTACGTACGGTCAGCGTCGGATAGCTCAGGTCCGGCAGCAGATTGACCTTGAGGTTGCCCAGTGCGATCAGGCCGAACAGCAGCAGCGTGACGGTGCACATGGCGATGGTGACGCGGCGGCGGGTGGCGAACTCCACCAGCCCGCCGCGCATGCCGGAGGCGGCGCGCTCGCTCGCCGGCGAGGCACCGTGGTCGTGGCCCGGGGTGGTCATTGCGTGCTCCCGGCCTTGTCTGCCGGCTTGGCGGCCGGCGTGCCCGCCGCTGCCACCGTCTTCGCCTTCGGATCAGCAATCACCTGCACCACGGTGCCATCGCGCAGCGCGACCTTGCCGGCGGTGACCACCTGATCACCGGCCGCCAGGCCCTCACGGATCTCCACCCACGGCCCCTCGGCGTAACCCAGCTTGACCGCGACGCGTGCGACCTTGCCTGCGCGCACCCGGAACACGGCCGGTTCGCCGTCGTCGAGCAGTGCCAGCCGTGGTACCACCAGGGCATCTGCGCGCTGGTCGTAATCGATGCGGATGCGCCCGAACATGCCCGGCTGCAACGCATGCGCAGCGCCATCGAAGGCGCTGACCACGCGGAACGTGCCACTGCCTGAATCGACCACCGGTGCGATGCGATCGACGGTGCCGGTGAAGCTCTGTCCCGGCAGCGCGTCGGCCGCCAGCGTCACCGGCTGGCCGGGGCGCAGGGTGGCCAGTTCGCGCTCGGGCACGTTGAGCGTGGCTTCCAGTCGCGAGTTGTCGACGATGCGGAAGATCGGCGTATTGATCTGCACGAAGTTGCCGGTCTTGATCGACCGCGACGCGATCACGCCGGAAATCGGCGCCACCACCGTGGTGTAGGACAGTTCCAGCGTGGCCAGGCGGTACTGCGCGCGCACGTTTTCCAGGTCGTAACGCAGCTGGTCGACGTCGGCCGCGCTGACCATCTGCTGGCCCACCAGCTTCTGTGCGCGCTGGTAGTTGTTCTCCAGCTTGCGCATCTGTGCTTCGCTCTGCGCCACGGCCAGGCGTGCGCGGTCCGGGTCAAGGCGCACCAGCGGCTGGCCGGCGCTGACCCGCTGGCCCTCTTCGACCAGCACCGCCAACGCCACGCCGGAGGTCTTGGCGACCACCTGCGACTCGGCGCGCGGCTCCAGCGCGGCGGTACCGGTGTAGCTGGCCGCAACCGCGCGATGGCTGGCCACGGCCACTTCGACCGGCACCGCATCGACCTTCTTCTCGTCTTTGCTTTCAGCGGCCTTGGCTTCGGAATTGGGCCCTGCGGCGCAACCGCCCAGCAGCAGGGAGGTAGTGATCAGCAGTGCGGCAGTGCAGATTCCGCTGCGACGGCCAGACAGGAAGGTTGGGTGCGACATCGTCAGATCCCTGGAGGATGCGTGGGCAGGTGTGGTAGCAAAGTAATGCACCACTTCACGGCAACACCATATCCCAAAGGTCATGGTGTCTTCACGCCGCTGGTCGGCACGACCCCATTTCAGCTAGATGAAACCTGAGGCTATACTCGGGTCGTTCCGTACCCCACGCCGGAACGACCAGACCCGAATCCCCGGAAACGACACCATGCGCCCGCAGCCGCTCGCCGCTTGTCTCGCTCTGGCCGTCCTCCTGCCCCTTGGGGCCGCCGCACAGCCCGCTTCTACTCCTGCCACACCGGCCCCGGCCGCGGCTCCCGCCGCTGCGCCGCCGGCCACCGCCCCCACCGGCAATTTCGACAATGGCCGCGTGCTGGCCTACACCTGCCAGGGGTGCCACGGCATCACCGGCTACAAGAACGCCTACCCCAGTTACCGGGTGCCGAAGATCGGCGGCCAGACCCAGCAGTACCTGGCCCAGGCCCTGACCGAATACCGCCAGGGCAAGCGCCGGCATCCGACGATGCAGGCGCAGTCGATGAGTTTCAGCGAACAGGAGATCGCCGATCTCTCTGTTTACCTGTCCACCGTCAAGTAAGGCCCGCCCATGTCGAAAGCCGCGCATCCGATGCGTCACGCCATCGCCCTGTCCGTTGCCCTGCTGCTGGCCGCCTGTTCGCAGTCGCAGGTGGAAAACAGCGGGAAATCCGCCGCCGACCCGGGCCATGCCAGCGGCGAACATGGCTCATCGTCATCGGCCGGGCTGCCTGCAGGCCGCGAGGCCGCCGGCGAGGCCCGCGCCAAGGTGAAGGGCAAGGCCACCAACCAGAGCTGCATCGATTGCCACGGCGCCGACGGCAACGCGCCGATCGATCCGACCTATCCGAAACTGGGTGGGCAGTACGGTGACTATCTGGCACATGCCCTGCAGGCCTACCGCGCCGGTGACCGCCAGCACATGCTGATGACGCCACAGGCGAAGGACCTGAGTGATCAGGACATCGCCGATCTGGCCGCGTACTTCGGCAGCCGGCCGAGCCAGCTGCGGGATCTGCACGGGGTCAAATGACCGCCGCCCCCCGGTGGGTGCGGACCGTTGGTGCGCACGGACCGTTGATTGGTGGGTGCGGACCGTTGGTCCGCACAGATCCGCACATCCACGCATGGCGTGGACTACTGAGCCGAGCGTGGGCTCGGCTCTACATCAACCGGCGCAAGCGCTGGCGCCGGTCAACACTCAGCCTTCCAGTTCTTCCCAGCGCGCGTAGGCGGCATCCAGCTCGGCCTGCACCTTGGCCAGCTGCTGGGTGTGTGCGGTAACTTCCGCACTGCTGCGGGTGTAGAACGCCGGGTCGTTCATCGCCGAGGTCAGGCCCTCGACGTCGCCTTCCAGCTTCTCGATGGTCTTCGGCAGCTGCTCCAGTTCGCGCGCTTCCTTGTAGGCCAGCTTGCGCTTGGGCGCGGCGGGAGCCGCAGCCGCCGGAGTGGCCGGTGCAGCGGCGGCCGGCTTGGCGGCCGGGGCCGCCGCAGGCGCCGCCACACTGGCCGCATAGCGCTGCCAGTCGCTGTAGCCACCCACGTATTCGCCGATCACGCCATCGCCCTCCATCACCAGCGTGGAGGTCACCACGTTGTCGATGAAGTCACGGTCGTGGCTGACCAGCAGCAGGGTACCGGTGTACTCGCCCAGCAGCTCTTCCAGCAGCTCCAGGGTTTCCACGTCCAGGTCGTTGGTCGGTTCGTCCATCACCAGCAGGTTGGACGGCTGGGCGAACAGCTTGGCCAGCAGCAGGCGGTTGCGCTCGCCGCCGGACAGGCGGGTGATCGGCGCACGTGCACGTTCCGGGGTGAACATGAAGTCCTGCAGGTAAGCATGCACATGCTTGCGCTTGCCGTTGAACTCGAGGAAGTCCCGGCCTTCGGCCACGTTCTCGATCGCGCTCCAGTCTTCGCGCAGCACCGCACGGTACTGGTCGAAATAGGCGATCTGCAGGTTGGTGCCCGCATTGACCTCGCCCTTGGCCGGCTGCAGGTCGCCCAGCAGCAGCTTGAGCAGCGTGGTCTTGCCGCTGCCGTTGGGGCCGATCAGGCCGATGCGGTCGCCACGCATGATGGTGGTGGTGAAGTCGCGGACCATGGTGCGCTCGCCGAAGGCGAACGAGATGTCCTTGACGTCGATGACCTTCTTGCCGGAGCTGACGCCCTGTGCGGCTTCCATCTTGACGTTGCCGCTGAGATCGCGGCGCTGCGAACGCTCCACGCGCATCGCCTTCAGGCGGCGCACACGGCCTTCGTCACGGGTGCGACGGGCCTTGATGCCCTGCCGGATCCAGACTTCTTCCTGCGCCAGCAGCTTGTCGAAGCGCGCGTTTTCCTGCGCCTGCGCATTGAGGCGTTCCTCGCGACGACGCTCGTAGTTGGCCCAGTCGCCCGGCCAGCTGGTGACCTGGCCTCGGTCGATCTCGACGATGCGGGTGGCCAGCGCACGCAGGAAGCGGCGGTCATGGGTGACGAACACCACGCTGCCGCTCCAGCCCTTCAGGAACGCTTCGAGCCAGTCGATGGCTTCGATGTCCAGGTGGTTGGTCGGTTCGTCCAGCAGCAGCACGTCGGGGCTGGAGACCAGCGCGCGGGCCAGCAGCACGCGGCGCTTCATGCCGCCGGACAGGCGGCCGAACTCGGCCTCGCCGTCCAGGTCGAGCTTGGTCAGGGTTTCGCTGACGCGCTGGTCCAGGCCCCAGCCGTTGGCGGCGTCGATCTTGGCCTGCACGTTGCCCAGCGCTTCGCCATCGAAGACCTCGGCATGGCTGAGGTGGTGGAATTCGGCCAGCCATTGGCCCAGTTCGCCGAGGCCATCGGCGACGACGTCGAACACCGAGCCGGCCGCGCCATGTGGCACTTCCTGCTCCAGGCGGGTGACACGCACGCCTTGCTGCACGCGGACTTCGCCGTCATCGGGCTTGTGGTCGCCGGACAGCAGCTTGAGCAGGGTGGATTTGCCGGCGCCGTTGCGGCCGATCAGGGCGATGCGTTCGCCCGGTTCGATCGACAGTTCGGCCTTTTCCAGCAACAACGGGCCGCCGACGCTGAAGTCGACGTTCTGCAGAGTAATCAGAGGCATCCCCATAGTGTAAGGGCTGGGGAGGTCAGCCGGAATCGCTGCCGCGACCTGCGCGATGCCGCTTGGTGATGTCGCCCGGTGATGCCACCCGGTGATGCCACCCGGTAGAGTCGACTGTTAGTCGACTGCTCTTCCCTGACACCCGCGAAAGCCCGCGCTGCGCGCGATAGTCGACCAACGGTCGACTCTACCCAAAAGGCGCAGCTACCCCTCCACCTCCCCCAGCAACGCCTGCAACCCCGGCAGCCATTGCTTGCCCGGGTGGCGTACCAGCCACAGGGTGCGTTGCAGCGGAGGCAACGGGGTCTCGAGCACGCGCAGGCGGCCCAGGGCCAAGGGCTCTTCCAGCGCGTGGCGCGAAAGACAAGCCAGGCCGAGGCCGGCGATGGCCGCCTGCTTGATCGCTTCGGTATTGCCCAGTTGCAGGGTCTGGGCGAAACCGCGCAGGTGCGGCAGCAGCGCCTGTTCGACGGCTTCGCGGGTGCCGGAACCGGGTTCGCGCAGCAGCCAGCGTGCGCGGCGCAGCTCGTCCAGCGACCAGCGGGCGGGGGCGTCGGCGGCCGCCACGATCACCAGCGGATCCTGCTGCCAGGCCGTGACCTGCAGGCCGCGCTCATGGCACGGGCCTTCAATCAGGCCGGCATCCACATCCAGGCGCTGCACGGCGGCGACCACGCCCGCACTGTTGTCGATGCGCAGGTCGACCTCAGCCTGCGGTGCCTGCTGTAACAGTTCGGCGATGCGCGGCGGCAGCAGGTAGTTGCCGATGGTGGTACTGGCCGCCAGCACCAGCCGCAGCGGCGCGCCCCGCGCCGGGTCGCCGCCGGCGGCCAGCTGCCGTTCCAGATCGGCGGCGTTGACCAACAGGGTGCGCGCCGGCTCCAGCAGCGCACGGCCGTGCCCGTTCAGGGCCAGGCGGCGGCCGATGCGGTCGAACAGCGGGGTGCCGAAGTGCGCCTCCAGTTCCTGCAGGGCGGCGCTGCTGGCCGACTGCGAGAGGGCGATGGCCTGGCCGGCGGCGGTGGTGCTGCCGTGGTCGGCGATGGCGACGAAGACCTGCAGCTGGCGCAGCGTGAGGCGCATGATCATTACCCGCTTTATAGGTAGATTTCACCCATATTATTCGTTTTACAGGTCAGTCACAGAGGCGCACGCTTGCTCCCATCACTCCAGCCCCGCCCTGCCATGAATGCCCCTGCTCTCTCCCCCTGGTCCCTGCCCGCCCTGCGCCAACGCTGGCAGCCGCGCCTGCCCGGCCTGCTGCTGGTGGGCCTGATTGCGGCGGCGTCGCTGTACCTGGCCGAGCTGCGGTGGCTGCAGGCACATGGCCTGAGCGCGCTGACCGTGGCCATCGTCGCCGGCATCGTGGTCGGCAACACGTTCTACCCGCGGCTGGCACCGAGCAGCGCGGCCGGTGTCGGCTTCTCCAAGCACTGGCTGCTGCGCGCCGGCATCGTGCTGTACGGGCTGCGCCTGACCTTCCAGGACATCGGCCAAGTCGGCGTCACTGGCGTGCTGATGGACGTGCTGGTGGTTGCCAGCACCTTCGGCCTGGCCTGCTGGCTGGGCGTGCGCGTGTTCAAGATGGACCGCGAGGCAGCCATGCTGATCGGTGCCGGCAGCGCGATCTGCGGCGCGGCAGCGGTGATGGCCGCCGAGCCGGTGGTGCGCGGCCGCGCGGCGCAGGTCACGGTGGCCGTGTCGACAGTGGTGGTGTTCGGCACGCTGGCAATGTTCCTGTACCCCGCGCTGTATGCGCTGGTGCAGTCGCACGGCTGGCTGGCGATGGACGCACGGCAGTACGGCCTGTTCACCGGTGCGACGGTGCATGAAGTGGCACAGGTGGTGGCGGCAGGCCGTGCGGTCAATGAAGCGGCGGCTGATACGGCGGTGATCACCAAGATGGTGCGGGTGATGCTGCTGGCGCCGTTCCTGGTCGCGCTGTCGCTGTGGCTGGCGCGTGGCGGCAAGGCCAGCGCCGACGGCAGCAAGGCGCGCATCGTGGTGCCGTGGTTCGCTTTTGGTTTCGTGGCAGTGGCCGGGTTCAACTCGCTGCATCTGCTGCCGGCGGGCCTGCAGGCGGGGCTGGTGCAGCTGGATACCGTGCTGCTGGCGATGGCGATGGCCGCGCTGGGCCTGACCACCCACGTCTCGGCGCTGCGCCAGGCGGGCCTGAAGCCGCTGCTGCTGGCGCTGATCCTGTTTGCCTGGCTGCTGTTGGGCGGGCTGGCGATCCACCAGGGTGTACTGGCCGTGCTGGGCTGAGCAGGAGCGTGCCGACCAGGGCCGGCACGCACCAGTAGAACCACGCCCTGCGTGGATGACGACTCCACCCGATCAGGCGGGAGCGGCCGCGCAGGCAGGTACAATGCGCCATGACTGACTTTTCGACCCTGCCGCTGAGCCCGGCCCTGCAGCCCGGCCTGGATGCCCTCGGCTACACCACTCTCACCCCCGTGCAGGCGCAGAGCCTGCCGGCCATCCTGGATGGCCGCGATGTGATCGCACAGGCGCCGACCGGCAGCGGCAAGACCGCCGCCTTCGGCCTGGGCCTGCTGCAGGCCATCGACCCCAGCCTGATCCGCGTGCAGGCGCTGGTACTGTGCCCGACCCGCGAACTGGCCGACCAGGTCGGCAAGCAGATCCGCAAGCTGGCCACCGGCATTCCGAATCTGAAGCTGTTGCTGCTGGTCGGTGGCGTGCCGCTGGGTCCGCAGCTGGCCTCGCTGGAAGGCCATGATCCGCATGTGGTGGTCGGCACGCCCGGCCGCGTGCAGGAACTGGCGCGCAAGCGCGCGCTGAATCTGGGCGCGGTGCGCACGCTGGTGCTGGACGAGGCCGACCGCATGCTCGACATGGGCTTCGAGGAGCCGATCCGCGAGATCGCCGGCCGCACCCACAAGGACCGCCAGAGCCTGCTGTTCTCCGCCACCTTCCCCGACAGCATCCGCGCCATGGCGCGTGACCTGCTGCGCGACGCGGTGGAAGTGACCGTGGAAGGCGCCGACCAGGCACCGGCGATCCGCCACCTGTTCTGCGAGGTGGAACCGGCGCACCGCCAGAAGGCGCTGGCCGGCCTGCTGCTGAAGTACACCCCGGAATCGGCGGTGGTGTTCTGCAACACCCGCAAGGACGTGGACGAGGTTGCCAACTCGCTGCAGCAGTTCGGCTTCTCCGCACTGGCCCTGCATGGCGACATGGAGCAGCGCGACCGCGAGGAAGTGCTGCTGCTGCTGGCCAACCGCAGCTGCAACGTGCTGGTGGCTAGTGATGTGGCGGCACGTGGCCTGGACGTGGAAGAGCTGGCGGCGGTGATCAACTACGAGCTGCCGACCGACGTGGAGAGCTACCAGCACCGCGTGGGCCGTACCGGCCGTGCCGGTGCCAGCGGCCTGGCGATCAGCCTGGTGGCCGGCCGCGAGAAGACCCGTGCCGACGCCATCGAAGCGCAGATGGGGCAGCCGCTGGACTGGCAGAAGACGCCGCTGGCAACCTCGCGCCCGGCCGAACTGCCGCAGGCCGCGATGCGTACGCTGCGCATCGACGGCGGCAAGACCGACAAGCTGCGCCCGGGCGATATCCTCGGCGCGCTGACCGGCGACGCCGGCCTGTCCGCCAAGTTCATCGGCAAGATTGCGATCTTCCCGACCCGTTCCTATGTGGCAATCGCGCGGGAGCAGGCCAACAAGGCCGTGGCCAGGCTGGAGGCCGGCAAGATCAAGGGCCGTCGTTTCCGCGTGCGGATGATGTGATGGCCTGACCGCGTGGGTGCCAACCCAGGTTGGCAACTACCGGCTCCTGGCCATTCGCTCTGGTAGATGCCAACCTGGGTTGGCATCCACCCTTCGATCAGAACACCAGTTCGGTGTGCAGCGGGAGCCCCGCTTCCCAGCGCGCGCGACCACCCAGGCCGTCCAGCTCGACCAGCACGCCGGCGCCGACCACGTCCACACCCAGGCGACGCACAAGCGACAGCGCCGCCACCAGCGTACCGCCGGTGGCCAGCACGTCATCGATGATCGCCACGCGCGCGCCGGTCGGCAGCGCATCGGCATGCACTTCGATGCAGTCGCTGCGGTACTCGAGCGTGTATTCCTCGCGCAGCACCTGGCCGGGCAGCTTGCCCGGCTTGCGCACCGGCACGAAGCCCACCCCCAGTTCCAGCGCCATCGCGGCGCCGAGGATGAAACCACGCGATTCGATGCCGACCACCGCGTCCAGCTTCTGGTCGCGCCAGCGGTCGGCCATCGCGGTAATCGCGCCGCGGAAGTCCTCGCCGTGGGCGAGCAGCGGCATGATGTCCTTGAACAGGATGCCGGGCTTGGGGAAGTCGGCGATGTCGCGCAGGCGGGAGGCCCACTGCGGAGCGACGATGGCGTCGGTCATGTCACATTGGCTGTCTGATGGCGGCATAGGGTACCTGTTCCGGGCGCCGCCTGCCTGTTGGGGGTGTCGGCCGGGCTGCGCCCTGCACCTGCTGAGAGCTGGAGCAACAGCAACAGCAGAAGCGGGCTTCCTGTGGGTAGGCGGGGTGGGTCCGGTTGCGGGGGACGCCGTAAATACGTCCATGTAGGCTCGGTCGCCGCTTGCTCGTGTGCGCAGGAAAGCGCACACGAGCAAGCGGCTGCCACGCCTACAGGGACGTACTTGCGGCGTCCCCGCACTCCGGCACCGACCCGCCAAACCACGGAATCCGCTTTTGCTCTGGTTTTTGATCTGGCCTCTGCAGGTGCAGGGCGCAGCCCTGCCGAAACCCACCCTCAGGAACTGCAGGACAGCATCGAGCAGCCGGCGCGGTCGTCGGCCCACGCTGGGCGCTTGCCGGCATAGTGCTCCAGGCCGGCGCGCTCGGTGTATGGATCGCGCAGCACGTCCTGCAGTGCATGAACACCGCCGAGGTCGCCCTGCTCGGCACGGTCGATCGCCTCCTGGGCCAGCCAGTTGCGCAGCACGTACAGCGGGTTGGCCGCTGTCATCTTCGCCAGGCGTTCGCCGGCCGACAGCGGGTCGCTGCACAGGCGCGCCGCGTAGTCCTGCAGCCACTGCTGCAACGGCGCGTGCACCGCCTGCTGGCGCGCCTCGTCGTAGTAAACGGCGTTGAGCAACGCTGCATCCGGCGCGGCCGGATCGAGCCGCATCAGTGCGCGCCAAGCCAGAGTCATGTCCATGGCGCCCTCCTGCATCAGCTGCTGCCAGCGCTGATAGAGCTGCAGGTCGTCATCGTCGGCGGCAGCCAGCCCCAGTTTGGCTGCGGCATCGCGGCGGGTACAGGCCACGAAGGTGGACTGGTAGGCCGCCAGGCCCGCCTGCAACGGCGCCACATCGGCAAACAACGGCGACAGCGCCTGCGCCAATCGGCCCAGGTTCCAGTACGCCACCTGCGGCTGCGTGCCGAAGCGGTAGCGGCGGCCCTGCGCGTCGGTGGTGTTCGGCGTCCAGTCCGGATCGAAGTCCTCGACCCAGCCGTAGGGACCGTAGTCCAACGTCAGGCCGAGCACGGACAGGTTGTCGGTGTTCATCACGCCATGCACGAAGCCGACGCGCATCCAGTGCGCGATCATCTCGGCGGTGCGCACCGCGATCTGCACGAACCAGTCGCCGTACAGTGCCTCGCCCTGCCCTTCAAGCTCGGGGAAGTCGCGCGCGATGCAGGCATCGACCAGCTGCTGCAGCAGGGCGGTTTCACCCCGCGACGCCGGCAGTTCGAAGGAACCAAAGCGCAGGAACGACGGCGACACCCGGCACACGATGGCGCCGGGCTCGGCACGCGGGTGGCCGTCGTAGAACATGTCACGCACCACGTCTTCGCCGGTACCGACCAGCGACAACGCGCGCGTGGTCGGCACGCCCAGGTGGTGCATCGCCTCGCTGCACAGGAATTCGCGGATCGACGAACGCAGCACCGCGCGCCCGTCTGCGCCACGCGAGTAGGGCGTCGGGCCTGCCCCCTTCAGCTGCAGTTCCCAGTGGCGGCCGTCAGGCGCCAGCAGTTCACCCAGCGAGATCGCGCGGCCATCGCCCAATTGCCCGGCCCAATGGCCGAACTGATGACCACCGTAGTTGGCCGCCCACGGCTGCATGCCGGGGTACAGCGCATTGCCGCCAAACACGCGCGCGAAGCCTTCGCTTTCCACTTCGGCGGTGGGCAGGCCAAGCATCCCGGCCACCTCCGGTGACCAGGCCAGCAGCGTGGGCGCCGCCGCCGGCGTCGGCATCACCGGCGACCACGCCGCGCCCAGCACCTCGCGGCGGCGTGGGCCGGATTCGGCGTCGCCCGGCAGGGTACGCCGCAGGCGGTTGTCGAAACGGGGGCTGTCGGTATCCATGCTGTTGAAGATGGGGACGCCCGCCGCCGTCCTCAATTGCCGCTCAACGCCTGCAGATGGCCACCGTGGGCCTCGGCCCGCTGGTAGGCCGGGCGCTCGCCGATGCGCTTGAGGAAGCCGCGCAACGCCGGCGTGTCATCCAGGCCACCGCCACGCGCGGCAGCGGCCTGGATCGGGAAGCTCATCTGGATGTCGGCCGCGCTGAAGCGCTCGCCCGCGAACCAGGGACTTTCGGTGAGGCGGCGCTCCATCCAGTCCAGGTGCAGGCGCCGCTGCGGGCCGATGAAGCCGCGCTCGGCCTTGTCGGCGATGCTGCGCGCGATCGGGCGCGCGAAGAACGGCATCGGCGCGTTGCGGATGCGCCCCATCACCAGGGTCAGCAGCAACGGCGGCATCGCCGAGCCTTCGGCGTAGTGCAGCCAGTAGCGATAGGCGATGCGCTCGGCACCGTCGGCCGGCATCGGTGACGGCGACAGCTGGCGCTGGGTGTCGTAGCGGTCGGCCAGGTAGTCGAGAATCGCACCGGATTCTGCCAGCACCAGCTCACCGTCCTGCAATACCGGCGACTTGCCCAGCGGATGCACCGAGCGCAGTTCCGGCGGTGCCAGCAGCGTCTTCGGATCGCGTGGATAGCGGCGCAGCTCGTAGTCCAGGCCCAGCTCCTCCAGCATCCACAGCACGCGCAGCGAGCGGGAGTTTTCCAGGTGATGGACGATGCGCATGGGGATGATCCTTGGGAAGGCCTGCATGCTACCGCGCCGGCTGCATGCCCCATGTAGAGTCGCGCCGCGCTCGACTGTCCCTGGAAAGCAGTCGAGCACGGCTCGACTCTACAGAACAGCGGGCAATAAAAAACGCCGGAAGCTTTCGCTTCCGGCGTTCTGGCTACCAAACGGTAGCAGACGGATTAGACCGCCTGCACCTGGTCAGCCTGCATACCCTTCTGACCCTGGACGGCGATGAAGGTAACCTTCTGGCCTTCCTGCAGGGTCTTGAAGCCGGTGCCCTGGATGGCACGGAAGTGCACAAACAGGTCCGGGCCGCTTTCCGGGGTGATGAAGCCGAAGCCCTTGGCGTCGTTGAACCACTTGACGGTGCCGGTCTGACGATCAGACATTTGACTAACTCCTGAAACACATGTTGAAAAAATCGCAGCCACCGGGTATCGGGGCCGAGACTGAGTTGCAGGCGTTGGTAAAGCGGATCGATGAGCGGATCGTGAGATCAACTGCACCAGGCCACGATTCACGGTGACCCTAGCAAACACAGTGGAACGAACGATACGCGTGTTTTCTGCAAAAAGCGATAGCCCGCACGTTCATGGGAATACGCCGCCCCCTAGGCGTGGCAAGGGCTGGCACCTTGTCGCGGCTAACTCTGAGTCCCCATTCAGGTTTTTCCTACCCTACACTGGGTAAATGACTGAAGCTGAAACCCAAGCTGAACCCGCCCTTCCCCGCATCTGGGTGGATGCGGATGCCTGCCCCACCGTCATTCGCGACATCCTTTTCCGCGCTGCGGAACGGGTCGGGATCGAACTCACCCTGGTCGCCAACCAGTGGATCCGCACCCCTCCCTCGCGCTGGCTGCGCTCGATCCAGGTGCCACAAGGGCTGGACGTGGCCGACAGCGCGATCGTCGAGCGGGTCGCGGCCGGCGACCTGGTGGTCACCCAGGACATCCCGCTGGCGGCGCTGGTGCTGGAAAAGAAGGCGGTGGCGCTGAACCCGCGCGGCCAGCTGTACACCCCGAACAACATGGCCGAGCGGCTGTCGATGCGCAATTTCATGGAAGAGCTGCGCGGCGCCGGGGTCCAGACCGGTGGCCCGCCGCCGCTTGGGCCGCGTGACCGGCAACTGTTCGCCGCCGAGCTGGACCGCTGGCTGGCGCGGCGCCCGGTTCGCTGAACCGCCCTACCCGCCCTACCCGCCCTGGCCGGGCAGGCGCAGGCAGCGCCGGCTGCTGAACCGCCGCGGCTCTCCACTCAGTGGATCGTCGAAGGCCAACCCCTGCGCAAGCAGCTGCAGGGGTGGCTCGACTGCCCCGTCCACGCGCGCCTGCAACTGCGGGTACAGGTCATCGCCGATGATCGGCGCCCCCAGCATCGCCATGTGTACGCGCAGCTGGTGCTTGCGCCCGGTGTCCGGCAGCAGCCGGTAGCGCCAGACCGGCCCGTCCGCTCCGATCAGTTCGATGCGGCTGCGCGCGTTGGGCTCACCCGGCACTTCAGCCATGCGGAAGAATGGCTCGCCCGGCACCAGCCGGCTGTGCCGCTGCACTGGAAATTCCAGCCCGGGCAGGGCCGGTGCCAGCGCCTCGTAGACCTTGTCGATGCGCCGCTCGCGGAACAGGCGCTGATAGGCATCGCGGGTGGCCGGCCGGGCCGAAAACAGCACCAGCCCCGCCGTGAGCCGGTCCAGCCGGTGCAGCGGCACCAGATCCGGATTGCCGGTGCGCGCCACCAGCCGCGCCAGCAGGGTGTTCCGGACATGGCCGCCGGCCGGGATCACCGGCAGGAAGTGCGGCTTGTCGGCCACCAGCAGATCCGCGTCCAGGTGCAGGATGTGTTCGGCATGTGGAATCACCGCTTCGTCGGCCACTTCGCGGAAGTAGCGGATCTCCAGCCCCACCTGCCAGGGCCTCCCCGGCGCCAGCGCCCTGCCCTGCGCATCCTGCACGCGGCCACGGGCGAAGCGATCCAGCCACTGTGCGCGGTCGATGCGCGGAAAGCGCGCGCACAGGCCGTCAAGCAGGCTGGGCCAGTCACCCGGCGGCAGCTGCAATCGGCTGGGCATCGTCATTGCATCGACTCCGGTGCTGGAAATGAGCGTAAGGGTGCCACCGTCGACGGCACGCAGACAGCATGGCCACGGACACCCCTCAAGCAAACCTCTATCATTGTCGTCTTTAGTCGACGGATCCCCCATGGCCCTCACCGCCACCATCCGCAAGGCCGAGCTGCAGATCAGCGACATGGACCGCGGCTACTACGCGACCCACAACCTGACCCTGGCCCAGCACCCGTCCGAGACCGACGAGCGCCTGATGGTGCGCCTGCTGGCCTTCGCCCTCAACGCCGGCGACCGCCTGGAGTTCGGCCGCGGCCTGAGCACCGATGACGAACCGGACCTGTGGGAACACGATTACACCGGCGACATCCTGCAGTGGATCGACCTGGGCCATCCGGACGAATCGCGCATCCGCAAGGCCAGCAACCGCAGCCGCCAGGTACAGGTGATCAACTACGGCGGCAACGCCTCGGAAATCTGGTGGAGCAAGCAGGGCAAGGGCCTGGCGCGCTTTGACAACCTGTCGGTAGTCGATCTGGACGGCGGGTTCGTCGAGCGCTGGGGCCAGCAGATCCAGCGTGCGATGCGCTGGAGCGTGCTGATCCAGGACGGCGAAGTGCAACTGCTCAACGACCAGATGCAGCTCGACGTCATTCCCGACTGGCGCAAGCGCGCCAAGGCATGAGTACGATCCGCTGCGATGTCGTGGTCATCGGCGCCGGCGCGGCCGGGCTGATGACGGCGATCACCGCCGGCCAGCGCGGCCGCCAGGTGCAGGTGATCGACCATGCCAACAAGGTCGGCAAGAAGATCCTGATGTCTGGCGGCGGCCGCTGCAATTTCACCAATACCGGCACCACCCCGGCCAACTTCCTGTCGGCCAATCCGCACTTCTGCAAATCGGCGCTGGCGCGCTACACGCCCTGGCACTTCATCGAGCTGGTGCACAAGCACGGCATCGCGTATCACGAAAAAGAGCTGGGCCAGTTGTTCTGCGATGAGTCGTCCAAGCTCATCGTGAAGATGCTGGTGGATGAATGCCAGGCCGCCGGCGCGCAGATCCGTACCGGGTGCAGCGTGCAGCGCATCGAGCACGGCAGTGATGGCTTCCGCGTGCAGACCACCCATGGCCTGTTCCACTGCGCTTCGCTGGTGGTGGCGACCGGCGGCCTGTCGATTCCGAGCATGGGCGCAACCGGTTTCGGCTACGAGATCGCGCGCCAGTTCGGCCACCAGGTGCTGCCGACCCGGGCCGGCCTGGTGCCACTGACGCTCAGCGGCACCCACCAGGAGCGCCTGGCCGATCTGAGCGGTGTCGCGCTGCCGGTCGAGGCACGTTGCAACGGCACCCGCTTCCAGAACTTCATGCTGCTGACCCATCGCGGCGTAAGTGGCCCGGCGATCCTGCAGATCTCCTCGTTCTGGCAACCCGGCGACGCGCTGGAGCTGGACCTGCTGCCCGGCCAGGATGCAGGCCAGTGGCTGCGCCAGATGAAGCGCGAGCGCCCTGCTGCCGAGCTGCGCACGGTACTGGGCGAGGTGCTGCCCAAGCGCTTTGCACAGCGCCTGTGCGAACACTGGTTGCCCGACCGCCCGGTGCGCCAGCTGGACGAGCCGGTGCTGCGGCAGGCCGCGCAACTGCTGGGCGCGTTCCCGCTGGTGGCCAGCGGAACCGAAGGCTATCGCACCGCCGAAGTCACCCTGGGGGGCGTGGACACCGCCGAGGTGTCTTCTTCGACGATGGAGTCCAAGCGCGTTGCCGGCCTGCACTTCGTCGGCGAAGTGCTGGATGTGACCGGCTGGCTGGGCGGATACAACTTCCAGTGGGCCTGGGCCAGCGGCCACGCGGCCGGCGGCGTGGTGTGAACCAGATCGCCGTTCGGCGCGCGCAAGAGGGCCGCGCATGGACGGTTCGCCGCGCATCGTGTATCTAGGTTCGCAGATTGGGGAGCAGTGCATGCAGAACGCGAACGACATCACCATCCGCCTGCTGATCATCGATGACAGCGGCGAGAATGCCGAAGCCATCGTCAGCACCCTGCGCAACAGCGGCATCGCGGTGCGCCCCTGGCGCCCGCAGGATGCCGCCGAGCTGGCCCAGGTCCTGGCCAGCCAGGCCATCGATCTGGTGCTGGCCTCGCCGTCGCAGGGGATTCCGCTGCCCCTGGTCGCCCAGCACATTGCCGCCAGCGGCAAGGACATTCCGCTGGTGCTGCTGGCCGATCGCATCGACGAGGACGAACTGGTGCAGGCCAGCAGCCACGGCATCCGCGCCCTCGCGCTGCGCCAGCGTGCCGAGCACCTGCTGGCGGTGGTCCGCGACCAGTGGGTCGATCTGCAGGCGCGTCGTGGCCTGCGTCGCATCGAGGCACAGATGCGCGAGACCGAGCGCCGCTGCGATGCGCTGATCGCCTCCTCGCGCGATCCCATCGCCTACGTGCACGAAGGCATGCATATCCGCGCCAACGACGCCTACCTGGAGATGTTCGGCTATGAGCAGTTCGACGACATCGAAGGCATCTCGCTGCTGGACATGGTCGCGGCCCAGCATGTGGAGGGCTTCAAGCAGCTGCTGAAGGGCCTGAGCCGTGGCGAGGCGCCACCGCCGCAGTACCAGCTCGATGCCCGCCATGAGGATGGCAGCGCGTTCCCGGCAACGATGGAGTTCACCGCCGCCACCTACGAGGGTGAATCCTGCCTCCAGATCGTGCTCCGCCGCCGCATGGAGTTCGATCCGGAACTGGCGCGCGAGGTCGAGGACCTGCGCCAGCGCGACCAGGTCACTGGCCTGCTCAACCGTCCCACCTTCATGCTGCAGCTGGAAAGCGCAGTGGCCCAGGCCAGCCGCAGCGAAGGCCAGTTCGGCCTGCTGCTGATCGAACCTGACCATTACGCTCGCCTGCTGCCGGACATCGGCCTGGCCTCGGCCGACACACTGATTGGCGCCCTGGCCGCCCTGCTCACCGAGGTGGTGGGCGAACAGGCACAGCTGGCGCGCTTTGGAGAGCACAGTTTCGCCGTGCTGCAGGCCGGCCCGTACGCTCAGACCGTGGCGCTCGCCGAGCGTATCCGCGAGGCCTATGCCGCGCACGTGTTCAGCATCGGCGCGCGCTCGGCCACGGTCACCGTGAGCATCGGCGGCGTGCAGGTAGGCGAGAAGATCGCCAGCATCGGCCAGGTGCTGGCACGCGCCAGCGAGTGCACACAGGCCGCGGCCGAACTGGGGAACACCTGCCGCATCTTCGATCCGGCCGCCGTCGACCGTGTCGAGCAGGAGCGCGTGCTGCGCTGGGTTGCGCGCATCCGCGAGGCGCTGGCCGGCGACGGTTTCCAGTTGCACTACCAGCCGGTGCTGAACCTGCAGGGCGAGCCGCTGGAACTGTACGAGGCCTACCTGCGCCTGGAACACAACGGCGAGCTGTTGAGTCCGACCGCCTTCCTTGGCATTGCCGAGGAGCATGGGCTGCTGGCCGACATCAACCGCTGGGTGGTCTCACAGGCCATATCGGTACTGGGCCAGCGCGCAGCCGAGGGCCATGCCACCCAGGTCCTGGTGAAGGTGACGCCGGAGTCGTTTGACGACCCGCAGATGGTCGCCACCCTGCGTCGTGAACTGCAGGCACGCGGCGTGCCTGGCGAACGGCTGTGGCTGCATGCACCGGAAGCCAAGGTGTTCACCCACCTGCGCAGCGCCCAGCAGTTCCTGGCCGACGTGGCACCGCTGGGCTGCCGCATCGGCCTGGAGCAGTTCGGCTCGGGGCTGGATTCGTTCCAGCTGCTGGCGCACTTCCAGCCGCAGTTCCTCAAGCTGGACCGCGGCTTCACCAGTGATCTTGCGGCCACCCGCGAGAACATCGACCGTATCAGCCAGATCACTGCGCGCGCGCAGGAGGCCGGCATCCGCACCATCGCCGAGTTCGTCAGCGATGCCAATTCGATGACGCTGCTGTTCAGTGCCGGCGTGGACTACGTGCAGGGCGATTTTGTCGGCCCGGCATTGCCGGAGATGGCGTTCGAGTTCGGTTGATGCCACCTGTAGAGCCGAGCCATGCTCGGCTGCGGGACTCGAGCGAAGAGCAGCCGAGCATGGCTCGGCTCTACATAAAGTAAAAGGCCGGCATTCGCCGGCCTTTTCGTTGATCAGGTCATGTCGACCAGGTTGTCGATCTTCACGTCCGGATTGACGTCGGCCTCGTAGTCCACGCCCTCCACCCCAAAACCGAACAGGCGCAGGAAATCGGCCTTGTAACCGGCCAGATCGCTGATCTCGTACAGGTTCTCGTTGGTTACCTGCGGCCACAGCGCGACGACCTTGCCCTGCACATCGGCAGCCATTTCCTTGTAATCGGCGCGCAGGCGGCCTTCCTCATCGATCAGCGCAACGGTGCGGCCATCGCCATCGACCAGGTCGTGGCGCAGGCGATCGATCGCCACGCCGTCGGCCTTGCCGCCGTAGAGGATGTCGTACAGCACGTCCAGCTGTTCGATGCAGCCTTCGTGGGTGCCCTTTTCCTTCATCACCTTGAACAGCAGCGACAGGTACAGCGGCATGGTCGGAATGGCCGAGCTGGCCTGGGTGACCACCGCCTTCAGCACCGATACGCGTGCATCCCCACCGATTTTCGCCAGCCTCTCGCGCAGGCCCAGCACCTTGTTGTCCAGGTCCTTCTTGGCGGCGCCGATCGAACCGTTCCAGTAGATGGCCTGGGTGATCTCTTCGCCCACGTAGGTGAAGGCGGTGGTGGTGCAGCCGTTGGCCAGCACACCGGCATCGGCCAGTGCGTCGATCCACATCTGCCAGTCTTCACCGCCCATCACCGCGACGGTCCCGGCGATCTCTTCGGCGGTAGCCGGCTGCAGGTGGGTCTCGGTCAGCACTTCCTTGTCGGTATCCAGGCCACGCAGGGTGATCGGCTCGCCGATCGGCTTCAGCGTGGAGCTGATGATCTCGCCGGTCTTCGGATGCTTGCGGCGCGGCGCGGCCAGGCTGTAAACCACTTGGTCGACCTGGCCGAGATCGGCCTTGATCATTTCGATAGTCTTTGCCTTCACTTCATCGGAGAAGGCATCGCCGTTGATGCTCTTGGCATACAGGCCGGCTTCGTCGGCGTACTTGTGGAACGCGGCCGAGTTGTACCAGCCCGCCGTGCCCGGCTTGGTCTCGCTGCCCGGGCGCTCGAAGAAGATGCCCAGGGTCGCGGCACCGCTGCCGAAGGCGGCGGTGATGCGCGCGGCCAGGCCGTAGCCGGTGGAGGCGCCGATCACCAGCACGCGCTTGGGGCCATTCTGGATCGGCGGACGCGCGCGGATGTAGTCGATCTGCTGCTTGACCGCAGCCTCGCAGCCGGTCGGATGGGTGGTGACGCAGATGAAGCCGCGGACGCGCGGTTTGATGACCATGGATACCTCGGGTTGGCAGATGCGGCGCGCGGGGCGCTCAGCAGGAGTACGGGCGCGCCTGCGCGCGCGAACCGCAGGATCGTAGTGCGCGGGGGGCGATTGCACAACCGACGCTGGCGTAGGGTGGGGCTTCTTTTTGCAGGGTTGCACCCTGCACCTGCAGAGGCAACGGCCAGGGCAGAAGCAACGTCAGAAGCTGGGTTCCTGAGGATTGGCGGGGTGGGTCCGGTTGCGGGGGACGCCGTAAATACGTCCCTGTAGGCTCGGTCGCCGCATCCATGCGGCTCACGCCCCCGCAACCGGACCCACCCCGCCTTCGACAGTTTTCCGCGATCTGTCGGGCAAGCTCGTGGGGTCAGATCCGTTTTCCGGAGCAAAACGGATCTGACCCCATCTTGATTGCTCGATATCCGACAGAGGTGTCGACCAAGGTCGACACCTGCCAACAGCCGCACGAATCTGTCAGAGGTGGGGCCATGTGGGTTGGCAGGACCGTTGGCGCCATGGGCCCGAGGCATGCCTCGGGCGGGTTGGGCAGGACGCCCAACTCCGGTCTTGCCGTGTGCGCAGGACAGCGCACACGAGCAAGGCGCCATCGAGCCCCCAAGGGTAAGGGCGCTTTGCTTGCGAAGCACTGCTTCGCAAGCGCCCGAACGCCCAGCCGCCAGCGGCTGGGCCAGACCGCGGAGCGGGGTTTACGGCGTATCCTGCCAACCCACATGGCCCGCCCAACCAGCAGAAAGCCGGCTCCGGCTTTTGACGTTGCCGTTGCATTGAGCAGGTGCAGGGCTGCAAGCCCTGCCAACAAAAAACCCCGCTTGCGCGGGGCTCTCTGTGTGCTGCGTGCCGCAGGTGCTTAAGGGCGACGGGCCAGGGCCTCGACGTCCTTCGCCTTCGGCAGCAGGTCCTGCTTGCTGACGCGCAGGAAGCCGATCGTCAGCATCGGCACCGCCACCAGGATCGAGGACAGCACCACGATCACCGCGCCGATCATGTGCGTCTCGGCCAGGCCTTCCATCGAGCTGCCACCGTACAGGTACAGGGCGAGCGCGGACAGGAAGAACATCACCGCAGTGATGACCGTACGCGACAGCGTCTGGTTGATCGAACGGTTCAGCACTTCCATCGAGTCCACGCGCAGGCTGCGGAAGTTCTCGCGGACGCGGTCGAAGACCACGATGATGTCGTTGATCGCAAAGCCCATCACCGACAGCAGGCCGGCCAGCACGGTCAGGTCGAACTCACGGCCCAGCAGGGACACGTAAGCCACCGTCACGATCAGGTCGAACATCGCCACGATGCTGGCGGTGACCGCGAACTTCCATTCGAAGCGCACCGCGATGTAGATCAGGAAGCCGGCCAGCATGAAGATGGTGGCGTACAGGCCATTCATCGCCAGGTCCTTGCCGATCTGCGGGCCCACGAACTCGTTGCGCAATATCGTGGCCTGGTTGTCGGCCGAGGACAGCGCCTTCACCACAGCCGCAGCCGTAGCCTTGTCTTCGCTGGCGGCAGCGCCGGTACCCGGGGCGTGCTCGCCGTGCGGAGCCAGGCGGATCAGCAGGTCGGTGTTGCCACCGACACTCTGCACCTGGGCGCCGTCGAAGCCATTCTGCTCGAGCTTGGTGCGGACCTGCTCGACGTCCACCGGCTTGTCGAAGCGGGCTTCGATCAGGGTGCCGCCCGTGAAGTCCAGCGCGTAGTTGAAACCCTTGAACGCGATGATGCTGATCGACGCCAGGAACACCACGATGGTGACTGCCATGGCGACATGACGCCAACGCATGAAGTCGATCTTGGTGTCGTTCGGGAGGATGTGCAGCGGAAACAGTTTCATTGTGCGTGTCGTCCCGTCAGATGGCCACGTTCTGGAGCTTCTTGCGGCGGCCGTAGATCAGCGTCGCCAGCGCACGCGACACGGTGATCGCGGTGAACATGGAGGCGAAAATACCGATGATCATGGTCAGCGCGAAGCCCTTCAGCGGACCGGTACCGAATGCGAACAGCGCCACACCGACGATCAGGCCGGTCAGGTTGGCGTCGAGGATGGTGCCGGAGGCACGCTCGTAACCGGTCACGATCGCGGTCTTGCCCGGCACGCCGGCACGCAGCTCTTCACGGATACGCTCGTTGATCAGCACGTTGGCGTCCACCGACAGGCCCACCGACAACGCCAGGCCGGCGAAGCCCGGCAGGGTCATGGTCGCGCCGAACAGCGACATCACTGCCACCACGATCAGCAGGTTGAACAGCATCGCCGCCGAGGTGATTACGCCGAACATGCGGTAGTACACGCTGAAGAACACCAGGGTGAACAGGAATGCGAACACCACTGCGCGCATGCCGTTCTTGACGTTCTCGGCACCCAGGCTCGGGCCGACCACGCGCTCTTCGACGAAGTCCATCGGCGCGGCCAGCGAACCGGACTTCAGCAGCTTGGCCAGGTCCTCGGCTTCCTTCTTCTGCAGGCCGGTGGTCTGGAAGTTCTTGCCGAACACGCCGTTGATGTTGGCCACCGAGATCACCTCCTCGTTGACCTTGAAGCCGCGCACTTCCTGGCCGTCGACGACAGTCACGGTCGGCACGCGCTCGGTGTAGACCACCGCCATCGGCTTGTTCACGTTGGCGCTGGTGAAGTCGAACATGCGCTGGCCACCGACGTTGTTCAGCGTCACGCTGACGGCCGGGGAGCCACTGTTCGAATCGGTCACCGCCTGCGCGCCGACCATCTGGTCGCCAGTGACGATCACGCGCTTGTTCAGCAGGATCGGGCCACCGCCGTCACGGCGCTGGTAGACCTTGGCTTCCGGCGGGATGCGGCCGGAGCTGATTGCGTCCTGTGCGTTGCCTTCCACCACCGCGCGGTATTCCAGGGTGGCGGTGGCACCGATCATGCGCTTGGCTTCGGCGGTGTCCTGCACGCCCGGCAGCTGCACGACCACGCGGTCGGCACCCTGGCGCTGGATGATCGGCTCGGCCACGCCGAGCTGGTTCACGCGGTTGCGCAGGGTATTGATGTTCTGCTCGATGGCACCGTTGGCGATCTGCGTGATCTCTGCTTCCGGCACGGTCACCGTGATGCGACTGCCGCTGACGTCGTAGCCGAGGGTCGGCTGCGCCTTGACCAGGGCGGCGCGGGCACGCTGCGCGGCGTCGTCACCGGCGGACGGGCTCAGGTTGGCCACGATGCTGTTGTCCGCGCGGCGCTCCACCGACTGGTAGGCGATGCGGGCGTCGCGCAGGGTGCTGCGCACGTCTTCAGTGTAGGCATCCAGGCGCTTGTCCAGGGCAGCCTTCTGGTCGACCTGCAGCACGAAGTGCACGCCACCCTGCAGGTCCAGGCCCAGCACCATCGGGCGGCCGCCAAGATTGGCCAGCCAGTCCGGCACGGTCGAGGCCAGGTTCAGGGCCACGGTGTACTTTTCACCGACGGTGTCACGCAGCGCATCGCTGGCTGCGGACTGCGCCTTGAGGTCCGGCAGGCGGACGATCAGGCTTTCCCCTTCCTTTTCGGCACCGATGGTGGCGATGCCGGCCTTTTTCAGGTCGGCCAGCACACGGTCCCGCAGCGCATCGTCGATCTGGCCGCCACGGTTGGCGGTGATCTGGATGGCCGGGTCCTTCTGGTAGATGTTGGGCAGCGCGTACAGCGCGCTGAGCGCCAGTACGATCAGGATGACGACGTACTTCCAGCGTGGAAATTCGAGCATTGCTTGGGTCCCGCGCGGCGCCATCCCCGGCGCCGCGGTTGTGCATCGGAAAGGGAGTGGCTTACTGGGCCGACTTCAGGGTGCCGGCCGGCAGCACGTTGCCGACAGCGCCCTTCTGCACGCGGATGCGCACGTTGTCGGCCACTTCGATGGTGATGAAGTTGTCGCCGATGTCGGTGACGACGCCGGCGATGCCGCCGTTGGTCAGCACTTCGTCGCCACGCTTGATCTTCTCCAGCATGGCCTTGTGCTCCTTCTGCCGCTTCATCTGCGGGCGGATCATCAGGAAGTACATGATGGCGATCAGGATGATCGGGAACAGCAGCGTGGTCAGGCCCATGCCCTGCGGTTGGCCGCCGGCGGCCTGGGCGTGGGCGGCGGGAATCAGGAAGGCAAGCAGGTTCATCGTTGGTCCTTTGGTTGGGCGGCGCTCCCGTCCCTTCAGGGGCGGGGGTGTCGACCGCGGATCTGGGTCAGCCTTGAAGTATGCCACGGCCCCAGGCGTTCGTCCTTGGGCCGTTCGGCAGGGGGCGTCCGGGTTACAGGGGCGGGGCCACCGCCCCACGTGCCGCGTAGAAGGACTCGCGGAAGGCCAGGAAGGTTCCCGCCTCGATCGCGGCCCGGATGTCGGCCATGAGCTTTTCGTAATAGAACAGGTTGTGCAGGGTGCCCAGCATCGGCGCCAGCATCTCGTTGCAGCGGTCCAGGTGGCGCAGGTAGGAGCGGGTGTAGCCGCCGGTGCAGGCCACGCAGCCGCAACCCGGCTCGATCGGGTCCATGTCGCGCGCGTACTGGGAGTTGCGGATGCGAACGGTGCCGAACGAGGTGAAATAGTGGCCGTTGCGCGCATTACGGGTCGGCATCACGCAGTCGAACATGTCCACGCCGCGGGCCACGCCTTCCACCAGGTCCTCCGGCCGGCCCACGCCCATCAGGTAGCGCGGGCGGTCGCCCGGCAGCTCCGGGTCCAGGTGGTCGAGCATGGCGTTGCGCTCGTGTTCCGGCTCGCCCACGGCCAGGCCGCCGATGGCATAGCCGTCGAAGCCGATCGCCTGCAGGGCCTCGGCCGAGCGGCTGCGCAGGTCGGTATGCACGCCGCCCTGGACGATGCCGAACAGGGCCGCGTCGTTGCTCAGCTCGTCATGCGCGTTGCGGCTGCGCTGGGCCCAGCGCAGGCTCAGCTCCATCGAACGGCGGGCGACATCCTCGGTGGCCGGGTACGGGGTGCACTCGTCGAAGATCATCACCACGTCCGAATCGAGCACCTTCTGGATCTTCATGCTCTCCTCCGGGCCCAGGAACACGCGGGCGCCGTCGGTCGGCGAGGCGAAGGTCACGCCCTGCTCGGTGATCTTGCGGCGGTGGGCCAGCGAGAACACCTGGAAGCCGCCGGAGTCGGTCAGGATCGGGCCGTCCCAGCGGCAGAAGCCGTGCAGGCCGCCGTGGTCGGCGATGATGTCCAGGCCCGGGCGCAGGTACAGGTGGAAGGTGTTGCCGAGAATGATCTCGGCGCCCAGCGCGCGCACCTGGTCCGGCAGGATGCCCTTGACCGAGCCATAGGTCCCCACCGGCATGAAGGCCGGCGTTTCCACCGTGCCGCGCGGGAAGGTCAGGCGGCCACGGCGGGCACGGCCGTCGCGGGTCTGGAGCTGGAACTGCAATCGGGACATGGAGCGGTCATTGGGGCAAATAGTTGCCTATTGTCCCCCAAGAAGGCGTGCGCACCAAGGTGCGCACCCACAGGGGGCCCTGCCCGCCCAGGCTTCCCTACCCCGCCTGCGGGAACAGCAGCATCGCATCGCCGTAGCTGAAGAAGCGGTAGCGCTGCTCGATCGCGTGCCGGTAGGCCTCGAACACCCGTTCCTTGCCGGCAAAGGCCGAGATCATCATCAGCAGGGTGCTTTCCGGCAGATGGAAGTTGGTCACCATGGCGTCGACGCTGCGGATGCGGTAGCCAGGGGTGATGAAGATCTGCGTTTCCCCCGCGAACGGCAGCAGCTCGCCATCGCGCATCGCGCTTTCCAGCGCGCGCACCACGGTGGTGCCGACGCCAATCACGCGGCCACCGGCGGCGCGCGTGCGGCGTACCTGCTGCACCAGTTCAGCGCCGACGTTCAGCCACTCGCGGTGCATCACGTGGTCCTTCAGATCATCGGCACGCACCGGCTGGAAGGTACCGGCACCCACGTGCAGGGTGACGTGGCCGAACTCCACGCCCTTGTCCTTCAGCGCGGCCAGCAGCGGTTCGTCGAAATGCAGGCCGGCGGTCGGCGCCGCCACCGCGCCCACTTCGCGCGCGAACACGGTCTGGTAGCGCTCGCGGTCGTCCACGCCCGGCTCGCGCTGGATGTAGGGCGGCAGCGGCAGGCGACCGGCGTGCAGCAGCCACTGTTCCAGCGATTCCGGCACATGGAACTGCAGCACGTAGAACTCGCCATCGCGGCCCAGCACCTCGGCTTCACCACCGGCATCGAGCGCGATGCGGCTGCCGGCCTTCGGCGACTTGCTGGCGCCCACCTGGGCACGTGCCTGCTGGCCGCCGAGCAGGCGCTCGATCAGGATCTCGACGCGGCCGCCGCTGGCCTTCTGCCCGAACAGGCGCGCCGGGATCACCCGGGTATCGTTGAACACCAGCAGGTCGCCCGGCTGCAGCAGCGACGGCAGGTCGCGCACCTGCAGATCGGTGAAGGCATCGGGCGCCGGCGGCACCAGCAGCAGGCGGCTGGCGGAACGTTCGGCCAGGGGTGCCTGCGCGATCAGTTCAGCCGGCAGGTCGTAGTGGAAATCGGACTTCTTCAAGGCAGTGGGCGGCAACAGGTCGACAATGGCGCGCATTGTACGTCCAGCGTCTGCGAGCCAGCGCGCTTCGCGGCGAACGTCGCGCAAAATGCTGCTATGCAGCAGGTTTCTGCGGGGTTATCGCGCAAAAAAACAAGTGCTAGCATCGAGTTGGAAGTCCGCTGCACGAGCCTGCCCCAAGCGCGCGTGATGACGCGCGTTTTGCTTTTGAAGACCCGTGCGACCCATTGTTTCAGGAGATCTGCAATGAGCTTCATCGAACGCCTCGCCCCCCTGCGCAGCCAGCCCGGCACCCGTCTCACCACCGGCCTGGACGATGCCACGCTGACCGCCCTGTCCGCCAACCACCCGCAGCTTGTTGCCGCCGTGGACGCCGCCGCCGAGGAATTCGCGCGCGTGCAGGCCGACCTGGGGCCGCTGCTGGCGCAGGACGAACAGGCGCAGATCGATGCGATGCAGGACGGTTTCGTCAATTTCTACGCCGATGATGCAGTGACCCCGTACGTGGCGCTCGCTGCGCGCGGCCCGTGGGTGGTCACCCTGAAGGGTGCCGTGCTGTACGACGCTGGCGGCTACGGCATGCTCGGCTTCGGGCATACCCCGGATGCCGTACTGGAGGCGATGTCGCGCCCGCAGGTGATGGCCAACATCATGACCCCCAGCCTGTCGCAGCAGCGCTTCATCACCGCCCTGCGCGCCGAGATCGGCCACCGCCGTGGCGGCTGCCCGTTCGCCCGTTTCATGTGCCTCAATTCCGGCTCCGAGGCGGTCGGCCTGGCCGCGCGCATCGCCGACGTCAATGCCAAGCTGCAGACCGACCCGGGCGCACGCCACGCCGGCGCCGCGATCAAGCGCGTGGTGGTCAAGGGCAGCTTCCATGGCCGCACCGACCGCCCTGCCCTCTACTCCGATTCCAGCCGCAAGAGCTACCTGCAGCACCTGGCCAGCTACCGTGGCGAGGACTCGGTGATCACCGTGGCGCCGTACGACGAGGCCGGCCTGCGCAAGGTGTTCGAGGACGCCGCGCGCAACCAGTGGTTCATCGAAGCGGTGTTCCTGGAGCCAGTGATGGGCGAAGGCGACCCAGGCCGTTCGGTGCCGCCGTCCTTCTATGCCGTGGCCCGTGAGCTGACCCGTGCGCACGGCAGCCTGCTGCTGCTGGACTCGATCCAGGCTGGCCTGCGCGCGCATGGCGTGCTGTCGGTGGTCGATTACCCGGGCTTCGAAGGCCTGGATCCGCCGGACATGGAGACCTACTCCAAGGCGCTCAACGCCGCGCAGTACCCGTTGTCGGTGCTGGCGGTGACCGAGCACGCCGCGCAGCTGTACCGCAAGGGCATCTACGGCAACACCATGACCAGCAACCCACGCGCGCTGGACGTGGCCTGTGCCACTCTGGCGCAGCTGACGCCGCAGGTGCGTGCCAACATCGCCGAACGCGGTGCCGAAGCGGTGCGCAAGCTGGAACAGCTCAAGAGCGAACTGGGCGGCCTGATCACCAAGGTGCAGGGCACCGGCCTGCTGTTCTCCTGCGAGCTGGCCCCGCAGTTCAAGTGTTACGGCGCCCATTCCACCGAGGAATGGCTGCGCCAGCACGGCATCAACGTGATCCACGGTGGCGAGAACTCGCTGCGCTTCACCCCGCATTTCGGCATGGACAGCGAGGAGCTGGACCTGCTGGTGGGCATGGTCGGCCGCGCCCTGCGTGAAGGCCCGCGCCGCGAGCAGGCCGCAGCCGCGTAACCTGTAGCGTCGAGCACGCTCGACGCTACCGGGCCCGACGGACAGCGCGCAGTTGGGCACAACCCCGCCCAAGGCCCCATAATCCCGACACACCCCGCCCGCAACCGCTGACCCGGTTGCCGGCGGGGCGTTTTCGTTTCCGGCAAGAAACAGGAATATCCATGAAATCGATCTGTGTGTACTGCGGCTCCAACGCTGGCAGCAAGCCGGCCTACACCGAACGCGCCATTGCGCTGGGCGACCGTATCGCCCGCGACGGCCTGCGCCTGGTGTACGGCGGCGGCAACGTCGGCCTGATGGGTACCGTGGCCAATGCCGTACTCGCTGCTGGCGGCGAAGTGACCGGCGTGATTCCGCGCCAGCTGGCCGACTGGGAAGTGGCCCATCGCGGCCTGACCGAGCTGGAGATCGTCGGCTCGATGCATGAGCGCAAGTCGCGCATGTTCGACCTGGCCGATGGCTTCGTCGCCCTGCCCGGCGGCTTCGGCACCCTGGAAGAGATCTTCGAGATGCTGACCTGGCGCCAGCTGGGCATCGGCAACAAGCCGTGCGCCTTCCTCGATGTGGACGGCTTCTACGCGCCGCTGATCGGCATGATCGATCGCATGGTGGAAGAGCGCTTCCTGCACCCGGACCAGCGCCAGGACCTGTGGTACGGCTCGGACATCGACGCGATGCTGGCCTGGATGCGCAATTACCAGCCGGCCCAGGCGTCCAAGTGGATCGACGAGAAGCGCCGCGCCGCCCTGCGTTGAGGCCGTAGCACGCGTTCGCTCAGGCGGCCGCGTGCGCCCACGGCGCGGGCCGGCCCAGCAGGTAGCCCTGCCCGTAGTCGCAGCCGAGTTCGCGCAGGGCCTGCCGCTGCGCTTCGGTTTCGATGCCTTCGCCGATGGTTTCAATGCCCAGCGTGCGCGCCAGCGACAGTACACCTTCAACCAGCGCGCGCGTGCTGTGCACTTCATTGCCGTGCAGCCCGGCAATGAAGCTCTGGTCGATCTTCAACGTGCTGATAGGGAAACGGTGCAGGTAGGACAGCGCCGAGAAGCCGGTACCGAAATCGTCCAGCTGCACCTGGATGCCACGCTCGCGCAGGCCCTGCAGGATGCGTAGCGTGTGCGGGCCATCGTCCAGCAGCGCCACCTCGGTGATCTCCAGCCGCAGCCGGCGCGGGTCGGCGCCGCAGGCATCAAGCAGGCCGAACAGGCGGGTGCTGAAACCGGCCGAACGGAAATGGCGCGGCGATACGTTCACCGAGACGTAGCCCTGCCCGCCTTCAGCCAGGCCGGCGATGACCTGCTCGTAGATCAGCCAGTCAACCTGCTCGATCAGGCCACTCTCCTCGCCCAGTTCAAGGAACGCGCCGGGCAGCAGCAGGCCGCGCCGCTCATGCTGCCAGCGCAGCAGCGCTTCGTGGCCGACCACCTCGCCGTCGCTCAGGCGCACGATCGGCTGGTAGAACGGCACGAAGTCGCGGTTGTTGATGGCTCGGCGCAGATCCGCCTCCAGGTCGAGGCTGCGCATGGCCTGCTCGCGGATGTCCTCATCGAAGATCGCGCAGCGATCATGGCCCTGCGCCTTGGCCCGGTACATCGCCGCATCGGCATCGCGCAGCAGCTCCTCGCCGGTGCGGTAGCGCGGGTTCCACAAGGCAATGCCAAGGCTTCCGGACGGGAACAGTTCGCGCCCGGCGATCCACATCGATTCCTGCAGGGCCAGCAGCAACCGCTGGCCGAAGTCCAACGCCTGTGCCAGGCCCTGCGGGCATTGCAGCAGCACCGCGAACTCGTCGCCGCCCAGCCGCGCCACCACGTCGCCGGTACCCGCCATCGATACGATGCGCTTGGCCACTTCCACCAGCATGCGGTCGCCCGCGGCATGGCCGATGCTGTCGTTGACCAGCTTGAAGCGGTCCAGATCGAGGAACAGCACGGCGAACACCGGCCCACCCTCGCGCCGGGCCAGCGCCAGTGCGTCCTGCAGCCGATCCAGCAGATGCAGTCGGTTGGGCAGCCCGGTCAACGCGTCGTGCATCGCCTGGTGGGTCAGCCGCTGTTCCGCGCGCAGGCGCTCGCCAATCTGGCCGAGCAGCTTCTCGTTGACCTCGGCCAGCTCGCGGGTGCGCTCTTCCACGCGCTTCTCAAGCTCGGCATGCGCCGAACGCAGCCGCTGCTGGTCGCGCTGGCGGGCCAGCCCGGTACCGATGTTGTGCGCCACGAACGTCAACAGGCGCTGGTCGTGCACGCTGAAGGTGCTGTTCCTGCTGTAGCTCTGCACCACGATCGCACCGACCACCTCGTCGTCGCGCAGCAGCGGCACGCCCAGCCAGCAGTGCGAGCGCGCGCCGTGTTCCCGCACCTCGCCAGCGGCCAGCAGTGCATCGATCTGCGCGCGCGAGGCCAGCAACGGCCGCCGGTTGCGCACCACGTATTCGGTCAGCCCGCGGCTGAACGGGCGCGGTGCCCGGCTGGCGTTGTGTTCATCCACCGAGTAGACGAAGTCCAGCCCATTGCCGGCGGCATTGACCAGCGCGATGTAGAAGTTGCGGGCGTCGAGCAGGCGCCCGACCACGCCATGCACCTGGCCGTAGAACTGGGCCAGGCTGTCGGCCGACATCGCCATTTCGGCGATGTTGTACAGCGCGGTCTGCAACTGCTCGGCGCGGCGGCGCTCGGCCACTTCGTCCTGCAGGCTGCGGTTGGCGCGCTGCAGTTCCTGCGTGCGCCGCTCCACCTGCTGCTCCAGGCGCACCTGGGCCTGGCGCCGGTCCATTGCGGTCTGCACGTGCTGGGCAACGAAGCCCAGCAGGGCACGCTCGGCTTCACCATAGCGGGCCCCCCGTTCATAGCTCTGCACCACGATGGCGCCGCACACCCGGCCGTCGCGCAGCATCGGTACGCCCAGCCAGTCCAGGCTCTCCGGCCCCCGCTGCGGATCGTGCTCCTGCTCGACCACGCGGGCCAGCAGCTCACGCGAAGGGCCACTGAGCGGCTTGCCATGGCGCAACAGCGCCACTGTCAGGCTGCGCGGCATCTCGCTGGCGTCGTGGCTCTGCGAGGGATCAGCCACGAAGTCATCCACCTGGTCTGCGAAATACAGGAAGCGGATCTGGTCGCGTGCGTCGTCGTACTCGACGATGTAGCAGTTCTCCGCGTACATCAGCGTGCCCAGCACGCCGTGCACATGGCGCAGCATCTCGGCCATTTCCAGGTCGGCACCGGCCAGGTCGGCGATCTGGAACAGCGCCTGCTGCAGGCGCTCGGCCTCTTCCAGCGCCTTGATCTGGCCGGCCTGGCGGCCCCGCTGCAGGGCCAGCTCCATGGCCTGCCGGGCCAGCCCCCACCATGCTGCGGAAGGTGCCGCGCCCTCCACCGACAAGCGTAGGCGCGCGCCATCGTGCACCCAGCCGTGGCTGCCGTCGTCGCCTGCCCGGATCGCGGCGCCTGCGGCCGCGGCAATGGGCGGCCAGCCGGCTTCGCCGCTGCCCAGCTGCGGATCGTCCCAGCCGACCCGGACCACGGCCGGATCGGGCAACAGCCCATGCAATGCGCGCACCAGCGCCGTGCTCAGCACGGCCTCGTGTGGTGCCTCTTCCGCCGGTTCAACATGCGTGGACAAATGACAATCTCTTGGCACCGTCTGAGCGGCACCTCCCCTGAGCCGACGAGCATAGCGCGCCACCCGGGGGGCAATGGAAGCCCGCGAACCCCGAATCGTGCGCCCGTGCGTTTTTCCTGTTGCCCGCCTCCCCTTCCCTGCCATGACCCTCGCCCTTGCCGCCCTCCCCACCGGCTATGCGCCACCGCCTCCAGGCCTTACCCTGTATGCCGTGGAAGCCAGCGCACTGCCAACCGATGAAGCCTTGATGCTGGCCTGGGCCGGTGGCGATCTGCATGCGTTCGAGAGCCTGTATGCGCGCCACCGCAAGCGCCTGTTCGGCTTCCTGCTGCGGCAGCTGCGCGACAACGCGCTGGCCGAGGAGATCTTCCAGGATGTGTGGCAACGGGTCATCAGTGCCCGCGCCGGCTGGCAACCTGAAGCCGCGTTCAGCACCTGGCTGTTCCGTATCGCACACAACCGCCTGAACGATCACTGGCGCGCCGCCCGCCATCGCCCGGCGGCACCGGCCGACGCCGACCTGCGCCTGGCCGCGCTTGAGGATGGGCAGACCCCGGAAGCTGAACTGTCCGAATTCGAACAGCGTCGCCGCATCCAACGGGCGATGGAAGAACTGCCGCCCGAGCAGCGCGAAGTGCTGCAGCTGCGGCTGGATCAGGAACTGAGCCTGGAGGAGATCGGCCAGATCACCGGCGTAGGCCGGGAAACCGTGAAATCGCGGCTGCGCTATGCGATGGACAAGCTGCGTGCGGGATTGAACGCATGAACCGAGACGAACCGCTGACGCCGGAAGAACGCGAACTGGCACGCCTGCTCGGCCGCCGCGCTGAACAGGCACCGCCGGCCGCGCTGGATGCCGTCATCCTGGCCGACGCACGCGCAGCGGTGGACGCGCCCGCCGTCGATACCGCTGCGGCGCCGCGCACGCCACGCAGGCGGCCACGCTGGCCGGCAGTGTTCGGCATCGCCGCGTCGATGGTCTTCGCCATCGGCATCGCCTGGCAGCTGCGCCCCGAGCCACCGCCGATCCCGGCCAGCGAAGCGGTGGTTGCTGCGGCACCGGCTGCCGCCGATCAGGCCGCTGAAAGCCGTGCAGCGGATGCAGCGATGGCACTCCCCGAACCGGCCGTTGCAGCACCGGCAGCCCCGCAGGCGGCGCCCGTTGCTGCTCCTGCGCCGGCCATCGCCCGTGCAGCCAGGCCCGTGCCCGCAGAAGCCACGCCAGCGCCACCCGTGGCACCGGCGAAGGCGCAGGCCGCCCGCGCACGTAGTGCGGAACCGGCCGCCGATACGTCTTTTGCAGCGCTGCCGCCACCCGCCCCGCCCGCGCCTGCTGCACCCGTTGCGTACTCGGCACCGGCACCAGCCTCCGCACCGGCTGCGGCCGCGGCCATGAAGGCAGACAGCGATGCGGTACCGATGGCCAGCGCGGCAGGCGCCGAACAGGCGCCGGCACTGGATCGCGTCGAGGTCACCGCGAGCAAGCGCGTCGCCACCAGCCGGTCGGCGCCCGGCGTCATGCGCCGCAGCGGCAATGCGGGCCTGAGCGCGGACGCCGCACAGGCTGAAGTGGACGCCGACGCCCGCCTGCCGCGCCGGCAATGGCTGCAGAAAATCCGCGAACGCCGCGACCAGGGCCAACGTGATCTTGCCCGCGCCAGCCTGGAGCGCTACGTGCAGCAGTATCCGGAAGCACGCCTGCCGCGCGACCTGCGCCCGCTGCTGGACGAGTGAAAGCGGCGGTCACGGCGCGCAACCCCGTAGAATGAGCGGGATGCCCGATACCCTCGCCCAGCCGGTCAGCCACACACTGGACGTCAAGCACAGCCGCTTCATCGCCCACGCCACGGCGATCGACGGTGCCGCTGCGGCATTGGCGTTCCTGCAGCAGGTGGCGGTGGCCGATGCCACGCACAACTGCTGGGCCTACCGGCACGGCCAGGACTATCGCTCCAGCGACGACGGCGAGCCTGCGGGCACCGCCGGGCGGCCGATCCTGGCCGCGATCGACGGCCAGGGCTTCGACCGGGTGATGGTGGTGGTGACGCGCTGGTACGGCGGCATCAAGCTCGGTGCCGGTGGCCTGGTGCGCGCCTATGGTGGCGCCGCCGCCGAGTGCCTGCGTACCGCGCCGCGGCTGCCGCTGGTGGCCATGGCCCGGTTGCAGCTGCTGGCCGGCTTCGAGGACCTGGGTACCCTGCATGCCGCCCTGCCCGCCTTCGGCGCCGAAAAGCGTGATGAACAGTTCGATGCCAACGGCGTGTGCCTGCGGGTCGAATTGCCCGCCGATCAGGCCAACGCATTGAAAATCCGCCTGCGCGACGCCACCCGTGACCGTATCCGCATACAAGACGACGACCAGGATGACTGACAAGGACGGCGCCCCCGCCTCGACCCCGCCGTTGCGCCGCCTCGGCAGCCTGCGCACGTTGTGGCCTTTCGTGCGCCGCCACAGCGGCCTGTTCAGTGCATGGCTGCTGGCCCTGGCGGTGTCTTCGGCGGCCACGCTGAGCCTGCCGCCGGCGGTGAAGCAGATGATCGACCATGGCTTCAGCAGCGGCGGCCAGATCAATCGCGCCTTTGCCCTGTTGATGCTGGTCGCCGTGGTGCTGGCACTGGCCACCGCCGCGCGCTTCTATTTCGTCTCGCTGCTGGGCGAAAAGGTCGTGGCCGACCTGCGCAGCCGCCTGTACGCGCACCTGATCCAGCTCGGTGCCGGCTTCCATGACCGCAGCCGCAGCGGCGAGCTGGTCTCGCGCCTGACCGCCGACAGCGAGCTGCTGCGCAGCGTGGTCGGCTCCACCATGTCGGTGGCCCTGCGCAGCAGCGTCACCGTGGTCGGCAGCCTGGCGATGCTGTTCGTGACCAGCCCGCGCCTGGCGGCATGGTCGCTGCTGGGCATTCCGCTGGCAGTGCTGCCGATCATCATCGGTGCACGCAAGCTGCGCACCGTTGCGCGCAGCAGCCAGGATCGCATCGCCGATGCCAACAGCCTGGCCAGCGAGACGCTGGGGGCGGTGCGCACGGTCCAGGCGCACGCACGCGAGCCGTACGAGCGTGGCCGCTTCGACCATGCGCTGGGCGATGCCATCAAGGCCGCACGGCGCCGCATCGGCGCGCAATCGCTGGTCACCGCCAGCGCCATCCTGCTGGTGTTCGGCGCCATCGTCGGCGTGCTGTGGCTGGGCGCGCACGATGTCATCGACGGTCGCCTCAGCGCTGGTACCCTGGGCCAGTTCGTGCTGTACGCGCTCATTGGCGGTGGCTCGGTGGGTGCGCTGGCCGAAGTCTGGAACGAGCTGCAGCGCGCGGCCGGCGGCATGGGCCGCATCGGCGAGCTGCTGCAGGAAGACATCGAGATCCGTGCACCGGCGCAGCCACACGTGCTGCCGCAACCGCTGCGCGGCGAGATCCAGTTCGATGACGTGGTGTTCCATTACCCGCAGCGGCCGGACCAGGCCGCGCTGGACCACTTCAACCTGCACGTGCGCCCCGGCGAGACCGTGGCCCTGGTCGGCCCCTCCGGCGCTGGCAAGAGCACGGTACTGTCGATGTTGCTGCGCTTCCATGACCCGGCCGCCGGCCGCATCTGCGTGGATGGCATCGACGTGCGCCAGGTCGATCCGGCCGAACTGCGCGCGCAGCTGGCGCTGGTGCCGCAGCAGCCCACGCTGTTCGCGGCCAGTGCACGCGACAACATCCGCTATGGCCGCCTGCAGGCCAGCGACACCGAAGTCGAGGAGGCCGCGCGCGCGGCCGAGGCCGATGGCTTCCTGCGCGCATTGCCGCATGGCTACGACAGCGAGCTGGGCGAGCGCGGCGCGCGCCTGTCCGGCGGCCAGCAGCAGCGCGTGGCGATTGCCCGTGCACTGTTGAAGGACGCACCGATCCTGCTGCTGGACGAAGCCACCAGCGCCCTGGATGCACAGAGCGAGTACGGCGTGCAGCAGGCGCTGGAGCGGTTGATGGCCGGTCGCACCACGCTGGTCATCGCACATCGCCTGGCCACCGTGCTCAAGGCCGACCGCATCGTGGTGATGGATCAGGGGCGCATCGTGGCCGAAGGTACACATGCACAGCTGCTGGCCGAAGGCGGCCTGTACGCTGAACTGGCACGACTGCAGTTCATCGATTGATGACGGCCGCCTAACAACGGCGGGGCGAAGCTGGCAGCGCATCAACAGCATCCACTGGAGGAGGTGCGCGATGTCGTTCCGTCAGTTCCCCGCCGTCGACAGCCACGGCGAAAGCCACGTCATCATCGAGTTCAAGCCCGAGGCGAATGGCAGCGGGCATCATTCCGAAGCCACGCCGCGCTACGAGCTGGATGATGGGCGCCCGCTGGTGCGCAATGGCCGTGAGTTCACCACCAGCGGTGGTGAGCTCAGGCTGACGATCTGAGGTTCGCCGGGCATGGCCCGGCGCTACCGCATTTCGTGCCGCCCCGCTCTCGCAATACCGGATTTCCATCCCCCGCTCTGGTAGCTGTCGACCTTGGTCGACACGCTTTTTGCCAACGGCAGTCGAGCATGGCTCGACTCCACAAAAAGCGTGATCAATTTTTCACCAACCATCTTGACAGCGTTGCCTGCCAAGGCCTGCGCGCGGTTATCCACACCTTTGCTCAGAAACCATCCACACCGCCTGTGGATGAATGTGCTCAACCCAGCACCCGTCCGATACCGCTGGCGTCCACCTCGGCCGCCGCCCGGGTGATCGCCGCCGGATCGCTGCCGGCCACGAACCCGATGCGGAAATGCACTTCACCGCCTGGCGTGCGCGAGGAATGGATCGAGGCCAGGCTGATGCGGTGCTGCTCGAACACATTCAGCAGTTCACGCAGCGAACCCGGGCGGTCTTCGGGCAGATGCACCGACAGCGCGTTGCGCTCGGTCAGGTCCGCCAGCAGATAGCCCACGCGTTCGAAGGTGTAGTTGCCCTCGGCCAGCGCCTGCTCACCGAAGGCACGGCGGTTGGCCGACAGCAGCTGCTCCCGGAATGCGCCACGTGCACCGTCGTCGCCCTGCCCGACCTGCGCCTGCAGGGACTGCAGCTGGCCGACCAGCCGCTCCAACATCGGCGCCACGTACGGGTTGCCGAACTGGATGTCTTCGTAGATCGCCGGGTTCAGCGACAGGATGCGCGAGATGATCGCCGTATCCAGCTCGAACGACGCAGAGCGATACGGCATCATTGCGGCCAGATCACCCAGGTGTGGTTGGTACTGGCGAAGCACCCCGGCCTGGGCCAGATGAGTGGCGTGCACCATCGCCTGCACCAGCGCCATCATCTGGTCATGATGCTGCGGCGTGGCCCGCACGCATTCAGCCTGCAGCGCAGTGCACAGCGAATCGACCCATGGCTGCCAGTGCCGCAGCCGCGCTTCGCAGACCACCATCACCCGGCCCTTCAGGGTCGGCGCCTTGGGCGGTGCGGTCATCGGGTGCAGGCCGACCACTTCGGCTTGAGAGGCCAACATCGCCTGGACCGGCGCTTCCTTCACCGAGGTCACGTCCAGCCACAGCCGGTCCTGCTCGCGGCCGGCCGACTGCCGCACGTACTCGGCAATCAACCCCGGCGTGTACCGGATCGGTGCCGAGAACACCAGTACGTCGGCCTGCGCCAGCAGCTGTTCCGGCGTATGCGAGTCCGGATCGGCCGGATCGTGGCCGATCACCTGCAGCTGCATGTGCTGCTGGAAGAAGCGGCTCAGCCAGCGCCCGTAGGCGCCGGCACTGCCGATGATGCCGACCGTGCGCGGCGTGCGTTCGAGCAGGCCGCTCATGCCACGCGTTCGGCGCGGAAGCGCGTACCCTCGGCCAGCGCGGCAGGCGCTGCGGCGATCACGTCGAATTCCTCGAAGCCGCTTTCCAGCGTCGCCTCCAGCGCCGCATGGGTGCCGGCAATCGCACGCGAGATCGCCTGCTGCATCGATTCGCCGCGCAGCAGGAACGACACCACCAGCGACATCAGCACATCACCGGTGCCGGCCACATCCACCGGCAGCAGCGGCGAGGTCCAGCGCCAGGTTTCCTCGCGACCGACCGCCAGCGTCACCAGTTCGCCCGGATTGCCGCCGACGCTGTGCGCGATCACCCAGTGCGGGCCACGATCCAGCAGCGTGCGTGCGGCGGCAATGGCATCGCCTTCGGCCAACGCCGGCATGCCGGTGAGGCGATTGAGTTCAAATGCATTCGGCGTCACCAGCCAGGCATGCGGCAACAGGCGCTGCGCGAAGATCGCTTCCAGGCCGGGCTCCACGTAGGGACCGGTATGGGTATCGCCGATCACCGGGTCCAGGCAGTAGCGCAGCTGCGGGCAGCCGGGCAGGATCTCGTCCAGCCAGTCGGCGAAGGCGGCACCATTGGCGGTGCTGCCGAAGTAGCCGGACACCAGCATCTTCGCCCGCTGCGGCAGGCCGCGCTCGCCGGTGCCGAGCAGCAGGTCGGCGAACCAGTCGGCGGGCAGCACGCGGCCACGGGTGGTTTCATAGAACGGCGCGTTGCTGAGCAGGACGGTCGGAATTTCCGCCACGCGCACGCCGAGCGCACGCATTGGCGGTATGGCGGCACTGTTGCCGGCGTGGCCGTAGACAAGCTGCGACTGGACCGAGATGACATCGATCGGCGACGGGCCATCGGGGCGCTGGCGGCGGCCGTGGACCAGGTGGTTATCAAGGGATTCGCTCATGGCCGCATTCTACGCCCAAGGGGGTTTTCGGCAGGGCTTGCAGCCCTGCACCTGCCGAAGCCGAAGCCGAAGCCGAAGCAAGATCAAGAGCCGCATTCCGTGGGATGGCGGGGCGGTGTGGGTGGTCAGGACACGCCGTAAACCCATCATGGGGGCTCGATGGCGCCATCCATGGCGCCAACGGTCCTGCCCACCCACACCGCCCCGCCTCTGACAGATTCCCGCGACTGTTGGTGGGTGCCGACCGTTGGTCGGCACATCTGTGGGATACCGAAATAAATCGGGGTCAGATCCGTTTTCCTTCGGAAAACGGATCTGACCCCACGAGCTGTCCTGACAGAACGCGGAAAACTGTCGAAGGCGGGATGGGTCCGGTTGCGGGGGCGTGAGCGCCATGGATGGCGCGACCGAGCCTACAGGGACGTATTCACGGCGTCCCCCGCAACCGGACCCACCCCGCCAATCCACGGATAACCAGCTTCTTCTGTTGGTGTTGC
>NZ_LLXV01000057.1 GCF_001431665.1 Stenotrophomonas beteli | reverse complement strand
CATCCATGCGGCTCACGCCCCTGCGCAACCCACCCCGCCCGGCCACGAACAGTTTCCGGTGTGCCCACCACGGAAGAAGGAAGGAAGAGCAGGAGCGGGTCGCGCGCTGCGCGCGCTCCATGGCGCGTTGCCAGGGCGGGCTGGAGGAAAGCCCCTTCTGTTGAAGGGGCGCGCCGAAGGCGGGGGTAGAGGAAGAATGCGTGGGCAACTGCTGTAGCGCTGGCGCTACAGCAGTTGCCGGAGCATGGCCTTCAGGCGCCGCCCTTCGAGCTGGAAGTAGTCGCGCTGTTGCCGCCAGCCGGGGAAGCGCTGCTCCACTTCGTGCCAGAACGCGGGCGAGTGATTGGGCTGGATCAGGTGGCAGAGTTCGTGCACCAGCACGTACTCGAAGGCCTGCGGGCTGCCCAGCACCAGGGCCAGGTCAAGCGCCATGCTGCCATCGGGCGCCAGCGAACCCCATTGCGAGGACATCACCTTCAACCGCAGCCGGCTGGGCGCGCGCGGCAGGCCGGGCAGGTACTTCGGCAGCCAACGGCCGACATCGGCGCGGGTCTGTGCTTCGTAGAACTCGCGCAACAGGCGGCGCAGCGTGGCATCGCCACCACGCGCCGGCCATTGCACACAGGCGCCGTGGGCGTCGATCTCCAGCCGCGCGAAACGGCCTTCCTGCCAGCGCAGCGGCAACAGCTCGCCGCGCAGCGGCAGCACGCCCTCCACGCCCGGCTGCAGCGCCGCGGGCAGGCCCTGGCCCTGGTACTGGCGCAGTTGCACGGC
The DNA here is from genome assembly GCF_001431665.1 of Stenotrophomonas beteli. Classification (GTDB taxonomy): domain Bacteria; phylum Pseudomonadota; class Gammaproteobacteria; order Xanthomonadales; family Xanthomonadaceae; genus Stenotrophomonas; species Stenotrophomonas beteli. The sequence goes on along the minus strand of NZ_LLXV01000057.1, from coordinate 104,013 downwards.
CAGCCAGTCGCGGTGCTGTTCCAGGAAGCGTTCGCCCATCGCCAGGCTTGCGCGCGGCGGCAGGGTCAAGCGTGCGCCGCGCTCGTCCACGCTCAGCTTGATCCGCCGCGCACGCGGGTCACGCACGCGCAGTACCTCGATCTCGGCATCCTCCAGGCGCAGGCGAACGGTGTCGCGCTGTACGGTGGCGGGCGGGGTCGGGCTGATCAGGCGGCGCAGCAGACGGCTCATGCGCCCAGCATAGCGCCGCTTCGGGCCGCCGGATGACCGGCGGCCGGCGGGTTGCCTGTTCAGTCAGCCTTGCTGAGCTTGAAGGCTTCTTCCAGCAACAGGAACAGGCGGCGGATCTCGGCGCTCTGCAGGGCGAAGCGGGCGTCGAACTCGGCGCGGCGGCCATCTTCGTCGGCGTGCTCCAGCTGGTCCAGGGCACCGTCGAGGAACTTCAGCTTGCGCACGATCAGGTCGTCGCCGATCACGAACGACAGGTTGTCCTCGAAGATCAGCGCCAGCTTGGTCACCTGCTTGCCGGCGTCCAGGTGCTTGTCGATCTCGTCGCAGCGCAGTTCCTGGTGCTGGCACTTGACCACCGCGCCGCCTTCCACCGGGTCCTTCATCTCGCACTCTTCGCCCAGGCTCAGCCCGGTCGGCAGCGGCTCGCCGGCAATCCAGCCGGTCAGGATCGAGCGCGGCGCGACTTCGGCATTCAGCGGCATCGCCGGGAAGCTGCCGAGCAGGCCACGGATGTCGGACATGAAGTACTCGCCGGTCTTGCGGCTGGAGGTATCCACTGCCACGTAGCCGTGCTGCAGGTCGATGAAGGCATCGTTGCGCGAGGACTTCACGAAGGCGCGCGGCAGCAGTTCATGCAGCAGGTCGTCCTTCATGCGCTTGCGTTCGCGGCCACCCGGGCGGCGGCCTTCCTTCTCCTCGATCTCCTCCAGCTTGCGCTCGAGCAGGTCGTTGACCACCGCCGCCGGCAGGATCTTGTCCTCACCGCCCACGGTCAGCCACAGGTGCTCGGCAATGCGATGGGAGAGCAGTTCCTTCTCCTCGCGGCCGAACGGCGAGATGAAGCCACGCGAGTTCATTTCCAGCGCGCCGACCGGCTTGAGCAGGGCGTGCGGCAGCAGGGTATCGACTTCGGAAAAATCAGTGGCGGTCGGGAAACGGAAGAACGTCAGGTTGCGAAAGAACATGGAATTCCGGATGGCAAAGAGGAAGGGCGACCGACCTTAAACGGTGGGCGTCTCGGGATCTGCGTCGGCATCGGCCGGGGCGCCGGCCAGCCAGGCATGGGCGTCGGGCAGCGGCGCGTCGTCGCGACGGCCCAGCGCCATGAAGTCGAACAGGGTGGTGTCGGCCAGCTGCGAGGGCCGGACGTCACCCATGGCGCGCGCGATCTGCTCGATGCGGCCCGGGTGATCCTTCTCCCACTGCTTCAGCATCAGGCCAACCTGGCGGCGCTGCAGGTTCTCCTGGCTGCCGCACAGGTTGCAGGGAATGATCGGGAACTGGCGTGCCTGCGCGTACTCGACGATGTCGCTCTCGCGCACGTAGGCCAGCGGCCGGATCACCACGTGCCTGCCATCATCGCTGCGCAGCTTCGGCGGCATGCCCGACAGCTTGGCGTGGTGGAACAGGTTCATGAAGAACGTGGCCACCCTGTCGTCGCGGTGGTGGCCCAGCGCGATCTTGGTGAAGCCATGGATTTCGGCGTAGTTGTACAGCGCACCACGACGCAGCCGCGAGCACAGCGAACACATCGTCTTGCCCTCCGGGATGACCCGGCTGACCACCGAATAGGTGTCCTGCTCGATGATGTGGTACGGCACGCCCAGCCCTGCCAGGTACTCCGGCAGGATGTGCTCGGGGAAGCCCGGCTGCTTCTGGTCCAGGTTCACCGCCACCAGCTCGAACGGCACCGGCGCCTTCTTCTGCAGCTGCAGCAGCACGTCCAGCAGGGTGTAGCTGTCCTTGCCGCCGGACAGGCAGACCATCACCTTGTCGCCGGCTTCGATCATGCCGAAGTCGGCGATCGCCTCGCCGACCTGGCGGCGCAGGCGCTTGGCCAGCTTGTGCTGCTCGCGCTCGGCCAGGCGCGGATCGCGGGCGGCGCGCGGCAGGGGATCGGGAAGGGAAATCACGGCACTCATGGGTTCCATTCTAACGGCTCGGAGCGGCCGCGGCCGGGGGTGGGGATTCCCCTCTCCCGGCGGTCATCATCGCTGTGTATGCTCGGAGGCTGTGGACACCTACAGCCCCGCCGAGATCGTCGAACGCCTCGCCGCCCTGCGCGCCGAGCATCGCCTGCTGGATGAACAGATCACCCGCATGGCGGCCAATGGCCAGGACGAACTGGAGTCCAAGCGGCTGAAGCGGCGCAAGCTGCAGCTGAAGGACTGCATCGCCAAGCTGGAAAGCCTGCAGATTCCCGACGAGCCGGCTTGACCGGCGGGTCATCCGCGCATCGCGTGGACCTGCTGCCCCGCCCGGTGGATGCCAACCTTGGTTGGCATGCCAGCCGCCGGGCAGGGCCCGGCGCGACCGTCAATCCTGCGGTGCCGGCTCGTCCGGGCGGGCCGCTTCCGGGCTCACCCGCTCGATGGTGTGGCGCAGCTCGCGGCCGAGGATGAACTTGGCATCCTTGGCCCAGGCATCCAGGCGCTCGTCGAACAGCAGCTTGCTGTTCTCGTCCGGCCAGACCAGGCGCAGCTCGCGCAGCTTCTGGATGAAGCCGCGGAACAGGGTGCGGTCGAAGAACTCCGGCGCGGCCGGCGCATAGAGCAGGCTCAGGCGCTGCGCCGCCTGCTGGCACAGGCTTTCCAGCTCGGCGGCACCGAGCACGCCCGGGCCGTTCTTCACCAGCACCGAGATCGCGATGTAGTAGCGCTCGAAGGCCTGCTGCAGCGAATGGCCGATCGCACGCAGGCGGAACACCTCGTCGGTCTGGCCGGTGTTGCGCGCCAGGATGCCGCCGTCGTCATCGTTGACGTTCTGCAGCAGGCCCTCGCGCACGAACACATTGATGGTCTGGTCGATGCGCTGGGCGAACTCGTCCTCGCTCCACGGCAGGAACAGCTCGGCCTGCAGGAACGGGTACACCGTGCGGCCCAGCTGGACCAGGCCGGTGCGGCTCATGCGGCGGTTGTTCTGGAAGCAGCACGCCACCCACGACGAGGCGGTGAACAGGTGGATGACGTTGTTGCGGAAGTAGCTCAGCAGCACCGCGGTATCGCCACTCACACTCAGCACGTCGCCCAGCGGGTGCTTGATGCGGGTGAGGACGTTGATCTCCTCGGCGTGGGCGATGATCCGCTCCGGCGAGTGCGGGGTGACCGTCACCCGGTCCGAATACGGCATCTCGGCCAGCAGCGTCTTGCACAGCTCGATCTGCGCGATCAGGTCGGCCTCGCCCATCGCATGCTTCGGCGTGGACAGCAGCGCCAGGGCCAGCAGGTTGATCGGGTTGACGTCGGCGGCCGCGTTGACGCGCACCTGGATGCGCTCGGCCAGCGTATCGACGGTGGTCGACAGCCAGGCCGGCTTCTCGTCTTCCGATACGGCCTCGCCCTTCCACTCCGGCGCCTTCTCGGCCAGCACGTCGTTCAGCGCGATCGGCTCGCCGAAGTTCACCACCACCTGGCCATAGTTCTGCTTGAGCACCTTGGGGATGCCCCACAGCAGCGACCAGATCGATTCCTTTTCCTTCGGCCGGCCAGACAGTTCGTCCAGGTAACTGCCGCCTTCCATCAGCTTCTCGTAGCCGATGTAGATGGGCTGGAACAGCACCGGCTTGCGCGGCTGGCGCAGGAACGCGCGCAGCGTCATCGAGATCATGCCGCCCTTGGGCTGCAGCAGCCGGCCGGTACGCGAGCGGCCGCCTTCGACGAAGTACTCCAGCGAGTAGCCGCCGGCCACCAGCTGCGCGACGTATTCGCTGAGCACGGCCGAGTACAGGGCGTTGCCGCGGATCGAGCGGCGGATGAAGAACGCACCGCCCTTGCGCAGCAGGGTGCCGACCACCGGCAGGTTCAGGTTGATGCCGGCCACGATGTGCGGCGGCACGATGCCGCGGTCGTACAGCAGGTAGGACAGCAGCAGGTAGTCCATGTGGCTGCGGTGGCTGGGCACATAGACCACTTCATGGCCCGGCGCGGCGGCCTTGAACTTGTCCAGGTGGTGCACCAGCACGCCGGCGTAGATGCGGTTCCAGACATGGCTGAGCATGAAACTGGCCGAGCGCACCACCGGGCTGGAGTAATCTGCCGCGATTTCCCAGGCGTAGGCATGCGCCTTCTTCCAGGCATCGGCCGGCTTGGAGTTGTCGCGCTTGGCCTGTGCGGCGATCGCCTCGCGCACCGGCTCGGCTGCCAGCACCTGGTCCACCAGCAGGCGCCGGGTGGACAGATCCGGGCCGATCACCGATTCACGGATGCGGCGGAAGTGGGTACGCAGCACACGCTGCAGCTTGCGCACCGTGCGCTCCGGCTCCAGGCCTTCGTCCACGGTGCTGCGCAGCGAGATCGGCGGGGCGAAACGGACGATGGTGCTGCGGCCGTTCAGCAGCAGCCCCAGCAGACGGCGGAAGCGGCCGACCAGTGCCCAGTTTTCCGAGAACAGCACTGCGAACCAGCCGCTCTGCTTGTCCGGCGCGCGGCCGACGAAGATCGATACCGGCACCAGGTGCACGTCCAGGTCGTCGCGCACGCGATGTGCCTGCAGGACCTTGGCCAGCGAATCGGAGTGGGTCTTGGCACCGCGCTGCTCGGGAATCAGCGAGTTGCTGGAGCTGCGCCGCGACAGCGCCAGGTAGGCGCGCTTGCGGCCGGTCGGGTCACCGGCCAGCGGCACCAGCGGCGAAGGCAGCCCGGCCTGGCGGCAGGCCTTGTCCAGGATCAGTGCGTTGGACAGGCCGTAATCTTCCAGCACGTACATGACCGGGCGGCCATCGTTGTACTGGCCCGGGTCTTCCGGTTCGATCTTCAACGACAGCCAGGGCTCGACCAGGCGACCGAGCAGGCGAGCCCACAGCGGGCGGCGGCCGGCCGGCCGCGCGTGCGCCGGCGGCGGTACCGGGTTGGGGCCGGTACCGATCGAGGGGGACGCCGGCACCGTATCGGCGGGCGTCGTCTGGGATTCTTCGCCGGGGAACGGCAGCGGGTTCTGTTTCGACATCGGCGCCATTATGGCTTAGGCGGTGGCGTTGCCGCCTCCCCACCCTGGGCAGGGGCGTCGGCCGGCGGGGGCGCCGCCGCGGCACGGGCCGCATCGGCCTTGCGCAGCAGGGCGTCGGTGTCGGCCAGGGTGCGGGTCAGGTACCAGTGGCCTTCGCGCCGGCTCAGCGGCAGCTGCAGGGCCATTTCGCGCCCGGCCAGGTCGTAGCGCAGGCGCACCAGCGCGTTGTCGCCCTCCACCGAGAGCAGCTCGCCACGCACGCTGCGCAGCGCGTCGTCCACGCCCAGCCCGTAACTGCCGAGCACTGCCTTGAGGGTGTGGATGAACGGCGCCAGCTGCTGCAGGCTGCCTTCCATGCCGGCAGCCTGCAGGCCGGCTTCGTCGTCGAAACCCACCTTGTTGGCGGCACCGACCAGCGCGGCGATGGTGCTGCGCGCGCGTGCGCGGTCGCTGATCGGGGCGCCCTGCGCCCACACCGCCAGGGTCTCGACCAGGGCGATGTAGTGGGCCTGCTGGCCCGGCGTGTAGCCCTTCTGGTGACGCAGGTACTGCACGCCGAAGTTGCCCATCGACTGCGCGGCCTGGCGCACGGCGCTGGCCTGGCCGGCCAGCTGGCGGTCGAAGCTGCGCTGCAGCTCTGCGCTGGCATCAGGCTTGCGCAGTGCGGCCAGCATCGGCAGCAGCTGGTCACCCAGCGGCAGTTCGGTCAGCGGCCACTGGCTGTGGCCGTCGGCCCAGGCCTGCTGCAGGCGCTGGTACTGGCCCGGCGGCACCGACAGCTTTGCGTAGCCGACCAGATCATCTTCGGCCAGGCGCAGGGCCATCGCCTGCACCGCCGCCACCGGCTCGGCCGCCGGCCTGGCCGGGTCGGTGCCGGGTTCGCGGCACGCCACCACGGCCAGCAGCAACAGGGCTGCCAGCCCCCATCCACGCGCAGACCTTCCTCGCACCGCCACGCTCATGCACTCGGACTCCCCGGACCGGTCCGCATCTTGCGGCCTGCGACGTGACAGCGGCAAGCCGTGCGGTCACGGTTTCCGGCCGAGGGGTCAGATCCCTTCTGCCGGCGGCAGCAGGGATCTGGCCCCAGAGCCACCACCGGGATAAAAAAAGAGCCCGGATCACGGGGATCGCAGGCTCTTCAAGCCGGCACGAGGCCGGAGGACAGTGTTGTGGCGCATGTCCGGTCCGAGGACCGGATGGCGGCGATCCTACGCTGCCCTTCAAGTTAAGGCAACACTTTACCTAGTACGATCTATCTTGTTGATTTTATTGAATCAGTCGCGTTGCCAGACCGCCTCGATGAAATCTACGGCATGTTTTTCGGCGATTCGGGCATAAACGCCGGGGTAGCCGGCCAGCGCGCAGCCCTCGCCCCAGCTGACGATGCCGAACTGGGTCCAGCCCTCGCGCAGGCGCAGCAGCAACGGCCCGCCCGAATCGGCCTGGCAGCTGTCCATGCCCTCGCGGCCGGCGCAGATGACCTTGCCGCGTGCCAGCTCGCCCGCATAGGCCTGCTGGCACTCGGCAAAGGATACGAACGGCACCTGCACGGTCTGCAGTTGGGTGGGGAAGACCCGCCCGTCAGTGATATCGGTGTCGCCCCAGCCGATCACAGTGAACTCCCGGCCCGGCTTGAGATAGCTGGCATCGGGTCGCAGCCGCAGCGCCACCGGCTGCGCATCGGCCAAGGGAACGCTGAGCTGGATCAGGGCCACGTCGTGCTCCAGCGAATTACCGCTGTTGAACGCGGGATGGACGTGGATCGCCTTGACGTTGGACGGTCGTGGTGATGATTCACCGGACAGGGTGGTGCTTCCGCCGAGCACGGCCAGATCGTCGGGGCGATCACCTTGCACGCAATGCGCCGCCGTCAGCACCCAGGAGGGCGAAATCAGCGTGGCGCCACACCAGTGGCGACCGTGGTCACTGTCACCGTAGGACAAGCGCTGGATGCTGACCATGAACGGGTAGTCGCCCGGCTTGGCATCTTCGCCGCCGATGATGCGTGGTGCTTCGCGCGGTTGGGGTGCAGCGGTGGCGGGAAAGGCGATGGCAGCCACCAGCAGGCCGCCGAACAACAGAGAGGTGCTGCGATACATATCCGTGTATTCCTCTATCGATGGTTGGAACCGGCACGGCCGCGGTCCGTGCTGGTGTACCGATTGATAGAGGGCGCTCCCTACGCACATCGCGATACGGCGCACAGTTTTCCCGGCTGGGGTCGGGTGCGTCAGAGCAACAGGCACGAATGCGAACGCCATCCCGGATGAGCCGGGATGGCGTTCGTGGTGCCGGCGTGACCGGCGTCAGCGGCAGGCTCAGCGATCAGCCAGAGCCGACGCGATTTCCTGTTGGATCGCCCGTGCTGCCGCCTGCGGATCGGCGGCCAGCCGGATCGGCCGTCCGACCACGATCGCGTCGGCGCCGTCGGCGAAGGCCTGGGCCACGCCCACCGTGCGCTTCTGGTCATCACCGACCGGACCGCCGGGGCGGATGCCCGGGCACACGATCGAGAACCCGGCGCCGGTGGCCGCGCGGATCGGGCCGGCTTCCTGGCCCGAGGCGATCACGCCATCGATGCCGGCGGCCTGGGCGGCCAGTGCACGCTCGACCACCACCTCCACCGGCTCACGGTCGATGCCCATCTGCGCCAAGTCGGGGCGACCCATCGAGGTCAGCACGGTCACTGCCAGCAGGCGCATGTCGCCGCTGTTGGCGGCCGCGCACGCCTCCATCATGGCCGGGTGCCAGCCATGGATGGTGGCGTAGCTGACCGGCCACTGCGACAGGCGCTTGATCACCGCCGCAGCGGTGGCCGGAATGTCGAAGAACTTCAGGTCGACGAACACGCGCTTGTCGCGGCGGGCCAGCTCATCAAGCACCTGGAAGTACTCGCCGGAGGCGAGCAGTTCCATGCCGATCTTGTAGAAGGCCACGCTGTCGCCAAGGCGGTCGACCCACTCCAGCGCCTGCGCGCGGTCGGGCACGTCCAGCGCGAAGATCAGGCGCTCGTCATCGCGCAGCGGCAGCGGCGCGCGGCTCACGGTGCGTAGTCCAGGGCGGCGCGCTTGGCGTCGTGGCGGGCCTGGCGCGACTGGCTGTAATCGTTGTTGAACTGCGCCGGCTCGAAGCCACCGTAGGTCGGGTTCGGCAGCATCCACCAGCGCTCGCCGAACCAGTCGTGGTACTGCTGCAGCAGGGCGTCACGGCCTTCGTTGGTGTTGGCGGTCACTTCCACGAAGTCACCCAACTGGTCGCCGAACTGCATCAGCACGCGGTACTTCTGCCCGGCCAGGCGGCGGCGGCAGTTCTTCTCGCTGCCGGCCTGCTCGCAACCCTCGACCACGGTGCCCAGGCCCAGGAACACGCTGTCATCGGCCACCGGCAGGCCCTGCTCGCGCAGGTTGGCCAGGGTCGCGTCCTTCAGGTGCACGGCGCGGTTGGAGATGTACAGCAGGGTCACGCCCTTGGCGTTGGCCGCCTTGGCGAAATCAACCACGCCCGGGATCGCCTTGGCCTTCTTTTCGGCCACCCACTGGTCCCAGCTCAGCTCGTCGTATTCCTTGCCGTCGCGCACCAGGCGCGCCTGGTAGGGCGAGTTGTCCAGCACGGTCTCGTCCACGTCCAGCACCACCGCCGGCTTCAGGCCCTTGGCCTCGTTGCCGCGTTCTTCCGGCACCAGTGCGTCCCAGTGGGCCTCCTTCAGCGCGGCATCCAGGTGGTCGGCGGCGGCACGATAGGTCTGCTCGGTGATCGCCTTGTACTCCTGCGCGCGCTGCATCCACAGCACCGCATTGAGATTGTCGTTGGCGGTCGCATCAAGCGCGCCATCGGCCTTGGCAGCGGCAGCGGGCGCCTGCGGGGCAGCGGCTTCGGCGGCAGGCGCCTCCACGCGCTTGCAGGCGGACAGGCCCAGCGCCGCGGTAGCGAGCAGGGTCAGGGACAGGGAAACGGGACGACGCATGGATTCACCGGCAATCAGATATACCGGCGCATTTTACCGGCAAAGCCGGCGCCGGGACGGCTATGCTTGGCGGTTGACCCGTTGCCCTTCCGGAGGCCGCCATGACCGATTCCAGCCAGACCCCCGACGTCCCCCTGCTCGACGCCGTGCAGGCCCGCCTGCTGGGCTGCCTGGTGGAGAAGGAGGCAACCACCCCCGATACCTATCCGCTGACGGTCAACGCGGCCCAGTCGGCGGCCAACCAGAAGACCGCCCGCGAGCCGGTGATGAACGTGGACGCCGGCAGCGTGCAGCATGCGCTGCGCCAGCTGGAAGCACTGGGCCTGGCCCGCCAGCACTTCTCCTCGCGCGCCGACCGCTACGAGCACCGCCTGCAGGCCGCGCTGGACCTGACCCGGCAGCAGACCGTGCTGCTGGCACTGCTGTTGCTGCGCGGCCCACAGACCCTGGGCGAGCTGGTGTCGCGCAGCGAGCGTCTGTACCGGTTTGCGGATACCGACGAGGCCCGCCACGCCGTCGAGCGCCTGCAGCAGCGCGCGCTGCTGGTGGTGCTGCCGCGTGCCAGCGGCCAGCGCGAGGACCGCTACATGCACCTGCTGTGCGGTGAAGTGGATGGCGCGGCGCTGGCGGCGAAGTACGCCAGCGCTGGCGGCAGCGGCGACGCGGCCGATCCGGGCCTGGCCGAGCGCGTAGCCCAGCTGGAAACGGCGGTGGCCGAACTGCAGGCGCAGCTGGCCGAACTGCGCGGTTGAGCGTCTGCAGGCGGTAGTGCCGGCCGCTGGCCGGCAACCCGGTGATGCCTGGATGCCGGCCAGCGGCCGGCACTACCCGACCTGCGCCGCCCCCGGCGTGGCATACAGGCGGCTGGCGCTTTCGATGCCCGGCAGCTGGATCACTCCGCGCGCCTGCATGCCGAGCCCCAGCAGGATCTTCCCGGACACCACGTTGTCCAGGTCGGTGATGCCATACAGATCGTGCAGGCCCAGCGCTCCGCGTGCATGCGCGAACACCGCCCGCGCCGCCTCACCGGCATAGCCCTGCCCGGCGAACTGCGAAAGCACCGCATAGCCGATATCCGGCCCCGGCAGGCCGTCACGCCGCACCAGGCCGGCATTGCCCAGCCAGGCGCCATCGGACAGCCGCTCGATGGCATACATGCCGAACCCGTTCAAGGCATAGCTGTGCAGCACGCGCAGCGCGATGTACTCCCGCGCCTGTTCCTCGCTGTGCACGTTGCGGTCGCCGATGAAGCGCACGAAGCCTGGATCATTGAGCAATGCCAGCATCGGCGCAGCATCCCGGTCTGGTTCCAGGCGGCGCAGCCGCAGGCGTTCGCTTTCGATGGGATGCATGGGTGGGCTCCGGAAGGAATACCTCGATTTTGCAACGCCAGCGCCCGCCGTGCAGCACGCTCAGGCCAAGTGGGCCACTACGATGCCCAGCCTAGCCACATGCCCCCCGTCACGCTGGCCGAACAGGATCGGCCAGTAGCGCACGCACAGGCGATGGACGCATGCGGCGATCAGGCAGAACCCCATGCCCATCAGCGCCAACAGCAGCGGTGCGCCCCAGCGCAAACCCGGGTGCTGGATACGAGCCTTGGAAGGCATGCCGCCGGGATATAGCACCTGTACCTGTTCGCCGACCACGTACAGTGGTGCCCCGGTAGCAAAGGACGCGGTGAACTGAATCATCTGCCCCTGTGCGGTCTGGAACCTCACCACCGGGCGATGCAGGGTGATGTCACGTGCGGGCATCCCCTCCATTTCCGACCGGGCATCCTCTGCCTGGACGGCCACCACCGTTCCGGTTACGGAAACGGCCTTGCGCGCGAAACGCTGGACGTCCACGAACAGCCAGGCGGCGGCCACAAGGATCAGCAGGCCCACGGCAAAGAAAAACAGCAAAAAACATCTGAGGAGGGTGGGCATGGTGCTGGCCGGGTTGATCGATCAGCGTGCAGGTGCCGGCGCTGATCGAATGAAGGAGATATCGACATGGTAGTAGCGCGGATTGCCCGGCATGACATGGACATCCAGTTCACGCCCACTCACCTGTGCACGGGGATCGGCCCAGAGATACGCACTGTGGAAGACATGCCATCGAGTGGTTTCAGGATCGCGCCAGGCGCAGACGATGACGAACGGATGCCTTCCCCCCGAGAATACTCCGCGATCGCGCTTGATCGCCCGGACCTTGGCTTGCACCCGTGTCCCGTGGCGAAGGAGCTGCCTGCGCCGCCATGCCCTCGCCGCCTGCGGCAGGTGCAGAAGTCCCACCGCCAGCAAGAATGGGCCGCCGGTCACTCCCAGTATGACGCTCAGGCCCCAGGGTGATGAGAGCGAACGCACCAGGGCCTTGTCCGGGCGGTCCGGCAGGTACAGCACATCTACATGATCGCCCGTCATGTAGGCACGATGGCGGGTACGACCTGCGAAGAACCGCATCACTTGCCCGCTGCTGGTAGTGAAGTCCACCCAGTACAGGAACTTCACCCCTGAAGTACGCGAACCACCGCGATCAACGCTGACGGCATCCACATGGGTGATCCTGCCATCGGCAATGACCGCCCCATCGAGGAAGCGCCTGGCACCAACGTAGGCCAGAAGCGTTGAAACAAGCAGGACCAGGCCCAGCCCGAGGAAGGTACGGGTGAGAACAGCAGGGATATCGTTGGACACGATGAAAGGCACGGCGCGCACTTCGGGTGCGCTCACACTAGGCCTTAACCCGATGCAGGCTCAAGGCCAGAAGCGTCAATCGGACGGATTGGAATACCACTTTAGTGGCTTTTCGATCCTCAATCGAACAACGCCTCGATCGCCGCCAACCCCGCACTCGCCCGTTCCTTCTTGCGCGCCGCATCGGCCACCGGGTCGGCACCGTCGCGCTGGATCTCCTCGGCTGGAATTTCGTCGAAGAACCGGCTCGGCTTCAGCCGCACATGCTCCCCGAACTTGCGCGTCAGCTTGCTGTAGCTCATCCACAGCTGGATCTTGGCGCGGGTGATGCCCACGTACAGCAGGCGCCGCTCCTCCTGCAGGTTGCCCTCGTCCAGGCTCACCTGGTGCGGCAGCACGCCGTCCTCGCAGCCGACGATGAACACGTACGGGAATTCCAGGCCCTTGGAGGCATGCAGGGTCATCATGCGCACCTGGTTGCCGCCCTCGTCCTTGTCGCTGCGTGACAGCAGCGCCAGCTGGCCGGCCAGGTCGGCGGCGGTGGCACCGCGCGGGCCACCCTCGAACCACTGTGCCAGTTCCTCGATGTTGTTGGCACGGCGCTGGTAGCTGGCTTCTTCCTTGGCCTGCTGGCGCAGTTCACTCAGCAGGCCGGATTCCTTGGCGACCTTGCGGATCATGTCGCCGGAACTGATCTGCCGCATCTGCGCGCGCAGGTCGCGCAGGATGTCGGTGAAGCGCGCCAGGCTGTTGGCTGCGCGCGGTGGCAGCTGCTGCAGGGCGCCGATGGCTTCGGCGGCCTGCGCCATCGGCATGTCCTTTTCCTGCGCCAGTTCGGCCAGCCTGGCCAGCGTGCCGGCACCGACGTCGCGCTTGGGCGACTGCACTGCCCGCATGAACGCGGTGTCGTCGTCCGGGTTCACCAGCAGGCGCAGCCAGGCCAGCGTGTCCTTCACTTCCTGGCGCTCCAGGAACATCGTGCCGCCGGTCAGGTGGTAGGGAATGCGCAGCAGCTGCATCGCCTTTTCCAGCGGACGCGACTGGAAGTTGCCACGGAACAGGATGCAGAAATCGCTCCACGGCACGTTGCGCGACTGCGCCACGAAGGCGATCTCGGCGGCGACCTTTTCCGCCTCGTGTTCGCTGTTGCGGCATTCCCACACGCGGATCCGCTCGCCGTCGGCCTGGTCGCTCCAGAGCTTTTTCAGGTGCTCATGCGGGTTGTTGGCGATCAGCGCATTGGCCGCGCGCAGCACGCGGTTGGAGCAGCGGTAGTTCTGCTCCAGCTTGATGATTTCCAGCGCAGGATAGTCGCGCCCCATCTGCTGCAGGTTTTCCGGGTTGGCGCCGCGCCAGGCGTAGATCGACTGGTCATCGTCACCCACGCAGGTGAAGTTGCCCTTCTCACCGGCCAGCTGCTTGAGCAGGCGGTACTGCGCGTCGTTGGTGTCCTGGCATTCGTCCACCAGCAGGTAGCCGATGCGCTCGCGCCAGGCCAGCGCGATCTCCGGGTTTTCTTCCAGGATCTGCACGGGCAGGCGGATCAGGTCATCGAAGTCCACCGCGTTGAACGCGGTCAGGCGCAGCTGGTAGCGCTCGTAGACGCTGGCCGCTTCCTTCTCGCGGTTGCTGCGTGCAGCGGCCATCGCCTGTTCGGGCGACAGGCCGGCGTTCTTCGCGCGCGAGACCAGGTTCTTCATGTCCTCGATGTCATCGGGCTTGGCGCCGTACATCAGGTCCTTGATCTGCGCGGCCGCATCATCGGCATCGAAGATCGAGAAGCCCCGCTTCAGGCCCACCGCGGCATGCTCGATCTGCAGGAACTTCAGGCCCAGCGCGTGGAAGGTGCAGATCGTCACCTCGTCGGCGTCCTGCTCGCGCAGGCGCTTGGCCACGCGCTCGCGCATTTCCTTGGCCGACTTGTTGGTGAAGGTGATCGCGGCGATGCGGCGCGCCGGGTAGCGGCCACAGCTGATCAGGTGGGCGATCTTCTCCACGATCACGCGTGTTTTGCCGCTGCCGGCGCCAGCGAGGACCAGCAGCGGGCCTTCGATGTGCAGGACGGCGGCAGCTTGAGGAGGATTCAGACCGTGCATGGGGACAGGATTGTAGCGGGGTGCCGACGGGCCCACCTGACTTGCGTGGCAGGAGATCGTAAGGTATTGAATCGGCACCGGAACACAGGAGCGTGGTCCATGTCACCGATCCTCTTCGCAAGGCCACGGCGGGCCCCGGCCTGGATCGTGCTGCTGCCGGCGGCGGTCGCGGCCCCGGGCCAGGCCTGCCAGACCCGGCCGGTCGCGTCGATCCCGCCGGCGCTGCTGACCGAAGGTTTCCTGCGACCCGATCCGGCAGCACGGTACCCGCAGCCAGAGCGTCGAGGTCGGCCCGTTGCTCACCCTCGAAGAGCCGGCGCGCTGACATGCATTCACGGGCCACGGCCCGCAGGGAGGGATTCCATGAAAGGACTTCGCATTGCATCGATCCTGTTGCTGGGCCTATCGGCCATCGCCACCGCCGGCGCGTCCGACTGCCCAGTTGAGGCGCCACGCCCGATCCCGGATACGGTGCTCACCGGCGGCTTCTTCGACGCTCATCCGGATCTGTTCTGGCGCAGCCTGGCACAGCGTGCCGAGCGCGACCAGCAGCCGGCCAGAGCGCTGGAGTACTACCGGCGTTCGGCGCGCTATGCCGACAAGTTCTCGCAGGCGATGGTGGCGCGCATGTACCAGCAGGGCAGCGGCACCGCCGCCGATCCGGTGATGGCCTATGTGTGGATGGACCTGGCTGCCGAGCGCATGTACCACGACTTCCTGGTACTGCGTGAACACTACTGGGCGCGGCTGGACCCGTCGCAGCAGGCACAGGCGATCGCGCGTGGTCAGCAGGTGTATGCCGAATACGGCGACCGCGAAGCCAAGCCGCGCATGGAGCGCGCGCTGCGCGACGGGCGCCAGCGGATCACCGGCAGCCGTGTCGGCTATGTGAGTTCAGGCCTGGTCGTGGTTCAGCGCCGTGGCAGCGAGGCGGATATCCGGACACCGGGAAGCATCGTCTACGACGACCGCTACTGGCGCGCCGCCGACTACTGGTGCCTGCAGGACAACTACTGGCGGCCGGCACGGACGCCCCAGGTCGACGTCGGGGCACCGGCTGCGGTCCGCGACGGCGAGCCGAGGGGCGACTAGAATTGGCCGATGGCCAAGCTCTACTTCTACTATTCGGCGATGAACGCCGGCAAGACCACCACGCTGCTGCAGAGCGCGCACAACTACCGCGAGCGCGGCATGCGGGTGGCGATCCTGACCCCGCGCCTGGATGATCGCGCCGGGGCCGGCGTGGTCGCCTCGCGCATCGGTCTGCGCGCCGACGGCATGGCCTTCGACCGCGACACCGACCTGCAGCATTGGGTGGAACAGGACCTGGCTGCGAACGGCCCGATGGGCTGCGTGCTGGTGGACGAGGCGCAGTTCCTGACCCGTGCCCAGGTCTGGCAGCTCAGCGAGGTGGTCGACCAGCTGCGCATTCCGGTGTTGTGCTACGGGCTGCGCACCGACTTCCGCGGCGAACTGTTCGAAGGCAGCCAGTACCTGCTGGCCTGGGCCGACGAGATGCAGGAGATCAAGACGATCTGCCACAGCGGCAAGAAGGCGACGATGACGGTGCGCGTGGACGAGCATGGCCACGCCGTGCAGGACGGCCCGCAGGTGGAGATCGGTGGCAACGACCGCTATGTGTCGGTCAGCCGCGCGGAGTTCAAGAAGATTACCCGTGGCGAAGGGCGGATCGAGCCGATGCAGGCGCCCTTGCCGTTGTAAAGCGGTGTTCGGCAGGGCTGCGCCCTGCACCCGCGGTAGTGCCGGCCGCTGGCCGGCAACAGCAACAGCAAGAGCTGGCACTGCGTGTGATGGCGGGGCGGTGTCGGACTGCGGGGACGCCGTGAACCCGTCCATGGGGGCTTGGCAGCCGCATCCATGCGGCTGACACCCCGCACTCCGACGCCGCCCCACCTCTGACAGATTCCTGCAGCTGTTGGTAGGTGTCGACCTTGGTCGACACATCTGTCAGATATCGAATGAAATTCCGGGGTCAGATCCGTTTTCCTTCGGAAAACGGATCTGACCCCGCGAGCTGTTCCAACAGATCGCACAAAACTGTCGAAGGCGGGGTGGATCCGGTGGCGGGAGTGTCCGCGGCATGATGCCGCGGCCAAGCCCCCCATGGACGGGTTCACGGCGTCTCCCGCCACCGGACCCACCCCGCCTACCCTCAGGAAACCAGCTTCTGCTTCGGCTGTTGCGGTTGCTTTGGCCTCGGCAGGCGCAGGGCTGCAAGCCCTGCAATCCCGCACCCCGCTTAGTACAGCGTGCGCTCCGGCGCACCGGCCGGTGGCGGGGTGTACTGGTACAGCCAGGTCTCGGTAAGGGTCTTGCCACCACTGCGCAGGAACAGGCGGATGTCGATCTGCTCGGTGCTGCCGTCCGGTGGTACCAGGTCGAACATCGCGCGGTAGCCGTTGATCTCGCGCAGCGGACGCGCCGACACGATCTCGACCCGGCCACGGCTGGCTTCCACCACCGCCTCCACCTCGGCCTTGTCGATCAGCGCAGCCAGCTCGCCGCCTTCGAAATCCACCGCGAAGCGCCAGCTGAAGTACTCGCGCTTCTTGCCGATGATGCCGCCCAGGCCGGTGCGGCTGGCCACGCAGTGCGCCAGCGGCGGGCGGGCCGGCGGTTCGGCGCCCCAGTACAGGCGATAGCCGACCAGCAGTTCCTGGCCCGGCTGCGGCTTTTCCTTCGGGTTCCAGAACGCCACGATGTTGTCGAAGGTCTCGTCCACGGTGGGAATCTCCACCAGCTGCACCGAGCCCTCGCCCCATTCGCCCTTCGGCTCCACCCACAGGCACGGGCGCTTCTCGTAGAACACGCCGTCGTCCTGGTAGTGATCGAAGTTGCGGTCACGCTGCAGCAGGCCGAAGCCGCGCGGGTTGCGGTCCACGAACATGTTGAAGCGCAGGTTGCGCGGGTTCAGCAGCGGCCGCCAGATCCACTCGCCTGCACCGGTCCACAGCGACAGGCCATCGGTATCGTGGATCTCCGGGCGCCAGTCCCAGCCCATGCGGCGGTCGTTCTCGCCCACCTGGTACATGCTGGTGCACGGGGCGATGCCCAGCCGCTCGATCGCCTTGCGCGGGTACAAGGCGCTGTCGATGTCCATCAGCAGCACATCGCCATTGGTGATCGCAAAGCGATAGGCGCCGGCCACGCTGGGCGAATCCAGCAGGCCGTAGACCACGATGGTCTCCGAATCGGCCGCAGGCTGTTCCAGGTAGTAGGCGATGAAATCCGGGAACTCCTCCGGCTTGCCCATGCCGGTATCGATCGCCAGGCCGCGCGCGGACTGGCCGTACTGGCCCTCCTTGCCGACCGCGCGGAAATAGCTGGCGCCCAGGAAGGCGGCGAAGTCGCGGTCGGTGTCCTTGCGGGTGTTCAGGCGGAAACCGGCGAAGCCCAGATCGGCCGGCAGCTCGCCGTTCTTGATGCCGCTCTTGCCGTAGTTGAACGCTGCGCCGTCATAGGCCAGCTCCTGCGCCTTGCCGTCAACCACGTCGAACATGCGCACCGGCGAATGGAAGTACAGGCCCAGATGGAAGAACTTGGCCTGGAACCTGCCGGGCTGGTCGGCCCACAGCGCATGGTCCTGGCGGTAGCCGATCGACTGGTACTGGTCCCAGTCCAGGCCCTCCAGGCGACCCGGCAGCACCCGCTTGTGGCTCTTGTAGGGCGCCTGCGCCAGCGCGCGCGCCTGGCCCTTCAGGGTGGCGAAGTCGAACGGCTGCGGCTGGCCGAGGCGGCGCAGGCCCATCTGGCCGCTCTTGCTGGCCGCACATGCGGGCAGGGACGGCAGGCCGAATGCAGCCAGGGCGAGGGAGGCATTGCGGATGAAGTCGCGTCGTTGCATGCAGGCGCGTCAGGCACGGAAGGAAGGTCGGCCATGATAGGCAGACAAACGTTAACGGGCAGCGGAGACGCGCCCTGCCCGTTCAGCTGCCGCTGGCCGCCCCCTCAACGCTGGCAGTGGCTGCACCAGACGCTGGCGCGCTGGCCGATGGTGGCGTGCTTCAGTGCGCGGCCACAGTTCGGGCACGGCAGCCCGTCGCGGCCGTAGACCAGAAGCTCCTGCTCGAAGTAGCCCGGCGCACCGTCGGGGCTGATGAAGTCGCGCAGGGTGGTGCCGCCGCGGGTGATGGCGTAGCCGAGGATCTCCTTCACCGCGTCGGCCAGCCGCTGGTAGCGCCCGCGCGCGATCTTTCCGGCCTCGCGCAGCGGGCTGATGCCGGCCTTGAACAGGCTCTCGGCTGCGTAGATATTGCCCACGCCCACCACCACCGCCTGATCCATCAGGAAGGTCTTCACCGGCGCGCTGCGGCCCCGGCTCCGGGCGAACAGATAGTCGCCGTCGAACGCGTCGTCCAGCGGCTCCGGGCCCAGCCCCTGCAGCAGCGGATGGATCTGGCCCGCCGGCTGCCACAGCAGGCTGCCGAAGCGGCGCGGGTCGTTGAAGCGCAGCAGGCGGCCGTTGTCCAGGCTGATATCCACATGATCGTGCGCGCGCAGCGGGGTGTCACCGGGCAGCACGCGCAGGCTGCCGGACATGCCCAGGTGCAGCACCGCGCTGCCGATGGCGGTATCCAGCAGCAGGTACTTGGCGCGGCGACGGATCTCCTCGATGCGTTGCCCCGGCAGCAGCTCGGCCACTTCCGGCGGAATCGGCCAGCGCAGGTCGGCGCGGCGCAGGATCACCCCATGCACGCGGCGACCCTGCAGGTGCGGCGCCAGGCCGCGGCGGGTGGTTTCGACTTCGGGCAGTTCAGGCATGAACCGATTCTACGCCCGCTCAGCGTGGCGGCGCCGCCAGTTCGCGGGCATCGAGGAAGCCATCGCCATTGGCGTCCTGCTTGTGGAAGCGCTGCACGATCACCTGGCGCTGCTGCTCGCGGCTGATCGCCCTGCCCTTTCCACCGGGCAGCTCGTCGGCGCCCAGCACGCCGTCACCATTGCGGTCCATGCGATCGAAGGCATACAGCATCCACTGCACGTACTCGGCCTCGCTGACCTTGCCGTCGCCATCGCTGTCCATCCGCTGCAGGTAGCTGGCGGTGTCGGTAATCTGGGCCGGCGCCGCGCCCGGCAGCAGCACCGCCAGCAGCAGCGCATACCCTGCCCTCACCCACCCACCAGCCGGTAGCCCTTCAGACGCGCGGCGTAGGCCTGCAATGCTGCGATTCCGCTTTCCTCGGCTTCATGGCACCAGGCCTGCAGCTGGCGCAGGCGCTCGGCGGCATCGTGGCCACGCGCCTCCAGCAGCGCCGCCAGCCGCGCGCGGTACTCGACCAGGGTGCGGATGCGCGGGCGTTGCGCCACCCACTCGCTGAGCTGGGCGCGGCTGTCCGGTTTCAGCCAGCGCCCATCGTTGACCAGGCCACGGCGCAACCGGCGCGGCAGCAGGCGGCGCAGCCTGGCGCCGGCGTGGCTGGCTTCCTCGCGCAGCGCCGGCATGAACACGTTGCGCTGGTAGTCGGTCATCGCCTGGAAGCGGTGCGACAGCAGCGCCTTGAGGGTCTCGGCGTCGGGCACGGCGATATTCGGGCGTACGTCCATGGCCGGCGCCACCCGCAGCACCCTGGCCAGGCGCAGCGCCTGCAGCAGGCGGATCGCGCTCCAGCCGATGTCGAACTCCCAGCGTCGCATCGCAAAGCGCGCCGAACTGGGGAAGGCATGATGGTTGTTGTGCAGCTCCTCGCCGCCGATCCAGAACCCCCACGGGGTGAGGTTGGTGGAGGTATCGGCCGATTCGTAGTTGCGGTAGCCCCACCAGTGGCCCAGGCCATTGACCACGCCGGCCGCCCAGAACGGGATCCAGGCCATCTGGATCGCCCACAGCGCCACGCCAGGCAGGCCGAACAACATGCTGTTGACCGCGAACAACAGTACCGGGCCGAGCGTGGCGTGCGGGGTATACAGGTAGCGCTCGATCGCGTCGTCCGGCGTGCCGCGCCCGTACTGCTCGATGTCCGCGCGCATCCCACGCGCCTCGCGATACAGCTCCACGCCGCGCCAGAACACGGTGCCGATGCCGCGGGTGACCGGGCTGTGCGGGTCGTCCTCGGTCTCCACCTTGGCGTGGTGCTTGCGATGGATGGCCACCCACTCGCGGGTGATCATCGAGGTGGTCAGCCATAGCCAGAAGCGGAACACATGGGCCAACGCCGGATGGAAGTCGACGCCCCGATGGGCCTGGCTGCGATGCAGGTACAGGGTCACCGAGAAGATGGTGAGCTGGGTGAACACCAGCAGCACCACCAGCAGGGCCCAGCCGCCCAGGCCGAGCACACCACCGGTCAACAGGGACATCAGGGCATCAGGCATGGCGGCTCTCCGGATCGACGGGGCGATGGCAGACATGATGGGCGCTTGCGTTGCAAACTGCATCCCTGCGGCGGTGATTGCCACCGCCTTCCGTGGCACCGTTCACAGTTGGGGACCTGAGTTGTCGAGCCTTGATCAACGCACCAGCGCCATGACCGGCGCTCTGCCCGCCGCCGGGCTGCCGCCCTTGATCGAACTGGACCGCGCCACCGTGGTCCGTGGCCAGGTGAAGGTGCTGCACGGGCTCAGCCTGCGCATCGCGCAGGGCCAGCACACTGCCCTGCTCGGCCCCAACGGCTGCGGCAAGTCGACCTTCATCAAGCTGATCACCCGCGAGCTGTATCCGCTGGCCCAGGGCGACGGCGCGGTGGCCGTGAAGGTGCTGGGCCAGAACCGCTGGCAGGTGGACCGGCTGCGCTCGCAGCTGGGCATCGTCACCGGTGATCTCAGCAGCAACCTGGCCGACATGCCGGGGCTGACCGTGGAACAGGCGGTCCTGTCCGGCTTCTTTGCCAGCTATGTGGTGCCGGCCTTCCGCGAAGTGACCGCCGACATGCGCGCGCGCGCCGTCGAGACGCTGGCGATGACCGGAGCGCTGTCCCTGCGTGAACGCGCCTATGCCGAGCTGTCGGCCGGCGAGACCCGCCGCGTGCTGATCGCCCGCGCACTGGTCAACCGGCCACAGGCGCTGCTGCTGGACGAGCCGTCCACCGGCCTTGACCTGGTCGCCCGCGAGCAGCTGGTGGCGACCATGCGCGTGCTGGCGCAGCAGGGCATCACCCTGGTGCTGGTGACCCACCACATCGAAGAGATCATTCCCGAGATCGAGCGCGTGGTGCTGCTGCGCGATGGCCGCGTGCTGGCCGATGGCACCCGCGCCGAGCTGTTGCGCAGTGAGCCCCTGTCGGCCGTGTTCGGCGGCGCAATCACCGTCTGCGAGCAGGAAGGCCGGCTGACTGCGTACGCGGGGTGATCGGCATGCCTTTGAGCCGAGCCCACGCGCGGCTGCTCCTGATCACGGCAATCGGCAGCCGAGCATGGGCTCGGCCCTACAGGATGCAATGCAGCGGGCCGGAACCCGGCCCGCTGCACGCAACCTCAGAACCGCAACGCCAGCGCGCGCGATTCGATCGGCGCCATCCGGCTCTGATCCTGCAGCTGCAGATCACGCAGCTCGTACGGTGCGCCGAAGCCAACCGGCAACGCGGCCTGGTCGAACGGCAGCACCAGCTGGCCAGCACCCGGGCCATCGAACCACGCCGCCGCGTGCGCCTGGGCAACCGGCTTCAACTGGCCATCGCGGGCAGTGGCATACAGCGTGCCACGCGCCTCGTAGCGGCCGGCAGCGGCCACCTGCACCGGCAGCGCCACCTGGCGGCTGGCCGGGTCTGGTGCCGCCTGGCCACTGAAGCGCGCGGTCGGCCGTGCCACCGCGAAGGCCACCTTGCCATCGCGCAGCACGCCATCGGCCTGGGCGAACACCTGCAGTTCCCATAGCCCCTGCACGGTGCCGACATCGGCCGGAATCCGCACCTGCGCGCGCAGGGCGCCATCGGTGGTGCGCAGCAGGCGCTGCGGCCAGCTGCGGCCATCGGGTGCGACGAGCAGCGCTTCACCACCCAGGCCGCCACGACGCGATGCCAACTGCACGGTGGTGGCGCCGTCTTCCAGCAGGCGTGCCTGCAGCTGCACGTTGCCACCGGCCAGCACCTGCGCCTGGTTGGCCTGCACCTCCAGCCGCAATGGGCTGTTCGGCTCCAGTACCTGCACCACATAGCGTCCCTGCGCCTGCGTACTCTGCAGCGTGTACGCACCGGCGGCACTGGTCGCGCCGGTGCGCAGCATGCTGCTGCCGTCCCTCACCGGCATGCCGGCGTCCTGCAGCGCGCGCGCATCGACACTGCGCGCCACGCTGCTGCGGCCGGCCGGATCGCGCACCTGCAGGGTGTTGGCCGGCAGCGCGCGGGCACCTGCGGCCGGGCTCAGCTGGATGACGGCGTCCGCAGCAGTCAGCGGCAGGTCGACGCCACGTTGCAGCTGCGTGCCATCGACCTGCTGCCAGTAGCTGCGGCTGACCGAGGCATACGGTGTTGCGGCCTGCAACGGTTGTGCCGGGTCCAGCGCCCAGGCAAAGGCCAGCGGCGCGTGTTCGCTTTCATCGGTGGGCAGCGGCGCGGCCACCAGGGCGGCCGGCACCTGATCGCCCGCGCGGGCCGCCTGCAACGGCTGCGCGGCCTGGGCTGCGGAAAGGGACAGCACTGCCAGGACGGCGCCGGCCAGCAGAGTGGAATGATTCGTCATGGTCGTCTCCCTCACTGGGTCAGGTCGTTGCGCAGCAGGGTGCCGAGGCCGAAGCACTCACGGCGGCTCTGGTTGTGGCTGAGTGGTTCGGCACCCTGGGTACGCGCCTTGTCGGTGAACCAGGTGGTGCCTGCGGCCTTCTGGCTGCTGCACTCCAGGAAGCCATCGGAGCAGGACGACAGCCAGTTCTGGGTGAACTCCAGGCCGACATTGGCGGCGTAGCCACCGCAGTAGCTGTTGCTGTCCCATACCGCCGATTCCACATCGCTGCCGACCACCGCACGGAACGGTTTGGGCAACGCCGGGCGACCGGCCGTGCCATAGAGGTTCTGCGCGTTGTAGGTGGCCATGCTCGCCACCTGTTGCTGCCGCACCGCGTCGTTCTTGTAGCCCAGCAGCCAGCCCAGCGAGGTCTCGAAGGTGTTGCCGTTGAGCACCGCATCGGCCAGCGGCGTACCCGCCGAAGACGGCGCCAGCGCGGTGACCTTGCGCACGGTGCGGATGATCTTCGGATAGCGGCTGTCGTAGGTCGGGTTGGACAGGATCCAGCGCACCACGTTGCCGCCGTTGGAGTGGGTGATCACCACCAGCTGGGTGATGCCACGGCTGTCGATGAAGCCGGTCAGCTGGTTGGCCAGGCAGCCGGCGGCCTCCGGCTTCCACATGTACTGGGTGAAGTCGCAGTTGATGACCACGTAGTTGCTGCTGTTCGGCAGGCCCTGGCGCACGGTGTCGATGATCGCCGGCTGCCAGTAGTCCTGGGTGGCATTGGTCTGCGCGCCGGTGCCATGCACGAAGGCCACGCCGACCACGTCGGCGGCCTGCGCCGGCGTTGCTGCAAGCCCGAGGAGCAGGGCCAGGACGGTACTTCCTGTTGCGGTGCTGCGCATCGCTTCTCTCCCTCTGTCTGCGGATCCCCCCGACCCGGCTGGAACTGGACGGCCCTGGCGCTTGCCGCTGTGCCGATGCTCGCGGTGCAGCGGCGTGAAAGTCCGTGCGCTGCGCCCGGATTCAGGAGACTGAGGCCACTCGATGACGTTTTTCATATCGCGGCAATGACCATGCCGGGTCTGGCCGTATGACCGACGGCCACTGCGGTGTCGTATCCGGGCTGCGATCATGACGCGAAGTTTTCCTCCGGAGCCCATCCATGTCGCCGATTTCCCACCCCGCCCGCGCCCTGCTCGGCCTCGCCGTTGCCGTGGCCCTGGCCGGTTGTGCCGCCACCGCCGCCAAGCCGACGACCGTCGAAGCCAACATCACCACCAAGGCGGTGGGCTATCTGGACAAGGACGCGGTTCCGGCCAGCCTCGGCCTGGTGCCTGCACCGCCGGTGGCCGGTTCGGCCGCCCTCGCCCTGGACGAACAGGTCAGCCGTGAAGCCCGCGCGCTGCGCGGCAGCCCGCGCTTCGCCCAGGCCGGCGTCGATGCCGAACTTGGCTTCCCGGAAGGCGCCAACCACTTTTCCTGCGCCGCCGACATCGACGTCGATGCGGTGAAGACTCCCGCGCTGTACCGCCTGCTGGAGCGCAGCCGGATCGACGCCAGTGCCGCCACCAAGGCCGCCAAGAACCACTACCAGCGCCCTCGCCCGTTCATGGTCAACGGTGAGCCGACCTGTTCGCCGAAGGACGAGGACGGCCTGCGCAAGAATGGCTCCTACCCGTCCGGCCACACCTCGATCGGCTGGGCCTGGGCACTGATCCTGTCGGAGATCGCACCGGACCGCGCCGATGCGATCCAGGCCCGCGGCCGCAACTACGGCGAAAGCCGCCTGGTGTGCAACGTGCATTGGCAGAGCGACATCCTGGAAGGCCGTTTCATGGGCGCCGCCGCCGTGGCCCGCCTGCACGACAACGCCGCGTTCCAGAAGGATCTGCTGGCCGCACGCAGGGAAATCGCTGCCGCGCGCAAGGCCGGCCTGCATTCCAGCCGCGACTGCGCCACCGAAAATGCGGTGCTGAAGGTGCGCCCGCAGAGCGCGCTGTAAGCAGCGATCCGGTGTCAGAGCCCTTCCCTTCGGAAAGGGATCTGGCCCCAGCGCGGAATGCCGGTGCCATCGGGGTCGGATCCCTTTCCGCTGGAAAGCGCTCTGACCCCATTCGGCACCCGGTGGCTGTGAAACAGAAGGGCCGGCATTGCGCCGGCCCTTCTTCATTGCCTCTCGGCAGCACCCACATCAGAACTTGGCGGTGAACTCCACGCCCCAGGTACGCGGCTCGTTGAGGAAGCCGGTCAGGTTGTTGAAGTCGATCGCACCGACCACGCGGGTCTGGTTGGTCAGGTTGCGGCCGAACACGGCCACGTCGTACTGGCCGTACTCCCAGTTGTAGCCCAGGCGCAGGCCACCTTCCAGCGAACTGCGGCTGCGGAACTCCGGCGACTCGTAGATGAAGAAGTTCACCGGGCTGCGGTAGGCCCAATCCGTGTAGGCGTACAGCTCGCTGCCATCGGTCAGCGGGAAGCCCACGCGCAGGGTCATGTTGTGGATCCACTTCGGTGCCTGCGGCAGCGGATTGCCGTTGACCAGCGCGTAGGTCTGCCCACCGATCACGGTGGTCGGGTCGGTGATGGTGCAGCCGCCGCCGCAGATCGCCACCGCCAGGTTCTTGTCCTTGATCTCGGTGTCGTTGTAGCTGCTGCCGAAGGTCAGCAGGACGTTGTCGGCCAGGTAGGCCTCCAGGTCCAGCTCGACGCCCTGGCCGATGGTCTTGTCGGCGTTGAGCAGGGTGGCGGTGTTGTTGGAACCGCCCACGGCGATCAGCTGCTGGCCATCGACGTCGTAGCGGAACACGCTCAGGCCCAGGCGCGCGCGGCGCTCGAACAGGTCGGCCTTGATGCCGGCCTCGTACGAGATGACCTTCTCCGAATCGGCCTGCGACAGGCCCGGGGCGAAGGCCAGGCGGCCCTGGATTGACGGCGCGCGGAAGCCCTTGGCGACGCGGGCGTAGGCGTTGATGTCGTCGGTCAGCTTGTACACGCCGCTGAGATCCCAGCTGACGTCGTTGACGTCAGTGTTGGCCAGGTATGGGCCACTGACCGGGGTGCCGAACGGAACGGCCTGCAGCACGCTGGCGCTGAAGTCCTTCTTGTCCTGGGTGTAGCGCACGCCGGCACGCAGCTTGAAGCGATCGGTGACGTCGAAGTCGCCCGAGGCGAACACCGCCCAGGCCTTGTTGCGCTGGTTCTGCACCACGTGGCCGGTCTGCGGATTGCCCGCGGTCAGCGAGTCGTAGTTGAAGTTGTTGATGGTCACGTCTTCATCGAAGTAGAAGACGCCGGCCTGCCAGTCGAAGCGGCCCCACTCGTTGGACTCGATGCGGAATTCCTGGGTCCACTGGCGGTGATGCGGCAGGCCGTCGGCCGATTCGGACGAGAACGGGATCAGGCCCGGGCCGGAGTTGCCGGCACCGAGGAAGGCTGCGCCGTAGCCACCGTCGATATCGCCACGGTTGAGCGATTCGGCGGTCTCGTAGCCGGTGATCGAGTGCAGGGTCACCGAGCCGAGGTTCCACTGCAGGCGCGCGCTGCCGCCCCAGGTTTCCAGGTCGGAGAAGTTGACGCCGTCGTTGGCCACCTTGTCGCGGTCGAAGTTCTCGACCAGCGCATTGCTGCCCTTCTGGATGATGTTGGCGCGGAACAGGCGCGCGGTGCCGTTGAGCTTGCGCTTGTGCAGGTTGAACAGCGCCTCGAAGTCATCGCCTTCGTACAGGAACTGCACGCGGCCGGCAGCTTCGTCATACCCCTCGAAACCACTGTTGGGCGCGCCGGCGCGGGTGTTGTCGACCCAGTCGTCGCGGCGCTGGTAGATGGCCGAGACGCGTGCCGACCAACGGTCGGTCAGCGGGCCGCCATAGGCGCCCTGCACGTTCCAGCTGTTGTAGCTGCCGTAGCCGACGCGCAGGTAGCCGTCGGCATCCTGCGACGGGCGCGCCGAATCGAACTTGACCACGCCGGCCGGCGTGTTGCGGCCGAACAGCGTGCCCTGCGGGCCGCGCAGCACTTCCACGTTGGCCAGGTCGAACAGCGGGAAGCCCTTCAGCAGCGGGCTTTCCTGCACCACGTCGTCATACACCAGCGATACCGGCTGCGAGGCATTGAGGTCGAAGTCGGTGTTGCCCAGGCCGCGGATGTAGAAGCGCGGGAAAGCACGGCCGTAGGACGATTCGATGTTGAGGCTGGGCACGCGCGCGGCCAGGAAGCGGATGTCATCGCCGGCCGAACCGAGCACATCCAGCTTCTCGCCCTGGATCGCGCTCAGTGCGACCGGTACGTCCTTGGCGTTCTCGACGCGGCGCTGCGCGGTCACCTGCAGGGCATCGAGGGCAACCGGATCCTTGGCAGCGGGGGTTTCCTGGGCGGCTGCTACCAGCGGCAGCAGGGCGGAAAGAGCGGCAACGAGGGGGCGCGCGACCGGAAATCGGCCACGGGAAGTGCGGGTCGGGGACATGGCGGTAGGCTGTGTTTGGAGGGGTGGTAAAACGGCGCTACCAGATAATTGTTGCAATACAGCACCTGCGCCGCAAATGCCGGCCGTTCATGGCGTCGTCGCCCGCGCCCCCGGCCGCCCGCTAGACTCGGGGTTTCCACCGCGACAGACCCGCCGCCATGACCCAGTGGTACTTCCATGCCTCCGCCCAGGCCGAACGCATCGGCCCGCTTGATGACGAGGCTGCGCGCCGCTACGCGCAGGCCAACCCGCGCGCCCTGGCCTGGTGCCAGGGCATGAGCGGCTGGGCACCGATCACCGAGGTAGCCGAGCTGCAGTCGCCGGCCCCGGGCATGCCCAACACCCCGCCGCCGGTCCCGGCCGGCGCCAGCGGGCGGGCCGACGACATCGAGTTCCGCATCGTCGGCCACGAGATGCAGTTCGTGGAAATCGAGCTGGACCCCGGTGAAAGCGCGGTGGCCGAAGCCGGCGCGCTGATGTTCAAGGACGCTTCGGTACAGATGGACACCGTGTTCGGCGACGGCTCGCACAGCGGCCAGGGCGGCGGCTTCATGGGCAAGGTGATGGCGGCCGGCAAGCGCGTGCTGACCGGCGAGAGTCTGTTCGCCACGCTGTACACCCATACCGGCCAGGGCAAGGCCAAGGTCGCCTTCGCCGCGCCCTACCCCGGCACGGTGCTGGCCATGAAGCTGGACCAGCATGGCGGCCGCCTGGTGTGCCAGAAGGACAGCTTCCTGGCGGGCGCGCGCGGGGTGCAGATCGGCGTGCAGTTCCAGCGCAGGATCATGACCGGCCTGTTCGGCGGCGAGGGCTTCATCATGCAGAAGCTGGAGGGCGACGGCTGGGTGTTCATCCACGCCGGCGGCTGCGTGGTCGAGCGCGAGCTGGCCGCCGGCGAGCGCCTGGACGTGGATACCGGCTGCGTGGTGGCCTACCACCCGACCGTGGACATGGACGTGCGCCGGGTGGCCGGCATCAAGAGCATGCTGTTCGGCGGCGAAGGCGTGTTCCTGGCCACGCTGACCGGGCCCGGCAAGGTCTGGCTGCAGTCGCTGCCGTTCTCGCGCCTGGCAGGCCGCATGTGGATGGCCGCGCCGCAGGGCGGCGGCCAGAGCCGTGGCGAAGGCTCGGTGCTGGGCGGGATCGGGCGCATCCTGGACGGTGACAACCGGTTCTGACCGGCTCCGGTAGTGCCGGCCGCTGGCCGGCAACCTCCTGCACCTGCCAGCATCCCGGCCATTGCCGGCCAGCGGCCGGCACTACCTTGCTGAATAGGTAACTCCCCCACCCTGCCCGCCCCGCCGCCGCTTCGGTATGCTGGCGCCCTTTCCCGATTCCGGCGCCGTGAGCGCACTGCCGATGAGCCTGTTCCGCCCCCGCATGCTGCTGTCCGTCGCCCTGATCGGCCTGCTGGCCGGGTGCGGCGGCGACCCGGTGCGCCCAACGCCGCCGCCGGCGCCCACGGCGGTGCCGCAGGCCAAGCCGGTGAAGATCGGCATCGCCCTCGGTGGCGGCGCGGCCAAGGGCTTTGCCCACATCGGCGTGATCAAGATGCTCGAGGCCAACGGCTTCGAACCGGTGGTGGTGTCCGGCACCAGTGCCGGCAGCGTGGTCGGCGCCCTGTATGCCAGCGGCATGGACGCGTTCCAGATGCAGAGCCGGGCGGTGGCGCTGGATGAAGCCAGCATCCGCGACGTGCGCCTGTTCTCCGGCGGCCTGGTGCAGGGCCAGAAGCTGCAGGATTACGTCAACGAACAGGTGGCCAACCGCCCGGCCGAGCGCCTGAAGAAGCCGTTCGCCGCCGTCGCCACCCAGCTGGAAACCGGCGAGCGCGCGATCTTCGTGCGCGGCAACGTCGGCCAGGCCGTGCGCGCCTCGAGCAGCATTCCCGGCGTGTTCGAACCGGTGAAGATCGGCGGCCGCAACTACATCGACGGCGGCGTGGTCAGCCCGGTGCCGGTGGATGCCGCGCGCCAGCTCGGCGCCGACTTCGTGATCGCCGTGGACATCTCCAGCAAGGCCAGCGGCAAGGCACCGACCGGCATGCTGGGCATCGTCAACCAGTCCATCTCGATCATGGGCCAGCGCCTGGGCGAGCAGGAACTGGCACGCGCCGACATCGTCATCCGGCCGAAGGTGCTGGACATCGGCGCTGCCGATTTCAGCCAGCGCGGCACGGCGATCCTGGAAGGCGAAAAGGCCGCGATGGCCGCGATGCCGCAGATCCGCGCCAGGATCCAGCAGCTGCAGAAGGCACGCGCCGCTGCCGCTGCTCCGGCTCCGGTGGCCGCGCCGAAGTGCGAGGAAGCCTCGCGCCTGGGCAAGCTGATGGGCCGCAAGGACAAGTGCTGATCGGTTGAGGCCGGGCCCCCGGCACCGCCCGGGGTCGCTCAGGGCTCCAGCTGCGACAGCGGCAGCGCCTGGAACCCCTTCACCGTGCGCAGCACGAAGCTGGAGTTGGCATCGGCCACGCCGCCGGCGTTGAGCAGGCGGTCCAGCAGGAAGCGCGAGAAGTGCTCCAGGTCGCGCACATAGACGTGCAGCAGATAATCCATGTCGCCGGTCAGGGCGTGGCAGGCCACCACCTCGTCCCAGCCCTGCACGCTGTCCACGAAATGGCCGATGGCGGCCTGGTCGTGCTTCTCCAGCTGCACGCGCACGAAGGCCTGCAGGCCCAGGCGCAGCTGCCGTGGCTCCAGCCGCGCGCCGTAGCCGACGATCACGCCCTCGCTTTCCAGCCGCTGCAGGCGGCGCAGGCAGGCCGAGGGCGAAAGATTCACCCGCGCCGCCAGTTCGGCGTTGGTGGCGCGCCCATCCCGCTGGATTTCAGCCAGCAGGCGTATATCCGTGCGATCGAACTGGACTTCTCCGGCCATTGTTGCCCCGCAACATGGTGAGTACGCAAGGATATTGCGCCAACAAGGCCAATCGACGCAACTTTTGCAACCCTGTTGCGCGGCCCCTGGCCTAGCATCGTGGCTATCCCTTCAAGGAGTGCCCCATGGACCTCGCCCAGCCCCGCCGCGTCGAACACCAGCAGACCGACAAGGGCTACGTGCCGGTGTACACCACCGCGCTCGTCGAGCAGCCGTGGGAGACCTACAGCGCCGACGACCATGCCACCTGGAGCACGCTGTACCAGCGCCAGCGCGAGTTGCTGGTCGGCCGCGCCTGCCAGGAATTCCTGGATGCACAGGACGAGATGGGCATGAGCGCGCACATGATTCCGCGCTTCGACCAGCTCAACGAAGTACTGGGCGCGGCCACCGGCTGGACCGTGGTCGGCGTCGAAGGCCTGTTGCCGGAACTGGATTTCTTCGACCACCTGGCCAACCGCCGTTTCCCGGTGACCTGGTGGATCCGCCGCCCGGACCAGATCGACTACATCGCCGAACCGGACCTGTTCCACGATCTGTTCGGCCACGTACCGCTGCTGATGAACCCGGTGTTCGCCGACTACATGGAGGCGTACGGCCGTGGTGGCGTCAAGGCCCACGCCATCGGTCCGGATGCGCTGCAGAACCTGACCCGCCTGTACTGGTACACGGTGGAGTTCGGCCTGATCGATACGCCCGACGGCCTGCGCATCTACGGTGCCGGCATCGTGTCGTCCAAGGGCGAGTCGCTGTACTCGCTGGAATCGGCCGCGCCCAACCGCATCGGTTTCGACCTGCAGCGGATCATGCGCACCAAGTACCGCATCGACACCTTCCAGAAGACCTACTTCGTCATCGACAGCTTTGAACAGCTGATGCAGGCGACGTCACCGGACTTCACTCCGATCTACGCAGCACTGGCCGACCAGGCGCACCTGCCTGCCGGTGATGTGCAGGACGACGACCGCGTGTTCCAGAAGGGCACGGGTGAAGGCTGGGCCGACGGCGGCGACGTGTGAGGCGGGCCGGCGCGCGGGTATCCTGCGCGGCATGACCGATGTGTGTGCCGCCCTGCGCGTGACCAACGTCGCTTTCGACGACGACTTCATCCTGCTGGCCCTGGCCGATGGCCGGCGCACCCGACAGCCGCTGCGCTGGGCACCTGCGTTGTTCGAAGCCGATGCCGGGCAGCGCGCGCAGTGGGTCACCACCGCCGATGGCCTGGGCGTGAACTGGCCGGCATTGCTGCCGGCACGCGAAGAAGGTGTGGTCAATATCCCCAACCAAGTCTGGGAAGACCGCTACGATGCCGCGCTGGCGCGGTTGAAGGGCGCCGGATGGACGCTGGACGCGCTGTCCGATGAGGACCAGCAGCTGGTAGCGCTGTGGCGCATGGAAGCGGACATCAACAACGGCGGCTTCATGCAGTTCCAGTGCAACTGGGGCGACCCCACCTGCCAGCTGGCGTTGCGTGCGCTGCAGGCGATGGGCGCGATGCAGACCCACGCGATCCTGGCCGGCATGCGCGGGCTGCTGGATCGGCTGGAGGACGACCCGGCGATCGAAGAACTGGCTGACCTGTACGACGCGCTGAGCGAAGACGAACAGCAGGCGCTGGAGGCGTTCGAGGACGCCTATTTCGAACGCCCGGAAGACCTTGCCCGGCTGGGCCTGCTGCACTTCGGTGCAGAGCGGCTGTAGCCCGTGTAGAGCCGAGCCCATGCTCGGCTGCGATCAACCGGATGCAGGACAGCCGAGCATAGGCCCGGCTCTACAGGATCAGCGCGGGTACGCCAGCAGCAGCACCAGGTCCTCCTCACCCACCTGCTGCAGCGCATGGCGGCTGCCCTTGCGGGTCAGCAGCGCGTGCCCGGCGTGCACGTCGTACTGCCTGCCGTCCAGCACGTAGCTGCCCTGCCCACTGACGATGTAGTAGATCTCATCCTTGTGCTGCGGATGCAGGCCGATACCCGCGCCCTTGTGCAGCACGCGCTTGCGCAGCACGAAGGGCAGGTCCGCCGCGCCGGCAAAGAACGGATACGCGGTGGTGGGCCCGCCGCCGCCATGCGGGCCGGGCTGCATGCGCGCAATCGTGCCTTCGTGCACGACCTGCGAATCTCCCGTCGCACCGGCGCCTTGCCCTGCATCCATCACGTCGCAGTCGATGTCCCGCACCAGCGCCGGCTGCAGCGCGGGTAGCAGCGGCACCGCCTCGCGCAGTACCAGGCAGGCCACCGCATGGGCGCCGGTCTCGCTGAAATGGGTGCCGTCGGCCTTGTCCTGTTCGGGCATGAACAGGAAGTACGGTCGCGCGCCCTGTTCGCCCAGCGCGCGGATCCAGCGCGTGCTGCGGTCGTTCAGATCAATCAGCGCAATCTGCTCGCGCGCGGCCAGGGCCTTCATCGACTGCGTGTAGCGGCCATGCGTGTCCAGCAGTGAACCGAAGTCGTACAGCAGCCGCGCCACCGGCGTGACCAGCACCGGCGTGGCGCCCTTTCCGCGCGCGACCTGTACGTAGCGCATCAGCAGGCGCGGATAGTCGCTGTCCGGGTCGGTATAACGCGTGCGGTCTTCGAACTTCGCATCGTTGTGGCCGAACTGGATCAGCAGCACGTCGCCTTGGCGCAGCTCGGCGGCGATGGCATCCAGGCGCCCTTCTTCGATGAAACTGCGCGTGCTGCGCCCGCCCTTGGCGTGGTTGTGCACCTCCACGCGCGCCGGGTCCAGGTAGCTCTGCAGCGCCTGGCCCCAGCCGGCCTGCGGCGCGCGCTCGGGGCCGTATGCGGCCGCAGTGGAGTCTCCGGCAATGAAGACCCGCACGGGCGCCGCCTGTGCGGTGGTGCACGACAGCAGCAACAGCAGCAACAACTTGCGCATGGCCAGGCCCTTGTAGAGCCGAGCCGTGCTCGGCTGCTTTGGGAAAGCGGTGCGGACCAAGGTCCGCACCCACCGTTCGCCGCCTTGCCGCGTCAGCGCGCCAGCCAGCCACCATCGACCGGCAGCACGGCACCGTTGATGTAATCCGACGCGGACGAGGCCAGGAACACGGCCGCACCGGCCAGGTCATCCGGCGTACCCCAGCGGCCGGCCGGGATGCGCTCCAGGATCGCCTTGTTGCGCGCTTCATCGGCGCGCAGCTGGGCGGTATTGTCGGTAGCCATGTAGCCCGGGGCGATGGCATTGATGTTGATGCCCTTGCCCGCCCACTCGTTGGCCAGCAGCCGGGTGATGCCGGCGATACCGCTCTTGCTGGCGGTGTACGACGGCACGCGGATACCGCCCTGGAAGGACAGCATCGAAGCGATGTTGATGATCTTGCCGTGGCCCTGTTCGATGAAGTGGCGGCCGGCGGCCTGCGAAATGAAGAACGCGGACTTGAGGTTGACGTTCATCACGTCGTCCCAGTCCTGCTCGCTGAAGTCCACCGCATCGGCGCGTCGGATCAGGCCGGCGTTGTTGACCAGGATGTCCAACCCGCCCAGGCCTTCGATGGTCTCGCGGACCACGCGCGCCACCGGCTCGATGCTGATCAGGTTGGCTTCGATGGCCAGGCAGCGGCGGCCCAGCGCGGTGATCTTTTCGATGGTGTCGGTGGGCGGGGCGATGCCGGCCACGGCGACGTCGGCGCCAGCGGCGGCCAGTGCCACGGCGATGCCCTGGCCCAGACCGGTATTGCCACCGGTTACCAGAGCGACCTTGCCTTCCAGGCTGAAGGGATTAGCCATTGCGTATGCGTTCCTTGATAGAGACGGGCGGTGTCGACGGCCGGCACACGGTGCGCGGCGGCCAAGCGGGCTTACTTGAGCTGGCAGATGTCCAGCACGTGCATGTCGGTGTAGTCCAGGTTCTCGCCCCCCATCGCCCAGATGAAGGCGTAGTTGCTAGTACCGGCACCCATGTGGATCGACCACGGCGGCGACACGACCGCTTCGTTGTTCTGGATCACGATGTGGCGCTGCGCGTCCGGTTCGCCCATGAAGTGGTAGACGCGGTCGCTGTCGCCCAGGTCGAAGTAGAAGTAGACCTCGCTGCGACGGTCGTGCAGGTGCGGCGGCATGGTGTTCCACACGCTGCCCGGCTTCAGCACGGTCAGGCCCAGCAGCAGCTGCGAGGACTGGCAGGTGGCCGGCACGATGTACTGGTAGATGGTGCGCTCGTTGCTGGTTTCCAGCGCGCCGCGGTCCAGTGCAACGGCGTCCTTGATGGACAGCTGCCGGGTTTCGAAGCGGGCATGGGCCGGGGTCGAGGCCAGATAGAACTGGGCGGGGTTGGCGGCGTCCTGCGAGGCGAATACGACCTCCTTGCTGCCCATGGCCACGTACAGACCGTCCTTCGGACCCAGCGTGTAGACGGTGCCATCCACGGTGACCGTACCGGTGCCGCTGCCGACGTTGATCACGCCCAGTTCCCGGCGCTCCAGGAATGGGTGGCCTGCGGCCGAAGCGGGTTCGGTCTGGGTCGGCAGCGCAAGCGGTGCGTCCACCGGGGCGGCGCCACCAATCACGAAGCGCTCGTAGTGGGTGTACTTGAGGGTCACCGCACCGGCGTTGAACAGGCCATCGAGCAGGTACAGGTCACGCAGCTGGTCGTTGCTGGCACCGTGGATGGCATCGGGATGGGTGGCGTAATGGGTCTTGCTGTACATGGCGTCTCCAGAGCGGGGGGCGGGCCGACGGGTCGGCCCCGGCGCGGTTCACGGTCGATTCTAGCCAGACAGGAAACCGGTGTCATTTTGCGTCGCACGATGCCGGGATGGCCCGGGCAGGCGCGGTGGATCGGATGGATGGGGCAGGGGCGTGTTACGACCAGAGGTCGTGACCTGCAGGATTGATCCTTGGGGGATCAATCCTCCGGCGGCTGGCAGGAATCGCGGACGATCAGGTGCGGCCGCACGCTGGCAATGGGCAGCGCGGCCTGGCCTTCGGGCTGGATCAGCATCGCCGCGGCGGTGCGCCCGGTATCGCGCGTGTGCCGGCGCACCGAGGTCAGCGAGGGCCACAGGCGCGAGGCCAGCGGGCTGTCGTCATAGCCGACGATGGACAGCTGGCGCGGAATGTTGATGCCCGCGCGCAGCGCCACCTTGTAGATACCGGCAGCCATTTCATCGTTGCCGGTGAAGATGGCGGTCGGGCGGCGCTTGCCCAGCAGCAGTTTCTCGGCAGCGGCTACACCGGATTCGAAGGTGTAGCCGGCCTCGATGATGCGGTCCTTCGGCAGCTCGATACCGCGTTGCAACAGTGCGTCGATGAAGCCGGCAGTACGTTCATGGGCCGAACGGTAGGCGCTGGGACCGGTCACCAGGGCAATGTCACGGTGGCCGAGCGAGAGCAGGTAGTCGGCGGCTTCGGCCGCACCATCGCGGTCATGGGTGACCACCATCTGCGAGCTTTCGTCCAGCGGCAGCGCTGCCACGCGGGTAAACCGGCAGCCGATCTCATCCAGCATGTCCGCCAGCGCCTGGTCTTCCGAGGCACGCGGCACCAGGATCACGCCGTGCAGCTTCTGCTGCTGCACGAAGCGACGCACGCCTTCGATGTAGCCGGGGCTGCGGCTGTCACAGGGATGCACCACCAGCTCGAAGCTGGATCCACGCAATGCATCCAGCGCGCCGTACTGCATGTCCACGATGTACTGCGCGGTGGGGTTGTCGTAGACCATGCCGATCAGGAAGGAGCGGCGGAACGCCAGCCCGCGGGCCAGTGGATCGGGCGTATAGCCCACTTCACGCATCAGCGCTTCCACCTTGTCGCGCGTGTCCTTGCGCACCAGTGGCGAGTTGTTGATGATTCTTGAAACCGTTTTCTTGGATACACCCGACAGTCGCGCGATGTCGTTGATGGTGGCTGCCTTGCCCTTCGCCAATGCCGGCGTAGCGGCATCGTTCTTGTTGCGCACTGACATGTTTTGAACCCGGTAAGTCTGGGGATTCCGGCTCCGCGCTCAGTCCAGCGCGCGGTAGCGGAAGTTGCGGAAGGTTACCGCACCGTCGCCGGCCGCATACAGCGCCGGCTTCAGCGCCAGGAACCTGCCCGCGACATTGTGATGGTATCCGGACACTTCCATCTGAACCGGATACTTCTGCCAAGTGTGCCCGTCGGTGCTGGAGTGGAAGGTGACGATGTGGCGGTTGTTGGTCACCCGCAACCACAGCCGGCCGCCGCGGCCCGGCGCCGGCCGGGCAGGGCGCTCCTCGCCGTAGCGATGCATGATGAACGACTCGCCGTTGCTGCCCACGCCCACGTACAGCCGGTCGCTGTAGAACAGCAGCGCGCCGCCCACGGCACCGGGGGCGATCTCCATCTCCACCTCGAACTGGTAGGCCCGGTCGCCGGCGATGGTGGTCAGCGGCGAGGCATCGCGCGGCGTGCTGCCCTTGCCCTGCAGGACCAGGCCGTTGCCACTGAAGCCCAGCCGGCGGTACTCGTCCTGCGCCGGGTTGAAGAACGCCCACTGTGGGCCAAGCGTGCTGCCGCGGAAATCATCCGACAGCGCCATGCCATGAGGCGACAGCGCCTGTCCGGCCGGCTTGCGCAGTGGCTGGCCGAGGTCGCCGCCGGTGGCCCGGAACCAGCCGTCAGCGGTCCATTCGATCGGTTCGAGCAGGGCCTGCCGACCCAGCGTCCAGAAGCCGTTCTCGTACCCGTGGTACATCATCCACCAGCGTCCATCGGTCCCTTCGATCACCGTCGCGTGGCCGCGTGACCACCAGGGCTCGGCCGCCGACTGCGTGCGCGTGATCGGGTTGTTGGGCGCGTTCTCCCATGGTCCGTGGATCGAACGCGAGCGCGCCGTGATCACCATGTGCCCGGTCGGCGGACCGGCGGTGCCACCCACTGCCGTGGTCATGTAGTACCAGCCGTCGCGGACGTGGATCTTCGGGCCTTCCTGCGCGTAGGCCTCAACGTCCCAGTCCTGCGGGTAGCGCCAGCCGTCATAGACGTGTTTCGGCGTGCCGACCACGCTCAACCCGTCGTCGGCCAGCTGCACGTAATCACCGCCACTGAGGAACAGGTAGCGCTTGCCGTCTTCACCCACTGCATGGCCGGGATCGATGTAGCCGCCCAGGCCGATGTCGATCGGCGCGCTCCACGGGCCCTTGATGTCATCGGCCCAGACCACGAAGTTGCTGCGGCGCTCGCCGGTGCGGGCCGGGAAGTAGATGAAGTAGCGCCCCCGGTGCTTGACGATGTCCGGCGCCCAGATCGCCCCCACGTTGCGGGTGATCGCATGGCCCAGCGGCTGCCAGTTCACCAGGTCGCGCGAGTGCCAGATCGGCAGGCCGGGATAGGCGTCGAACGACGACAGCGTGAGGTAGTAATCGTCTCCGTCCTTGAGCACCGAGGGATCCGGATGGTCGCCGGCCAGCACCGGATTGAGGAACGTGCCATCGCCACGGTCCGCCTGGCGCTGCTGTTCCAGCCCCCGCGCCCACTGCGCCGGGGCGCGCGCGGTCTCCGCCGCGGGTGCAGGCCGTGCCGGCAGCAACAGCGCGAGCAGAGTGACGGTGGCGGCGATACGCAGTGCACGCATGGCAGTCTCCTTGTGGCTCAGCCGCGCAGCGCGGCGGGCAGCCACAGCGACAGTGAGGGGAAGAAGGCCACGACCAGCAGCACGGCGAGCGCGGCGAACCAGAACGGCCAGATGGTGCGCATGCTCTGGCCCACGCTGATCTTGCCGATGGCCGTGCCGATGAACAGCACCGAGCCTACCGGGGGCGTGACCAGACCCAGGCCACCGGTGAGCACCAGCACCAGGCCGAAGTGGATCGGATCGATGCCGTAGGCGCGGGCCACCGGCAGGAAGATCGGCGTGCAGATCAGGATCATCGGCGCCAGGTCCATGAAGGTGCCCAGCAGCAGCAGCATCACCACGATCATCAGCAGCACCATGAACTGGCTGTGCGCGAACGACTGCAGGAACTCGACGGCGGCCGCGGGCACCTGCAGGTAGGCCAGCAGCCAGCCAAACACGGCGGCGGTGGCAATCACGAACAGGATCACGCCCGTGCTGCGCGCGGCATGGATGACGGTGTCGAAGAACTCGCGCCAGCGCAGTTGCCGGTACAGCACGGTGGTCACCAGCAAGGCGTAGACCACGGCGATGGCTGCGCTTTCCACCGCGGTGAAGATGCCGGCACGGATGCCGATGAAGATCAGCGCGACCAGGCCCAGGCCGGGCAGGGCGGAGACGATGCGCAGGGCCACGGCGCGCCAGCCGGGAAAGACCTCCACGCCATAGCCGCGGCGGCGCGCCACCGCATAGCCTGTGACCATCAGCGCCAGCGTCATCAGCAGCGCGGGGACAATGCCGGCGGCGAACAGGTCGGCGATGGACAGGCCGCCGCCGGCAGCGGCCGAGAACAGGATCAGGTTGTGCGACGGCGGCACCAGCAGCGCCACCAGCGCGGCGGTAATGCTGACGTTGACGGCGAAATCGCGGTCGTAGCCGCGCTTGACCATCTGCGGGATCATCGTGCCGCCGACTGCCGAAACGTCGGCGATGGCCGAGCCGGACACGCCGCCGAAGAACAGCGAGGACAGGATCGAGACCTGGCCGAGGCCACCGCGCAAGCGGCCAACCAGCGACGAGGCCAGGGCGATCAGGCGCTCCGAGATGCCGCCGCGCATCATGATCTCGCCCGCGAAGATGAACAACGGAATGGCGATCAGCGAGGCCGAGCCGGTACCGGCCGAGATCTGCTGCACCAGCACGATGCTGGGAATATCCAGGTAGAGCAGAGTGGCCAGCGCGGCTGCGGCCAGCGCGTAAGCCACCGGCACGCCGAGCAGCAGCAACACGGCAAACACGGAGAACAGGATGGTGATACCCATGGATCAACGATCTCCTTCAGCGTCTTCGGCGCCGGTGGCGCGGGCCTGCAGCGCGTTCCACGCACGGTTCAGCGCGAACAGCAGCATCAGCCCGCCGCCCACCGCCAGTGGCAGGTAGTTGATGCTCTGCGGCAGATCGGCGCCGGCGGTCTTGATGTCCAGGCCGTCGAGCAGCAGATCGCCCGACCAGAAGGCGATGAAGCCTCCCAGCACCGCCACAACCAGCTGCACCAGCACGTCCACCGCACGGCGCAGGCCGGGGCCCATGCAGGCATGCAGCAGGAAGAAGCCGAAGTGGCGGTTGGTATGCACACCGCAGGCGGCACCCAGGCTCATCGCCGTGGCCAGCAGCAGCAGCGTGACCGGCTCGGTCCAGCTGGGCGAATCGTTGATCACGTAGCGCGCGAACACCTGCCAGCCCTGCACCACCACCAGCCCCAGCAGGGCAGCAACGGCGCCGTAGATGGCGATGTCGGCGATGCGGTCCAGCAGGCGCTGGCCAGGCCCGGTGGCGGGCGTCGTCGTCTCGGTCATGGCAGTGTCCTCAGGCGGCGCGGATGCGGTCGACCAGCGCGGCGATCTCCGGCTGCTGCAGGTACTGCTGCAGCAGCGGCTGGGCGGCGGTGCGGAAGGCGGGCATGTCCACCTCGTTGGCTTTCACCCCATAGGCCAGCACGGCGCGGCGTGCGGCGTCCTCCGACGCATCCCACTGCTCGCGCATCACCTTCACCGATGCGCGCGCGGTCTGCAGCAGCAGCTGGCGGTCGTCGGGCGACAGGCGTTCGAAGCTGGCACGCGACATCAGCAACACGTCCGGCGCGTACGAATGGTCGCTCTGCGACCAGTAGTGCGCCGCTTCGAAATGGCGGCTGGAATGGAAGCTGCGCATGTTGTTCTCGGCGCCATCTATCATGTGGGTTTCCATGCCGGAGAACGTGTCGCCCAGCGACATCGGCGTCGGGTTGGCGCCGAGCAGGCGCATCAGCTGGATGAAGATGTCCGATGAGGCGACGCGCAGCTTCAGGCCGTGCAGGTCCTTGGGCGAAACGATGGGGTGCTTGGTGTTGTAGAAGCAGCGTGCACCGGAATCGTAGATCGCCAGGCCGACCAGGCCGCGGCCCTGGAAGCCGCGCAGCACGGCTTCGGCCACGCCGTCATCCAACGCGGCACGCTGGTGCGCCACCGACGTGAACACGTAGGGCAGGCACAGCGCCTGGGTCAGCGGAAAGGCATTGTTCAGCGCACCGGCATACACGCGGGTGATATCGATGGCACCGAAGCGCGCCATGTCGATCGCCTCGGATTCGCGGCCCAGCTGGCCGGAGTGGTACTGGCGCAGGCGCAGGCGGCCGTTGGTTTCGCGCTGCAGCGTTTCGCCGATCCACTTCACCGCGGTGACGGTAGGGTAGTCGGCCACATGCACGTCGGTGGCGGTCAACAGCGCGCCACCGGCCATATCGCTGCCCGGCCCGCGGCCACAGGCGGCGAGCATCGGGGTAACCAGGGCAGCAGCGCCACCGGCCAGGAAGTTACGTCGTGTGATCATCTGCGCCCTCCCGCGCGTGTTCACCAGGGCAGCCCCGCGGTCATCCCGCGGGCACGGCCCGGCAGGCAATGTCACCGAAGCCGGCAAAGCGCACCAGCGCCGTTTGTCCTGCCTCGATATCGTGGATGCCGGTGGCATTGCCGGTGGCGATCAGGTCGCCCTTGCGCAGCGGCCGGCCACGCAGGGCCGAACGGGACAGCGCGAAGGCATAGGCCGCCCGCAGGCCACCGGGCAGGCGGGTGGCGCCACCGGTGCCGACCACCTCACCTTCGATCAGTGTCTCGGCACGCAGCGAGTTTTCGTCGCGTCCGGTCCAGTCGACGATCTCCGGGCCCAGCACCAAGCCGTTGTTGTTGCCAAAGTCGGACACCACCACGCGCGGACCGAGTTCGTTGATGGTGGCGAGCGGACTGCTGGCCACTTCCACGCCGATATAGAGGCGCGCAGGCAGCGCTTCGGCCTGTTCCGGGGACCAGTGCAGCTGTCCGGCCGGCGCGTCCTCCAACAGCTCCAGCACGTACTCTGCTTCGACTGCGCCGAAGCCCCCGACGAAGACCGGGATGTCGCTTGTTCCACCGGTATCATTCCAGAGCTGACGTTTGAAGATCGGCCCCAGCAGGCGCTCATCGCCGGAGCCGTCGCGGCGCTCGGCAGCGATGTAACCCACCTTCCAGCCGACCACCGTATCGCTCCACAGACCGATGGCCTGGTCCTGCACGTGGTAGGCAGCCACCAGATCGCCGGGGATCTCTCCGGGGAACGCGGGCAGGGCCTTGCCTGCGCGGCGTGCATCGGTGAAGGCGCGGGCGATGGCGGCTGCACCGTCCGGCGCCGGCCTCTGCCCCTGTGTGCCGTGTTCGTTGCTCAAGAACGGTCTCCCTCTGCGTTGTTGCACTGCCCATCGACAGCGTCTGCAGGAGGTGTATATGGTAAACCGGTGTCATCACGCAAGCCGCAGCGCATCACACCCGCTTCCGGGGCGCCTGCGGCACGCTGCCCACCCTTCGCTGGAGCCCGGTCCGCCATGCGTCTGCCCCCTCTTGTGCTGTGCCTGTCCGTTCTGCTGACGGTAGCCCCGGCACGTGCCACCGACGTCCCGCTGCGCGACGGCCAGCGACTTGCCGGGGAGGTGGCGGGCGAACGCCTGCCGCTGTGGCCGGACGGCCAGGTTCCTGGCCTGAGCGCTCCGGCACGGAAGGCGCGGGTGGTTGAGCGCAGCCCCGAACCGGCCCATCCGGACCGGTTCGTGGACGGGATCGATGCGCCGTACATGATCGTGCACGCGCCGCCACGTCCGAACGGGCAGGCGGTGCTGGTCATCCCGGGCGGCGGCTACCAGCGGGTAGTGATCGACAAGGAGGACAGCGCGCTGGTACCGGACTGGGTGCAGCGGGCAGGCTTCACCCTGTTCGTGCTTCGCTATCGCCTGCCGCAGCCGGGCAGGGACCGCCAGGCGGCGCTGGCCGATGCCCAGCGTGCGCTGCGGGTCGTGCGCGACCAGGCCGCACGCCGCGGCCTGGAGGCTGACAATGTGGCGGTCATGGGCTTTTCCGCCGGCGGCCACGTGGCTGCGCGGCTGGCCACTGGCTTCGATGCGCCGGTCTATCCCGCACGCGATGCGATCGATCAACTGAGCGCGCGCCCGGCACGGGCGGTGCTGGTCTACCCGGTCATCGACATGGGCGCGCATGCGCACAGCGGTTCGCGCGGGCGATTGCTGGGCGAGCACCCTGACCCCGCATTGGCGGCCCAGTACTCGGTGCAGGAGCACGTGCGCGCGGACATGCCACCGACCATGCTG
Organism: Stenotrophomonas beteli; assembly: GCF_001431665.1. Classification (GTDB taxonomy): domain Bacteria; phylum Pseudomonadota; class Gammaproteobacteria; order Xanthomonadales; family Xanthomonadaceae; genus Stenotrophomonas; species Stenotrophomonas beteli. The sequence continues at coordinate 61,956 of NZ_LLXV01000057.1, read as the reverse complement.
ATCCATGCCAACGACGATCGCGTGGTCAGCGTGCACAACAGCGAGGCGATGGCGCAGGCGCTGGCCAGGGCGGGTGTCGAGCACGAACTGCATGTGTTCGCCCATGGTGGCCACGGCTTCGGCATGCACCTGCAGCCCGGCTCCACCCTGGCGCAGTGGCCAGCGCTGGCACAGGCATGGCTGACAGCAGGAAAGGGTGCGGAGGGCAGCCGATGACGGGAGCACCCGACGATCTGCAGCGCCGCCGTTTCCTGCGCGACAGCGCGCGCTGGGCGTTGGCCACGGCCACGCTGGTGGCACTGCCGGCAGCGGCGTTGCCCGGTGCACGCGACGAACGCTTGCCGATCGTCCGCGTGCGCGGGGGGCGCCTGCGCGGCCAGCATGAACAAGGCGTGCTGGTATTCCGCGGCGTGCGCTACGGCGCCGATACCGGCACCCATCGCTTCCAGCCACCACGCCGGGAAGCGGCATGGAACGGGATCGCCGATGCATTGGACTATGGCGCGGCCGCACCGCAGGGCGGCGCGGAAGGCCCCGGCAGCGAAGACTGCCTGTTCCTCAACGTCTGGACCCCCGCACTGGGGGATGGCGGCCGCCGCCCGGTGCTGGTCTACATACACGGGGGTGGGTTCAACAACGGCTCCGGCAGCGATCCGCTGTACGACGGCAGTGCGCTGTGCCGCCGCGGCGATGTGGTGGTGGTGACCGTCAATCATCGGCTGAACACCTTCGGTTACCTGTACCTGGGCGCACTTGGCGACGCACGCTACGCCGCGTCGGGGAATGTCGGCCAGCTCGACCTGGTACAGGCGCTGCAGTGGGTACGCGAACACGCGGCGATCTTCGGCGGTGACGCTGGAAACATCACCGTGTTCGGCCAGTCCGGGGGCGGCGCCAAGATCGCCACGCTGATGGCGATGCCGGCGGCACGCGGCCTGTTCCAGCGCGCGTGGACGATGAGCGGGCAGCAGGTCACCGCGGCCGGCCCGCGTGCCGCCGCACAGCGCGCCGCCATTGCAATGGAGGCAGTGGGTGCAAAGGACCTGTCTGCCCTGCTGCGGCTCCCGGCCGCCGATCTGCTTGCAGCCACCCGTGCCCGCGATCCATCGCGGGTGGAAAGCACATCGCTGTACTTCGGGCCGGTACTGGACGAAGTCTCCCTTCCGGTGCATCCGTTCTGGCCGCAGGCACCGCGGCAGTCGGCCAGCATTCCGATGGTGATCGGCAATACGCGCGACGAGACCCGCGCCTTCCTCGGCAACGATCCGGCCAACTTCACCTTGACCTGGGAGACGCTGCCGGCACAGCTGCAACGCCAGCAGTTCGTGGATCTGCTGCCGCAGGCGGTGATCGCCGAGTATCGGCGCCTGTACCCGCATTACACGCCTTCGGAGGTGTTCTTCGCGGCCACTACCGCAGGCCGTTCCTGGCGCGGCGCAGTGGAAGAACTGGAAGCGCGTGCGCGCCAGCCCAGTGGGGCCGCGCCCACCTGGGCCTACCAGCTGGACTGGGGCTCACCGGTGGAGCAAGGCCGGCTGCGCGCCTTCCACACGCTGGACATCCCACTGGTGTTCGACAACGCCGGCCTGCCCGGCGCACGCACCGGTGGCGGCGCGGATGCGCATACGCTGGCGGCGACAATGAGCGACGCACTGATCGCCTTCGCGCGCAACGGCGACCCCAATCATCGCGGAATGCCGCAATGGCCATCCTACGCGCTGCCCCGGCGGCAGACCATGCTGTTCGATCGCCAGAGCGGCGTGGTGGACGATCCTCGTGCCGGCGAACGTGCGCTGTACGCGAAAGTACCGTTCGTGCAGCGCGGTACGCAGTGATGACACCGCGGTGCAAACATTCTGTTAACCCCTCTCGGCTAGAGTCGGGACATGGGAACGATGTCCTTGCCACCGTCATTCACCGGCCGGGAGCGGCTGTTCGCTGCGATCGATGCCGCGGTGATGCTGGGTACGCCGGAGGCCATCACCGGTGCGCTGCAGCGGGTGCTGCGCGAGGCCATCGTCGATCCGTCCATCCAGCTGCCCCCCTGCGTGCGGCGCCCGGTCGAAGGGCATTACGCACGCCGTGAACTGCACCGCAGCCCGACCCTGGGCTACAGCGTCATCGCCATGTGCTGGGGCCCAGGCCAGGGCACGCCCCTGCATGACCACGATGCCATGTGGTGCGTGGAAGGTGTCTGGCAGGGCGAACTGATCGTCACTCCCTATGCGCTGATTGAACAGGATGGCGAACGTCATCGCTTTGCCGCCCAGCCTACGCTGTACGGCCACCGCGGTAGTGCCGGCAGCCTGATTCCGCCGCACGAGTACCACACGCTGTGCAACGCCAGCGACGCGGACGTGGCCGTGTCGCTGCACGTCTACGAGGGCGTGATGGAACGCAGCGCGGTGTTCGAGCCGTTGGATGATGGCTGGTACCAGCGCCGGATGAAGCGGCTGGAGACCGAGGCGTCCTGACCCGCGCCGGATCAAGCCGGGCGTAATGCAGGCATCATCGTGGCACGCCGACCACGTTGTTGAGCCGGGTCACTTCCTCGCCACCGTCGGCCAGCGCCACGCGCACGCGCAGGCCGCTGCGGTCGCCGGCCGGCAACGGCAACCGGACCTGCACGGTCTTCGGCTGCAGGTCACTGGGTGCGCCCAGCGCCGGCACGTCCGTGCGGGCGATCTCGCGACCGCGCGCGTCTTCCAGCATTGCTACGCCCACGCCGGTGCCGACATGGCCCAGGCTGTGCACGGTCACCTGCAGCTGGCTGCCGTCGATGCGTACGTCGCCGCGACCCACGCCCAGGTCCGGCCGTGTTTCCACCGGTGTTCCCTCGGACACGCGTTCGAACTCGAACACCTCGGTACGCCCGGGACGGAACTGCAGCGCTACCGAAGCGCTGGTTTCCAGCTGCACGCGGCGTTCGGCGGGCGTGCCGTCGATGTGGCCATCGCCATCGGCATCCACGCCGCTGCGTATCCGCCAGGTCCCGCTGGCCACGTTCCAGCCGGTCATGTCGGCGCCGATGGTGCGCGTGCCCAGGTTGTAGCTGGTAACGGTGAAACGTTCACGCGACGGCGCATGCACCAGCAGGGCGACCTGTTCGGCCGCTCCCTCGCGGTCGAAGCGCCAGCTGACGGCGTGACCGGGCCAACTCTGGTTGCGCTTCAGCGCAACGCCACCCAGGCGTGCGCGCTGCAGGAATTCACTGGGCGCTTCCACGCGGTCGGACCACCAGTGGCCCTCGGTGTTCATGTACGCGCGCTGCACTTTCGCCTGCAGGCCGTCGGCATGCAGGGCGGCGATGTATGACCTGTCGCCGCTGGCCTGCCAGGCCATCAGGCTGGCGAAGCCGGTTTTTCCCGCGTCCGCCTCGGCGCGCAGCAGCGGATACCAGTCCTGTTGCCGGCCCAGTACGTCCACGACGTTCTCGCCCAGGTTGGCCAGTGCGCCCGGGCCGCCACGAGCCACGCGGTAGTCCAGTGCCTGCAGGTACTTCGCATCGCCGCTCCAGCGCCACGCCGCCCAGAATGTGTGCATCGTGTCGCCACTGCCGGAGCCGTTGTTCAACTCGCCGCCGCGGGTGGCACCGCTGGCCCAGTTGATCTCGTTGGGCAGGGTGAAGCGTCCCTTGTCGTCCTTGCCTGCGTGGGCCAGATAGCCATCGGCCAGGCCGATCACCAGCGCGCGGCCGGTGGGATCGGCGTTGTACTGGCCCAGCAGGAACGCCGGGTGCAGCACCGGGAAAGAATACGGCTTCTGCCACTGCCAGTTCGGTTCGCGGTAGACCTTGTTGCCGCCGAACCAGTTGCTGGAAAACAGCAGGTGGCCCTGCGGGTTGCGCAGGATGATGCGCTCGTCGAAGGCCTTCACCGTTTCCATCAGGCGTTCCAGCGTCAGCGGATCGCCCCAGTTGAGGTAGAGCATGGCGCTGTTGGTGTTGATGCCTTCCTCATAGGAATGCAGCTCGTCGGTCTCGATGGTGCTCAAGCCGTTGCTGAACATGCCGTTGCGGTACACCGCATCGGACAGCGCGGTCAGCGAGGCGTTCAATCGATCCGGCTGCACACCCATCAGGGCCAGCCCCGGCCACTGCTGGGTCAGGTCGGAATCGTCGGAGATGCCACCGCCGAAATCCCCGTAGGCCACCTGCCGTTCATCGATCCACCAGTCAACGAACTGCCGCACCTGCGCCAGGTCCTGCACTTGGTTGAACGCCCACGCCGGCACGCCCCTGGGCACGGCGGGTGCCGTGTAGGGCGGTCGGCCCTGGCTGTTGTAGCTGATGTAGTTCCAGTACAGGCGGCCGAGTTCATGGTCCGGGTCCACCCGCAGCAGGTCGCTCAGGTCCGCATACACGCGCGCGTACAGTCGCTGGCGCTTGGACGTGGTGTGCTCCTCCACCAGGAAACCCCAGTTGTCGCGGACCTGGTTGAAGCGGTCGGCCACGTGCTCCCTCAGCGCGTCGGCACGCGGCTTGAACACCAGCCGGACCTGCGCACCGTCGAGGGCATCGGCATCGAAGCCCGGTGCGGCCGAGGCGATGCTCAGCCACAGGCTGTCCGGGGTGAGGATGCGATCGCGCAGGTCCAGCCACAGCGTGCGTTTCTGCCCTGGTGGCACCGACACCGATACGTCGATCATGTCGCGCGCCGGCCAGATCGGATCCTTGATGCGGATGTTCAGCGGGATCAGCCCATCGTGGGTGGGCGGCAGGTTGAGCGCGGGAAGGTCGATGGCCACGCCGTCCAGGCCGTCGTGCATGTTCTCCCAGCTGTAGGCCCAGCTGCGGATCAGCGGCTGGTTGGCGGGTGCATCGCCCACCCCGGAAGGGATCAGCACGTGCACGATGGGCCGCGGATGCGCAGGCAGGGTGCCGGCATCCCGGCGGCGGGAACCGGCGCCCTTCGGCAGCGCCATCACCGTGCTGCGTTCGGCGGCCGGGAAACGTCCATCGATGTAGCGGCGCAATGCGTCCAGGTTGGTGTAGTCGGGCAGCGCGTGGCTGTCGATGATGTAGGTCTGCTTCACCGTGCCTTCCGGCTCGCCGCCCTCGCTCACGTGGTAGGCCCAGATTTCCTGGATCGGTGTTTCCTGCTCGACGTTGCTGAAGCGCAGCACGCCGCCGCGCTGTGCGGCAATGTCGTCGACGCTGCGCACCACGCCGCGCGGGCGCGTGACCAGCACGTCGGTGGCATGTCCGGCGTCGGGCCCGTGGGAGAGGGTGCCGAAGGCCGCACCACGGATCTCCACCCGGTTCACCGTTTCGGTGGCCGGCAGGGTCAGGTCCAGGTGCTGGCCGCCTTCCACATAGGTGTTCCAGTCCGGAAGCTGGAAGTAGTCATTGCGGCCGGGCAGGCGCGAGCGGTTGTAGACGCCCGGCCAGGTGGTTTCGGCGATGCCATCGGTGGCCTTCCACATCCACGCCTTCAGGTCACGGGTGTCGGCGAGTTCGATCTTGCGGATGCGGGTGCCGCCCGCCGCCACCGCCGGGGGTGCAGCCCCTTCCCAGCCGAAGCGGTGGCGCCAGGCGCGCGTGCCATCGGCAACCCCCACGGCGCTGGCCGGTTCGCGCCCGCGAGCCAGCGCTGCCACCGCTGGCACATCCAGCATGCGGTCGTAGACCCGGATGTGCTGGAAATCGCTGCCACGCAGGAAGTTGTAGCGGCTCTGCACCTGGTACGGCGCCATCACCCGACCGGCCAGGCCAAGCTGGTCCAGCGCGGCATCGTAATCGCCGGTGGCCTGCGCGCGCGCCACTTCGCGGCCATCGATGAACAGGCGCACGCCCTGGTCCTCGTCCCAGGCAAAGGCCAGGTGCAACCACTGGTCGGGGCGCGGCAGTGCATCCATGCGGAACGACACGCGGGTGCGTGCCAGGTTGGCATCGGTGACGAAGGCATCGAAGCCATGCCCGTTCCAGTCGATGCGCAGCCAGGCCATGTCCCAGCTGCTGTGGTCGGCGTAGCCGACGCGGAAGATCACGAACGGCGCTTCACCCACCGCGTAGCGTGAACGCCAGTCGAAAGCCAGCGTGCCGCGCTGGGCCAGAATGTTGCCCGGCGCATCCCAGGCAAGCACGCCGTCGTCTTCCCATTGGATGGCCTTGCCATGCTCGCCATCGTCGACCACCGCGACCTTGTCGCGAAAGTTCGCTACGGCCTCACCGTGAGCGGTCACGGCCTGCAGGCCGTGATTGGCATCCACATGGAAGAGCAGGGTGGGGACATCGGCGGCGGCCGTCGCGGGGCCTGCAGCCAGGGCCACTGCCAGCAGCAGGCAGCGGAACACGGTCGTGCGGTGCGGCATGGAGACATTTCCTTTCAACGGGCGACGGCCGGCGGCGGGCCGCCGGACCGTAGCAAGGCCACGCCGCAGCGGCACCTTGCGGCGCAGCAGCGGTCATGGCGAACCGCGGCGCGTATCGGCACGCGCCGCCGGCGTTGCTCAGAACTTGTAGCGCACGCCCAGCAGGAACTGGCGGCCGGTTTCGGTGTACTGGAGTGGCAGGCGGCCGGTGGCGGGCGAGTACACCCATTCATCCGAGGCTTCGTTGGTCAGGTTGATGCCTTCCAGGCTCAGTTCCAGCTGGTCGCTGATCTTGTAGCGGATGGACGCATCAATGACCGTGGTGCCGGTCATGCCGTGGTAGCCGTCCAGGTTGAAGCCGGTTTCCTGACCGGGCACCTGGGTGAGGTAGTCATCGCGGTTGGTGGCGGAGACGCGGCCAGCGAAGGTCTCGCCTTCGTAGAACAGCGTTGCGTTCCATGACGACTTGGACAGGCCCAGCAGATCGTTCTTCATCACCGGCTGGCCAGCCGAGTTGATGTACTGGATCTTCGATTCGACCCAGGTGTAGTTCAGCTGCACGCCCAGGTTCGACCACTTGCCCGGCAGGAAAGTGAAGGGCTGGGTATAGTTCGCCTCGGCGCCGTACAGCTCACCGCCGGGGGTATTGACTGGCCGGGTAAAGGTGAAGTCGTCGGTGGGCGAGGCGCCGGTACCGGTCAGCAGTTCGGCAGGCAGGCCGCTGTCGGTGTACGGGCGGTTCTCGCGCAGGGTCTGCACCGAGGTCTCGATATCCTTGTAGAACAGGCCCAGGCCCGCCATCGCTCCTTCGGCGAAGTACCACTCGAAGCCCAGGTCGACATTGGTGGCGCGCGTCGGGTCCAGGTTGGGATTGCCGCTGGAGATGGTGCGCGCACCACCGGCCACGGCCACGGTTGCACCCGGCGTCAGGCTGCCCAGGCCCGGGCGGGTCATGACCTTGGCCGCACCCAGGCGGATCAGGAAATCGGGCGTGACTTCGGCCACCAGGTTGAACGAGGGCAGGGTGTCATCGTAGGTTCGGGTGGCGGTGGTGGCGGTGGTACCACTGGCCAGCGTCGACAGCCCGGTGGAGGTCTGCCTGGTGCGCACGTAGCGCACGCCGAAGTTGCCCGACAGCGGCAGCGAGCCGATTTCGGTGCTGAACTCGCCCATCAGGTAGGCACCACGGTCCTTCTCTTCCACGCTGCGCACGTTGTTGGCGCGCGGCGCGACGGCATAGATGCCGCTGTTGCTGTAGATGTCGAACTGGTCGGCGATTGCATCCAGGTTCGGCACCACCCAGTTGGACGGATTGCCATTGATGCCCTTCAGGCCGGCCTGGTTGATCATGTCCACGGGCACGATCCTGCTGCCGCTGGCGAAGGTCGGCACGGCCAGTTCGCTGGCACGGCGCAGTTCGGTGGTCTTGAACGTGTAGTCCTTGGCCAGCACGCCGCCCTTCAGGCGGAAGCCGGGGCTGATGTTCCAGTTGAAGTCGATCTGGCCGGTATCGAAGTCGTTGTCCACGTACTGCGGGCGCAGGCGGATTTCCGCCAGTTCCCAACCGTTGGGGTCGGTCGGGTCGATGCCGTAGTTGAGGATCGGGAAGCGGCTGTTGCCACGGTAGTCGTAGCTGTAGCCCTTGACGTCGTACTTGTCCATGATGACTGTGGTCTGCACCGGGTTCTCGTGCCTGGAGCGCGAGATGCCCAGCTTGCCGGACACGGTGAAGTCGTCGCCGAAACGGTGCTGGCCGTTCAGGCTGATCTGCTTGAACTCGGTGCTCCACTCGTCGTGGCGGTTCTCGGTACGGATGTCGACGTTGTCGAATTCACCGTACAGCAGCGCGCCGTTGCGGATCTCGCCGTTCCTGACGATGGTGCTCGGCTTGCCGACCAGGCGCGGGGTGCTGCTGCTGCCACGGCTGAAGGAAATCGCTTCGATGTACCGCTCGTCGCGGGTGGCATCGATCTTCGAGTACAGCATGTCCAGCGATATTTCACTGGCGTCGCTCGGCTTCCACTGCAGCGAGCCGGTCACGCCCAGGCGCTTCTGCTCGTGTTCCATCTGCACGTAGCGCGGGAAGCGCGGGTGGAATACATCGGCGGCGCGTGCGGCGGCGAACGGCGATGACGCAGCGAAGTTGCCATTGCTCGGGCCGTTGGCCCAGCGGCCGGTGTTGGAGCCTTCCTCCAGCGCCTGGCGCTCGGAGTAGGCCACCGACAGGAGGGCGCCGAAGGTACCATCAGCGAAGGTGTTGGAGACCAGCGCGGCCAGCCGCGGGTCGGCCTTTTCGGCCATCTGGTTGTAGCCGGCCTGGCCGCTTGCGGCGAAGGTGAAGCCGTCGTAGTCGAACGGGCGCGCGGTGCGCAGGTCGACCGTGGCACCCAGCGAGCCTTCCTCGACGTCGGCCGAGGCGGTCTTGCGCACCACCAGCTGCGAGAACAGGTCCGAGGCAAACACGTTGAAGTCGAAACCGCGGCCGCGGTTGGTACCGCCGCTCTGGTCACCGGCGCCGACGGTGGTCAGCGCTTCCATCCCATTGATGCGCACGCGGGTGAAATCCGGGCCCAGGCCGCGCACCGAGATGTTGCGGCCTTCGCCGGCTTCGCGTGTGATCACCACGCCCGGAATGCGCTGCAGCGATTCGGCCAGATTGAGGTCGGGAAACTTGCCGATGTCTTCGGCGACGATGGCATCGACCACGCCGGCCTCGCCGCGCTTGATGTCCAGCGCCTTTTCGACACTGGCGCGATAGCCTGTGACGTTCACCGTGTCCAGGTCGGTAGCGGTCTGCTGCTGGGCGGCCGCGCTGGTGGACAGGGCGAGTCCCACCCCCAGGGCCAGCAAGGTAACCGGTGTCTTTTTTCCATGGATCCGAGATTGCATGCCTTTCCCCTCTCCCAAAGGTCTGGTATCGCAGCTGCGCGGCGAAATGACACCGCTAGTCAAAACCGACGTTAGCAGCACCACCGGGATCGGGCATCTTGCACCGCAACAGATTTGCAATGTCTCCAAGACGCTTGCAGGACAAAGGTTTCGACATAGTGCCCAAGCGCCCTCAAGGCGTCTTCGGTCTAGAATGACACCGCTAGCCAATCGCCACGCCCTCGCGTGGTCCACTTACACGCCATGCAGTGTCCCATGCTGGTGGCACGCGTGAAGGAGCTGAGATGGGTCGTATCGTGTGCTTTGGAGAGTTGTTGCTGCGCTTGGGTGCCCCCGGCAACGAACTGCTGCTGCAGTCGCCGCAGCTTCAGGTTCATGTGGGAGGGGCCGAAGCCAACGTGGGTGTCTCGCTGTCCCGGCTTGGACATCAGGTTGCCATGATCAGCACCGTGGCCGGCAATCCGCTGGGGGCGCATGTACTGGGTGAACTGCGGCGGCACGGCGTGGATACGCGCGGTGTGCGCGAGGACGCCGAGGGCCGCATGGGCCTGTACTTCCTCACCACCGGCGCGGTACAGCGCGCGAGCGAAGTGGTCTACGACCGCGCGGATTCGGCGTTCGCGCGCAGCACTGCAGCCGACTACGACTGGCCAGCGCTGTTGCAGGACGCGCAGTGGCTGCACGTCTCCGGTGTCAGCCCGGCGTTGGGCCCGCACGTGGCGGCGGCCACGCTGACGGCGGCGCGCGCGGCAAGGCAGGCCGGTGTCCGCGTCTCCTTCGACGGCAATTTCCGGCCCCGCCTCTGGCAGCGCTGGGGAGGCGATGCGCAGGCGGTATTGCGCGAACTGTTCGCGCAGGCCGACATCGTGTTCGCCGACCACCGCGACATGGAGGTCGTACTGGGCACCCGCTTCACGCAGCCGGACCTGATGGAGCGGATCGACGCGGCCGCTGCCGCCGCTTTCAGTGCCTTTCCGCAACTGCAGTGGATGGCCTGCACGCAGCGGCAGGTGCTGAGCGTGGACCACCATGCGCTGGGCGCTGTGTTGCTGGGTTGCGACGGAACGCGCGCACAGGCCCCACTGCGTCATCTGCAGGGCATCGTCGACCGCATCGGTGGCGGTGATGCCTTCGCGGCCGGCATCCTGCATGGCATCCTGTCCGGCCTTGATGCCGACGCCACCGTGCGGTTCGGCCTGGCCGCCGGGGCGCTGAAGCACTCCATCCCCGGCGATTTCAATCCTGTCAGCGAAGCTGACGTGCTGGCCCTGATGGGCGAGGAGCGATTCGATGTCCGCCGCTGATCCGCGCGTACGCGCAGTCTTGAAGCTGGCACCGGTGATCCCGGTGTACACCCCCGAAGATGTGAACGAAGCGGTCAACGTGGCCCAGGCGCTGTTCCGTGGCGGCCTGCCGGTGATCGAAGTGACCCTGCGCACGCCGCAGGCGCTGGATGCGATCAAGGCGATGGTCGAGGCCGTGCCCGATGCGGTCATCGGCGCGGGCACCGTGCTCAACGCCACGCAGATGCAGGCGGCGAAGCAGGCCGGCGCGCGTTTCGCGGTGTCCCCCGGCGCCACGCCGGCGCTGTATGCGGCCGCGCGCGATGCCGACCTGCCATACCTGCCTGGTGCCGCCACCGCCTCGGACCTGATCCTGGGCCTGGAGCATGGCCACGACACCTTCAAGTTCTTCCCGGCGGTGCAGGCCGGTGGCGCTGCACTGCTGGCGGCCTGGCACGGTCCGTTCGCCGACGTGCGCTTCTGCCCGACCGGCGGCATCAGCGCGCAGACCGCGCCGCAGTTCCTGCACCTGCCCAACGTGCTGTGCGTGGGTGGCTCGTGGTTGACCACGCCGGCGCTGCTGCAGACCCGCGACTGGGAGGCCATCGAGCGCCTCGCCCGCGAGGCCTCGGTGCTGGCCAGCTGAACCCGGCGCACGGATCTTCAAAGGTTTGATCGTGATCAAAGCGCCGGCCTCGAGCCGGCGTCATTCTGTGGGCAAGCGCACTACGGAGATCCGAACATGAATTCGACCATGAAGGCTGCTGTCGTGCGTGAGTTCGGCAAGCCACTGGTGATCGAGGAAGTCTCGGTACCACGCCCGGGGGCGGGTGAGGTACTGGTCAAGATCGAGGCCTGTGGCGTCTGCCACACCGACCTGCACGCCGCCGAGGGCGACTGGCCGGTGAAACCGAACCCGCCGTTCATCCCCGGTCACGAGGGCGTGGGGCACGTCGTGGCCGTGGGTGGCGGGGTCGGGCACGTCAAGGAAGGCGACAGGGTCGGCATCCCCTGGTTGTACTCGGCGTGTGGCCATTGCGAACACTGCCTGGGCGGCTGGGAAACGCTGTGCGAGACGCAGCGCAACACCGGCTACTCGGTCAACGGCGGCTTCGCCGAGTACGCACTGGCCGATGCCAACTATGTCGGCCTGCTTCCGAAGGACGTGGGCTTCGTCGAGATCGCACCGGTGCTGTGCGCCGGCGTGACCGTCTACAAGGGCCTGAAGGTCACCGACACCAAACCGGGTGACTGGGTGGTGATTTCCGGCATCGGTGGCCTGGGCCACATGGCCGTGCAGTACGCCCGCGCAATGGGCCTGAACGTGGCGGCGGTGGATGTGGACGACAGCAAGCTGGCGCTGGCCCGGCAGCTGGGTGCGCAGGTTACCGTCAACGCGCGCACCACCGATCCGGCCGCATTCCTGAAGAAGGAAATTGGCGGCGCACACGGTGCCCTGGTCACCGCGGTGTCGCCGAAGGCGTTCGAACAGGCACTGGGCATGGTCCGCCGTGGCGGCACCGTCTCGCTCAACGGCCTGCCGCCGGGCAACTTCCCGCTGGACATCTTCGGCATGGTGCTCAACGGCATCACCGTGCGTGGCTCGATCGTCGGCACCCGGCTGGACCTGCAGGAGTCGCTGCAGTTCGCCGCCGAAGGCAAGGTCGCCGCCACGGTCAGCACCGATCGCCTGGAGAACATCAACGACGTGTTCGCACGCATGCACGCCGGCACCATTGAAGGCCGCGTGGTACTCGACTTCGCAGCCTGACCACCTGTGCATGGCCGTCGTCGCTCCGTCCCCCTCTCCCACGGACGCGGCGGCCATGCCGATTCATCGATAGTGCCGGCCGCTGGCCGGCAGCCCTGGCGCGCCGTGGCAGCCGTACAATGCGCGCATGCCCGGCCTGCTCAAGACCCTGTTCCTGTCCATCGTCGCCCTGATCGGCGGCGTGCTGTCGCTCGCCCTGGTCAGCAGCGTTGCCAGCTGGCTGCCGCCGCTGCTGGGAATGCCGCCGCACAACAACAGCGTGCAACTGGGCTGGGATCTGGCCTTCAGCGTACTCGGTGGCATCGCCGGCATTTCCTTCGCCACCTACTACGCACCGTGCTGGCCGCGTTCGCACGGCTTTTCGATCTGGACGCTGATCGCGCTGGGCTGCGGTTATGCCATGTGGACGGTGGGTGCGGATTTCCCGCTGTGGTTCGTCATTTCGCTGCTGGCGTCGCTGCCGGTGCAGCTGCTGGTTGGCTGGTGGTTCGGCCGTCGCGCCTCGCGGGACGCAACGTAGCGCCGCATCTGTAGAGCCGAGCCCATGCTCGGCTTTCATGCACATCGACACAGGCAGCCGAGCATGGGCTCGGCTCTACAGGTCCATGCGCGGCAGCGCCTGCTTCAGCCGCTCGATGCCCTGCCAAGGGTCACCCTTCAATCGCTTCGCCCGCGCCAGGGCCTTGGCCATCGGAAACGCGTCGGCCGCGCTGATACGCGCCAGTTCCTCCCAGCGCAGCGGCACCGCCACGCCGGCATTGTCACGCGCACGCAGCGACCACGAACACACGCTGGTGGCGCCGCGCGTGTTGCGCAGCCAGTCAATGAAGATGACGCCGCCACGCTTGGCCTTGCTCATCGTCGCCACGTAGCGGTCCGGTTGTTCCAGCGCCATGGCCTGCGCAAAGGCCTCGCAGAACGCCTTGGCCTGTTCCCAGTCCGCCTTCGGCTGCAGCGGCACGACCACATGCACGCCCTTGCCGCCGGACAGCCGCACGAAGCTCTTCAGCCCGACATTCAACAGCCGGTCACGCACGGCGCGTGCGCCTGCTTTCACCTGCGTCCAGCCCACGCCTTCGCCCGGGTCAAGATCGAACACCAGCCGGTCCGGATGCTCGGGATCGGCCACGGTCGCACCCCACGGATGCAGCTCCAGGGTGTTCATCTGTACCAGTTGCAGCAGGCCCCGCACATCGTCGATATAGACATAGTCCTCGCGGCCACTCTTCTGCTGCAGCGGTACCGCATGCACCGCATCGCCCAAGCCGGGGCCATGGTGCTTCTGGAAGAAGCAGGCCTTGCCCACGCCGTCCGGGCAGCGCAGCAGTGACAACGGCCGCCCGGCAATTTCGGGCAGGATCCAGCGGGCCATGCGCTGGTAGTAGTCCGCCACGTCGCCCTTGCTGAGCTTCTGCCTTGGGAACACCACACGCTCTGGATGAGTGATCTTGACCTCGCTCCCGGCTTCAGCACTCGATGCGGCCACTCCCAGGTCCTCCTTCTGCTTGTCGCTGCGCAGCCGCTTGAAGCTGGCCTGGCGCAGCAGGCCTTCCTTGCCCCAGCCACGAAAGGCCACCTCGGCCACCGTCACCGGTTTCACCCAGCGCACGCTGGCAGCGCGGAAGGGGACATGCGCGGGCAGTTCCAGCACCGGCGTCTTCACCGCCAGTGGCTGCAGTGCCTTGAGCAGCGCGCGCAGGCTCTGATCGTCGAAACCCGTACCGACGCGGCCCACATAGCGCAGGCCCTCCTTGCCCGGCGCCGCCAGCAGCAGCGAGCCGAACCCCACCCGTGAGCCCTTGGGTGCGGTATGGCCGACAATCACGAACTCGTCGGTGTCCTCGTGCTTCACCTTCACCCAGCTGCGCGCACGCGCGTTGACGTACGGCGCATCCACCTGCTTGCTGATGATGCCCTCGAAGCCAGCATCGCCACTGGCATCGAACACCTGCGGGCCATGGTCGATCACGTGCTCGCTGAAGGCCAGGGTGCCCGGCGCGGGCCCGATGAGTGCTTTCAGCAGCGCCTTGCGTTCCAGCAACGGCACGCGACTGATGTCGACCCCCGCAACACCTGGCAGATCGAACACGATGTAGCGCAGCGGTTGCTTCGAGCTGCCATCGATCACCCGCTGCAGCGCGGCGAAGTCACTGCGTCCACCCGGGTCCAGCACTACCAGCTCGCCATCCAGGCGCGCGTCTCGCACCGGGAGCGCCTGCACGGCCTGTACCACCTCGGGAAAATCGTCGGTCCAGTCCAGACCATTGCGTGAGCGCAGTTTCACCTCACCGTCGTGCAGATCGGCCAACAGACGATAGCCGTCCCACTTGATCTCGTGCAGCCAGCGATCGCCGTCCGGCGCAGCGTCGCGATGGTCGGTCAGCTGTGGCTTGAAGTCGTGGGGGTAGGGCCTTGCGCGAGCGCCCTCCAGTTGCAGTGCGCGGGCATGCCAACGGCCATCGGCCTTACGCGTACGCGCGGCAGGCGCAGCCCGCACCGCCGTCCTCGCCGAGCGCGTTCCAGCCGCAGGTGCCCGCTTCGGCACCGGGGCCTCCAGCAGATCATCCGCCTCCGCATCGCGTGCTTCATCGTCATCGCGCTTGATCAGCAGCCACTGCACCTGGCGGCCCTTCAACGCCGTTCGCACCAGCTTCCAGCCACCGGCCAGGCGCTGCCCGTGCAGCACGAAGTCGATCTTTCCAGCCGCCAGCGCCCGCAGTGGATCGCCTGCGCAGGCCCAGGTGCCGTGATCGAACACCTCCACGTGGCCAGCACCATAGTGGCCTTCAGGGATGTCTCCTTCGAATCCGGCGTAGGACAGTGGATGGTCTTCCACTTCGACGGCCAGCCGCTTCTCACCGACGCGCAGCGAAGGCCCCTTCGGCACGGCCCAGCTCTTCAGTACGCCGTCCATTTCAAGGCGGAAGTCGTAGTGACGCGAACTGGCATGGTGCAGCTGGATGACGAAGATCGGCCGCCGCTTCGGGTCAACGCGCTCAGGTGTTTCGTCGGGCTCCGGCGTCTGCCCTGCACCGCCGCCGAGCCGGCGCTTGCGCCGGTACTGGTGCAGCGACATGGCTCAACCTGCCTTGCGCCGGGGTGCGGACTTCTTTGCAGCTTTCTTCGTTGTCTTCTTTGCGGCCTTCTTTGCTGTCGACTTTGCGGCTGCCTTGCGCGTCGCGGCCTTCTTCGCCGGCGTGCGCTTGTTCGCATCCAGGCTCTTCTGCAGCAGTGCCATGAAATCGACCACATTGGTACTGGCATCCTCACGCGGCGCCGGCTCATCCTCCACCCGGGTGGTGCCGCCCTTGGACTTGATGCGCTTGTTCAGCACCTGCTGCAGGCGCTCGCGGAATTCATCGTGGTACTGCGACGGATCCCAGTCGCCGGCCATCGACTCGATCAGCTGTTCGGCCATCGCCGTTTCCTTGCTGGTGATGCGGTAGTCGGACAGCTTGCCGGTGGGCAGCTTGTAGTCCTCAGGATCCACCAGTTCCTGCGGATAGCGCAGGATCATCAGCACCAGCGCGTCCTCATGCGGCATCACCGCGCACAGGTATTCACGCGTGCGCACCACCACCCGCGCGATGCCCACCTTGCCGGTGCTGCGCAGCGTTTCGCGCAGCAGCACATAGCCCTTCTCGGCCTTCTTGCCGGGTACCAGCAGGTACGGCTTCTCGTAGTAGCGCGGGTCGATCTGCGCCGCATCCACGAACGATTCCACTTCCACCGCTTCGTGGCTTTCCGGCGCGGCCGAGCGGATATCACCTTCCTCCAGCACAACGTAACTGCCCTTGTCGTACTCGTAGGCTTTGACGATGTCTTTCCAGGGCACTTCCTCGCCGGTATCGGCGTTGACGCGCTCGAAGCGGATCGGTTTGCGATCGCGCGAATCGAGCATGCGGAACTGCAGATCGACTTTTCGTTCGCCGGACATCAGCGACACCGGCACGTTGAGCAGGCCGAACGACAGCGTACCGGTCCAGATGGGGCGGGCCATGGGGACACCTGTGACGGGGCAGGGACGCCCAGCTTCAATCCGGCGGTGTAAATCAGCCGTGTCGGTGCCGTGCAGGTGGGTTCTACGCAGATGCGGTAGTGCCGGCCGCTGGCCGGCAACCACAGGACATCCCAGCGCGCATACCGAACCTCTGCACTACTGCAGCAGCGGCCTCACCGCCGCAGCCGGAATGTGGTCCAGCGCGCGCCAGGCATCCTCCACCACCGGCCGCGCCTGCGACCAGCCCAGCCGTGACTGGCCGCGCATCTGTTCCCAGTGCTCGGCCAGTTCCTCGCAGGTATCGGCCGCATCACCACGCGGCCAGTCGGCGGCGTGGGTGGTCAACGCGAAGGCATACACTGGGCACAGATCGCGCCAGTTGCGGTGGTTCTGGCCGCGGCGCTCCTCGTAGTCGCTGAGCATGTATTGCAGGTAGTCCTGCGCCACCGCCTGCGGGTCTTCCTGGCGGCGTGCCCGGCGCTGCGCGGTGCGCTGGCCAAGCGGGTCGAGCAGGGCGTTGAACACGGACGGTGCGGCTCGTTCAAGACGGGGCATGGCCGGCTCCTGCAGTGGGGCGGGTGGGCAGGAATACGCGCGGTGCCGTTACCGGGGGGTGAGCGAGATGTTCATGACGCCAGGTTCGCAGCGGCTTTACCTGCCCGGCGCTGTAGTGGAACCCCCAAGCGCAGGTAGCCAGACCATGAGCCGAGAAACCTCCCGCGACCCGCTGCGCGCAAACCACCCGCCGATTCCCGGCGAGCAGCGCGGCAAGCACGACGCCGACACTGCCGACTACCGCGGCACGGGTGCGCCCTTCTTCGACGCCGCCGAGGGTGGCGAGCACCTGCCGGTGAAGCATCAGGCTGAACAGGCGGCCCAGGACCGCAAGGACGGCGGCGACCGTCATCGCGGCGGCCAGGAAAGCCCGCTCCGGCGCCGTGAGCGCAAGCAGCATGCCAGTGACAACCAGGATGAGGCGCTGGAGGAGACGTTCCCGGCCAGCGACCCCACCTCGCCGTTCGTGCCGGCCAAGGCCCCCGACTGACCGGTCGTGCCGCCTGCTGGCCGGCAGCCTTCTGGCGTCCTGCACGAAGCGATGCCGGCCAGCGGCCGGCACTACTCCTTCAGCGCCACGACCACTGCAGCCCGACGCTGGCCCGCCGTCCCGGCCCCGGCTCGTAGTAACGGCCATTGCCGTCGTTGACGATCACCGAGCCGATGTAGGCCTGGTCCAGCACGTTCTCCAGCCGCGCGAACGCGCGCAGTTCCCCGCCCGGCAGCGTCCAGCGGCGCCCACCTTCCAAGTGCAGCAAGGCAAAGCCCGGCGCGCGCTCGGTGGCCACATCGTTGACCACGGTATCGCTGCTGGCGATGGCCTCCAGCGCCCACTGCCAGTCGGCCGGCGTCCACTGCAGCCGGGCAAAGCCCTGCTGGCGGGGCACGCCGGGGAGGCGGCTGCCCGCAGCCACCGTGTTGTTCGCGGTCAGGTAGGGCGAGCGCACCTGCGCCTGCAGCCAGGTCCAGGCCAGCTGCAGTTCCAGCTGCTCGGCCAGCGGCTGGCGGTACTGCAGTTCCACGCCCTGGCGGCGGGTGCGGCCGATGTTGCGGTAGGTGCTGCGGCCGCCGATGTTGCTGGCAACGGCCAGCTCGTCGTCGGTATCTGCACGGAACACGCTGACATCCAGCTGGGTTCCGTCCTGCGCGTGCCATTTGCTGCCGGCCTCCACGCTGTGGCTGCGGGCGGCGGCCAGATCCAGCGCCAGCCCGGCCTGGCCGTCGGCGCGATAGCCCAGTTCGTTGAAGGTGGGGGTCTCGAAGCCACGACCTACAGCGGCGTGCAGCCGCCACTGCGGGCTCGCCTCGAAGCTGATGCCCGCCACCGGCGTGGTGGCCTGGTAGCGGCGGTGGCCACTGTCGTCCGGGTTGCGGCCGGTGATGTAGCGGTCATCCGATTCGAATCGCACGGTACTGTGGCGCACGCCCGCCAGCAGCGACCAGCGCGGGCTCCACTGCCACCATGCCTGCGCGAACTGATCCACGTTCTGCACGGTATCGATCTGGTCGCGGCGCAGGCCTCCACGCACGCCCAGCGTGCTGCCCACGAAGTTCTCGTAGCCGGTGCGATGCTGGCGCTGGCGGTCGGCGCTGAGCCCGGCCACCAGGTCCAGCGGGCGACCGGCAAGATCACCGTGCCAGCCCCAGCGCGCATCCAGCCCACCGTAGCCGGCGTCCAGGTCGATCACGCCACCGGCGTGCAGCGGGTTGGCCTGCGCGCCCGGCGGGATCGGCAGGTACTGGCTCACCGTGCGCTGGCCGGCATAGCCCATCACCTGCCAGCGCTGCGTGCCGGTTTCGCGGCTCCAGCGCAGGCCGGCCTGCTGCTGCCGCACCGATTTGCGGGTGTTGTACTGGTGCGCGACGGCGGTGGCCTGGCGCGGGTCGGCCGCCACCTGGGCGCGGGTCAGCCCCAGCGGGTCCTGCGCGTCCGGGGCATCCAGTGCATTGAGCAGCAGCTCGAGCCGGCCACCGCCCAGCTCGCCGCCGATGCGCGCATTGAGCGATTCACGGCGCGCACGGCTGTGGTCGCGCCAGCCATCGGTACGGAAGTGGTTCGCGGCAATGTTGTAGTCCAGCGCACGGCCTGCACCCTTCAGTTGCGCTCCGATGCTGAGCGTAGTGTCGGCACCGGCGTTGAGCCGCAGCCGCCACGGATCATCGGCCTGGCCCTGTGCACTCCACACCTGCAGCACGCCCCCGGAGGAATTGCCGTACAGCGCGGAGAACGGCCCGCGCAGCACCTCGATACGCTCGGCGCCCAGCAGGCTGGCGTGCGACAGCTGGCCTTGGCCATCGGGCATGGTGGCGGGCACTCCATCGACCAGCACCCGCACTCCACGCACGCCGAAGGTGGAGCGCGCGCCGAAGCCGCGGATCGACAGCTGGGTGTCCTGGGCGAAGTTCTGCCGGTCGCGCGCCAGCAGCCCCGGCACCCCGGCCAGTGCCTCCGGCAGCTGGGCATTGGCCCCGGCGCGTCCGGCATCGATCCAGACCGTATCCTGGCTGGCCGGCAACGCGAACGGGTCGATGCCGGGCACGCGTGCGGCCTGCACCTGCACGGCGGGCAGGGCCGTAGCAGGCGGTTCGGCCAGCGCCGGCCAGGGCCACAGCAGCACGGCGATCAGCGGCAGGGAGGGACGACGCGCGGCAGGATTCATGATTCAGGTTGATGGATCGGGCGGCAACGCACGCCATGGTACGGGGCCGCGGATGACGATGGCGGCGGCCAGCCCCGGCAGGCTTTGTTACGATGGGCTGTTTCCGGCCGAACGGCCGCAAGCCGCGTAGCGCACTTCCTCCCCCTTTCCGTCTACCGAACGAGTACCGCCGTGTCCTTCTTTGCAAACGTGGAACTGGTCCCAGGCGACCCGATCCTGGGCCTGACCGAGGCGTACAACGCCGACAGCCGCCCGACCAAGGTCAACCTGGGTGTGGGCATCTACTACGACGAGAGCGGCCGCATTCCGCTGCTGCGCGCCGTCAAGCAGATCGAGCAGCAGCTTGCCGCCGAAGCCAAACCGCGCGGCTACCTGCCGATCGATGGCCTGCCGGCCTATACGCAGGCCACGCGTGAGCTGGTGTTCGGCAAGGACTCGCCGCTGCTGGCCGCCGGCCGCGTCACCACCGCACAGACCGTCGGTGGCAGCGGTGCGCTGCGCGTCGGCGCCGACGTGCTGAAGAAGCTGCTGCCGCACGCCACCGTTGCACTGAGCAACCCGAGCTGGGAAAACCACCGCGCCGTGTTCAGCGCCGCCGGCTTCGAGGTGCTGGATTACACCTATTTCGACCCGACCACCCATGGCGTTGATTTCGACGGCATGCTGGCCGACCTCGGCAAGCTGGAAGCGGGCACCGTGGTGCTGCTGCACGCCTGCTGCCACAACCCCACCGGCGCCGACCTCACGGTCACCCAGTGGACGCAGGTCGCCCAGCTGCTGAAGGACAAGCAGCTGTTCCCCTTCATCGACATGGCCTACCAGGGCTTCGACAAGGGCATCGAGCAGGACGGCGCAGCGGTGCGCATCATCGCCGAAGCCGGCATCGACAGCTTCATCGTCGCCAACTCGTACTCCAAGTCGTTCTCGCTGTATGGCGAGCGCGTGGGTGCGCTGTCGATGGTGGCGCCGACCGCCGCTGACGCCAAGGCCGTGCAGTCGCAGGTCAAGCGCGTGATCCGCACCATCTACTCCAGCCCGTCCACCCACGGTGCTGCGCTGGTGGCCGGCGTGCTGACCAATCCGGAACTGCGCGCGATGTGGGAGCAGGAGCTGACCGAGATGCGCGAGCGCATCCATGCACTGCGCCAGGGCCTGGTCGAGAAGTTGGCCGCAGCCGGTGCGCCGCAGTTCGGTTTCATCAACGAGCAGGCCGGCATGTTCTCCTACTCCGGCCTGAGCCGCGAGCAGGTCGAGCGCCTGCGCGACGAGTTCGGCATCTACGCCGTCGGCACCGGCCGCATCTGCGTGGCCGCGCTGAACCAGAACAACCTGGAATACGTCGCCAAGGCCGTGGCCACCGTCGCCAAGGGCTGAAACAACGCTGCAGTCGCTTGAAGACAAAGGCGCCGAAAGGCGCCTTTGTTTTTCCTCCTGCTTTGCCTTTGCCACACCCTCCGCGCTCGCGGCGAACCCTGAAGCGCGTGGGAGGGGGAGGCGATGCAGGACCGTTGTCGCCATGGATGGCGGCATCGAGCTTACATGGACGTACTTGCAGCGTGTCCTGCATCGCCTCCCCCTCCTACGAGCCTCGACGAAAGGAAGGCGCCACGAGCGCAACGCATCTGGAAACGATTACGCCTTCCCGCGCTCACGCACGCCCCCGCCAGACGGGCGACAATAGGCGTTTTCCCGCTGCCGAGACCTGCCCGCCCATGTCCCGTACTTCGTTGACCCGCTTCCTGATCCAGGAACAGCACGCCGGCCGCATCAATGCCGACCTGCGCCAGCTGATCGCCGTGGTCGCCCGCGCCTGCACCAGCATCTCCATCGCCGTCAGCAAGGGCGCCCTCGGTGGCGTGCTCGGCGACGCCGGCACCGGCAACGTGCAGGGCGAAGCGCAGAAGAAGCTGGACGTCATCAGCAACGAGATCCTGCTGGAGGCCAACGCCTGGGGTGGCCATCTCGCCGCGTGCGCCTCGGAGGAAATGGACCACAGCCAGCCGGTGCCGGACATCTACCCGCGCGGCGATTTCCTGCTGCTGTTCGATCCCCTCGATGGCAGCTCCAACATCGACGTCAACGTCTCCGTCGGCACCATCTTCTCGGTGCTGCGTTGCCCGACCAACGTCGAGCTGCCGGGCGATGACGCCTTCCTGCAGCCGGGCAGCAAGCAGATCGCCGCCGGCTACTGCATCTACGGGCCCAGCACCCAGCTGGTGCTGACCGTCGGCCATGGCACCCACGCCTTCACCCTGGACCGCGAGAAGGGCGAGTTCGTGCTGACCACCGAGAACATGCAGATTCCGGCGGCCACCCAGGAATTCGCCATCAACATGTCCAACCAGCGCCACTGGGAAGCGCCGATGCAGGCCTACGTGGGCGACCTGCTGGCGGGCAAGGAAGGCGCGCGCGGCAAGAACTTCAACATGCGCTGGATCGCCAGCATGGTGGCCGACGTGCACCGCATCCTGACCCGCGGCGGCATCTTCATCTACCCGTGGGACAGGAAGGACCCGTCCAAGGCCGGCAAGCTGCGCCTGATGTACGAAGCCAACCCGATGGGCCTGCTGGTCGAACAGGCCGGCGGCGCCGCCTGGACCGGCCGCGAGCGCATCCTCGACATCCAGCCCGACCAGCTGCACCAGCGCGTGCCGGTGTTCCTCGGCTCGCGCGAAGAAGTATCCGAAGCCGTTCGCTACCACCACGCGCACGACGAGGCGCAGGGCTGACGGCCTATCGCCTGACAGCGGTCATGGCAGCGCGATGACATGACCGTGGGGTGACACCGAGGGCGGCAAACGGCACCATCAAGCCGTTGCCGCCTAAGGAATGCACGCATGCACGAGCAGGGCCCGGTCGATTTCATCGAAGTCATCCACAACGCCGTCCCCAGCGAGGTCTGCGCGGCGATCGTCGAGCGCATGCGTGCCACGCGCGGCCTGCTGCCGGGTGCCGTGGGCAGTGGTGTATTCCCCGAGCTCAAGCACAGCAAGGATCTTCGCATCAGTGGCCTGGACGGCTGGCAGGACGTCGACCAGCAGCTGCAGATTGCGGTGTTCAACGGCCTGCTGACTTATCTACGCCGTTATCCACAGGCGTTGATCGCTCCGCTGATGTTGCAGATCCAGGACAGCAACGGCCAACCGCGACGCCTGTCTGCCGAGGACTTCCCCGACATGCCCCAGCAGCAGCTGGCCGACCTGGCCCGCACCTGCCTGCGCCCGGGTGCGATCAACCTGCAGTGGTATGCGGCGGGCGAGGGCGGCTACCCGTACTGGCACTGCGAGCTGTACCCGAAGGATGCGCAGGCCGAGACCCTGCACCGGCACGTGCTGTGGACGCTGTACCTCAATGACGACTTCGAAGAGGGGGAAACCGAGTTCCTGTTCCAGGGGCGGAAGATCGCGCCACGTACCGGCAGTCTGTTGATCGCGCCGACGGCGTTTACCCATACCCATCGTGGCAACAGGCCGCAGGGTGGTGACAAGTTCATCGCGACGAGTTGGATCCTGTTCCAGAGTGCGCAGAAGTTGTTTGGGGGAGGGTGAAGCAAGCTGGTCACTCGACGTTCTCAGCATCTTGTCCGGGTCATGGGGCAGGCCCCCGAGATCCTGTGCTGTGGTGCGAGCGGTTAGTGTTATCTCCTAAGGCAGACCACCACCGGGGCTGCCCTCGCTGATAAAAGAATCTCCAGAGGCTGGCACGCCTTCCCATGCGCCCAGCTGGCCGAGCGGCCTCCGGATGGCATTCAGTTCATAGCTGAGCTCGCGCATCCTGCAGTGGTCCTTCCAGCCCGCGGGGCTGTCGAGATCAAAGCGCGCGTTGATGCGAAGCTGCATCAGATCATTGGATTTCCTGAGGATCTCGACGCCACCTGAAACTGCCTTTCCGTAGCATCCAGTGCTGCCAGGTCTCAGGCTAAGGCCAGTGCTGTAGAACGCCCTGATATCACCCGCCGTCAAACTGAAGACATCTCCCTCCGCCAGATTCGGCGGAAGGATCAATGTCAGCTTCCTGTATCTTTCGTTTTCAATCTTGGTCGCTGTGTACTCGCGCAATGCCACTACGACATGGTCGCCATCAACAATCCGGTGGCACGCAAGTGAAATTTCCCTGTGGTCAGACCTCTCGCAGGCAGTCACATCAGAGTTGGCGTCAGACACGTAGAAGGCGCTGATCTTATGGCTGCCAGGAAGCAGCGACGCGCACCCGCTGCAGCTCAAGCCTAGAACAAGCACAACCGACAACCTCGTTCGCACAGTCCCGCTCCCCAGAAACATCTATTCGTGCGGTGCGAATGCTTACATCGCTCGCGTCGTACCCACGCCGGTCGACACCGACCAGCTCGCCCCGGAACCACCGGCTCAGAATCAGGGTCTCGGCTTTCCACCTGGCCTGATCAAAGTCTTGTGCATGACCCAGGCGATCCAGCCGCAGACCAATCCGATCCCCGCGACAATGATTTCCTCTTCCTCGAGGGCAGTTCCATTTAGCCCTTGATAGGCGACGAACGCGATTGCTCTCAATGACAGCAAAGCAAATACAACAACAGGTACCCAAAGTAGAATCTTCATCACTCTCCAAATCGCGATCGCACAAACCAGTGCTGGACGACTGGCATTCCTGGATCTCTTTTCCTGCTTTTTCGCGGTGCCATAAGTACCTCGCACAGTCGCCTTACCGCGGATGATGTACCCAGTGCCTTTGAATCCGCCGCGAGCGGTCGTCCAGTCAGAAATGATGCTGACCGCCTTGGCTCCGTGATGCCCCGGAGAGCTCCGCCACTCTTCAAGGCTGCCGTGCCAGGACCCTCAGTCAATGCTTTCTCAGCACTGGACCTGGACCACGGTCGAACGAACGCGCCTCTACCGAGGGCGGCGGCGATAGAGAATCCCTCCCGCCATCAGACCAAAGAGGGCGACGCCGAAGCCCACGAGTTCTTCGTTCCCAAGCGCGTTGCCAGACATCAACTTGGCAGTCGTCAGCAGAAGAAAGTTCAACGGAAGCATCCAAAGGAACGCGATGCCGAGCCAGTGGATGATCTTCATTTATCGCATTGTTCCAGATACATCGAATCAAGCCAGCGGTGGGTAAAGGTTGATCCGCTCGGTTATCTGGCCGGTCCAAAGGATCGCCAGAGGTTGCCGCTGCCGCCTTGCCAGGCACTGAGCTTCTCGACGGGGATGTCCTTGAGGTGACAGGTGAACTGGAGATAGAAGGAACGGCCTTCTTTTCGATAACTGTTCCATCCGGCAGCCGTCACTTTGATTTCCATCCGGCTATCGCGCTCGTGCGGCCTATGTAGTTCGACCTCCGCTGAATCGGACAACCAGTAGTCTCCCTTGTATGCGAAGCCCGCACCTCCACTGGTCAAGCTTGCATCAACTACCTCCGGCACCGCCTCCTCCGAAGGCATGTATCGCTTCAGGCTGCCTGTGATCTTGATGTAATGCTGGGAATCGATCACGCCCGGCGACTCCGAGAAGATACGCAG
Organism: Stenotrophomonas beteli; assembly: GCF_001431665.1. GTDB lineage: Bacteria > Pseudomonadota > Gammaproteobacteria > Xanthomonadales > Xanthomonadaceae > Stenotrophomonas > Stenotrophomonas beteli. The sequence goes on along the minus strand of NZ_LLXV01000057.1, from coordinate 36,992 downwards.
TAGAAGGAGGGTGTCCGAGCCCTTGCGCACCCTCTGACCTGTATTTGCTTCCCACAGACGCTGTTCGAACTCGTCCAGGCCAGCCGGCATGTCCGTGACGACCGTGGCTTGCGGAACGACGATGCATTCGTGCAACTGACGTGCGTGGACCCGCTGCGCTCCGAGCGCGAGAATGAGACAGGAACAGGCCACATGGATAGACAGCTTCATTGTGCGCAGAGCACTCAAGGAAGTACCACCGTCAGTTCTGAAGAACTCGACCGGTCGGCGTTCCAGCTACACTCAAACTCTTTCACGGTGACTGGCGTTTGCATGCCTTCAGAAATCCTATTGCAGGAGAAGGGCAAGCTTCTCGTATGAACTTCAAGGCATCTGTCTTCAACCGACGACGCACGATTCACAAAGGCAGTCCTTGCAGTACTCGAACGCAGAAGTATCGTCCACGCAATCCAGCACTATCTCACACGTCGGCAGAACGGCGACGCCTTGTTGCAGGAGTGGACCATCGCTTCGACACTGGCCGCATGTGCTATTGAGAGGGCCATCTCCCAGAGTCTGGTTCTATCCACACTTTTCCCCAGGCTCACTGGCTTTCACCAAGCGTTCCAAGATCGAAAGTTCTGCTGTGTGAGCGGCGGCTGCTGATGCTGATTGTCCTGGAATTGAAGCTGCGACCGTCGGTGCAGTCAGCAACGAAAAAGTAGTGCGTCGGCGCCGGGGCTGAGACAACCATCATCGTCGTGGAGAATTCACCCCGAATCTCTCTGGCATTCAGGTGTTCACCGGTCTCTGCGAACACCATGTGCAGCTGACAGGCGTCCTCGCGCCCGGCCATGTCGGTGGTTGCCGGCAACGCCCCTGAAACACGGATGATCATGTCACCGCCCATGGCGCTGCATCCGGACATCACCAGAGCGCTCATTGCTACAAGAAGCCACTTGTCCATTCATCGCATTCCTCAGCCTGTCACTGCAGGCGTTCCATGGGGATTGCGCCGCTCTTCAATCCGTGCTGCGCGCCAGGGCGGCACGTCCACAAGTGAATAGGGTAGTCCGACCTCCGGCAGGTTGAACAGTGCGACGCGCGACTCACGGCGCCCAATGGCGTCATCCAGACGCCTTGCTACCTCAGAACAACGACCCCTGCGGCGAATCCTTCTTCGGCGGCAGCGGCTTCACGAACCGGCTGCAATCCAGTTTCGGCCAATGGCTGTTCTGCGCATTGAAACCCAACCGCTTGCGTGCCAGCTTGAAGCGGTTGCTCAACAGCTCCGCATACACGCCCTGGCCACGCATGCGCGTACCGAACTGGCTGTCGTAGTCCTTGCCGCCGCGCAGCTGTTGAATGGTGCTCATCACATGCGCGGCGCGATCAGGATGATGGGTGTCCAGCCAATCGCGGAACAGCGGCGCCACTTCCAGCGGCAGGCGCAGCAGCACGTAACCGGCGGTGCTTGCACCGGCGTCGTGCGCGGCTTCCAGCACCGCTTCCAGTTCGCTGTCGTTGATCCATGGGATCACCGGCGCCACCATCACACCCACCGGAATGCCCGCCTCATGCAGGCGCTTCATCGCGCGCAGCCGTGCGTGCGGTGCCGATGCGCGTGGTTCCAGCTTTGCGGAAAGATGCGGGTCCAGCGAGGTCACCGAGAAATGCACGCTGACCAGGTTCTCCGCCGCCAGCGGTGCCAGCAGATCGATATCGCGTTCGACCAGTGCGTTCTTGGTGATCAGCGAGAACGGATGCTTGGTCTCCAGCATCACTTCAATCAGCTGGCGGGTCAGCTTGAACTTGCGCTCGATCGGCTGGTACGCATCGGTGTTGATGCCCAGTGCGATCGGTTGCGGCACGTAGCCCGGCTTCGACAGTTCCTTGCGCAGCAGCTGCGGCGCATTGGTCTTGGCGAACAGCTTGGTTTCGAAGTCCAGGCCTGGCGACAGGTTCAGATAGGCGTGCGAGGGTCGCGCGAAGCAGTACGAGCAGCAGCACTATATGTGTTTGGAGAAAAGTGTTCAGCGTTTCGCACCTTGGAGAGGAGTCCTCTTCAGACTAGCTGCGTAATACAGGCGTCTTGTGCTCCAGCCCAAGGCAATGACGGGTAGGTTAGCGGGGCTTTGCGACTACCTCAGACTCGTGGCTCCCTGATCAGACCAGTTCAGGATGAATTCCTCCTGCTCCGCGGTCTCCACCGCACCAGGCCGCACCGAGCGCACTTTCGCAATTGCATCGATGCCGTCTGAAGCGCAGCCGGTTTGAATGAGGAGCATCGACGCCACGGTACCGGCCCGACCCAGCCCGCCTTTGCAATGCACCACGATCCTGGTTCCAGACAAGAGCTTGGCTGCGAACTGTGGTCCTAGGGATCGCCATGGCTCAAGCAGTCGCGCGTCGGGAGCCGCACCATCTGTAATTGGCAGGCCGTGCCACATCAAACCGTGCGCTCTGGCACGTTCCGCCAAAGAGGTGATTCGCAGCTCCTCGAACTCCCACGGCTCAATTAACGTGATCAGATGCTGTGCTCCCCACTCCGTGATCGACGTAAGGTCGACGTCCAGGTCCCGAGCCCAAGAGCCAGTCATTGCGACGTCCTGATGTTTTCCTGGTGCAAAGGTGACGCCGATCCCGCCGCCGTTCGTGCCGACAGGCAAGGTGGCAATCTTCAGTGGATGGGAGATACTTGTTCTGCTCATTTGCGCTCTCCGAAATCAATAGCCCTTGGGGGCGAGAAGCAAACGCTGCGCCCTTTTGATCTCAATGTCCATCTGTGAGCCTAGTAGTGCGACCGAGGTCTAGTGGAACGCCAGAACAAGAACACTATCGTCCAATTCCGGCGAGGGAAGCCGAATCCGTCTTCGGCCATTGGAAGGCTCGCGCACGCCAGTCTTCCAAGGGGCATTGAGGCCATGTAAGGCGTCAGTGCGCCTCGGGATCCTCTATTACTGGTGATATGCGTGCCACCGCTAAGCGGACCGAAGGCCGAGTATCAACAGCGACGACTTCGACCGGGACCCGCTACTTCTTTTGCTGGCGTACAAAGTTGCAGCCCCCTTATCGGATGGATTTGGCCTCACGCTGCGGAATGCCTGTGCAGCGCCCTCACCCTGACAATCTCCACTCTCGGCAATGGGCGGACATTCGCGCCCGGATATGACTGCCGGCTCGGCGCTCACGTCAGCTATCGGCGTCGTCGATGTCCGCTTTCGGCCGAGGCTGTGTACAAACGTCTGAAGGCTGATGGCAGGCGGGTCGTCGATGCCCGCCCTATGTTCGTGCAGATGATGGCATGCGATTCTCAGGCCGCGATCGCCTTCAACATGCCAGGCATACCGATGATCTTGATCATCCGTTTCATGTTGTAGGCCAGCACGGCCAAGCTGATCTCTGCTCTGACCTTCGGCAACGTCTTGGTTAGTAGCGGCGTAGTGCCCAACCACGCCTTGAGGGTGCCGAAGACGTGCTCCACCGTCTGCCGTCGCGCAACGGCGACCTGCGGCCTGGCGTCGAGTCGCAATTGCATCGCCTCAAGCACGTGTTCGTGCTCCCAGCGGCTGATCCTCCGGTAACGTGCCGTGGTGCACTGGTCTCGCATTGAGCAGTCTGGACAGGCGGATGACCAATATTTGCGCAGCGTCAGACCGTTTTCTTCGCTGGTGAAGCGATGCGTGCCCTGCTCGCCGGCCGGGCAACGATAGGCATCCAGCGCCGGCTCGTAAACGAAGTCCCGCTTGTCGAAGCGCCCTTCGGCTTTGCTGTTCGAGGTCAGCGGCTTAAGCACGAGCGGGATGATCCCGTTTTGCTCGCAGGCCAAGATCTGTGGAGCGTTGTAATAACCACGATCGGCCAGTGCGGTCAGGTGGTCGGTGCCCAACGCGTCTTTGGCCTTGAGCGCCATGGGCGCAAGCTGCGTCCGATCATTTCCGATGTTGGTGACCTCGTGGGCCACGATCAGGTGGTGCTCGGCATCGACCGCGGCCTGCAGGTTATAGCCCACCGTGCCGGTGGCGCGCCCCGTCGAGGTCATCGACCTAGCATCGGGATCGGTCAGCGAGATCTGGCGATCGGGCTCTTCCTGCAACTGCTCTTCGATGCGATCCAGCGCCGCCATCCGCTCTCGCACCTTGGCCAGCTTGTCACGCAGCTGCGGGACGCGCGCCTCAGGCAGCATCGCCGGGTCGCGATCGGCGCGATCCAGTTCGGCCAGATAGCGGGTCACGCTCTCGTCGAGCTGGCTACGTCGCGCCTTGATCTTGCCAATGGTGAAGTTGCGATCGCGGCTGTTGACCGCCTTGAACTTGCTGCCGTCGATCGCAACCACGGCATGCGAGAAGACCTTCATTCTGCGGCAAAGCGCGGTGAAGCGGCTGCATACCGCCACGATGGCGGCGCCGTTGTCCTTGCGGAAGTCGGCGATTGTCTTGAAGTCGGGTGCCAGCCTTCCCGTCAGCCAGATCACCTCCAGGTTGCGCTGTGCCTCGCGCTCCAGCCGGCGACTGGACTGCACCCGGTTGAGGTAACCATAGATGTAGATCTTCAGCAGTGCCCCCGGGTGATAAGCGGGTCGACCACCGGCGGCGCGGCTGGCGGAATCGAAGCCCAGCGACCGGAGATCCAGCGCATCCACGAAGGCGTCGACGAGGCGAACAGGATTGTCCTGGTGGACGTAGTCTTCGAGCCGATCAGGCAGGAGAAGCGCCTGCGTCCGATCCACGCCATCGACGAATCGCTTCATGATCAGCACCAATCGAGGAGTGCTTCGATCTTGCCAGCGATGCAGGGGTTTTCATACAGCCTCGGCCAGAAGCGGACGAAGGCTCGGTAGCGGATACAGCGTGAGGGACTGCAACGGAGCTGGGCCAGCTACTCGACGACCTTCCCGCAGTAGAGAAAATCCGCGAATGTCTTCCACGCAACCTCTTGTGGCTCCGGACTCCACTCGAGGCAACTCAGTCCCGCATGGAGAAAGGAAGCGATGTCGGAATTATTCCATCCCAATGCACCATCGAGGCAATAGCGAGTCGGATCATCCCGACGAACTGCTCTCGCGCGACGAGGACATCACCGCGCGGGTGGTTGCTCGATTGCATCCGCGGATCAATGCCGCGTCATCGATCACCCGCAGCAGAGAGCGCAGCCGCCTTCTGGCCAAGTACCAAGAGCGACAAGCCGAGTACCGTCGTTGGCGTGGCAGGCCGGGCAAGCTCTCCGGTGGCGCTGCGGCCAGCGCATTGACAGATCGCGACGTGCGCATCGCCGAGCTCGAATCCCAGGTCGCGATGATCCGCGCCGTCGGCGAACTGGGCGGCTTCAGCAAGTGGGCGCAGTTCTATGAGTCGTACCGCGGCTCGAGGGATCAGCTGGCGCAGTTGGGCGCGCTGCCGGAAGCGACGGTGGAGTCGCTTCCGCTGCGCAAGCCAAAGTAGCCGGCCTACCCTGCCCCGCTTTTCCGCGCTCTATCTTCTAATGCACTGGAGCGCGAGTGTTCACGTCCAAGCAAGGAAGTTCAGTGCGGAGTTCAGGCGTGGTGTGATTGAAATGGCACGCCAACTGGCCTCAGTTGCGACTAGGCAGCGCCAGAGTTAGAGATCTGGATATCCTGCTGGCGTGCACGAAGCGGGAAACCAAGAGTCAGAGCGCGCTTGCATTTGCCCGCTTTGGAGTGCCCTGTGAAGATCTGAAGCAGTGCCTCGCCGCAGGCCTCCTGAAAACCCCAGAGTTGGCATTCGCACTGCTCACACACATCTTCGATTTCGACGCGCAGCGAATTTTCAGCGGGGATAGCGCTCACGCCGCTCTTGAAACCCATACAGTATGGCTGGGGATAGCGGTCGCGTTTGCGAGTTAGCACGCGAGGAGAGAGAATGCTTTGAGACAAATGCTAACAGTTCTCACCCCCGTGCGAATTGAGGAGCTCCTCTATGAAGATTAGTAAGAGCTGTCACACCTCATTGCCCACTCTGAGTGGCAGTGCTGAAAACCGTCGTAAGGTGATCGAGGCTGATATTGCTTGGTTTCATCGACAGCACCTGAATAGCCCATCTGCAAAGATTCTGAGCGAAGTGGTACGAGAGAGGATGGCGGACGCCCCAGATCACGCGCGCATCCGAGTGCTCGTGAAGGAAGCGATCGCCCTAGAGTCTGAGAAGAGTGATCGAACATATGCTCGCGCGAGACGCGATCTAGTTGATTGAATAACGACATGGGGAACTCCACTTCAAATTGGACCGAAGAAACGAGAACGCTTCACCGATGAAGTTTCTCTGTTTCTTCGAGTCATTCAGAAGTAGAGGTTGACGGGGATTGTGCCATTGCAAACTGGGTGGGTTAGTACCAAAAAAACCGCCCCAGTAGCTGGGGCGGCCTGTTACCTAATCGGTCGAATCCGTCATGAATTACCAGCTATATTTCAAGCCGACCTGACCGCCAATGTCGCGGTAGCTATCCTTACCGGACTGTCCACTCAAATGGCCCCAACCGGTCCAGCCGCTGCCCAGTTGCAGCTGGGCACCTACCTTCAACTCGTACCGATCCTTCGGAGTTCCGCCCTCCAGTGCCTCGCCGTCAAAGGCAACTGAATTGATGTTGGACTGGTGATACCAGTTCGCCGTCACAAATGGCTGCACTCGATTGCCGTCCATGTTGATCGCATGGCCGTAGGCGCGCAGGCCCACACGGGTCGTCAGACCGCCGCCTTGCTCCGCTGATACCACCGTACCGTTGGCTTCCATGTGGTCATCGCTGCGATAGTCGGTATAGATGAATTGAGCCTGCGGCTCCAGATAGAAGGCCCTGGCTTCGTTGGCAAATACCTTCCATGCATAGCCGATCTCCACCGACCCTGTCAGAGTCTGTGCGTCGTAGCGCTCCTCAACCAAACCATCGCCATGCACGCTGTTCTTATAGCGACCAGCCTGCAGCCAGGCATCGACGTACGTGCCGACAGCTTCATCCGGACGCGCAAACCAATTGCCATAAACGCCCAGCGCGACGCCATCCACTTTTCCCTTGGCCGCATATCCGGTCAGTGCAGAGGTTGCGGTGCTGTTCGCTTGACCGGCGGCGGCCATGAAACCGACCTGGCCACGACTAGTCTGCCCCCACCGGGCGATATCGGAGCCGATCTGCAACAAAGAACTATCGCTACTGACATCGATCTGACCTTCACCCACACCGTAGTCGACCTGATTACGAGTCACCCGAGCCCATACGCTACCCAGCTTGTCGTCGTCCTTCAGTCGTTCGGCCAAGTTGGGCTCACCCAAACGATCATGCATGGCATGCTGGAACATACCGACTGCCACCGACTGGTTAGCCAGGTACGCGCCAATCTCCGGCCGCAGGACGGGCGCCGGCGGATCGGTCGGATCAATCGGGTCAATGCAGCCCGGAGCACTCGGATCCAACTCGCATGGATCCGGCTGCACGATAGGCGGCAACTCCGAACGCAAGTACCAATCGCCATCGTTAGGATCGGCTTTGCCTCCCTTGAACAGGAAGTATTCGTACTGACCACCCACAGCTCGACCGGACAGGTTGAACTCGGCGTTTGAAGCGCCATTCACTTCGACGATCTGGATACCATCCAGTGTTTGCGCGCCGGCCCCGCCAACGTTGTTCACCGCTACATATGCCTGGCCGGAGGTATCGCCCAATACATGGAGCTTGTCAGTGGCGGAGTGATCGTCCCCCAAGACGGTATTCATCAGCAAGGTACCGCCGTTGCCGACAAAGTCGCCAGTCACAGTCAGTGTCTTGAAGTCATTCGTGCTCGGTGCCTGGAAAGCAATCACACCGTCGTTCAGTGAAAGCTGGCCTACCGTCGAGTCCCCCGTCATCTGCCATGTTGAACCGCCAGCGACTTGCAGGACATCGACCACACCATTGGTCTTGCCAATCCAAACAGAAGCATCATCAAGGCTCAACGAAGTGGCCGCCGTACTGGCACCATTCCCGAATACAACGTCACCCATGGCGATTGCACGATCACTCATCTGCACACGGTTTCCGGCGTTGCCAATCTGTTCAACGAATACGCCATTACCACCGATGATCTGGGCGCCAGCGGACAAGGAGATATCCCCTGCGTCGCTGCGGATAGCACTGTCCTGCGAACTGCTCAGGGTGCCGCCAGCCATGCTCAGGGTACTGTCAATCACGAGAGCGCCAACCGCACCTGCACCTTCAGCACGCACGTGCGAGTCATTGAGCTGCACATCCGCGCCAAACTCCGCAACGACACCATGCGCTCCTTCGCCGGTCGTCAGTACCGCACTGCCATTGGCGACGATGCTTGCACCTGCCGGACCGTAAGCGTACAGCCCATGGCTACCGATACCGTTGGTTTCGATGCGGCTGTCATCGATGTTGAGAAAGGCGTTTGCCCCCTCCATCGCTGCACCCGAATAATTCGGACTGGCACAAGCGTCACCGGCGCCCACGATCAGTGAACATGCCATCGCGCCGAACGCATTGTCGCCTACGGTCAGCACCTGAACGCCAACAGCATTCAGCACAGTATCCGTATCGCCCAGGTCCCCGGCCACCTGCGACAGCAGGCCCATGGCCGAGGCACCATGCGTCTTGACCTGGCTGTTGTGAATATCCAACTGGCCACCCCACTCGGCAACGACGGCTGACGCGGTGGTGCCGCCGGAATTGGCGCCGAAGGTCTCCACCAAGACATTGTCAGCCCGCAGTTGCGAACCAGCTCCCATCGCGTCCAACCCGTAAGCCCCGTTGCCGTGGGTCGTCAGGCGGACATCAGTGAGAGCGACTACGCCGCCGCCATATGCGCGCGCCCCCATTGCCACTTCCCCTTGGGTAGTGATGTCTGCGGAGGCCAGGGTCAGGTTCGAACCTGCTGTATCGGCTACCGCACCATGCGCATACACGCCGTTGGTATCGACTATCACATTGCCAACGTCAACCCAGCCACCTTCGTTCGCCCGGAGGCCGTAGGCATGCTGCCCAAGAGTGGTGGCGCGGATATTGCTGCCCGTCACCACTGCGCCGCTACCGGTCGCCTCCACCGCATGTGCGTAGCCTTCGTGAGTCAGGATATCAACGTCGGACATATCGACCCGGCCCGCACCAATCGCTTGTACGCCCGTAGCAGTTGCATCGATGCTGAGTTGGCTCAATTGCATGACGGCGCCGGCTGCAGATTGTGCACCTATGCTCCCCGCACCCGTGGTGGTGATGCTGCCGCCGTGCATCGTCACACTCGATGACACACCAGCACTAACGCCACTGGAAACCACTCCGCGAGCACCTGCACCCTCGGTGCGGATACTCACGTTGTCCAGCAACAGGCTGCCGTTGCCGTCGTAGGCGACCGCGCCCTTGGCGCTATCACCCGTGGTAAGCACGCTGCTATCGCGCACTGTCATGCTGGAATCGCCTTCCACGTTCAGGCCATCGGCCCCCAAGCCACTGGTGATGATGGCAGTATCGGTGACAAGAGCATCGCCACCCTGCGAAGTGACCACACCGGCCGCACCAACCACACCAGTACCGCGACCACCGTTTATTTCGATGGTCGCGCCGTCAATGCGGGCGGTGGCGCTGGAGATCGACACGCCGCGTGCATTGTCGCCACCAAGCTGGATCAGTGTGCCTACACCATTTGCATCACGACCAATGTCCAGGTGACCGCCGTTGCGGGCAACTGCACCATCGCTATTTAAACCGCTGGTACTGATCCGGCCGCCATTGAACACCACCGTGCCACTGCGATTGGCAATCAGACCAACCGCAGTGGTTCCCATGGAGGAAATGTCCATGTCATTGGCAACAATACTGCCACCATTGGTGGCCACCATTACGTGGGCTAAGTTGCCGAAGGACTCAATGCGACCAGAGGAGACATCCAACCGAATGCCATCAGCCAACAGCCGATCTGAATCAGCAGCATGAGCGGTAGCCAACGACATGCTCAATGCACCGGCTATCGCCAGCGAAAGGGTATGGCGAGAGAGAAGAGGGGGCAAAGTCTTATTCATTTAATGATTCACCTAAAGAAGAATGGGCGCTTCCGACTGCCGCAGGGAACAGAGTCGGGTCGCTATGCTCAGCGTCACTTTGATAAGCGCACGACGTCATGCTGGCCCGGGAAAATCTACGGATTCAGCCCCAGCGCTCACATGCAACAAGTTTCAAATTTCGCGGTTAATTGATACTTGTTCATGTCGCGTACGGACAGCTCAGGTACGCATGTCCTGATTCGCAAGCACTGCCTATTTCGGGCAGCTTTGTTGCTGCCCTGATCGACCACGAAGTCTGCTTTCTCTGACTGGCCACTACTCGCTTATCCCCGGCCATAAAGATGCCGAAGGGCGGCCTACTTGCTCAGGATCGAGTCCAACTCATGCTGGGGAACTGCGGCGCTGTGCTCCGCGCCACACCCTGTTCAGCTTGATGACCTTAGCGACCCCGGCCACTTGTGTTCTGACAGTCGCTGCTTTCCCCCATGGGTTATGAAGGAGCTGCTGCATTGAACCAGCACGGATCTCAGCTCTCTCATCCGCTCGTTTTTCTGACATCAAGGGCCGGATCACGACGAGCCTTGCGGGCGTCTCGCGCCAGGAATATTCACTGACGGCCGGCACGCTGCGGGTAAGGGGAGTCCCGCAACGCAAAGGGTAAGCATCGCCGACTAGCGCGATGTAATCTTATCTAGATGTTTGGCGATGTACGGCAGCTACCGGAAGACATCGCACTGCGACTACATCAGCTCTCCAACAGCCGATTCAATACGTCATTTGCTTCGTTATGCTTGGCGATCAGTGCCGGCACCTCAATCGCCCGTACCGGGCGACTGATCAGATAGCCTTGGATTACATCACAATCCATCTCGGCCAAGAGCGCTTGTTGTTCTTCGGTTTCGACGCCTTCTGCAACTACCTGTAATCCCACCGCTTTGGCCAGGCCAATGATTGCCCTGACAATGGCCTCGCTCTCCGAACACTCGGCAATATCGCTGATGAAGCTACGGTCCACCTTCAACTCCTGAACAGGGAAGCGTTTCAGGTGCGACAGGCTCGAGTAACCGACACCGAAGTCATCCAGCGAGATCCGCACACCGGCAGCAGAAAGCTTGCGCAACGTCATCAGGCTCAATTCTGCGTTGCGCATGGCACCAGATTCGGTGATCTCGATATACAGATCTTCTGGATCCAGATCGTTTCGCTCCAAAGCGTCAAGCACATCCACGTAGAACGAGGCTGCGTTGATCTGGAAGACGGAAGCATTCACCGAGACGCACCAATCCACCACACCCTCACTTCGCCATTGCTGCATCTGACTGCACGCCTCGTTGAGCACCCAGCGCCCGATATCCACAATCATTCCCGTCTTCTCGGCCAACGAGATGAAATGATCCGGAGGTACCTGCCCGTGCTCAGGATGGTTCCAGCGCAACAGCGCCTCCAGGCCCATCACCCGCCCGCTCTGAAGATCCAGTTTTGGCTGGTACAGCAGGAAGAACTCGTTCTCGCGCAATGCGCGACGCAGGTCCCCCACCATCAACTCGACTTCCGAAACACTCGCCCCCATCAGCACGTCGAACACCGCGTAGCGGTTGCGCCCTAGATCCTTGGCGTCCGCCATGGCTGCGGCGGCCTGGGTCAGCAAGCGACTACGTTGACCGCCAGCGATGGTTTCCATGGCAACACCGACGCTCACGGAAATTTCGACCTCTTTGTCATTCATGACAAACGCCCGGCGCATCTCTTGCATCAGGCGCTTGGCAATGGTCTTTGCCTGTCCGAGCTCTTCGACCTCTGCGATGATCGCGAATTCGTCACCGGCCAGCCGTACCACCATATTCTCGGTGCGGACAGCGGACCGGATGCGCACGGCAATGGCCTTCAGAAGTTCATCGCCAAAAGCATGGCCATAGAGTTGGTTGATGGCGCTGAAGCCATCCACGCCGATCACCAGCACGGCCTTGTACGCCCCCTGACCGCGCGACCCACGTAATTGCTGCTCCAGCAGAAGGCGCCCCGGCAATGCGGTCAAACGATCTTGCATGGCCCCAGGTACAGGTACCTGTGCCTGCATGGGTTGTTTCGATGATACTCCCATGAGCACGGCGCACTGCTCAAGCTGTGCAGTGCGCCGCAGATACATCAGGAACAACGGGAAGCCCCGCACAAGCGTGAATACCAGGCTGCTGGCAAGCATCGCCAGCAATCCGCTGTCGAGCGTCGGTATGAGGCTATACGTGAAATTCGCATTCATCTTGACGTCCCGCTGGACCATCCGTATTGGATTGGGGTTCATTGTTCCGCCTGGCAGCGCGGAGCTGAATACAACAAGTACGAAACCCCGCTCCCATGTCAGTTGGCGACAGTGATGGGGGACTCCTCCTGCGCACGTACCACTACCGTCCATCCGGGCATCTGACCCTGAAGATGGGCCTCCAGCGTCAGGATTGCTTTCTGTTCCGGCATGAGTGGGCCATGGGGTCGCACCACGACGATATGCTCGTGCTCGGCAACCTCCACCGACACCAGATTCGCGAGTAGCTGCTGCGTGATGGCATCCGTGCTGGCCTGCTCCAGGACGGTGCGTTGGGCATCGGCGCTCAAGCGTGCTTCGATGGATGCGACCTGCCTGCGGATGCGATCGATATCGGCCATGCCGTTCTGGATGCTGTCATTGGCTTCCAGGCTTTGATGCAGCTCAACCTGCACTTCCCTACCGAGCTTGGCCTGAATCTGCTTCTGAATTTCGATTTTTGCCATTGGCAGGTAATGCGGCACGAAAGCCACGACATTGAAGATCGGTACCTGCCCGCTGTGGTCCACATGGAAACTGTCAATGGCACCACCGTTGCGAGAAAGATAGGCCTCCGTCTCGACCCTGCCGCCATTGCCTATCCACGTAGACGCCGCAATGTCCCGCAGCGCGATACCCAGCGGAACGGCAAGTACCAGGAATGTCATTGCGATCAATACCGCCTGCCAGGCCGTACTCTGTGAAGAGTTCTGCATCCCAAAACCGTACCACTTGGCGACCAGTGTGACACTCAAGGCAATGGCCAACAGATTGGTCATGAACAGGAAAAAAGCGTTGCCTGCAATGGCCATACTGCCGACGGCCAAGCCATAGCCCACCACCGCCAATGGCGGCATCAGCGCAGTAGCGATGGCCACGCCCACGATGGTTTCGCCTTTGCGGGTAATGGCCGCGTAGGCTCCCGCCAGCCCGGAGAAAACGGCAACCATCAAGTCAAATAGGGTGGGCCGCGTCCGCGCCAGAATTTCACTGGTAGCTTCGCGAATGGGTGAGGCCTTCACAATCAGGTAGGACATCAGCAACGCAACGAGCGTACCGATCACGAGCGCGATCAACGCACGACGCATCATCCGGAAATCGATGACACACAACGAGAAGCCCAGCTGCATGATCGGCCCCATCAGCGGGGAGATAAGCATCGCGCCGATCACAACCGCTGCCGAGGACTGCAGAAGTCCAAGGATCGCGATACCGCAGGACATCGTAGCCATGAACAGATAACGCGGGGTTGCAGCCCCGCCCTCAAGTACATCGGCCATGACCGCATTGTGTTCGACACGATTGATGATGTGATCGCCCCGCCACTTGCTGGCCAGGGATATCAGAGGGGTCTGGAATCGGGACATCGGGGGGAGGCTCACATGCGAAAGCATCGACGCCTCACCAGGTGGGGCATCGATCGGTCTGAAGGTGTGGGAAGGAGCGTCGCTCCATCGATCGTGTCGGCGCCAGCCATACCAGCGAGTGCATCTTGCGCTGCGCGCTAGCTACGCGAGCGCGGCAACGTCGTACAAGGTGTCTTGGGAGACCGTCGCAACCCCATCCGTTCGATATCCAATGCGAGCAGCACCTCCAAGTTGTCCAAACCGTCACGAATGCTCGCGTTGCCACGACAGTCATCATGGCCGTGGTCCAGGTGGGCTTCCAACAACACTGCCAGCAATGGGTAGAGCACCTCGCCCTCGATGCGTGCCGAATCCCTCAAGAGCTGGGCCAACGCGGCGCGACGAGGTGCAGCAGTCACTTCCTTGGAAGTGGAAGCACTAGTAGAAGCGGCGCTTCGGAGCGCGAACACGTTGTTCATGAGGACTCTCGCCTGCGCCTATGGCGCTGTGGGACGGAAGTTAGACTTTGCCGTCGCCGAGGCGGTTGTCCTATACAACAAGTACGAAATTGCTCAACTTTGCAGCTCCTTCAGATACTGCATGACCGCCATACGGAACGTAGTCCATTCCTCGTCGTGGGCAACGATGCCGTCTGCTTCAATTGCCGCCTGCAACTCGCGCGCCCAGTCCGCATCATCTTCAGCCCCTACAGCCCCCAGTCCACCAGCAATGCGATGTAGACGGTCCGCACAGGTCGCGTCATCCTGCGCGGCTATCGCTACATCCATCGCCTGCAGATCCTCCAGCGTGGTGGCAACGATGCTGACGATCATGCGATCCGCCACCTGCATCGAGCCAAACCTAGCAATCAGCGCCTCGCGCACGGAGATTGTTTGCACAACAGGCGCACGCGAGTCGGGCACTTTCACCTGCCCGGGTAAATCGTCGCCCAGCCCTTCATCACGGTGATCGCCGGCGTGCTCGGAACCATTCTGCAGCCAGCGGATCAGCGCCTGCCGCAGCGTCACCAGCGGCACGGGCTTGGCAAGGAAATCATCCATCCCAGCCTCTCGGCAGCACCGCGCTTCCTCATCAAGTGCACTGGCAGTGAGCGCGATGATCGGCATGCGTTTGCGATGTGGGCTGCTGGCTTCCATGCGACGAATCTCACGTGTCATCTCGTAGCCATCCATGCCCGGCATGCGGCAATCGGTGATGATCAGATCGAAATTGCCTTTGGCCAATATCGCCAGCGCGGCCAAACCATCACCTGCAATCTCGTGCTTGAGGCCCAATTGCTGCATCCGCCAGCGCATCAGATCCTGATTGGTAGGATGGTCTTCCACGATCAGGACATTCTGCTGACGCAATGCCAGTGGCAATAGCACGGTCTCGCTCGGCACTGCGGTAGCGGCGACATCGGCATCGGCTGCTGCAGTAGGCAGCCACACGGTCAGCGACACTTCGGTTCCTTCACCCAGCGCACTCCGAAGTTCCAACTGTCCATCCATCAACTCAGCCAATCGTTGGCAGATGCTCAAGCCCAAACCGGTACCACCATAGCGACGGGTGGTAGATGCCTCAGCCTGCATGAAGGGACTGAACAGATACGTCCGCTGCTCCTCCGAGATACCGATACCGGTGTCCCGTACCGTCAGTCGTATGCGTTGCGCTCGCGGCCGGTCCTCCAGCAGGTCGAGCAGAACGCTGACTCGACCCTGCGCAGTGAACTTGATCGCATTGCTCAGCAGATTGAACAGCACTTGGCGCAGGCGGATGCCATCGGCCATGTGCTGATGAGCCACGCGTGAATCGATGCGGTTGCTCAGCAGCAGTCCTTTAGCGGTTGCCTGCGTAATCAGCATCTGCTGAGTATTATCGATCGTCCGCCGCAGACTGATCGGCGTGGCCTCCAACACCAACGCGCCGGCCTCCATCTTGGAGAAATCCAAAATGTCGTCGAGGATCTGCCGCAGCATCTGTGCTGAATCCTCAATAATTGCCAGCACACGGCGTTGCTCGCTGTCGAGCCCGGTATGGGCAAGAATCTCAAGCATCCCCAGGACACCACTCATCGGCGTGCGAATTTCATGGCTCATGGTGGCCAGAAAGCTTGCCTTGGCTTCTGTGGCCTGTTCGGCCGAGGCTTTGGCGGCTTCAAGCGCCTGCGCTTGTGCGCGGACCTGGGTGACATCAATCCAGTAGCCACTCCACTGCAAACCGCCGTCGTCGGCATGGTGTGGCCGGGCGCGCGAACGGATCCAACGCCAGCCATCTTCGGAGCGCACTCGGAAATCCAAAACAATGTTATCGACCGCCGCCGCTGCACGCTCCACCTCTGTCGCAAGCAGCGGCTGATCTTCTGGGTGCACGCGCGAAAAAAGCTCGCGCTCATTGCGTATCGCCTGTTCCACCTCAAGACCAAACAGCGATGGCATGTCGCCTGCGATATATGAAAACGAAAGTTGCCCCTCTGGACTGCGCTGGACCTGATAGACCACGGCCGGCAGGTTTCCGGTGACCTCTGCCAGTCGCTTCTCGATCAACCTCCGCTGCTCCACCTCCCGCCGCAGGCGTATGTGTCCTACGGCGTGTACTGCACCGGCAGTCAGCAGCACTAGCACCAGCGGGATGGCCCACTTCAAGAAGATCTGCCAATCGAACCCCGTTCGATACTCCACCGCCATCCAGTCGGTCCGGATGGCCTCGCGCTCGCGTGGCGTCATGCTCATCAGCATGCGGTCAAATGCCGAAGCAAGCGCTGCATGCTGCGGCCGCACCGCCAATGCCAGCCGATCCTCGACCCCTGCCGGTGCCGCAATATGCAGTTCGCCTGAGTATCGGTCCCGCAGGAATCGGTCCACCACCGCGAGGTTGCCGATGTACGCATCTGCCCGTCCCGAGCGCACCCGTTCCAAGCCATCCTGGGCTGTGGCAACTTCCACGACGACTACATCGGGTGCCTGCGCCCGCAACAAGGAACCCAGTCTCTCTGGGTCAGAAAGCGCCACCCGGCGCTCATTGAGATCGCTCATATCCAACACGCGACCGCTGCTATCTCTCACAACGATCACATTGGACACGGTCAGAAACGGCTGGCTGAACACCCAGTCGGCGCCGAATGCCGTGGTGTCATTGGGTACACCGATCACCGCATCGAGCCGACCATCGCGCATGGCATCGCGGATAGATCGCCAGCTATCCAACGGCAACAGCTTGAGTTTGTCAGCGCCAATGGCATGGAAAGATTGCAGATACTCACCGGCAATGCCGCTAGGCTGGCCCTCCTCATCAATGAAGGAGATGGGCGCCCACTTCGATGCGAAGCCGATAAACAGTGGTTGCGCCAATGCCTTACGCTCACTGGCCGTCAGGGCCAGCTTTCCACTGCCGAGCCAACTCAACGAAGGCAGCCATTGCGCTCGGATTGCGTGACTACGCGCCTCCGGGATTGATGTCAGTGCCAGGTCCAACACCTCGGCTAGCGTCTGCTTGGCATTGGGTACGCCAAAGTGCAGCGAATCCAGCGGCATATCGCTCGGCCGCAGCAGACCGATACGGGGAATACCGAGCTCTGCGATCAGCGCGGTAGCCACATAAGCATTGCCCAAGTACACGTCGGCCTGACCATCGGAGACCATCTGTAGCGCCTCCGAAGTCGTCTGGGCCTGCACATGCTTGGCGGCTGGGTATCGCTCCCGAGCGCTGTCTGAGAACGCAAAATCGCCTTCGGTCACTACCCGCAGACCCTCCAGGCCGGCATCTCGTGCAGCGCGACTGTCCTGAAGGCGGCTTACTAGCGCGACAGGAGCTTCGGCGTACTCGCGGGTGAAGACCATGCACCGCGTGCGCTCGGCGGTAAGTGCGACATCCATCACAATATCCACCTCGCCTGAGCAGGCGGCCCGCAGCACGTCGCCCCAACTGGCGTAGCGACGGGTGGTCACTTTGAGCCCCAGCTGGTTGGTCGCCTCGACGAGGTAATCGTAGGTCAGACCCTCCGGTTGGCCATCCTCAACTCGCTCAAAAGGCAGCCAGAGGTTGTCGTATAATCCGACTGTCACCGTGGGATGGGCCTTGAGCCAAGCGCGTTGCGACGGCGACAACGGCAAGGCTTCCTCTTGGGCGAGCGCAGGCACGGCCAGCGCTGCGGCCAGGCACAGCAAGAAACCACGGAGGTAAAAATGCATATTCACCCAGCACGAAATCCCCACAGCAGTCCGTCCCATCCATCCACCTATTGATCCGATACTAGCCCATGCGACTTCGCGTCATTCTTGCTGATGATCACCCCATCGTCCGCATCGGTGCACGGGCGCTAATTGAGGGCAGTGGCGTAGGTGAGGTGATCGCTGAGGCCAACAACCCGGGCGAACTACTGCAGGCATTGGAAGACCATTCCTGTGACGTCCTGGTGACCGATTTTTCCATGCCTGGGAGTCAACAGCCTGATGGCTTCGCGATGCTGGAGTTGATCCGGCGCAGACACCCCAACCTGCCAATCCTGCTCCTGAGCATGGCCAACAACCTGGGCATCCTGCGGATGGTGGTCTCCACTAGGGTATTGGGACTAATTGACAAGGCCTCCTCGCTTGATGAACTGCCGCAGGCGCTGCAGGTCGTGCATCGCGGTGCGCCATATGTCAGCAAGGGATTGAAAAAACGCATCGCCGAACTCGGCAGCGAAACCGTGGCAGCCGGCGGCAAGCAGCCATCACCACGCGAGGGCGAGGTACTCCGCCTGCTGGCCTCAGGCCTGTCAGTTACCGAGATAGCGATGCATCTGAACCGCAGTAAGACTACTATCAGCCGCCAAAAGACCGATGCCATGCGCAAGTTGGGTATCAGCAATGACGCCGAGTTGTTCGAGTTCCTGCGCGATGAAGGCATCTCCAACTGATCGCCCGCATTTTTGATGTTTGATGCCGTCATATAAGTGCATTAGGAGCCATTGTCTCTGCATGCCCTGAAGCGTTGGCGTTAGTGCAATAAAAGCGCATTCAGAATTACCGCAGCACCTATATTTCATTCGGCATGTGATGCGGGTTCAAGCTAATGGCCCCACTAATGCAGGTTGTGGTGTGTCCTCCTATCCATATTTCGTCCTGCTCCCGATGGACAAAGATCCTGCCTGCGCGACCCAAACATGTTCCTTGCTGAACAATGTATCGGTCCGCGCCAAGACCAAGTTGAGCAAACCAGCAGCCAATTCCGGCTTGTAGACTCCCGGTTGCCGGGTCCTCGGGCACCGCGTCGCCGGCAATGAAAGCGCGCGATTCGAACCGCGTTGCATCTGTAATTGGTTGATTCTGAGCAGGAGCAATAATACCTACCGCCAGACCCATCAGCTTGGAGTAGTCCGGGACCACCGCCAATACGTCCCTGTCACTTCGAAGACGGAGGGCCAGCCAACCTGCACCATTGTCTACCCAAGCCGCATCCAAGACTTCCCCAGGAGCCAAACCAAGACCCTCGCAAACACGAGGCAGGAGACCCGGCTCCAGCGGGCCGTTCCTTAGTAGGGGGGGAGCCTTGAAGGCCAGCTGCGCTGACAGCTTGCTGAGGGTAGTTGGCTCCGGGTGGCATCCGCTCATATCTTTCCGCCGCCGCTGCTCATGGCGAATATGCACTAGTCCAGCACCGCACTCCTGCAAAATGCGCGCACCACGCGGTACTCCGCCTGATTCAAGCCAAGCATGGCAAGCGCCCAGGGTGGGATGGCCAGCGAACGGAAGCTCTCCTAGAGTCGACCAGATACGTACCCGGTAGTCCGCCCTGGGATCGACGGGGGGAAGCAGGAATACGGTCTCACTAAGACCAAGCCACCTGGCAACCTCCAACATGCAATGGTCGGGGAGCAATTCATTGCAGTGGACTATCGCAACAGGATTGCCGCGCATTGGTTGTGCTGAAAATACATCAACTTGGGTGTACTGCAGCTTGAGCATGACTGGTAGAAACCGAAGTGTAAGGAAACAGGACTTCGTGCTGACGATGTCCGTGACGAAGCTTTAGGTCAAAACTGGACTGTGGGTTCAGTAAAGTCGTAGAGACCACGGTAGGGCCTATAGGCGGCCGATATCCATACAACTTTTTGCAAATTTCGTCAGGATGGAGTTCCCACCTTTTAGTGGACACCTGATCGAGGGCGGCGATGCGCTGCTTCGAACTCGTCAGGACTGACCCCGCCTAGATGGCTGTGGCGGCTTTTTGGATTGTAAAACCGATCGATGTAGTCGGATATGTCCGAGGTTGCCACGTCAAGATTTGCGTAGATTTGCTTCTTAATCCGTTCTTTTTTCAAACCGACGTTCCCCCAGTTTTGAGTAGCAGGTCGATGTGGAGTCCATTCCCCCACGAGACGGAGATTGGACGTGAAGAAGCGCTTTTCCGAAGAACAGATCATTGGCTTCCTGCGTGAGGCCGAGGCCGGACTTCCGGTCAAGGATCTGTGCCGCACGCACGGCTTCAGCGAGGCCTCGTACTACCTGTGGCGCAGCAAGTTCGGCGGGATGACCGTGCCGGAGGCCAAACGCCTGAAGGATTTGGAGGCGGAGAACACCCGGCTGAAGAAGTTGCTGGCCGAGCAGCTGTTCGAGAACGACGTCATCAAGGATGCCTTGCGAAAAAAGTGGTGACCGCACCGGCGCGCAGGACGCTGGTGCGGCATCTGGTGGAGCGAGGCCTGAGCGAGCGGCGCGCGCTGGCGGCGGTGCGGATGAGCGCCAGCGCGCTGCGTTACGAGCCGCGTCCGGACCGCAACGTCGAGCTGCGCGAGCGGATCCTGGCGCTGGCGCAGCGACACAAGCGTTACGGCGTCGGGATGATCTATTTGAAGCTGCGGCAGGAGCGGTGGCCGGTGAACTATAAGCGGGTGGAACGGTTGTATCAGGAGGCCCGGCTGCAGGTGCGGCGGCGCAAGCGCAAGAAGGTTGCCCTGGGCGATCGGCAGCCGTTGCTGCGGCCCGAAGCAGCCAACCAGGTGTGGTCGATGGACTTCGTGTTCGATCGCACCGCCGAGGGTCGTGTGCTCAAGGCCTTGACCATCGTTGACGATGCCACGCATGAGGCAGTGGCCATCGAGGTGGAGCGGGCAATTTCCGGCCACGGCGTGGCGCGGGTGCTGGACCGGCTGGCGCTGACCCGCGGTCTGCCGCAGGTGATCCGGACCGAGAACGGCAAGGAGTTCTGCGGCAAGACGATGGTGACGTGGGCGCACGAGCGAGGTGTGCAGCTGCGCCTGATCCAGCCTGGCAAACCGAACCAGAACGCCTACATCGAGAGCTTCAACGGTCGCCTGCGCGACGAATGCCTCAACGAGCACTGGTTCCCGACACTGCTGCACGCCCGTACCGAGATCGAGACCTGGCGACGCGAATACAACGAGGAGCGACCGAAGAAGGCACTGGGCGGGCTGACCCCGGCCGCCTATGCCAAACAGCTGGCGGCCAAAGTCGCTACGATGAAACCCGGACTCTAAACAGTCCCGCTACTGAAGGCGGGGGGACGTCGGTTGACCGCCAGCGTACGGTTCCAGGCCTCAAAGGACATCTCTTCGACAAGCGCTTCCCCCATGACGCCCGCGTTGTTGATGAGAACGTCCAGACGCCCTGCATAGTCAATCACGGTTGAGACGACGCGTTGTGCAGAGGCTGGATCCGCGAAATCCGCTTCAATGCCTTCAGAGACGGTGTCTGCACGACGCTGGGCGGTGAAGACGCGAGCACCGTCTGCTGAGAGCTTTTGTGCGATCGCCAATCCAATGCCAGAGCGGCCGCCAGTGACTAATGCCACCTTTCCCTTCATGGACACGGTAAGCGCTCTCCTGTTGCGTTAGAACTGACAATCAAAGCATCTACGTGCTAAACGTGGTGTATTGGGGAGCTAGTTGCGTAGGATCCAGGAGGATGTCTTCTGCAAGTCGAAACAGAGCGTAGAGGATAGAGTAGCGAACGCTGCCCTA
Source organism: Stenotrophomonas beteli (assembly GCF_001431665.1). Taxonomy (GTDB): domain Bacteria; phylum Pseudomonadota; class Gammaproteobacteria; order Xanthomonadales; family Xanthomonadaceae; genus Stenotrophomonas; species Stenotrophomonas beteli. The sequence continues at coordinate 15,407 of NZ_LLXV01000057.1, read as the reverse complement.
ATCAGCTTCTGTAGTTTGGTAATCGCTGTTTGCAGAAAAACCTGAGATGACGGATTTCATCCAGCTGATTCGGCGGCGCATTTGGCGTAGGCTATGTACTGGCTACGACGAATCATCGGAAAGCAGCATGAGCAGACCCAACTCAGTAGAGGACAAAGCGTTGGCCGCTCTTGACCGTCTGGTGAAGCGACGCCCAACGAATGAATTGCTGAAAGCAAAGATGGCCGCAGGTCATCGGATCATCACGCCAACTTCGGTCGCGGCGGAGGCGGGCGTAAATAGAGGAAGCTTTGGATCAAGGCACGCTCGACTCGGGCATGTCTGGCTCAAAATTCAAGAACTAGCTGAGGAGGAGAAGCGCGGCTCAGTGACTGAAGAGCTCACCAAGCTTAGAGCCGAGAACACAAGGTTGAAGGCTCTTTTGTACAAGACAAATATCCACAACGCTTCCCTTCAGCTCGCAGTGTCCCGGCTTCAGAAGAGAAGTGCCAACAGGGATGAAGCGGCCAATGTTGTCAACTTCCGCCGGAACGATCGGAGGCGTCCCCGGTAGCCTTGGATATCATCTTCAGAACTGCTCGACTCTGAACGATACGACTCATGGCAATCTTTGATCGCTGGTCTTTAGAGTTGATCCGATCTGCTTGGACAATGGCCTGATTCTTCAGAAGTCGATCCTCCCAGAAGTCCCGATGCTCTGGGAGGATGATGCAGCACTTGCACCCCGCACACAGGCCGGGCGATCGTACGCCGAAGTCTGGCGAGGCGCGGACGGTGAGCAGGCTTGCGTGTGGATTGCAGCTGGAGCGATCAGGCACCATATCGATCAGACAACTCGCGTACGTCCCTGTCCATATCCGCAGGTCGGTGAGCTTCACGTATGCTACGGCCTTATCAATCAGTGTTTCTCCGTCCATCATTGACAGTGCCTTGGCCATTGATTCGGCATGCTGCATGAGAAGCCGCTGTGCCGGTCCTCCCCCAATCGGCTTGCCAAGAGTGATTTGAACGAGGAACCTGGAGGTCTCCATGACTCTCTCTCCTTCCAGATTCTCGAGCAGCGCTGCGTCGTTGCCGATGTACCCTTGATCCGTGATCTGCTCGCTCATGTGACGGAAGTGGGTCCGAAGTGCAGGCATAAGCTCCGGCTTGGATCGGAAGACGTAGTGCGCAAAGGTGATCCTCCATCGCTGTGGGCGGAGGGATCTCACCTCGTAGATAGCTTGCGTCATCTCGATTCCACGCTTCTTAGTGAGGGCCTCAACGGCGAACTCGCGCTGCAGGAGAGAGTTTCGGTTGGCTGTCATTCGGCCAATTCCATCAGCACCGGATGGAAGGGACTTGGCGTGGGAGAAGCTGAGCATCAGCGTGCTGCTGCCAGAAAGAGCTCTCCAAGGCTCCATTAGCCGAACCAACACTTCGATGGACTTCAGAACGATCGGCATGTGCTTTGTACCCAACGGACGCAGTCCGGCTGTCCACTCATGGCGAGTCGCTTCCCTTTTGGCTGAAATGCCGCAGATGGAGAAGACCTCCATCAGTCCGTCTAGAGAAGTCACTGACTTGATCACACCGTGCTGCAGCGTCGGATCGTGGTCCAAGGATAGGCCTATCAGCTCATGAGCTCGAATCCCAGTGCATGCCTGCAGCAACGTACTACATGCGCTTTGAGTCATCAGGATTAGGCGTCTGAGGGCCTGAGTTCCGCTAATTTCGCGCTCGTCCCCAGCGTCATCAATCCGATCCGTTGCGAGCAGCGGCTCATGCCAAGGCGTTAGTGTTCCAGGGATCGGACTCATCTGGAACTCCTCGATGTGCCGTTTGATCTCACGAAGACATATGATTCGTCTTGGTCCCTTCGCGCTCCTTGCGTCGATGAGCATCGGGATGATCTCAGCCTGAAGTCTGATCACATCTTCCGAGCCGTGTTCGATCCATTCATATGCGTAGGTGAGGATTGGCAACGAGATCTCGTCCGGGATAGGCAGCAATCCACCCGTTCGAGCGAGCCCAAGCGGCCCGGTCACAACGTCATAGGTCTTTCTTCCATCAAACGGTGCTTCGCAGGGTGCTTGTCCACCTCTGGCGCGCAAGCTGTCCGCGAGCTCGTAGATCTGTGTAAGTGGGTGAATAAGCTTGTAGGCAGTGGAATGCGTCCACGATCTATCTCGACCGACATCACCTCCGGCCATGATGTATTGCTCTTCGAGACCTTCGACATACTCCCAACTCACAGCTGTGGATATGTCGAAAAGCGTGCGGATTTCCCGCTCCCCCATGAACTTCACCAGCTCCCTCACGCCCATGTAGGTAGAAGGGATAGATCCAACCGTCATGCGTACCGTGTCATCGACGATGGAGGTCTTGAGGTAGCACTTCAGTTCATCCAGCAGTCCCCTGTGTTTGTAGTCTGTGAGTAATTCCCCGCGCGAAACCGGGATTGCCCAATCAACGGTGACGAACTCCCTCTGTTGGCCGACAGTGGTTTGAGCGAACGTCCAGACATTACTGTCATAGTCCACCTGGAATGAAGGATGCAGGGTTGCCGCCTGCGCTGATTTGATCTTTCTTACTGCAGGCATAGCCTTACCTCTAGAGTGGACGCTCTGCTAACGCTGCGGTCCGAACTATTCAAGTGTGGGGAGCGACGTCAGCATGATCATCGCCGCTGCTTGTCGATTCGCATTTGTGCTAACAGCGGGAATCCATGAGTCGCGGATCGCTAGGTAAGCGTTCTCGAACTTTCGCCGCCATATCTCGCTGCCAAGCTCTGCCCTAGCTTCTTCGTATAGCTCCTGCAGTTGGAGGAAGCGGGCGAGCGCGTAGGCTTCGTTTGAGTCAGCTACTGCGAGCGGGCACGCAGGGCAAGCTCCATAGCTGGTGCAGAGTTTGCCCGGGCGCTGACCCGGTTGCGGACTTTGGAATGGATCTGCGCAGCAGAAGCCCTGCGTGGCTGCCGTGTGCTCACGGTCACTCCGGGTTGAGCGCGTATCAATATTTCCATTTGAAGTCACCCAGCGCTCCTGGGCCGCCATGGCTCCTGCCATCTGTTCCTTTTGCCGACGCTGCATCGTGGTTGTCTGATAGCTGTCTTGACCAGTTGACAGCAGCCGATGGCCCAGCATTGCTCGGAGCTCGAAGGCGTCGCCGTCGGTCAGTCCATCAACCACTTCAGAGAACGCAAGCCTATTTGCGCGTGAGCCGGAGTACTTGAGCCCCCTTCGTTTGCAGAACAGCGTGATGTAACCGGTCACGCGCGTGTTTACATCGTCGGTTCTGCATGAGTAGGAATCGATGAGCATTCCTCGGCGCTTGTGGCGCCCACCTTCGGATACTGCGTGCAGGAAGAAGTCATTGGCAAGCTCGCCATCAGCGTAGTCTCTGATTCGTCTGGTCCAAGCTATGACGAAACGTATCAATCTTTCCGGGGCTAGCGGGTGATCGCTGGCGGGGAAGGCCGCTCGCTGTGGTGCCCCCTGATCGCTCTCCCCAGCCCTGTGCTTGGATGACTTGATCACCGTTCGTTTCCGTCCAAGCGGGTAGTGCTCCGATATGCCATCCAGAGTGAGTGTTCTAAGTGGCTGCTCGTTGAACCCCGAGTGCATGGCCAGTACCAGGAAGAATGGGATCAGATCACCACCGATGGGGTGCGCAAGTCTCCTCAGACTGAAGTACTCACTTTCACTGATCTTTCCTACCCCAGGGAGCTGGCGAACCTCCGCTTGGCGAGGAAAGTGACCGTCAAAGTTTGCCAGGATCTGCGCAATCGCCTCCGCCGGGTCGCTTAGCGATACAGCGTCGCCCTTACTCTTCTTAGCAATAGCACTGTGTACCCTGTCCAGAAGCGGCCATACTTCATCCATTGTCGAGATGCATTCTTCAACAGCGGCCTTCATGACGTTGGCCCAAGCCGCACGGTCAAGCTCTTTAGGATTGCTCTTACGTGGCAGGCCTGCGAACGGCTTTGTGGGAATACGGATCACCTGCCAGCGTGGATCCATCTCGTGCAGCGCAAGGACGACCTTCTTGAAGGTCCCGTAGTAGTGACGCTGTGTCTGCACCGCGAGCGTGATCGGGTGCGTGGCATCCTTTCCTTTCAGATAGGTTAGAAACGATTCGCCCAGGTCCATCGGAACGTCATCTGGACCGTTTATCTCCACTCTTGTTGCGGCTAGGTACTGCCCCAGGCCACTCACCATGTTGTTAGCTGAAGAGGATCTACTTGTCTCTCTGCTATTTTTGTGGGCTCTGCAGAACGCTTCGGCGAAGATCGGTGCCGCTGCACCTATGCTCTTCCACCGGCTAAGGTTGACGATGTTGTCGCGTTGGTCTCCGGCGCGTCTGAACGCCGCTTCCAGGCGATCAGCGGTCTCGCGTACATCCCATTTCTTCGTTGCGCTGACCTTGTCCTCATCTCCCAAGGCGTGCCGGAGTTGAGCGGTCCTTCTTCCTGCCACGTTTTGCTCTCCTCCGTATTCGATTCTTTCTGCGTGGGTTGGTCGTTTGCATGTGAGGTCATGCTCGTCCATTAACGGAGGAACTCTGCACTCAAGCCGATTCGCCCGCTACGCCTAGTTGCATAAACGATTGACCTTCAATGTGCAGCCTGATGGACTCTCTGGTTTCGCTCTCGAAGGCATTCGCGCTTCTCAGGTAGATGGACTCGGTCGTCTCCCTGAGGCTGTGTCCTAGTACTGACTGAACATACTTGATCGCATCCATGTCGCCGTTTGCGCGCTTCTCCATGTACGTGTACAGGGCGAATGTGTGCCGAAGCGCGTGGATGGTTATCCGCTCTCGCTGCGTTGATTCATAGCGCGCCAGGTCGGGCTCTTTGGAAAGGCGCTTAAGCAACCTGTCTTTGGCGAGAGCGAAATGGCGATCGAACGTCTGGGGAGTTATCGGACTACCCGCATGCCTGCGGTCGTTTACGTCGAGAACGAATAGTGCGCCGTGATCCTCCAGCTTGCGGTACCGCAGTCGGAGGTCAATGAGGGCCTGCCGAGTACCCTTGGCATAGCATTTCAGCGCCTCTAGTAGCCAAACTGGTACGGGAACATTGCGCTTCTTGTTGCCCTTTCCGACCACTGGGATGGCAACTGCGGAAAGCGGATCGCGCCCTTCGGTGCGCGTCTTAAGGACGGTGATCGCATGCAGATCGCACACTTCAGACCGCCTCAACCCGGCGTGGTAGCACAGCTCAGCCATCAATCGCTGCGCCGTGGTCGCGAGCGCCAGTTCAACGAGACCGTTTCTTTCGACCACGGTGTTAGGGCCTAGTTCGTCGAGAACGCCTACGACCGTCTCGGGATGCAGCGCAGTAATGAGCTCGTCAGCGTCGTTCAGCCCGGGCAGATTCACGTCAACATCGAGAACTTGAACAGTTCCTCGCTTTGTCTGCTTGCTCAGCAGCGCTGGCGGCTTCCTTAGATAGCCCCGTTTCACACAGAAGGCGACTAGCTTAGTCACGGTCGACCATCTTCGGTGGATGGTCGCGGCGGCAAACTTCTCGAGGGTCACCGCGGAGTCCAGGTCCGTCAATGTGTCCGCGTAGGCTTTGAGAAGCTGCTCGTCTACGTCCGAGACGCGCTTTTTCCTTGCGTCCAGAAAGTGGTGAAAGTCGGTGAGGTCAGCCGCTACTGCTGCCGTCGTATTCTTGCTGCATGCAAGCTTCGGATTCCGGTCAATGGTCAGATGAGAATCTGCAAAGAACTCAAAAGCAGGCTGAACAAGCGATCCGTCCGACCTGCTGATTAGAAAGCAGAAGCCCTCGGGCAAGGGCACGCCTTGCTCACCCGTTGTCACCGTCGCTGGTGAAGTGATCGCATGCGCGGTGCAGATTTCGACGTCGTAGGCCATGGCGCCGAAACCTATCAGGTACGCGACAAATTTTCTGGCGCGTGAGCCTTACGGTACATTAACAAATGGAATGAGAATCAGATCTGTTTTTTAGTGTCTTTGATTCAGTGGTTTACGCCTGATCGTGAGCCTTCTGGTACGCTTGATGTGAAGGACAGCCCAAACTCTAGCGGGGGCGAAGTGCGCAAAAGCCCAGCGGATTCGGTCATCGCGTACTCGAGATTTTCGCTTTCGCTACCAACTTGGGGCTCCGCTTGACCCTGCAGTCGATAGCACGCGGTCTATGGCTACCGAAGCGCGCTGGCAGTGAGTTGGCATGAGCAGATCGGAGACGACGCGCCTGCTACTGCGCATCCTTCGGCGAATCGTATCGGCTGGAACGACGTGTGCGTGCGGCGCTTCCACATTAGTTTCTGACGGCGCAGATAGGGGTGCCGTAGAAGGCCTGCAGCACCTCCACTGAGAGCGGCCTCTCGATTGCCGTCTCCGGCGTCTCCAAGACGAACCCTATGGAAGACCTACTTGAGGCTTGTTCGCATGGTGGTCCGTATCTGTTCCATTTTTGGAAGAGAACCATCCGTACATGTGTGCTCTTGCGAAGCGCCATCGAGACGACGCTGTCATTGAAGCTAGCCTTCGGTCCTGCGGGCCGGGTTGGATGCACTCTCCAGTTGCATAATGCGATCAGTCAGGCGTGCAGTTGCGATCTGCAACCCGTCGTCGTCCGCCGAGTACGGAGAGCCAAACAACGGTATCTCGACCCATAGGCTCTCTTGGCCGTCATGCACGTATGGGCCGTGGTCATCCAGCAGAAGGGCGTCGCCCAAGTGGGGGGAGACATAGGAGAGATCCTTTGTCTTTCCAGACCAATGGATGTAGCGAAGTCCGGAAAACCATACCGGTACACTGCCTTCCGTAGCCAGCAGTCCCGCAATGCTTCGGGCGAGTGCTTCGGGAACCGTGGTGAACAGCACAAGTTCCTCGAACTGAGATCGGACATCCTCAAGGAACCTATATAGGCCTGGGCGAGGGATCTGACTGACTGCGTTCGAGATGAGCGTACCTTCGAGGTCCAACGCCAGGATGGTTGGCTTCATAAGGAGTTCCTGTTGGGATCTTTCGACCCAGAGTAATCGTGTCGTTAGGTGACTGCCTACTGCGTAGAGCGAATTATGCTGGTTCGGTTTACGCATCCTGGAGCATTCCGCGACCACTCACTTCCGCTGGATTGCTTCTGAGACTTCTATAGCCCAACGAGAGGTGTGGATAATCCGGGCCTCCTGTAGCTGCTCTTGGAGGATCTGGCGCTTGGTGAGCTGAGACACCTCCTCCCATTCGTTCCTGAAGATGTAGGTGGCGTTGCCTGTCTCCGGGCTCTCGAACACATACCGACTCTTTCGCGTGAACCCGAAGACGATGTACTCACTGAAACCGCCTAGTCCTACTGCCATAAAGTCTGGCTCGTGACGAGTGATGATCCGGATGCGCTGTCTAGCGGCTGCGCGATCGCTTTCGGTAAGCTGCTCCAGATAGTTATCCAGCACCTGCATCGCTCGATCGAACGGGAACTTCCCAGGAGGAAGAATGCGCCAGTTGACCTTCTCGACCCTGACTGGCACCGCAAGGCTCGGGTCAACGATTTCAAAGTGTGGGAAGCATTCCAGGTAGAGGTTGACGAGATTTGCAATGCTCTCTTCTGGCTCCGTCCGATCAATGATCCTCGTAGCCATTGCGATACCACCTTCTGTCTCCACGGCGGTGAGGAATTCACCAGGTGGTGCAATGTGTTCCCGGGGATAGGTTTCGTAAGATCTCGTCTGAGTGCCGTGGTGGGTTTGCCCGTGCCAGTCCTTCCACGACGTGTTGATCGATCGAGACTTGGTGATCATCGGAAGGTCCTTTCTGACGATCTCTTTGCCCCGGGCATTGAAGAACGTCGCGGGTCCTTCGGCGCTTGGCACAATGGAAGCACCCGCTAGCGGAACGCCGTCAAATCCCAGCATCGCCGCCTGGTCCTCTGTGAGTGGGCTGCTAAGGAGACGAAATTGTGGCAATCGCTCAATCGTACTTCGGTAGACTGATAAACCTCTCACTTGCTTGGGCATACGCTAGTCCTTGTCATGAGGAAGCGGGATAACCAAATACGTTTAGAGAGCCGTCTGAGCTTACTACGCAGGAGGGGCTAGTTCAGTTTCGGGGAGATGGTATCAGCACTCGGGAGCCTGTTACTCCTTGTCCCTGTAAGCACCGCTCCGACTGGATCCTTCGCTCGTAACTGCTGCTACCACGCTTTCCGTCTGGTTAGAAAAGTTGACCTTGTGGCGACTTCTCCTGGGGAGGTTGAAACAGATGAGTGGCTAGTGCAGGCAGCCTTGTGAAACCGAGCTCACGATACTTTTTTTCAAATCGCTTACGGATCAAGTCCGCCACCGGTCCAGTTCCGGACATTCTGGTGCCGAAGCTGGCGTCGTACTCCTTCCCCCCATGCATCTGTCGCATCAAGCTAAGCACGTGCGCGGCCCGATCAGGGTAGTGCAGCTCGAGCCATTCTCTCCAGATCTCTTTGATCTCGTTAGGTAACCGGAGAAGCACGTAGCCAGCGGCCCGGGCACCGTGTTCGTGAGCGGCCTGAAGGATAGCTTCTAGGTCATGGTCCGTGATCATGGGTATGACAGGCGCGATCAGAACCCCAACCGGGACCCCTGCATCGTGCAGCTGATTCATTGCTCGCAGCCTGGCGTGGGGAGCGGCAGCTCGCGGTTCCAGCTTTGCCGATAGCTTCCTGTCGAGCGTAGTGACCGAGAAGTAGACCGTAACCAACCTGTCCTTGGCCATCGACGCCAGCAGTTCGATGTCCTTGGTGATCAGGGCGCTCTTGGTGACGAAGCTCGCCGGATGCTTGGCATCAGCAAGCACCTCAAGGCATTGGCGTGTAATTTGGTAGTTCCTTTCAATCGGCTGATAGCCGTCTGTGTTTATTCCCAGAGCAATCGGGGCGCACTTGTAGTTCGACTTGCTAATTTCCGCTCTGAGCCGCTCCGGGGCATTCGTCTTTGCAAATAGGCGCGTCTCGAAGTCCAAGCCCGGTGAAAGGCTCAAGTAGGAATGGGAGGGGCGGGCAAAGCAGTAAACGCACCCATGCTCGCAGCCGCGGTACGGATTTACCGACGCGCTGAAGCCAACGTCGGGGGATGTGTTGCGGCTGATCACCGTTCGCGCTCGCTCTTCCTGTACCTGAGTTCTCAACTGCGGCGCGTCTTCCATCTCCTGGTAGACCGATTCCCAGCCATCGTCGATTCCCACTGTTGCAGTGGTATCGAAACGGCTCGCGACACGCGATGCGGCCCCTCTACCTTTGAGGGGAACTTGGGCCTTGCGAGCATCCTGTTCCATGGCAACAACTTGGGAAGGTCAGTTGTTAGTATTATTGCTAACCACAGCCGCCGCAACACCCTGGAATTCAGCTAGCTGTAGGCCATTCGGTAATCTGGCGAAAAGGTTTTACCCAAGCTTATCCACAACGTCGGCCTGTGGAGCCTTTGTCATCCACGTTGGCCGTGGAGCGCTTTGGCTTCAGCCAAAAACGTTTGCATCAATGCACGCGATCGACGGGTTGCTGCAGGCAGTTGAATACCCAACTGCGCGCAGAGTGAAGTCGCGTATGCCATCTGGGCACCCGTGGGTGGCTTGATGTCCCAATCGGTGAGCTGCGGGATGAGCTTTGACAGCTCTGCCGCCAGGCGACATTCGAAGCCCCTGCCTTGCCCTTCCTCCTCCTGCATCCGACGCACCTGCTTTGCAACTTGCTCCCTGCCCATGGGCGAGAAGGGAACCTCGAGCGTGAACTCCAGTTCCGGACATACGAGGTAAAAGTTCATGAGATGGGCAATTAGTACTTTTAAGTAGACTACCTTTAGAGGCGTAGTCTTTAAAGTACCGGGACCACAAGCTGCTTCGTATGGTCGAGCATACGAATCAAGCGAAACTTGCAGATGTGATCCGCGCGCATCGTATTGCTCTGGGTGTCAGCCAGGAAGTCTTTGCTGACCACATCGAAATGCACCGCGCCTACTACAGCAAGATCGAACGTGGCGAAAAGAACGTCACTCTCGCTACCTTGGAGCGCGTGGCTGATGGTCTGGGCACGTCGATGTCAGCCTTGCTACGCGCCGCAGGTCTCTAACTTTCTTCGCAGCTAAAGAGCGAGGGCCAGCTCGTCCGAGAAGGGCGAGCTGGCCGTTGCTGCGCGCGCTCCTGCCAAGCCGATGTGTTTACTGATACTCCTCTAAACTATTGATCTATATCCATTTGTCTAGTCAACAATCAGGGGGTATTGATACCATGCTCGCAACCGCGGTACGGATTCACCGACTGGCTGAAGCCCACGTCCGGCGAGGTGTTGCGGCTGATGATGCTGCGTGCGGTCTCGGCGCGCACTTCGGTGCGCAGGCGCGGGGCGAGGAACTCCTCGCTCTCGTCGACCGCCCAGCCATCATCCACCGCCTCGCTGACGGTGCTTTCAAAACGCCCGGCAAGGTGGGACGTGGAACCTCGGCCCTTGATCGCGATACCCATACCGGCAGCGTATGCCGGGGCTGTCTCAAGGGCTGCGACGGCCGCCTGAAGGGTTCAGCCCCTTGTAGAGTCGAGCGGTCACAGCAGGGCCAGGTAGCCCCGCACCGTGGCGTCCAGCCCGTCATACAGCGCCTCGCCGATCAGCGCATGACCGATCGACACTTCCAGCACATCCGGCACCTGGGCCAGGAAGTCGCGCAGGTTGTCCTGTGACAGGTCATGGCCGGCATTCACACCCAGCCCCACGGCCTGCGCGCGCCGCGCCGCGGTGGCGAACAACGCCAGCATCGCAGTGGCATCGCCGGCCGCATGCGCCTCGGCGTACGGGCCGGTGTACAGCTCGATGCGGTCGGCACCCACGGCTGCCGCCTGCTCCAGCAGCGGATTGCCGGCATCGACGAACAGGCTGACCCGGCAGCCCATCGCCTTCAGCTCGGCCACCAGCGGGCGCAGGCGCTCGCCGTCGCGTTCGAAGTCGAAGCCATGGTCGGAGGTGATCTGGCCATCACCGTCGGGCACCAGGGTGGCCTGCGCCGGGCGGGTCTGCGCGCACAACGGCAGCAGCCCCGGGTATCCCTCACGCGGCGGTGCGAACGGGTTGCCTTCGATGTTGAATTCCACGCCCCGCGTGCGGGTCAGCATGGACAGGGCCAGCACGTCCTCGGCGGTGATGTGGCGGCGGTCCGGCCGCGGGTGCACGGTGATGCCGTGCGCGCCGGCATCCAGGCAGGCCTGGGCGGCGCGCACCACGTCCGGTTCGGCACCGCCGCGCGAATTGCGCAGGACGGCGATCTTGTTGACGTTGACGCTGAGCTGGGTCATGGAACGGAACTACTTGGAAAGAGGGGATGGATCGTGATCGTGGCCGGTGCTGCCGCCGGTGCGGCGGGCCTCGGCCTGTTCGCGCAGGCGGCGCAGCTCGTCGGCATCGATCAGGGTGGCCGGGTCGCGCTGCAGGTCGCCGAACCGGGCCACGTAGCGGCCACGCACCCAGGCCAGCAGGAAGGCGAGGGCGGCCAGCAGGCACGCGGTCATCAGACCGACACTCGGGGTTTTGAGCGCAAAGGCAAAGCAGCCCAGCGCCAGCAGCAGGTACAACCAGTACATAGTCGGGCTCCCCGGATGATCGCCGCAGTGTAGCGCTGCCTCACAGCAGCGGCGAGGCCAGGCGGGCGAATGCCTCGGGCAGGCGGTGCAGCCACAACGAGCGCCCGGCCTGGTCATGCACACGCGTGGCGCGGTCGAATTCACCCTGCAGCAGCCCGGCCAGGGCGGCCACCCGGTCACGGTCGCTGATCATCATCGACAGTTCGAAGTTCAGGCGGAAGCTGCGGTGGTCGAAGTTGGCGCTGCCAACGATGCAGACGTCGTCATCGGCGATGAAGGCCTTGGTGTGCAGCATGCGCGGGCCGTACTCGTAGATCTTCACCCCGGCATGCAGCAGCTCGTCGAAGTAGGAGCGGGCGGCCTGGGTGACGAACCAGGAGTCGCTCATCTTCGGCACCAGCAGGCGCACGTCCAGGCCCCCCAGCGCGGCGGAGGTGAGTGCCATCCGCGCCGCCTCGCCCGGTACGAAGTAGGGCGTGACCAGCCAGACCCGTTCGTGTGCTTCCTGGATGGCCGCCACGTGCAGGCGGTGGATGGTTTCCCAGCCCGAATCCGGGCCGGAGACCAGCACCTGCGCGTTGATCGGGCCATCGGCGCGCAGCGGCATCTCGGCCGGCCACAGGCGTGCGATGTCCAGGCGCGAATGATCCTGGCCGCTGGCGTAGAGCCAGTCCTCGGCGAACACCAGCTGCAGGCTGCGCACCACGTGGCCGCGGATGCGCATGTGCAGGTCGCGGTAGGCGTCCGGCTTGCGGCTCTCGTCTTCGTCGTCGGTGATGTTGATGCCGCCGGTGAAGGCCAGTCGGCCATCGACGATCACCAGCTTGCGGTGGGTACGCAGGTTCAGCCAGGGCCGCTTGAAGGGTTTCAGCAGCTGGCGCGGATGGAACCATACCGCTTCGCCACCGGCGTCCAGCAGGGGTTGCAGGAAGCGGCGCGGCAGGGCGGAGGAACCCACGGCATCCAGCAGCAGGCGCACCTGCACGCCGGCACGGGCGCGCTCGACCAGCGCGTCGCGCAACGCGGTGCCGGCGTGGTCCGGGTTGAAGATGTAGTACTCCAGGTGCACGTGGTCGCGTGCCTGCGTAACCGCCTCAAGCAGGGCCGCGTAGGTGGCGGCGCCATCCACCAGCCAGGTCACTTCGGTGGCACTACTCGGTGCCAGCCCGGTGGTGGCCTGGGCGATCTTGGCCAGCTCGGTGCAGTCCGCATCCGGCGGGCAGACGTCGCTGTAGTGCTCCATGCCCGAGCGCGCGCGTCCGCGGCGCAGGCGTTGCCGCTTCACCTTCTGCGGACCCAGCAGGTAGTAGATGAACAAGCCCAGATAGGGCAGCAGTGCCAGCGACAGGATCCAGCTCAGCGTGGCCACCGGCTCGCGCTTCTGCAGCATGATCCAGCCGGTCAGCGCGAGCAGGTACAGCAGATAGGCCACCGCCAGGATCGTGCCCAGATGGGCGACGCCGTCGAGCCAGTGCCGCAGGGAGTCGAAGAGGGCGAGCATCCGCCGATCATAGCGGGCGCATGCCACCTGATGGGGTCAGATCCCTCTCCGCAGGAAACGGGATCTGACCCCGCAACCGGTGCGCCACGGCGGGAACAAAAAAAGACGCCCCTGTTTCCAGGGGCGCCTGCAGTCGCGTCATGACTGTTGTGTTGCGGTGTAGCGATTACTGCTGCACAAAACCGATCTTCTTCATCTGAGCGTTCTTCGCGGCGGCCAGAACCTTGGCCATCACGTCGTACTCGGAATCCGGGCTGGCGTCGATGCGCAGTTCCGGCTGGTTGGTCGGGTCACGCTGGACCTCCTGCTCCATCCGCTGCTGCAGCTCGCTGGTATTGATCGGGCTGTTGTTCCACGAGACCTGGTTGCTGGCGTCGATCTTCAGTTCGATCGGCGGCGGCGGTTCGACCAGCTGCGGCGGTGGGTTGAGCACGCGCTGCGGCAGGTCCACGGCGATCGGGTACGTCATGATCGGCGCGGTCACGATGAAGATGATCAGCAGAACCAGCATCACGTCCACGAGGGGCGTGACGTTGATGTCTGCCATGGGGCCCTTGCCACCACCACTACTGAATGCCATGGCTTATTGCCCCTTTTCTTTGGTCGCGACGAAGCCGACGTCCAACATGCCCTGTTCCTGCGCGACCTTGGTCAGGTCGTTGATGACGCGCATCTTGGTGGTGCGGTCACCACGCAGGTTCAGCGGCGGCTGCGGGGTCTGCTGGGCGGCGGTCGCCAAGCGCGACTCGAGAGTCTGCTTGTTGATTTCTTCGTCGTTCCAGTAGATCGAGCCGTCTTCCTTGACTGCCAGGGTGATCGGTCCGGAACGCTTCTCAGCGTCTTCCGGCTTCTGGATCAGGTTGGCTTCGGGCAGATCCACCTTGACCTTGTGGGACATCAGGGGCGCCGTGATGATGAAGATGATCAGCAGCACCAGCATCACGTCCACGAGGGGCGTAACGTTGATGTCGGCCATGGGGCCGCCGCTGTTACCACTACTGAAAGCCATAACGGGCTCCGTCTAGATCTTGGTGACTACTTACGTTCGTCGCTGGGTAACGCGCGCCGCAATTAGCGGACGCGCGAGCCGGTGGCGAAGAAGTCGTGCAGGTCGTGCGCGAAGGTATCGAACTTGCTGATGGTCGCGCTGTTGATCTTGCTGAAGAAGTTGAAGGCGAACACGGCCGGGATCGCGACGAACAGACCGATCGCGGTCATGATCAGCGCTTCACCCACCGGGCCGGCAACGGCGTCGATCGAAGCGGAGCCGGTGGCACCGATCTTGATCAGCGCGCCGTAGATGCCCCACACGGTACCCAGCAGACCGACGAACGGAGCGGTCGCGCCGACGGTGGCCAGCAGGGTCATGCCCGATTGCAGCTTGTTGCTTTCGCGGGTGACGGCCTGGCGCAGAGCGCGGTCGACGAACTCCGAACGGCTCAGGTTCTCGCCCACGCCACCGGTGGCGCCGCCTTCAGCGCGCTGGTGGTGGGCAGCAGCCTGCGCAGCGTCCAGGGCGATCTTCGAGAACGGCTCCGAAGCCGGCTGCTCTTCCATCGCACGGATGGCGTCCTGCGCGTTCGGGGTGTCCCAGAACAGGCTGACGACGCGATCAGCGGCGCTCTTCAGGCGGGTGGCGCGGAAGATGTTGATGACGGTCCAGTACCAGGACATGGCCGACATCGCGATCAGGGTCAGCAGCACGACCCAGGAAACCGCGAAATCACCCGGCTTGGTGGTCATTTCGTGGATCAGGTGCTCGAAGCCCATCTGCGACAGGGCGTTGGACGGATTGCCCCCGGCAGCAGCGGCGATGAAAAGTTCCTGCAGCATGACGCTTACCTTTGTTGTGTGTGGTGATAAAGGGTGTAGCTAAGCTAAACAATCGAACCGGAGCGCGGGTGGCCGGGCGGCCACCCTGACGCATCAGTTCAGCGCAAAGTTGACCGGGACGCGAACGCGACCTGCCGCCTTCTTACCGCCAGATTCAGCGGCGTTGAAGCGCCACTTGCGAGCTGCTTCCATGGCAGCACGGTCCAGGTCGCGGTTACGGCTGGACTTTTCCACCGTGACATTGGTGACGTTGCCGTTGGCATCGACATCAATGATCAGGATCACTTCGCCCTGGATACCAGCGCGGAAGGCTGCCGGCGGGTAGCGCGGCGGATTCATGGCCTTCGAGGAGATGTCCACGCTGGCCTCGATCGAGGTCGCCGGGGCCGGCGGCGCCGGAGGCGACGGCGGGGTGACGATGTCGTTCGGGCGCGGTTCCGGCACGTCCACGACCGGCGCCTGCGGCGGCGGCGGGACCGGCGACGGCTTCGGCGGCGACAGATTCTTCACCGGCGGCGGCGGAGTATCGGTC
>NZ_LLXV01000056.1 GCF_001431665.1 Stenotrophomonas beteli | reverse complement strand
GGCGGGGTGGGCTGCGCAGGGGCGTGAGCCGCATGGATGCGGCGACCGAGCTTACATGGACGTACTTGCAGCGACCCCTGGGTAGCCCACCCCGCCCGGCCAAGCGCGGCTGTTGCTCTAACGACCCCCAGCCAGCCACGAGGGGCTCCGCCGTTGGCCGTATCCGCGCCGAAGGCGCGATAATGACCGGATGGAAACCGTCCGCATCGCCACCCGCAAGAGCCCGCTCGCCCTCTGGCAGAGCGAACACGTCGCCAATCGCCTGCGACAGGCCCACCCCGGCCTGCATGTGGAACTGGTGCCGATGAGCACCCGCGGTGACGAAGTGCTGGACCGCTCGCTGGCGGCCATCGGTGGCAAAGGGCTGTTCCTGAAAGAGCTGGAGCTGGCCATGCTGCGCGGAGAGGCCGATTGCGCCGTCCACTCGCTGAAGGACGTGCCGATGGAGCTGGACGCACCCTTCGCGCTGCCGGCGATGCTCACCCGCCACGATCCTGCCGACGGCTTCGTCTCCAACCTCTACGCATCGCTGGACGCGCTGCCGATCGGTGCGCGGGTCGGCACCTCGTCGCTGCGCCGCCAGGCCCAGCTGCGTGCGCTGCGCCCGGATCTGGAACTGCTGGACCTGCGCGGCAACGTCAACACCCGCCTGGCCAAGCTCGACAATGGTGGCTACGACGCCATCGTGCTGGCCGTGGCCGGCCTGGAGCGGCTGGGCCTGGGCGAGCGCATCGTCGCGCGCCTGCAGCCGCCACAATGGCTGCCAGCTCCGGCGCAGGGCGCGGTGGCGGTGGAATGCGATGGCGGCAATGCGCGCCTGATGGCGCTGTTCGCCGGCCTGGACGATGCGGACACGCGTGCCTGCGTCGAGGCGGAGCGGGCGATGAACCGTGCGCTGCACGGCAGCTGCCACGTACCGGTGGCAGCGATCGCGCAGTGGCAGGGCCAGGACCTGCACCTGCAGGGGCTGGTTGGCAGTGCCAGCGATGGCCGCGCGGTGCGCGCCCAGGCGGCTGGCCCGGCCAGTGACCCGGAAGCGCTGGGCCAACGGGTGGCGAAGATGCTGCTGGATGCCGGTGCCGGCGAACTGCTGAACGCCTGAGCGGTGCCTCTGTAGAGTCGAGCCATGCTCGACTGCTCTTTTCGCAGAGGCCGACGGGCCGGCCAACAACAGTCGAGCGTGGCTCGACTCTGCAAAAGGAAGAACGGGCGCCCTGGCGCCCGTTTCGCTTACTTGAACTTGTAGACCACGTTCATGGTGGTCAGCGTATCGGTCTTGCGCTTGTCCTCGGCCACGTCGCTGTTGTAGCGCGCCTGCCATCCAGCCTTCAGCGCCAGGTGCTCGTTCATGCTCACCGACACGCCGAAGTCGTTCTGGCCGAAGGTGTTGTACGAGCCGGACTCGACCAGCAGGGTGTTGACCAGGTCGGTGTTGTCGGTCAGCGAGTACTTCAGGTCAAACAGGCCGCGACCGATCATGCCGGTGCGGGTGCGGTCGTCCTCGGTGCTGTGCGTGCGGCGCACACCGGGGCCGAGCTGTGCATCGAACGAGAAGCGCTCGGTGTTCCACAGGCGGGTGCCGTAACCCAGGCCGAACGAGCTCTGGCGGTCGTAGGTGGCGAAATCATCGCGTTCGGTACGTACCGTCGCGGTCAGCTGGCGATGCTCGCCCAGCTGCAGCGCGCTGCCGGCACTGCCGGTATAGCGGTTGGCGGTGGTGTTGTCGCGGCGGGTGGTGGTGCCGTCGTCGTTGGTCTCGGTCACCTTGGAGCTGGAGCGCAGGCCGAACAGGTCCATGCTGTGCACCCAGTCACCATCGGTGTAGCGCAGGCGCAGGCGGCCGTTGAAGCTCTCGGTGCTGCTGTTGCCGCGCGCCGAGGCAAAGCCGAGCTCGCCGCCGCTGCCGCTCCACGGCGAGGACATCGCCGCCAGTTCGGAGGCATCCTGCGCGTACGCCAGCGGCGCGCACAGCAGCAGGGGAATCAGCAGGGACACGCGCAGGGACATCGAGGCTTCTCCGAAGCGGTTGACAGCCGGTGATGATACTGGAAGCGTGATGGCGGTCCGAATCGATCCAAAACCCGCTTCAGCAGGCGTTGCCGGCAGCGCCTGTTCAGGGCAGATCGACGCGCAGCGCCGGGTCGTTGAAGCGCGAATACCGCAACCGCAGCTGGAAGCTTCGGCCATTGCTGCTGCCACTGCGTACCAGTTGCCGCGGCAGGCCCTGCGCATCCAGCCAGTAGTCCAGGCGCTCGCCGGGCTGCGCGCCGCGCAGCCGGTAGTGCCGGGTCTGGACCCCATCCAGCAGCTGATCGCCGAGATCCTCGGCCTGCAGGTCGGCGGGCAGGGCGTCGGCCGGCAGTGGATTGCGCCACTGTTCGAGCAGGCCGGCCGGGGCCGGCACCTGGTGGATGGCGTCATCGGCCTGCAGGAACAGGGTATCGCCGATGATCGTCTGCGCACCGGCCGGGGTCTGCACCCGGAAGCGGTCGGGGGCGACGAAGTCCATCGAACTGCGCACCGGCTGCGGCGCACCCAGCAGCTCCAGTTCGGCATGGAAGCTGCGCAGGGCGGCAAACCGCTGGCTGGCGGCCAGCACCGCCTGGGCCGGGTCGGCGGCCGGGACCACGGCTGCGGAGGCCGCCGGGGGCGGTGCTCCGTCGCAGGCGGCCAGCAGCAGGCAGGCCAGCAGGGGCAGGGCGGGCAACCGGCGCATCGGGGCTTCCATGGGGGCGGGGCGCTCACGATAGCCCAAACGTCCCACACAAGACCCGCGACTCGGACATAATCGGGGGCATGGACCGATACGAACGCATCACCGCCCTGCATCGTCTGCTCAAGTCCGCGCGCTATCCGGTGACGGTGGCGACCCTGCAGGACAAGCTCGGTTGTTCCCGCGCCACCGTCTACCGCGACCTGGCCTTCCTGCGCGACGCGCTGATGGCACCGATCGAGGGCGACGGCGAGGCCGGCTTCCGCTACCACGCCGACGAGAGCGACCGTTTCGAGCTGCCGGGCCTGTGGCTCAGCTCCGAAGAGCTGCACGCCCTGCTGGCCTCGCAGCACCTGCTGGCGCGTACCGGTGGCGGGGTGCTGTCGTCGGTGCTGGCACCGTTGCAGCAGCGCATCGAGAGCCTGCTGGCGGCCCAGGCGGGTGTTTCCAGCTGGCCGGTGGACCGGGTGCGGGTGATCCCGCATCGTGGCCGCAAGTTCGATGAAGGCAGCTTCCGCAGCGTGGCCTCGGCCGTACTGGAGCGCCGCCAGCTGGCGTTCGAGTACCGCGCCCGTTCCACCGACGAGCCGACCAAGCGCACCGTATCGCCACAGCGCCTGACCCACTATCGCGACAACTGGTACCTCGACGCCTGGGATCATGACCGCGAAGCCCTGCGCAGCTTCGCGGTGGACCGCATCCACAAGGCGCGGGTGATCGACAGCACCGCCCGCGATGTGGCCGACAGCGAGCTGGACGAGCAGCTGGGCGCCAGCTACGGCATCTTCTCCGGTGCTCCGAAGGGCTGGGCGACCATCCTGTTCAGCGCCAAGGCCGCACGCTGGGTGGCCGACGAGCACTGGCATTCCAAGCAGCAGGGCCGTTTCCTGGCTGATGGGCGCTATGAGCTGAAGGTGCCCTACAGTGTCTCGCGCGAACTGCTGATGGACGTGCTGCACTATGGTTCGGACGCCGAGATCGTCGAGCCGATGATGCTGCGCGAGCAGGCCAAGGCGCTGCTTGAGCTGGCCCTGAGCAACTACGAAAAATCCTGACACTCCCCCCGAGAACCCCGTCCCCCATGAAGAAGACCCTGTTGCTGCCCCTGCTCGCCGCTGCGCTGGCCCTGACCGCCTGCGGCAAGTCCGGCGAGCCCTCGCAGAAGCTGGTGGTGGCCGCCACGGCCGTTCCGCATGCCGAGATCCTTGAAGTGGTCAAGCCGATCCTCAAGCAGGAAGGCGTGGACCTGGACGTGCGCGTGTTCAACGACTACGTGCAGCCCAACGACCAGCTGGTGCAGAAGCAGGTGGACGCGAACTACTTCCAGACCGAGCCGTACCTGGATGCCTACAACCGCGACCGCAAGACCGACCTGGTGAAGGTGATCGGCGTGCACATCGAGCCGTTCGGTGCGTACTCGCGCAAGGTCAAGTCGCTGGCCGAGCTGCGCGAAGGTGCCGACGTGGTGATCCCGAACGACCCGAGCAACAACAGCCGCGCGCTGATCCTGCTGCACAAGGCCGGCGTGATCGAGCTGAAGGATCCGACCAACGCGCTGTCGACCCTGCGTGACATCACCGCCAACCCGAAGAACCTGAAGTTCCGCGAGCTGGACTCGGCAATGCTGCCGCGCGTGCTGGACCAGGTTGATCTGGCCCTGATCAACACCAACTACGCGTTGGATGCCGGCCTCAACCCGACCAAGGATGCGCTGGCCATCGAGAGCAAGGATTCGCCGTACGTGAACTTCCTCGTCGCGCGCCCGGACAACAAGGACGACGCGCGCGTGCAGAAGCTGGCCAAGGCGCTGACCAGCCCGCAGGTGAAGACCTTCATCGAGACCAAGTACAAGGGCGCGGTGCTGCCGGCGTTCTGACGCCAGCGCCCAATCCCCTGTCCTGTAGAGCCGAGCCTATGCTCGGCTCTGCTTTTTGCGGTATCCCGCCAGCGGCAGCCGAGCATGGCTCGGCTCTGCAGTGTCACTCCACGTGCCGCAGCCGGGCGGGCATTGAAGTTTCAATCGACGTGGAAGGCCAGGGTGGCAGCGACGGCCTGCTGCCATCCCGCATACAGCCGCTCGCGCCGGGCCGCGTCCATCCGTGGCTCGAATCGCCGGTCCAGGCCCCACTGCGCGGCGATCTGCTCGCGGCTGGTCCAGAACCCCACCGCCAGCCCAGCCAGATAGGCCGCGCCCAGCGCGGTGGTTTCGGTCAGCCGTGGCCGCAGCAGCGGTACGCCGAGGATGTCGGCCTGGAAGCCGGCCAGGAAATCGTTGCCGATCGCACCGCCATCGGCGCGCAGTTCGGTCAGCGCGATGCCGGCATCGGACTGCATCGCGTCGAGCACATCGCGGGTCTGGTACGCCATGGACTCCAGCGCCGCGCGCACGAAGTGCGCTTTGCCGGTGCCGCGGGTCAGGCCGAACATCGCACCCCGCACGTCGCTGCGCCAGTAAGGCGCCCCCAGGCCAACGAAGGCCGGTACCAGATAGGCCCCCCCGCTGTCGGCAACCTGCGCGGCCAGCGCCTGGCTGTCGCCGGCACGCTCGATCATGCGCAGCCCGTCGCGCAGCCATTGCACCACCGAGCCGGCGATGAAGATCGAGCCTTCCAGCGCATACTCCACGCGCCCGTCCAGGCCCCAGGCGACGGTGGTCAGCAGGCCATTGCGCGAACGTACCGCCTGCGCGCCGGTGTGCATCAGCATGAAGCAGCCGGTGCCATAGGTGTTTTTGACCATGCCCGGCTGGAAGCAGGCCTGGCCGAACAGCGCCGCCTGCTGGTCACCGGCGATGCCGGCGATCGGGATCGGGTGATCGAAGAAGAACTGCGGCCGGGTATGCGCGTACACCGCGCTGGAATCGCGCACCTGCGGCAGCATCGCGCGCGGGATGTCCAGCAGGGCCAGCAGGTCGTCATCCCAGTCCAGCGTGTGGATGTTGAACAGCAGCGTGCGCGCGGCGTTGCTGTAGTCGGTCACATGCGCCTGGCCGCCGCTGAGGTTCCAGACCAGCCAGCTGTCGATGGTGCCGAACAGCAGCTCGCCACGTTCCGCGCGCTGCTGCGCGCCCTCCACGTGGTCGAGGATCCAGCGCACCTTGGTGGCGGAGAAATAGGCGTCGATCAGCAGGCCGGTGCGTTCGCGGATCAGCGCTTCGTGCCCTTCGGATTTCAGCCGCTCGCAGATCGCGTGGCTCTGCCGCGACTGCCAGACGATGGCGTTGTGGATCGGCTGGCCGGTAGCACGGTCCCAGACCACCGTGGTTTCGCGCTGGTTGGTGATGCCCAGTGCCGCAATATGGCGTGGGTCGATCTGCCCGCGGCTGAGCAGTTCGGTCAGCGTGGCATAGACGCTGGTGAGAATTTCGCGCGGGTCATGCTCGACCCAACCCGGCTGCGGGAAAATCTGCGCGAATTCGCGCTGCGCGCTGCCGACGATGTCGCCGGCGCGGTCGAACAGGATCGCGCGCGAACTGGTGGTGCCCTGGTCGATGGCCAGCACGTAGCGGGGCGTCATGCAGCGTCTCCGATGGCGATGGGGAAATCCTAATGCATCGATCGCGTCGCGCGCGGCTGCCCTGGTAGTTGCCAACCTTGGTTGGCACACGTGGCAACACGGGGGTCAGAGCCCTTTCCGTGGGAAAGGGATCCGACCCTCCATCCACGCCTGCAGCCGTGCCACCTGCGCCGCATCCAGCCGCAGCCCCAGCTTGCTCCGCCGCCACAGTACGTCCTCGGCGCTACGCGCCCATTCGTGGTCGCGCAGGAAAGCCACTTCCCGCGCATGCAGGCCGCCGCCAAAGTCCTCACCAAGATCGTTCACACCCTCCAGGCCATGCAGCAGCTCCGCGCTGCGGCTGCCATAGGCCCCCGCCCAGCGGCGTGCAATCCCGGCGGGCAACCACGGTGCAAGCGCCTGCAGGCGGGAACGCGCCTGTGCAGCGTCGCCCCAGTCGCTGCCCGGCAGCGGGTCTGCGTTTGCTGTCCAGGCCGGGCCCATCTGCGGCAGGGCCGGGCGCAGCAGGTCCAGCGCCTCCTCGGCCAGCACCCGGTAGGTGGTCAGCTTGCCGCCCAGCACATGCAGCGCCGGTGCCGGCGCCAGCTGCAGCTGCAGGCGGTAATCGCGGCTGAGTTTTGCCGCGCGCGGATCGGGATCGGCCAGCAGCGGGCGTACACCGGCGAACTGCCAGACCACCTCTTCCGGCGCGATGGGGTCATGCAGGTAGCGATTGGCCGCGTCGCACAGGTAGGCGACCTCTGAAGGCAGCACGCTGCAGCGCGCCGGGTCACCGCGATAGTCGGTGTCGGTGGTGCCCACCAGCAGGTGCTCGTCGGCGAAGGGCAGCAGGAACACCACGCGGCCGTCGGGTTGCTGCAGCAGGCAGGCACTGTCATCGGGCCAGCGCCGGCGCAGCACGATGTGGCTGCCTTGCACCAGGCGCAGCGAGGGGCCACCACTGCGCGCCTGCATCCGCTCCAGCAGGCCGCCCGCCCATGGGCCGGCCGCATTGACCACCGCGCGGGCGCTCACACGCTGCTGCCGGCCATCGGCCGTTTCCAGCTGCGCCTGCCATCGGCCCTGGCCGGCGCGCAGATCCACGCAGCGGCAGTGCACCTGGACCTGTGCGCCCCGCTGCGCGGCATCCAGTGCATTGAGCAGCACCAGCCGCGCATCATCCACCTGCGCATCGGCGTAGCTGAAGGCCTGCCGCAGCGTCGGCGAGAGCCACGTACCGAGCGGGTCATGCTGCAGGTCCAGTGCGTTGGAGGCGGGAAAGGCGGCGCTGCGCCGGCCCAGGTGGTCATACAGCCACAGCCCAGCGCGCAGCATCCATCGGGGGCGCAGGTGGGGCTCCCACGGCAGTACGAAGCGCAGCGGTCGAACCAGGAAGGGGGCCTGGCGCCGGACCACCTCGCGCTCGCCCAGTGCCTTGCGCACCAGGCCGAACTCGCCCTGTTCCAGATAGCGCAGTCCGCCGTGGATCAGCTTGCTGCTGGCGCTGGAGGTGTGTGCGGCCAGGTCGTGCTGCTCGCACAGCAGCACGCGCAGGCCACGGCCGCTGGCGTCACGGGCGACGCCGGCACCGTTGATGCCGGCACCGATGACCAGCAGGTCGAGGTCGTCCATCGCGTCTCCGCATCCTGATTATGTAGAGCCGAGCCCATGCTCGGCTGCTTTTCGGGTGGCCGGGCAAGCTCGACTCTACAAAAAAAGGCAGCCGAGCATGGGCTCGGCTCTACAGGCAGAACGCCGGTGACGGAAACGACGACGGGCCCCGAAGGGCCCGTCGCGTTGCATCAGTGAAGCAGGTGCTGCCTGGATCAGAAGCGGGCGCCGATGCCGAAGCCGACGGTCCACGGATCCATCTTGGCTTCGCCGATCTTCTCGCCACCCACCTTGATGTCCGGGCGGGCGCGCATGTAGCGGGCGTCGGCACGGGCGAACCAGGTGGAGTTGATGTTCATGTCGACGCCGACGGTGCCGATCACGCCCTTGGCATCCTTGAAGCGGATGTCGGTGTCAGCGCCGTTGCCCAGCTTCTCGTTGCTGAAGCTCGACTGGTAGTAACCGACGCCCACGAACGGACGGAACACGTTGTCAGCCTGGCCGAAGTGGTACTGGCCGCTCAGCGCGACCGGCTGCTGCTCGACCGAGCCCAGGCGGGCGTTGTTCGGGCCCTTGAACTTGTTGTCGAACTTGTCAGCGGCGCCCCACAGTTCAACGGCCCAGTTGTCGTTGATGTAGTAGCTGAAGCTGACGGTCGGCGCCGGGCCACCATCGGTCTTCTTCACGCCGGAGATCGGGTCGTTCTTCGGTTCCAGCAGCGAGATGCCGCCAACAACGGCAAAATGCTTGCCCGACGCGGTGTCGGTGCTGCTGCTGTCCTGGGCGAAAGCGGCCGGCGCGAAGGCGGCGGAGGTCAGCAGGGCGAGACTCAGGATACGGATGGAGCGCATGGGGGTATCTCCTAATGTTTCTTGTTTTGGGCCCCCGGTTGCGGGGCGAGCACACCGTAGTCGCCCCAACATGAATCGAATCCGACGCACGTTAAAAAATAGTTTTCCTTGTTCAGCGACGGGTACGGAACGCCTGTATTCATGGGGTTTTTGGCTCTCGGGGACATTCATGCAGTTGGAGAAGATGTGAGCGCAGCAACGTTGTGCATTGGCCTGCAAGCGCAGGTGAACGTGGGGTGCCGCGTGCTGCTGCTGGGCTCGATGCCGGGCGTGGCGTCCCTGCAGGAGCAGCGCTATTACGCCCATCCGCGCAACCGCTTCTGGCCGCTGATGGCCGACATCTGTGGTTTCGACGCGGATCTGGCCTACGCCGCGCGGCTGCAGGCATTGAATGCCGCGGGCATCGGTCTGTGGGATGTGATCGGTCGCTGCGAGCGCCGAGGCAGCCTGGATGCGGACATCGTGCGTGGCACGGAAGTGGCCAATGCACTGCCGGAACTGATCGCCACGTTGCCTGAGCTGACGCTGATCGGCTGCAATGGCGGTGCGGCATGGCAAGCGTTCCAGCGCTGGGTGCTGCCGCGGCTGGAGGCCCCGCCACAGGTGGTCGCATTGCCCTCCACCAGCCCGGCCAACGCGGCGTGGTCGTTGCCACGGCTGCGCGAGGCCTGGCAGCCGGTGGCCGCCGCACTGGCGACATGAAGCGGACATCATGCGGACAATACGCTACCGACTGGTCGCAGCCGCCGCCCATGGGCAACAGCCTGTCCCGGCTGCGTGCGTACTGAAAACACCTGTAACGGTTGGCGCAGACCCCCGCTGGCCGCACAATAGACGTTTCCCTACACCAGATTGCCGGAGTTATCCCCATGGCCGAAATCAAGGAAGCACTTGTCCCCGATATCGGTGACTACAGCGATATCCCGGTAATCGAGGTGCTTGTCGCCGTCGGCGACACGGTCAAGAAGGACCAGGGCCTGGTGACGCTGGAAAGCGACAAGGCGACCATGGAAGTGCCGTCCTCGGTGGCAGGCGTGGTCAAGGAACTGAAGGTCAAGGTGGGCGACAGCCTGTCCGAAGGCAAGGTCGTGGCGTTGATCGAAGTGGCCGAAGGCGAAGCCGCCACGCCCGCGGCCGCCCCGGCGCCGGCCAAGGCCGCTGCCCCGGCGGCCGCCTCCCAGAGCGCGCCGGCCCCGGCCCCGGCTGCGCCGGCCGCTCCGGCCGCCAGCGGCGGCGCCGTGGAAGCGCTGGTGCCGGACATCGGCGATTACACCGACATCCCGGTCATCGAAGTGCTGGTTGCTGTCGGCGACACGGTCAAGAAGGACCAGGGCCTGGTCACGCTGGAAAGCGACAAGGCGACCATGGAAGTGCCGTCCTCGGTCGCTGGCGTGGTCAAGGAACTGAAGGTCAAGGTGGGCGACACCCTGTCGCAGGGTGCCGTGGTCGCCATCATCGAGGCTGAGGGCGCTGCGGCGCCGGCCCCGAGCAAGGCCGCCGCTGCTGCTGCCCCGGCCGCCGCCGAAACCGCCACCAAGGTCGAGCCGGTCGCTGTGCCGGCGCAGCCGGACAAGCTGGCGGCCCGTGAGATCGCCTCGGCCGGTACCCCGTCCAGCCCGCCGGTACAGTTCAACGCCGATGGCGTGCTGCCGGCCAAGGTGCCGTACGCCACCCCGGCGGTGCGCGTGTTCGCCCGCGAGCTGGGCGTGGACCTGCTGCAGATCAACGGCACCGAGAAGGGCGGCCGCATCACCAAGGGTGACGTGCAGAAGTTCGTCAAGGCTGCGCTCAGTGGCGGCGTGCCGGCCGCTGCCGGTGGTGCCGTTGCCGCCGGTGGTGGCCTGAACCTGCTGCCGTGGCCGAAGGTCGACTTCAGCAAGTTCGGCGAGACCGAAGTGCAGCCGCTGTCGCGCATCAAGAAGATCTCCGGCGCGAACCTGGCCCGCAACTGGGCGATGATTCCGCACGTCACCCAGTTCGAACAGGCCGACATCACCGACCTGGAAGGCCTGCGCGTGGCACTGAACAAGGAGAACGAGAAGGCCGGCATCAAGCTGACCATGCTCGCCTTCCTGATCAAGGCCAGCGCCGCGGCGCTGAAGAAGTTCCCGGAATTCAACGCCTCGCTCGATGCCAGCGGTGAAAACCTGACCCTGAAGAAGTACTTCCACATCGGCTTCGCCGCCGATACGCCGAACGGCCTGGTCGTGCCGGTCATCCGCGACGTGGACAAGAAGGGCGTGGTGCAGATTGCCCAGGAAACCGGCGAACTGGCCAAGAAGGCACGCGACGGCAAACTGGGCCCGGCCGACATGAGCGGCGGCTGCTTCTCGATCAGCTCGCTGGGCGGCATCGGTGGCACCGCGTTCACCCCGATCGTCAATGCACCGGAAGTGGCCATCCTCGGCGTCTCCAAGTCGTCCATCCAGCCGGTCTGGAACGGCAAGGAATTCGCGCCGAAGCTGATGCTGCCGCTGTCGCTGAGCTACGACCACCGCGTCATCGACGGCGCCCTGGCCGCACGCTTCACCACGTACCTGTCGCAGGTACTGGCCGACATGCGCCGCGTGCTGCTGTAAGGCATCGCTTCGCCCCCACCGTGCGGCCGCTGCCCCCGGCGCGGCCGCGTGAACAGATGCAGTGACAGCCCACCGGCCATGCCGGGCGGGCACAAGGAAAACCCACCATGGCCACGATTGAAGTCAAGGTTCCCGACATCGGCGATTACAGCGATGTGCCGGTGATCGAAGTGTTGGTCGCCGTCGGCGACACGGTGAAGAAGGACCAGGGCCTGGTGACCCTGGAATCGGACAAGGCCACCCTGGAAGTGCCGTCGTCGGCCGCCGGTGTGGTGAAGGAAATCAAGGTCAAGCTGGGCGATACCCTGTCCGAAGGTGCCGTGGTCGTGGTGCTGGAAACCGAAGGCGCCGCCGAAGCCCCGGCCAAGGCCGCTGCACCGGCTGCGGCCGCAGCCGCCCCGGCCAGCAAGCCGCCGGTGACCCCGTCGCACCGCGCCCCGGCCGAACCGGCCGCACCGAAGCCGGCACTGTCCAGCGGCAAGCCGGCCGACATCGAATGCGAAATGGTCGTGCTGGGCTCGGGCCCGGGCGGCTACACCGCCGCCTTCCGCGCCGCCGACGTCGGCCTGGATACGGTACTGGTCGAGCGCTACGCCAGCCTCGGCGGCGTCTGCCTCAATGTCGGCTGCATTCCGTCCAAGGCGCTGCTGCACGCGGCCGCGGTCATCGATGAAGTGGCCCATGCCGGTGATTTCGGCGTCGAGTTCGGCAAGCCGACCATCACCCTGGACAAGCTGCGCCAGTACAAGGAAAAGGTGGTCAACCAGCTGACCAAGGGCCTGGCCGGCATGGCCAAGCAGCGCAAGGTCCGCAACGTGCAGGGTGTCGGCAGGTTCCTGTCGGCCAACGAGCTGGAAATCACCGCCGCTGACGGCAGCACCCAGCTGCTGCGTTTCCAGAAGTGCATCATCGCCGCCGGTTCGCAGGCGGTGAAGCTGCCGAACTTCCCGTGGGACGACAAGCGCGTGATGGACTCCACCGACGCGCTGGAGCTGGCCGAAGTGCCGGGCTCGCTGCTGGTCGTCGGCGGCGGCATCATCGGCCTGGAAATGGCCACCGTGTACAGCGCGCTGGGCAGCAAGGTGACTGTGGTCGAGTTCATGGACCAGCTGATGCCGGGCGCCGACAAGGACCTGGTCAAGCCGCTGGCCGACCGCCTGAAGAAGCAGGGCATCGAAGTGCACCTGAAGACCAAGGCGTCCGGTGTCACCGCCGATGCCAAGGGCATCACCGTGACCTTCGAAGCGGCCGAGGAAGGCCAGTTGCCGGCCCTGGCGCAGGGTACCTTCGACCGCGTGCTGGTGGCTGTGGGCCGCTCGCCGAACGGCAAGAAAATCGATGCCGAAAAGGCCGGCGTGCAGGTCACCGAGCGTGGCTTCATCCCGGTCGATCGGCAGATGCGTACCAACGTGCCGCACATCTTTGCCATCGGCGACATCGTCGGCAACCCGATGCTGGCGCACAAGGCCACGCACGAGGGCAAGCTGGCCGCCGAAGTGGCCGCTGGCCACAAGAAGGAATGGGTGGCCCGCGTGATTCCGTCGGTGGCCTACACCAACCCGGAAATCGCCTGGGTCGGCGTCACCGAGACCGAAGCCAAGGCCAAGGGCCTGAAGGTCGGCGTGGCCAAGTTCCCGTGGGCCGCCAGCGGCCGCGCGATCGGCATCGGCCGTACCGAGGGCTTCACCAAGCTGATCTTCGACGAAGAGACCCACCGCATCATCGGTGGTGCGATCGTCGGCGTGCACGCCGGTGACCTGCTGGCCGAGATCGGCCTGGCGATCGAAATGGGGGCTGAAGCCGAAGACATCGGCCACACCATCCACGCGCACCCGACGCTGAGCGAATCGGTGGCGATGGCCTCGGAAATCTACGACGGCACGATCACCGATCTGTACATGCCGAAGAAGAAGTAAGGCCTCCGCGCCTTCGCGAACGAAAAGCCCTGGCACCTGCCGGGGCTTTTTTTTCTTCGATCAGTGCTGCAGCAGGGGTGGGGCCGCTGCGTGGGTGGCAGGCCTTTCGACAAAGTAAAGGAGGAGGCGACCGCCGCAGGCGGGCGACGGGGGACATTTGTCGAAAGGCCTGCCACCCACGCAGCGGCTCGGCTTGCGGATAGTCGAGAGCCGGTGCTCAGGCCGCCTGGATGCATGACACGCGGGGGGAGCGGGCGCTGTGTGCGGAGTAAAGGAGG
>NZ_LLXV01000055.1 GCF_001431665.1 Stenotrophomonas beteli | reverse complement strand
GCCGCGGCCAAGCCCCCATGGGTGAGGGCGCTGTGCTTGCGAAGCACTGCTTCGCAAGCGCCCGAACGCACAGCCGCCAGCGGCTGGGCCGGACCGCGGAGCGGGGTTGACGGCGTCTCCCGCAACCGCCCCCCCCCGCCAAACCACGGAATGCCCACTGTTGCTGTTGCTGTTGCTTCTGAGGTTGCCGGCCAGCGGCCGGCACTACTGCGGGTCGCGGGTGATGTGGATGTCGGTCGGCGTCGACAGCGGTATGTTCCGCTCGGCCAGGATCTGCAGCAGGCTGAAGTACAGATCGCTGCGGGTGGCATAGACCTGTCGCGGGCTGGCCACGTAGGCAAAGCTGTTGATGGTGATCTGGCCACCGCCGATGCCGTCGATGTAGACCGTCGGCGCGGGTTGTTTCAGCACGTTGGTATGTGCGCCGTAGGCCTCCAGCAGCGCCTCGCGCAGGGAGCCGACATCGGTACTGGGCGGCACCGCGAACTGGATCTGGATGCGGCCCTGGTTGTTGCCCATCGTCATGTTGCGCACGGTCTTGGTGACCAGCTCGGAGTTGGGCACGATCAACGTCGACTTGTCGCCCACCTGGATCTCGGTCGAACGCAGGCTGATGCGGCGGATGTCGCCCTCCTGGTCGCCCAGCTTCACCCAATCGCCGATCTTCACCGGCCGCTCGGCCAGCAGGATCAGGCCGGAGACGAAGTTCTGGGTGATCACCTGCAGGCCGAAACCAATACCCACCGACAGCGCGCTGACCAGCAACGCAAGCTTGCTCAGCTGCAGGCCCATGGCCGACAGCGCCCAGATCACCGCGATGATGATGCCCACGTAACGGGCAACGGTACTCACCGAATTGCGTGCGCCCAGGTCCAGCTCGGTCTTGGGCAGGTAGGTGTCGGTCAGCCAGCGCTGGACCAGCTGGGTGATCGCCAGGCCGGCCAGCAGCACCAGCACCGCCAGCACGATCCGTACCGGCTCCAGCTTCGTGCCACCGACATCGAATCCGGAGGTGAACAGCGAAAAGAAGCGCTCGACCACCGCACCGATGTTGCCGAACGGCGCCACCAGCGCCAGCAGTGCCAGCAGCACCACAATCGTGCGCAGCGCGGCCGACAGCAGTACGCCGGCCTGCTCCAGCCGCGACACACTCAGGCCGGTGCTGAGCAGGATGGTCTGGCCGACCTTGCTGTCGGCGTTGAGCATCCAGGTGCTCAGGTCATCGACGAACTTGAACAGCAGGGTCGCGGCCAGCACCACGATGCTGCCGCCGATCAGCTGCTGGTTCACGAACTTGGCAAGATTCAGGTAGCCCAGCAGGGTAGCGATGATGGCCGCCACCACTGCGATGTTGCCCGCTACCCGCGCCAGCACCAGCCAGCTGCTGCGCCGCACCGGCGTACTCGCGCCGAGGCCGTCGGCCTGTGCCTCCAGCTTGGCCTCGGCCTCGGCGGTCTGCCGGCGGTGCAGGCGCGCCAGGGTCACCAGCATGGCCATGATCAGGCCGAGGTAGGTCAGGGCAATCAGGCCGTCCAGCGCCACGGTGGTGACGTCGCTGGTACGCGTGGCCTGATCGAGCGCGACCAGCACCGTGCTCAGCCAGGCCAGCGCCGCCGCGCCCCAGGCGTACTTGCGCAGCTTCAGCGCGGCGGTGTCATCCAGGTTCAACAGCCGCCATGACGGGCGCTTGGGCACCAGCATGCAGGCACTGAGCGCGGCAATGAAGGCCGCGCGGAAGGTGGCGGTCTCCAGGCCGTCCGCCACCACCTGCAACCGCGGCGCGATCGCATCGATGGCATCCAGCGCCGCCATCAGCACCACCACGGCATAACCCGGCAGCAGCGTGCCCACCAGCAACAGCCACATGGCCAGGCCGGAGCGGCGCAGACGGCCGTCAGGGGCGCGCTCGGACGCGGCAAACCGCCGCCCCAGCGCGCGCAGCCACAGCCGCAGCGGGAACATCATCACCAGCGCAGCCAGCAGGCCCAGCAGCGGCGTGCCCCATCCATGGGTGCGGATGCCGGCGGCCAGCGTGTCGCGCCCCTGCTCGGCCAATGGCGCAACGCGGGCGATATCGATCGGCAGGCGCTCGGCCACCTTGCTCCACAACGCCGGCGACAACGGCGAGGCGACCTTCTGGCCCAGCTCTTCGGTACGTTGCGCGGTGCGCTGCTGCTCGATATCGGCGGCCAACTGCTGCGCGCGCACGGCAATGGCCTTGGCCTGCGCGACCGAAGCGGCCAGGCCGTCGCGCTGCTTGGTGATGGTGCGTCGTTGCGCGGCCAGTTCCGGCGGTTCAATAGTGCCTTCCGCAGGCGTGCCCAGCTGCGCCAGCTGTTCGCTGATCCGATCCAGCTGCGGCTGCAGCGCCTTCTCCAGCGCTTCGGCATCGCGCCGAGCCTGCGAGGCGTTTTCGGACAGCATCGCCAGCGTCTCGATCGCCTCTGCATCGCCACGCTTGCGCTCGACGTCCTTCAGGCTCGCATCGATGTCCGCCAGCTGCTGCTTCGGCGTAGGGTCCTCATCCTGCGCCAGCACCGGCGCGGACAGCAGGAAAACGCTGCACAGCAGCAGGGCCAGCCAGGGCCCGCGTTTACGGATCAATTGCAGGAAGGAAGACAAGCCAGCCACACCGGTTCGCGCGGACCACCGCGCCTGCGCGCGACTATACGGCAGCGGCGGTAAAGGGCGGATGCGCAACAGCGGCATCGAGCCGCTCGATCCGCCCCATCGGCAGTCCTCAGTACTTCAGGCGCAGCTCTTCCACCGTGGGCTGTTGCAGCGCGTACCAGTCCTGGAACTCCTCCTCGGTGATCTCATCGGGCGCATACACGGCCACCGGATGCCAGTCGTGGTCGGTCGGCAGCGGCTGGCGCGGCCCGGCGCGCAGGCTGTAGCTGACGCCCTCGTAATCGACCAGGTCATCGACCTGCGGCCACTGTTCGCGCGCGAACGCGGATTCACTCTTCAACAGGATCACCTGGTACATCGGCACCTCCACCTCGGTTGGATCAGGAAAACACGGCGCTGGCGGCAGGATACCGCCGTGCCGATGACAACGGGCATTGCGCAGGGGCGACGCAACGTTCTGGACGCGGCCATCGCCCCGGCTTCACCCGCCCATGGCGAGCCCATCGGCATCGTGGAGGCCCACCCCTGCCACCACTGCCGATGACCGACCACCCGCCGCTGAAGACCGTTGCCGACCTCAAGCTGCCGCGCTACCTGGGCACCTGGTACGAGATTGCCCGCCTGCCGATGCGCCACGAGCCGGAAGGCTGCACCGACGTATCGGCGCACTACACCCTGCTCGACAACGGCAATGTCGGCGTCACCAACCGCTGCCGCATGGATGGCGAGATCGAAGAAGCTACCGGCGAGGCCTGTGCCGTCGACAACGACAGCGCGCGCCTGGAGGTCAGCTTCCTGCCCAAGGGCCTGCGCTGGCTGCCGTTCGCCAAGGGCGACTACTGGGTGATCCAGATCGCCCCGGACTACAGCGTCTCACTGGTCGGCAGTCCCGATCGCAAGTACCTGTGGCTGCTGGCGCGCGAGCCGCGCCTGGATGCGACCGTGCAGGACCATTATCTGGCCGCAGCGCGCCTGCAGGGCTTCGATCTGTCCGAACTGATCCAGACCCCGCACACCGGCCACCCCACCGCCTGACCCGCTCATGGACCTCAAGAGTGGCTACCCCTGGTGGGCAGTGCGCAACGGGCTGCTGCAGGCCTTTCCCCCGCTGGAGCAGGATCTGCGCTGCGACGTGCTGGTGGTCGGTGGCGGCATCACCGGTGCGCTGATCGCCGACGAGCTGTCCCACCATGGCCACGAGGTGGCCGTGATCGAGCAGCGCGACATCGGCTGGGGCAGCACGGCCGCGAGCACCGCGCTGCTGCAGTACGAGATCGATACCCACCTGCTGGAACTGGCCCAGCGCTATGGCCAGGACGCTGCCGCCCTGGCCTACCTGGCCTGTGCCGATGCGATCCCGGCACTGGGTAAGGTGGCACGCGGGCTGAAGGACGTGGACTTCCGGCAGATGGACAGCCTGTACCTGGCCAGCCGCCATCGCGACGTGCCGCGCCTGATGGCCGAAGGTGCTGCGCGCCGTGGCATTGGGCTGGACGCCCGCTGGCTGGACCGCAAAGCGCTTCGCGAGCGTTTCGACGTGGATGCCGGCGGCGCCCTGCTGACCCGCCAGGCCGCCCGGGTCGATCCCTACTGTCTGACCTACGGCCTGCTCAACAGAGTGCGCCGCCGCGGCGGCCACGTGCATGACCGCACCGTGCTGCACACGCTCAAGCCTGGCGCGCAGGGGGTAACCGCGATGACCGAGGCCGGCGCCACGGTCCGTGCCCGCCACGTGGTCCTGGCCATGGGCTACGCCAACCAGCGCTGGCTGGAACAGCGGGTCGCGCGCAACCGCAGCAGCTATGCCTTCATCACCGATCCCATCGAAGCGGACGTGCTCGGCAGGCTTCGCAACACGATGGTTTGGGAAAGCGCCCGACCGTACCTGTACCTGCGCGCCACCGGCGACCGTCGCCTGCTGGTGGGTGGGCTGGACGACGCCATCGATATCCCCGCCCGGCGCGACCGGCGCGTGCAGCGCAAGGCCGAAAAGCTGATGGATCAGCTCCTGCACTGGTTCCCGCGGCTGGACCCGGTGCCCGCCTTTTCCTGGGCCGGCACCTTCGCCGAAACCGCCGACGGCCTGCCGTTCTTCGGCCCGCACGCGCAATGGGGCCCGCGGGTGCATTTCGCCATGGCCTACGGCGGCAATGGCATTACCTATTCGATGATCGGCGCGCAGCTGCTGCGGGCCGGGATCGAGCGGCGCAGGCACGCGCTGGAAGGGCTGTTCGGGTTCGGCCGGTTGCCATAGCGCCCGCCTCTTGTAGAGTCGAGCCATGCTCGACTGCTGTTGGCAGATGCAATCGAGCATGGCTCGACGCTACGGGGCACCGACAGGCATCATTCAAGCAACCCCTGCTAGCGTCGGCCTGTACCGCCGCGAATTGCGTGGCCACCTGTCCGCTGGAGCGCCGTCATGATCCGCCCCCTGACCCTGCTGCTGTGCCTGGCCCTGCCGGGAACCGTGCTGGCCCAGTCCGCCGCTGGCGCCACCGCGCCGCAGGCCGCCGGCCTGGACCTGACCCTGCCGCAGGCGCCGATGCGCTACCTCAACGATCCGTCCGTGCAGCAGGATCCGCCCGGTACCTATTACGGCGACAAGAGCGGCCCGCGCGTGCACGACGATGCGAAGATCGCCGACGTGACCGACGACAAGGTCAAGGTGTCCGGCAGCTTCACTACCGGCATCGGCTATTCCAAGGGCGGCGGCAACAGCCACTACAACGCGGCCACGCTGAACCTGAGCAAGAACTACACCACCGATGAAGGCAAGACCCACGGGGTCAACCTCAACATCCACGTCAGTGAAGGCAAGGGCCCGGGCTTCTTCGGCCCCTATGGCGGCTAC
This sequence comes from Stenotrophomonas beteli, assembly GCF_001431665.1. GTDB lineage: Bacteria > Pseudomonadota > Gammaproteobacteria > Xanthomonadales > Xanthomonadaceae > Stenotrophomonas > Stenotrophomonas beteli. Next base: position 272,359 of record NZ_LLXV01000055.1, on the reverse strand, counting down.
TACGGCCGTGGTCCGGGCTGGGATTACCCGCCGCCGTACGGCTGGTAAGCCAGCCCCTGTAGAGCCAAGCCCATGCTCGGCTACGGTTGGCCGCAAAGCCGAGCATGGGCTCGGCTCTACAGAGGCCAACGTCAATCCAGCCAGCCATCGCGCTCGCTGTGCAGGATGCGGCCGTCGTAGCCGCTCAGGCGCACCTCTACCTTCTGGTTGCGGGCATTGCGGGCTTCCAGCGACCAGGTCGCACCATCGCGTTCCAGCGAATGGATCTCGCGCAGGCCATGCGACTGCGCCCGTGCCAGCACCTGCTCGGTAGTCAGCAGCGCGCGGCCGCTGTGCTCATCGAAAATCTCGCCGCTTTTCGGATCCACATAGACCTCGCTGAAGCGGCCATCGGCGCGGCTCACGTCGGCCTCCCACAGGCCATCTTCGCGTTCAATCTCGTGGATCTGGGTGTAGCCGGCCTTGCGCAGGGCCTGTTCGGCCTGGGCCAGGCCCAGCGGCGCGGCCTGCACGGCCGGCGCGAGCAGCAGGGCGGCAACGGTGGCCAGGGTGAGCGACTTCAACATGGGGTTCTCCTGTTCGTGGCCGGACCATCCCGGCAACGCCACGATGCCCGCCCGGGTTAACAGCGCCCTAGCCACGGCTGTTAGCCAACGGTTAGTCGCCATCGGCACACTCGCGCCCGTTCCCCTTCTCTTCCGGCGTGCGCGATGCTCTCCACCCTGCCCTTGCTGCTGGCCCTCTCTGGCCCCCTGGTCGCGGTCGCGCCCATGCAGGACCCTGCCCAGCAGGTCGCACGCCGCGCGGTGCAGGAGGGCCGCTACGTGCCGCTGGAAGGCGTGGTCCGCGATGCTCTGCGGCGCTACCCCGGGCAGCTGCTGGAAGTGGAGCTGGACGACGGCGTCTACGAGGTGGAGATCCTGCGTGGTGACGGCGTGGTGGTGGAGCTGGACTATGATGCGCGCAATGGAAAGCTGCTGAAGACGGAGCTGGACGACTGATGCGTATCCTGCTGGTCGAGGACGATGCCGCGCTGGTGCAACGGCTGGTGCCGTTGCTGGAACAGGCCGGCTATGTGGTGGCGACAGCGCCCGACGGGCGCCAGGCCGAGGAGATCGGCCAGATCGAGGAACTGCAGGCGGCCATCGTCGATCTCGGCCTGCCTGGGCTCGATGGGCTGAGCGTGATCGAGCGCTGGCGCGGCAACGGACGCCACTTCCCGGTGCTGGTGCTGACCGCGCGCGGGCGCTGGCACGACAAACTGGCCGGCTTCGATGCCGGCGCCGACGACTACCTCACCAAACCCTTCCAGGCCGACGAGCTGGTGCTGCGCCTGCGCGCGCTGATCCGCCGCAGCCACGGCCACGCCAGCCCGCGCCTGCACTGCGGCCCGTTGCAGCTGGACGTCAACGGCGGGCGCTTCGAGCTGGACGGCCAGCCGTTGGCACTCAGCCCGCAGGAATTCCGCCTGCTCAGCTATTTCATCCACCACGCCGGCCAGGTGATCGGCCGCGACCGGTTGGGCGAGCAGGTCTTCGAGGGTGGCCTGGATCCGGATTCCAACGCGCTGGATGTCCTGCTGGGGCGGGTGCGCCGCAAGCTCGGCGCCGAGCTGATCCAGACCGTGCGTGGCCAGGGCTGGCGGCTGGCCGCGCCATGACCCGGCAACCCTCACTGCGGCGCCGCCTGCTGCTGGCCGGCGGCCTCGGCCTGATCCTGGTCTCGGTGCTGGCCAGCGCCCTGCTGGGCGAACTGTTCAAGCGAAGCGCGCGCGACCGCCTCGACCACGAACTGCAGCAGGACATGCTGACCCTGGTGGCGCAGATGGAAGTGTCCGCCGACGGCCAGCTGCAGCTGCGCCAGGAACCGAACGACGCGCGCTTCCAGCGGGTGTTCTCCGGCGCCTACTGGCAGATCGCCGATGCCGGCGGGCGGGTGCTGCTGCAGTCACGCTCGCTGTGGGACCAGACGCTGGCCGCCGCTGCCGATGGCGCGGCAGAACGCAACCTGCCCGGGCCGATGCAGCAGTCGCTGCGGGCCAGGGTGCAGCAGGTACGCCTGCCGCGCGCACAGGCGCCGTTCGTCGCCGTGGTCGCCAACGACCGCAGCGCCCTGGACGCCGACGTCGCCACCTTCCGCCAGCGCAGCTTCATCGCCCTGGGCGTGCTGGTGGCCGCGTGGCTAGCGGTGCTGGCCAGCCAGATCCAGTTCGGCCTGCGCCCGCTGCGCGGGCTGGGCCAGCAACTCGAGCGCATCCGCCGCGGCGAGGCCGAACGCATCGACCGTGACCGGCTGGACCGCGAGATCGTGCCGCTGGCCGATGAGCTTGATGCCCTGCTCGATCACCACCAGCGCATGGTCGCGCGCGCGCGCAGCAGTGCCGAAGACCTGGCGCATGCACTGAAGACGCCGTTGAGCGTGCTGGCGGCCGAGGCCCAGGGAGAAGGCCGCGACTGGCGGCGCACCCTGCACGAGCAGAGCGCACGCATGCGTGCCAGCATCGACCGCTATCTGGCCGCCGGGCTGGCGGTGGACCATCGGCAGCGCAGCGAGGTGGCCCCGGCCGCCGAGGCCTTGTGCCGGCTGATGACCCGCGTGCATGCCGGGCGCCACATCCGCTTCCACATGGATGTTGCCCCGGGCCTCACCTTTGCCGGCGCCAGCACCGATCTGGAAGAAATGCTGGGCAACCTGCTGGACAACGCCGGCAAGTGGGCGCGCAGCGAGGTGCGCCTGCGCGCGCTGGCCCAGCAGGATCGCCTGCATATCGAAGTGCGCGACGACGGCCCCGGGCTGGACAAGGCGAAGCTGGAAAGCGTGCTGCAACGTGGCGTGCGCCTGGACGAACGCGTGGAAGGCAGCGGCCTGGGCCTGGCGATTGCGGCCGAGATCGCCGCCAGCCATGGCGGTTCACTGCGGCTGTCGAACGAGAACCCGGGGCTGCGCGCGCGGCTGGAACTGCCGCTGGCGGGGTGATCGCCGGGCGCGGCCAGAACAGCAGCCGAGCGTGGGCTCGGCTCTACACAGGGCATCAACGCGGCGCATATTCCTGTAGCGCCGAGCCGGTGCCCGGCTCAGCGGTGGTGCATCCACCAGCAGTCGATCGCGTCCAGCACGATGTGGATGATCAGACCGATACCCACCAGCCGCGTCTTCTTCGGCACGCACAGGCCCGCGTAGACCGCGATGGCTGGCGCGGTATGCAGTGGGTGGAAACCGATGCTGCAGCGGTTCGGCGCGTAGATCGGGTCGGCCAGCAGATGGTCCAGGTCGATGATCCAGCCCAGCAGCATCAACAACCACGCCGAGGCGAAACGCTTGCGCCAGAACAGCCATGCCAACAGGGCTGGCACGGCGGCATGCAGGAACAGGTGGAAGATCGCGCGTGCGCTCATGGCAGCGGTAGCGCCGGGCCAGGCCCGGCGTTCCCTTGGAGATCAGACCAGCGGTTCGTCGGACAGGTAGGTATAACCGGTCAGGCCCGCTTCCAGCGCCTGCGACAGTTCCTGCGCCCGTTGCGGCGAAAGGCCGGCCGCCGCCACGCGCTGGGCATAGGCCGCACGCAGGTCGTCCAGCTTGTACCCCACGTAGTCCAGCATCACGTCGGTGGTATCGCCACGGCGCTGCTGGGTGATCGCGTAGCCATCGGCATCGGCCAGCACTTCCACCGCGTCGGTATCGCCGAACAGGTTGTGGATGTCGCCCAGGATTTCCTGGTAGGCGCCGACCATGAAGAAACCGATGCGGTAGCTTTCACCGTGCTTGATCGCGTGCAGCGGCAACGAGCTGTCCAGGCTCTCGTTCTCGACGTAGGTCTTGACCATGCCGTCCGAATCGCAGGTCATGTCGGCGATGATGCCGCGACGGTCCGGCGTTTCGTTCAGGCGCTCGATCGGCACGATCGGGAACACCTGGTCGATCGCCCACGCATCGGGAATCGACTCGAACACGCTGAAGTTGACGAAGTACTTGTCGACCAGGCGCTCGTTCAGCTCATCCAGCGCCGGGCGATGGCTCTTCTCGTCATAGCTCAGGCGCGCGCGCACGCCGTGGGCGATGGCATAGAACAGATCGTCGATGCGCGCACGCTGCGGCAGGTCGATCTGGCCCAGCGCGTAGCTGGCCAGGCCTTCGGCGTGGAAGTGCTGCGCTTCCTGGAACAGTTCCACCGCCGGGCGCACGTCCAGTTCCTCATGGATCTCGCGCAGGTGACGGATCGCCGCCGGCTCGTCGTCGTGCTGGTCCGGCACGCGGCCTTCCTGCGCCTGCTCCACTTCAGAGACATTGGCGATCAGCACCGCGTGGTGCGCGGTCATCGCGCGGCCGCACTCGGTGACGATACGCGGCGGGGTCAGGCCATGTTCTTCGCAGGCGTTGGCCAGCGGCTGCACGATGTTGCTGGCATAGGAATGCAGGCCGTAGTTGATCGAGCAGAAGCTGCGCGAACGGGTGCCTTCATAGTCCACGCCCAGGCCGCCACCCACATCGACGTGGGTGATCTTCGCGCCCAGCTGTGACAGCTCGACGAAATAGCGGGTGGCTTCGCGCATGCCGTTGGCGATGTCGCGCACGTTGGAAATCTGCGAGCCCATGTGGAAGTGCAGCAGGCTCAGGCAGTCGGCGTACTCGGTATCGCGCAGCGACTTCCACAGGTCCAGCAGCTGGCGCGGGGACAGGCCGAACTTGGCCTTGTCGCCACCGCTGTTCTGCCACTTGCCGGCGCCCAGCGAGGCCAGGCGCATGCGCACGCCCAGGCCCGGCTTCACGTCCAGTGCCTTGGATTCCTCCAGCACCAGCTTCAGCTCGGACGGCTTCTCGATGACGATGAAGGTCTGCAGGCCCAGCTTGCGGCCGATCAGGGCCAGGCGGATGTACTCGCGGTCCTTGTAACCGTTGCAGACAATCAGGCCACCGGGGCGCGACAGCGCCAGCACCGCCATCAGCTCGGGCTTGCTGCCCGCCTCCAGGCCGAAGCCCTCACCATGGTGGCTGGCCAGGGTGCCGGCCACGCCGCGGTGCTGGTTCACCTTGATCGGGTAGACCGCGGTGTAGCCGCCGCTGTAGTCCCAGTCCTGCTGGGCCTGGGCGAAGGCCGCCTGCAGCTTGCCCAGGCGCTGGCCGAGGATGTCCGGGAAGCGCACCAGCAGCGGCAGCTTGGCACCGGCCGCGCGCGCGGCGTCCACCACCTTGGGCAGCGACACCACCGGGCCATCGGCCCCGGTCGGTCTCACCACCATGTGCCCAGCCTGATCCACATCGAAATAACCATCCGCCCAATGCGGGATCGAGTAGGTCTTGCGGGCTTGGTCGAGGGACCAATCGGTCATTGCAGTCGGCCTTGTGGCAAATAAAAGGGGGGGCATGATAACGCCTATATGCCCACAGGTTCGTTATCATGCGCGCCCGCGCCCGTGGCAGGTCTGAACCTGAACGGGCCGATCCGTCCGGATGTGGCATCTGTGCCACGCGGCCCCGCCCGCCAGCCCGGCTTTACCCCCTCCGAACAGGACCGTACTTCCATGACTGACAGCAACAACTGGTACATCGAACACTTCGAGCGCACCGGCTCGGCCATCGGCTACCGCATCACCGGCAAGCTGGACGAGGTGCAGTCGCCGTTCCAGAAGATCGAAATCTTCCAGACCACCGACTGGGGCAACCTGATGACCATCGACGGGGCCATCATGCTGACCAGCAAGGACAACTTCTTCTACCACGAGATGATCAGCCACCCGGTGCTGTTCACCCACGCCGCACCCAAGCGCGTGGTGATCATCGGTGGCGGCGACTGCGGCACCCTGCGCGAAGTGCTCAAGCACAGCGGCGTGGAGAGCGTGACCCAGTGCGATATCGACGAGCAGGTGACGGTGATGGCGCGCAAGCACTTCCCGGAACTGTGCGACTCCAACGACGACGCCCGCGCCGAGCTGCTGTTCGACGACGGCGTGGCCTACATGGCCAACTGCCCGGCCGGCAGCGTGGACGTGGTGATCGTCGATTCGACCGACCCGGTCGGCCCCGGCGAAGGCCTGTTCAACAAGGCCTTCTACGAGAGCTGCTTCAAGGCCCTGAAGGACGACGGCATCCTGGTGCAGCAGTCCGAGTCGCCGCTGATGCAGCTGGAACTGATCAACGAAATGCGCGCCGAGATGGGCAAGGCCGGCTTCGGTTCGTTCAAGACCCTGCCGTTCCCGCAGCCGTGCTACCCCACCGGCTGGTGGAGCGTGACCATGGCGCGCAAGGGCGAAAGCGGCTTCGACTTCCGCCAGGCGGACTCGGCCGCCAAGACCTTCAACACCCTGTACTACACCGCCGCGCTGCATACCGGCGTGCTGGTGACCCCGCCGTTCGTTCAGGCGGCACTGAAGGGCTGATCCAAACAAGAAACCCGCGCTGGCAGCAGCGCGGGTTTCTGCGTTCTGTAGAGCCGAGCCCATGCTCGGCTGCTCTTCGGACAGGTTGCGATAAATCAAGCCGAGCATAGGCTCGGCTCTACAGTCACAGCGCCCAGATACCGGCAATCACCGCCACCACCAGGCCCCACTTGATCACCTGGTAGGCCACCACGCTGCGCTCGCGCAGCGCCTTGGCCTTCAGGCGCACCTTGTACAGGCCACCGAAGGCCTTGTTGACGCCACCGGTCGGGTCACCCGGCAGGTTCGGCGAGGCGCCACCGGCCAGCAGCGTGGCCGCCACCGCGCGGTTGAACAGCCCCGGCAGGCCGAAGCGCAGCGGGCGGGCGATGTCGCAGAACAGAATCACGCGGTCCTGGTCGGTCTCGTTGTGCGCATGGTGGATGTAGGTCTCGTCGAACATCATCCACTCACCATCGCGCCAGCTCTTCTTCACCCCGTCCACCACGATGTAGCAGCCATCGTCGTTGGGCGTGCTCAGGCCCAGGTGCAGGCGCAGCGAACCGGCGAACGGATCGCGGTGCGGGCGCAGTTCGCTGCCCGGCGGCAGCTGCGCGAACATCGCCGCGCGCACATCGGGAATGGATTCGATCAGCGCCACGGTCTTCGGGCACATGGCCTTGGCCGACGGGTGCGACGGGCCGTACCACTTCAGGTAGAAGCGCTTCCAGCCACGGCGGAAGAACGAATTGAAGCCGGCATCGTTGTAGCTGCTGGAGGCGGCGATCTTCTGCGCATCGCGCAGCGCCAGCGCCTCGTCGCGGATCACCTGCCAGTTCTGGCGCAGCGGCTCCAGCTGCGGCAGCTCCTTGCCCGGGTCCAGGAACGGCGTGGTCGGCACCTTCGAGAACAGGTACATGATCACGTTGATCGGGGCCATGAAACTGGAATGGTCCAGCAGCTGGCGCGACCAGCGCGCACGCACCTTGCCGCGGAAATGGATGTACAGCACGCAGGCGACGAACAGCACTGCAAGGACGATCTTGATGGTCAAAGCACTTTCCTCCAGCCGTGGCCGGAACGGGAAACGGGGGGCGATGCACGGCCTGGCGGCCAGCACCGGTGGGGAACGCGGCAGGGAGCGGGGACGTGCCGAAGGGGGGCGGCCGCCGATGTCGCGGATTAACAGCTTATGGTCGGCAGGGCGTGCGCCGGGGTCAAGCGGGGCGTGCGCCGCATTCAGCCCAGCGCCCTCGGGGTGCCGGCGATTCGACGCAAGTGATTGATCATCAATGACCTGCAGGACAAGTGAGACATAATTGTCCGATCAGGCGCGACGAACTGTTCCAGCCACGACCCCGACATTTCTCCGACAAATCGTGGAATACCGAACTGGCGGGTACTAAAATTAACGAAAGCTTAGTAACTCCCTGTAACACCGGTTCGCTTGACGCTCTGCGCCACCCACCGGGTCGTCCGAGACCCCGACATGTATCTTCCTGCCCTGCCCCCCTCCTCCTGCGGCGATGACGCCGCCGGCCCGCTGCTGCTCAAGCGCGGCGAACGCTTCCTCGCCCCCGATGTCTATCGCACCTGCCTGGACGGGCGCGAGGCGGTGGTCAAGGATTACTCCCGCTATCGCGGCACCCCGGTCTCGCTGATCGCCCGGCTGATGGTGCGCCGCGAGGCGCGCATGCTGCAGCGCCTGGGCGGGTGGAAGCACGCCCCGGCCCTGCTCGGTACCCTGGGCGGGCTGGCGCTGGGCATGGAGTTCATCCCCGGCCAGACCCTGAGCACGGCACAGGCCGTCGGCAACGAGGTGTTCGAGCAGCTGCAGCACGCGCTCAGCCGCCTGCACGCCGCCGGCATCACCCACAACGACCTGCACGGCACCAACGTGGTGGTCAGCGGTGGCGTACCGGTGCTGCTGGACTTCACCTCGGCCTGGCGCGCCCCGCGCTGGCTGCGGCGCAACCCGCTGAGCCGGCAGATGCGCCGCAGCGACATGAAGAACCTGCTGAAGATCCGCCAGCGCGTGACCGGCCAGGCGCCGAGTGCCGCACAAGCCGCACTGGTGGCCGACCCGGGCTGGGTGGCCGCTGTGCGCCAGGGCTGGAAGCGGTTCTATACGTGGGCCAAGCGCCGGTAAATGCTTTGCTTTGGTAGGGGTCGAGCTTGCTCGACCGCACTACCTGCATCACGCGAAATGCAGCCGAGCATAGGCTCGGCTCTACAACATGCCGCCGAACGGGTTACAGCGCGTCCGCGTCCAGTTCACCGGTACGGATACGCACCACGCTGCCCAGATCGTACACGAACACCTTGCCATCGCCGATCTTGCCGGTGCCGGCTGCCTTCACGATGGCTTCGACCACAGCCTCCACCTGGTCGTCGGTCACCGCCACTTCCAGCTTCACCTTGGGCAGGAAATCGACCACGTATTCCGCCCCCCGGTACAGCTCGGTATGGCCCTTCTGGCGACCGAAGCCCTTCACTTCCGTCACCGTGATCCCGGTAACCCCGCGCTCGGCCAGCGCTTCGCGCACGTCGTCGAGCTTGAACGGCTTGATCACCGCCATGACCATCTTCATCGTCGATCTCCTGTATTCCGGCGTGGAGGATAGCGCCTGAACGCGGCCCGTGCGAAACCCCTGCCGCCTGTTCGCAGCCCCGGGGCCGGCAGTATCCTTAGGCCTGAACGCCCTGCCCGCGCAGGATGCACGGGCCCTACCCCCACGGAGCACACCATGATCGACCTGAACCAAATCGATGACCTGGCGCGTCGCCTCAGCGACATGGTGCCGCCGGGCCTGCGCGAATCGCGCGAGGAACTGCAGGCCACCTTCAAGAGCGCGCTGCAGGCAGGCCTGGCCAAGCTCGACCTGGTCACCCGCGAGGAGTTCGAAGTGCAGCGCGCCGTGCTGCTGAAGACCCGCGAAAAGCTGGACGCGCTGGAAAAGGCCGTACGCGAGCTGGAAGGCCGCAGCGCCGCAGAATGAAAAAAGGAGGCGCACGGCGCCTCCCACTTACAGAGTATTTCGCGTATGGGGCCTTGCCGCAAGGCCCTTGCGGCGCCCTAGACTCGCCGGCCTGTCAATCCGGCAGGACAGTGAGGGGCAGTGCCGATGGCACAGGACACCGAATGGACACCCGTTACGCATGACACCTGCGACCAGGTCGCCGGGCCGTTCTATCACGGCACCCGCGCCGATCTGCCGTTGGGCGAGTTGCTGAGCGCGGGCTTCACGTCCAACTATCGCGACAGCGTGGTGATGAACCACATCTACTTCACCACGATTGCCAAAGGCGCCGGGCTGGCCGCGGAAATGGCCCGGGGTGAAGGGCGGCCGCGTGTGTACATCGTCGAGCCGACCGGTCCGTTTGAGGACGATCCGAACGTGACCAACAAGAAGTTTCCCGGCAACCCGACGCGGTCGTACCGAAGTGCGCAGCCGCTGCGGATTGTGGGGGAGATTACCGAGTGGGAGCTCTACGACGCGGAGTTCATCCGGCAGTTGAAGGCGTTTGTTGCTTCGGGCAGTGGGGAGATCATCAACTGATGAGCGCTTGGCGCGGGGCCGTGGGCTCTTCGTCATCGGCATCGTAGATGTCCAGCCCGAGTTCGATGCCGCGCTGCCCCAGGGCGAGCAGCGCACGCGGCGAGAGCGAGACACCATCGTTGCCGCTGCCCATGAAAAGGCCACAGAACAGGTTCGGCCGGAACGGTGCCAGAGACTGCCATGCAGCGAGATCGCCGGTGAGCTGATCGAGGATCTCGAAGATCTGCGCTTCCAGATCCTCAGGCTCACGCCGTGCCGCACTGAGTCGCCAGCTTCCAGTGCTGGCAATGCGCAGGGTGCCGGGTTGGCTGCCTGTGAATTGCTGGCTCTTGTGATGCGAAGCGGTTGGGCTCGCGCCGAGCAAGGCAGTGATCGCGGCTGGAACGAGGTCATCCCCGAAGAACCGGAGGGTTACCAGGGAGTGATCGAATACGGTCATCTGGTTCTCAGTGGCGTGCGCTCTGTTGATGTTGGCTTTCGGCCAGGAGCGCACGCATGACGTCATATCTTCCAGACTTCGCTTCCCGACGGAAAGTCACCTCTATCGACGTCCGTCAGGAACAGAACTAACTTGTATCCAACGAGTCGAGAATAGACGAGCCTGAGCTTGGCCAAAGCTGCGATCAATGATCCGTCAGGCCGCTCGACAAGATCGGAGTACTACTTCTCGCACTCCGGTTGCGATCGCGCAAGCTCAGGCACTAACGCCAGACCCTGATCCTTGAGATCGAAACAGTCTTCCATCTTAAGAAGTAGCTCCCCATCTGCTTCCGCCAGTACCGTCCTGGGCCGAAAGCAAACCTATGCACTGCTGGCCGATCTGCCAAGCTCTAAGGCACCGTTCTCGGCGGATAGCTGCCGCCGCCCCCCACTACATCCATTTAGGCCAACCCGCAAAGTGGTATCTGAACGCCAAGAACTCTGTGGCCCGAGAGCCCGACTATCGGCTTAGTATGGGCATCAACGCCTCAGGAGGCTGATATGCCCAAGTTCGTCAAAGGAGGTCCCGTCGTTCCAGATGAGCTGGTTCAGTCGCTTGAGGATGATCGTGTAGTGATCTTCTGTGGTGCGGGCATCTCAATGGGGGCTGGGCTCCCGAGCTATGTAGGCTTGGTCAAGTACTGCTATGAGGACCTTGCCGAGACCCTCCCTCCAACGAAGGCATCAGATTGGCTCTGGCCCGATCGTATGCTGGGGAGTCTCGAGGGCAAGTTCGGAAGAGCGCAGGTACGAGACGCTGTCCGCAGATGTCTTTCTGCGGCGCCAACTTCGCTAGACATGCACAAAGCCATTCTTCGACTCGCGAAGCTGCGTGGCGAAGCTGGTGTTCGGCTCGTTACGACGAACTTCGATACATTGTTTGAGCAAGCAAGCACCACATGGAAGTTCGGCAAGGACCTTCACTCTGGGCCCATCCTACCAATCCCGCGCAACGACAAGGCAGTAACCTGGCGCAGCGTGGTCTACTTGCATGGGCGACTGGACGAAGCGGGTGCCAACGAGCATCTTGTCATGACGAGTGCTGATTTCGGGCGCTCCTATTTGACCGATGCATGGGCTGCAAGATTCGTCGCTAGGCTCTTTAGCGACTTCACTGTGCTCTTCATTGGATACAGCCTTAACGATCCCGTGCTTCGTTACATGACGGATGCCTTTGCCGCCGAGAACTCATCGTCGCGCGTGGCGTCCAAGCGCTCGCCGGCATATATCTTTGTGCCGCACAAGGGAAGAGGGGATCCGGACGATACACCCTACGGCCATCGTAATCTCAGGCCAATTTTCTACCGAGAAACCAAAGATCATCGGCATCTTCGGAACACGATCATCGGGTGGGCCGATGCTCGGGAAGACTACCTCAAGAACACGCTCGGTCTAATCGCACGGACTGCTCCTAAGCGCCCATCCACCATCAACCCAAGCGATGTCGCGAACCTCGTCTGGGCTGTGTGTGGGCGATCAAGTGACGCAGGCCATGGAGCCAAGGTATTCGCAGACATGAGGACGCCCCCACCCATTGAATGGTTTGACGAGTTCGAGCTTCGTGAGATTGACATTCTGGCAATCCACGAGAAAGCGGAAAAAGCGGCGCGAGACGAGGGCGATTACCCACCTCCCTACCCGAGTCTGATCATTGAACCGCTGTTCCCTCGGGTGCATGACGCTCGCCTCGCACGACTGCCGCCGCAATCGGAGCATTTGGCGCGCTGGCTCGCACAGCTCATTGGCGACTACGGCCTAGCGTCACGTGTGATTCAAAAGCTAGCCAACCATAGAATCTTGCACCCGTTCCTGGTGCAGCAAATTCGGATATCTCTTTCTCAGACGACTGACATAAAGCCCGGACTGTCGAAGCTCTGGAGACTGATCGTATCCCCCTCTGAGGATACCTTGGCGCTAGGGCGGCTGTTCCCCTTCGGGTTGAAGGTACCCGAGACGGTCACCGAAGGACATGAAGCTTTGGCATTCAAGGTCGATCTGCTCGCAGCGCTACGTCCATCCATATCGCTCTCGCAACCATTCAAGTCGTCGCGCCCTGACTTCAATCCGAGTTCCGAGGGCGAAGAAGAGAAATCGAGAGGGACACGATTGTCCGAAGTGGTCAACGCGGAGTTAACTATTCCTGGCGATGCCCAGGTTGATCACCTCGTTAAACGAATCCTGGCGCACAAAGACTCCGCCGTCTTTGCAGCATCTATCCTAAACGAGCTCACCGTGCTACTGAGGCGAACTGGCGACCTATTCGGCCTTATCGAGAAAGCACCCGCGGGGACCGACATCTCCGTCTTTCACCGTCCTTCTATCGTTCCGCACGCGCAGAACCGCGACTACGAGAATTGGACTCTGATAATCACGCTGATCTGGCATGGCTGGCAGCACATTGACTCGGTTGATCCAGTCGCGAGTCGCCGATTCATCGGCGAGTGGCTCAGCAGCGAGATCATCGTTCTTCGCAGGCTGGGTATTGCTGCGCTTAACCACACCGCTGAATTCACTTGGCACGAAAAGATGGAGCATCTCCTCAATGGCTAGTGCACCTGCACTTTGGGAGCCCTCGGCAAGGAAGGAGGTCTATGACCTCTTGGTCGCGTTATGGCCCCGCTTGGAAGAAGAGGATCGTACTACCTTGATAATGCGGATCGTGGGTGGCCCACCGACATGGATGTACGACCATCTGTCCCAGGCTGATAGAGATCAGCTCTGCGCGCGGCGCGTATTCGAGCAATTGCGGATCATGCAACGCTCAGACCCTGAACGGCCACATGCCGCGCTGGAAGCGGAGCTTGCACGCTTGCGCAACATCTATCCTCAGTGGGATGTCGCTCCAGGCGATCAGGCCCACTTCCCGTTCTACAGCCAGTCAGGCTGGCGCACTCCAGACTCCGTGGACGACGAAGTACGACTGCAGTCCATGACCGCGGCTGAGATTGTCGAAGAACTAATTACGGGTTCGCGGGAAGATGCGCTTGATGACTGGCGACAAATGGTCGCGAGCGACTGGGATAGGATGATGGCGGTGCTTCGAGGCGTGACGGAGCGAACCGGGCACGACTCCGAACTCTGGACGGCGACGCTCTGGGGGCTTCGCACTAAGGCTGCGACCCCAACATCCGGCGAGGATGTGCTTAGCCTGGTCGCTGGCATGGACGACCAGGTGGCACGTGATCCCAGTGTTTCTGCGGCCGCCGCATATTTATTGGAGTCGGCGGCTTCCTCCGCGCAGTTTTCCGAAATGTCGCAGGAAGACTTTTGGCGGGCATTTGACGCTGTGTTGCCAGGTGTCGCTCAGGACGATGCCAATTCGCGCCATCCAGAAGATCACGACTGGGTCGCTGTCGCCATCAACACATCAATGGGCAACCTGACACTTGCCTTTCTCAACGCTTTGTTCGCCCGGCGTCAGGTAGTCGGTGGAGGTATCCCAGCGGATCTGACTGAGCGATTTTTCAATCTACTCGGGACCGGGGAGGCACGCCACCGTCCTGCCCGCATCGTCTTTGCCTCGCGTCTTTCCTATATCTTTGCGATTGATCCCGATCTCACGCGCTTGCATCTTCTACCCAACTTCATGTGGGACCGTGACGAAACCGAAGCTCTCGCAGCTTGGCAGGGATTTGGTTGGCAACCTCACCTCGATCCATTGCTATGGAACGAGATCAGGACGGACTTCCTTGCCTGCTTCCAAGAGGATCGGATCAGTCAACTGGGTAGGACCGTTGGCTCTCTGGCCCAGGCTTTGGCTGCCGCTGGGCTCTACATCGGACTTGACGATTTACCCCGCCAGGCTACACAGAATGCTATCAGCCGGATGGATCCTGAGACCCGTGCGGGCATGCTGCACTGGATCGTGGGTGCGCTTCGACGAGCGGAAGGCCGAGAAGTTGGTCCGGACGCGGTTTGGACTGAGAAGGTAAAGCCTTGGATACTGAGGTTCTGGCCCCGTGACCCAAAGATCAAGAGCACTGCAGAAGCCCGTCCGTGGGTAGAGATGGCGCTTGCAACGAGCGATGCATTCGAGGACGCCGTAGCGACAGTGGAGAAGTTCATACGCCCAGACAATAGCGACTTCGTACTCGGTGAGCTGGCGGCCTCAGGACATGTGGACGCGCACCCGCGGCTTGCGTTGAGGCTTATGGATGCATTTCTTTCACCAAATGGTCAGTTCTGGTCCTTCGAAGAGTTGAGAGTCGTGTTAGACAGAATCTTGGCTTCGGACCCCACGCTTCGCGATGAGCCAGCTTTTGTTCGATGGGATGGCTTTGAACGAGCCCGCGCTTAGCGATTGCGGGCGTGGCTGACAAGCGAATTGTATTGCTGACACCAAATGTGGAGCTCGTGAATCTGTTGCGTGGACGTGTCCGCCTTTCGTTGGGGGCAGCAAGTGGAGCTAAGGTGCCCCTCCGGCACCGGACTACGTCCACTCTTGGCAGAGGAACGGACAGTCTCAAAGCCCAGGTCAATCCGCTCCACGAAATGGGCCCGACTTGAAAGGACTGCCAGGCTCACCCCCGATACTCCAGCGTTACATAGCTACGGCCGGCAGCCTTCTCCAGCAGGACAATCAGCCGATCATTGAGCTTAAGGTAGCTTGGGAGGCTGCGACCGACACCAATGAGGCGGATCTGGGAATACTCACCAAATCCGGCAGTGCCATGATAGATCTCGGCCTCATACCGCTCCCCATGCGGGAGCGTGACTAAGACCAGCTTGTGATCGAGTTCGAGGCGGAGCAATTCATCATGGGCAAGCTGACTCTTTGGGATGGTGATTGGATGGCCAGAAGCGTGCAGAAACGATCGGTTTGCCGTGAACTCGAAGCTCGCCACATGTCCTCCAATGAGGCGCAAGGCCGAAGTAAAGCCGGGCCGTGAAACGGCCTCGGCTTGAATGAACTGTCAGGCTTTGCCCGATGCAATTTCGGCCTTGAGTCTCTCGACAGTTGGCTCCCCCCAGTCACGGGGATGCTTGATAACGACCCGGCCACCATTGCCAATTCGTTCTGCCAGCTCGGCAAGAGATCTGGCATGACGTTCGGGCCAGCCATTGGCCGAGGCAAGAGCCTCTACAGTTGCATGGGTTAACGGTACTCCTTCCGCATGGAGTGCCTTGAACAGCTCCTTGGCACGGGCCTCATCCAGCGGGTGGGTGATACCTGTTGCAACATTGACAGTGGAGGTCAATACACCGATGGAGCGTTCCAATAGTTCAGACAATTTCTGCTCTCCAATTAGGACCAATCATCATTTAGGTGGACCCGTAGGTCCAGTCATGCAGACTACCCTCAGAGCATCGCGTGAGGGCTTTCGCCTCGATGATGCTCGATCTTAGGGCGACTGAGTGCAACCAACAAGCCAGCGTATTGCCGGACCCAGCGTCCCGCTCAATGACCATTCAAACCTCGCACGGGCAATAGTCTGGACGCCCATCTTGGGTTGACGGCAGCACTGACCATCCGGCACCGAGTGCCTGGCCGC
Organism: Stenotrophomonas beteli; assembly: GCF_001431665.1. GTDB lineage: Bacteria > Pseudomonadota > Gammaproteobacteria > Xanthomonadales > Xanthomonadaceae > Stenotrophomonas > Stenotrophomonas beteli. The sequence goes on along the minus strand of NZ_LLXV01000055.1, from coordinate 256,474 downwards.
CAACAGCTGGAAACCTGTTGCTCGCTGGCTGGCCCCCGCCTTGGTTAAGAATCGGGTTTCGCTGCCCGGCCCTGTTCGAGATTCACGGACATCACAGAATGTCGGGCGCAGGACCGACGAGGAAGTCCCCCCCCCCTTGTAATCCCGGTAGCAGAGGGCATACGCTAGCTTCGGCGCCCGCCCTGCTTGCACACGAGCAAAAACAGGCCGTATCCCATGATCGACTCTACTTCTGGCCAGCTGCCGGGGAATTAAACGTGTGCACCAGACCCGGATCGGCTTGGCCGCCGAGGACGAGTCATGAACATCAAGCAATATGCGTTTCAGGTCCATGCGCACCTTCGGGCGCAGGGCTCCACGTCGCTAACCCGTAGCCAGATTCACGAACTGCTGGCGGCAGCCGCTGGCTTTTCTACTCATGCCGCATTCCATCACCAGGCCACATGGTGCGACGTCGCTTGGCGCGATACCGGGCTCGTGGTGGATGGAGGCAGGATCATCCAGCGATGTCTGCAGTTTGGGATCTCACCCGAGGAGGCAAAGCGCGTAGCCCCGTGCTTGGCCAACTTCCTCGAGGCATCCGGCTACGCGCCGGTGCGTTTTGACGAGATCATTGCGGCGCTGGCGAGCGATGAAGGCGAGTGGATGGAGATTGACGAGAGGGAGTCGCCTGTCGTCGACACGTGGATCTCGACCATCCTGATCAGCCGCATGCAGCAAGACTTTGATGCGTTGCGTGGCGAGCTCCCTCTGCTGCTCGAGGGATTGGAGGCGGCCGCGGCGCGGGGCGTTGCCGCAGCGCACTTGGCAACGGCGTACGTGCTCGATGCGTATGGCGATCTGCCAGAAGAAGACGGCCACCGTTTCGGTCGTGAGCTGCGTCGCCGTGGCCAGTGGTCGACCGAGCCCGTGAGTTTCGCGGAGATCGCCGAAGGTATAGACAGCTTCACTCGGATAGTGGCCAAGCATCGGTACCACCTCCTTGAGGCTGCACGGGGCAAGGACAGGCGTGCCCTGTTGCTCACGGCGGAGCGCTACGGAGATCCCGGTGTGCTCGAGCTTGAGCCGTCGGATGACATGGATCCGTATGAAATGGCTGACTTGGCCGATGCGAATGGTCGACCCGAGCTGGCCTATCAGTGGCTGGCCATACGCGCGCGATCGGGAGACGTAGCTGCCATGCGTACGCTTATTGAGGATCGCGACGAATCGCCGTTCCGCGCTTGGGTCTGGATGCATCTTTCGCGCATGCTGGGTCGAGACCTGAGCCAGGATCGATTTGAAGCGATCAACGAATTCGGTAGGCCGTACGACGACGATGTCGGCGGGCCAGCGTATGTAGGGGGAGACGACGGAATCGAGCTGGAGCCCCTTGCAGCCGATGAGAACAAGCGCGCCGAAGAGGAGGCTGCTCAGCTGTTCGCCGAAATCGAAGAGCACTACGAATTGAATTGATCACGCCCGGTCATGGGCAGGCTCCTGCTGAAGGGGCCTGCCCGTGATCTTGCGGCAGGCATGCCTAGCCGGAACGCAGCAACGATCCGATGAAGAACACCGACGCCAGTGCCGCCCAGGACAGTACCGCGATGGTGATCAGCAGCACCTTCCGATGCATCACCTGCGCCTCCTGCCGATAGGGCGCCTTGCGGTCGTACGGCCTGACCAGCCCCGACAGTTCACCCGGGATGCTCAGCGCCCCCAACAGCAACAGGGCGAGCACGCAGAACCCGAACACCGTTCCGACATCACCCACCCGGGCGACGTCGGCGGGGGCATGGGATTGGCTGACAAGAGCTTCGAAGAACACCCCAACCCAGTCGGCCAAGAGCGCGGCCATGATTGCGACGAACCCCAGATGGCTGAAAAGATGCACCCAGAAGCGGGCCGGCAGTTTCATCGCGTGTGGTCCTTCTTGCGGTCACCGGTCACCTTGATCATTGTCTTCACTCTCCGTGTTGCGCAGCCGCTTGCCGCGAAGATGCCTGTGGCCGCGCTGCTCGCCTCGCATAAAACTGCGCCCTCATGACGGACGTCGGCGCTACCCTTGGCAGCGTTCCAGCGGCCACTCAATCCGAGTCCCAATAGCGATTGAAGCTATCTGTTTTCAGATCGTAAAGAAAGAATGACGGACTGCCGGCGAATCGGAAATAGTCGAGCGCCTGGGTGCGGCTGCATACCCTGCCGTCAGCATCGGCGCGATCCAGCGCGTTGTAGTGGTGGCACCCGGGGACGCGTACGTCCAGCGCCATGATGTCATACGCGTCCTCAACTTCATGCTCGACAGGAATGCGGCAGTCAGCCGGGGCGCTTGGGTCCTTCGTTGCCCGATAGGCCGTCAGCCCTGAGCGGTGCGGTTTGGCCAGAAAGAAGCAGTGGGCAGGACGCTACTTGAATTATCTCGTGCCCACCCATCAAAGCGCGGGACGCGTCTTCGTTTCGCCCGAGCCCCGGCGCACCAGATACAGCGCCACCAGGAATGGCCACAGCGAGTTGATCGATGAGAACAGGCGCTGGGTCAGCCCCCGGTACCCCTCAGGATCCGCGCCCACCAGGTTCAACCAGAGATAGAGGATGCCCGCGATGCTCGCCATAGCAGTCACAGCGTACGCCCTCCGGTCGGCAGACCACGCGCTCAACTCGATGTGCGACATCGCCGGTGCAATGATGTTGGCGATACCGATGGCGTAGAATCCGTGCATCGGATGACCCATGGGCCAGAGCCCGTTGGTCAGCATCGAAACGCCAAAAATCATCCAGCAGATCGCGCCTACGGCAATGCGGCGCCCGGATTCGCGCCATACCCCAATGGAGAACACCACGAACCCGACGCCGGAGCCGATGGCGGCGATCCTGCCGCAGATGCTTGCGAGCGTGGGCGCCTGCAGCAGCTCGCTGGCGTGCTGCGCAAGCGGGTTGTAACCCGGTGCGAATACGGCGGCAACGCTGGTCCAGAACAGGAACCACGGAAAGCGGGACCAGACCCGAGCAGAGAAGCAGTCGGCTGCGGCGTGGCACGTGCAGTGATCCTTGTTTTGGCCGGCGCCAGTGGGTGGAATCCATTCGAAAGCTGCAGAACCTTGCTGCTGCGGGCAGGACAGAGCCGAGTGACTACAGCGGTCGTCAGATTGTGCGCGGTGCGCGGTAGCGTCAATGGGTGGAAAGTCACTCCCGCGTGGAGGCGAAGTACGCGGCATCCATCAGCGGCCGTTGGACCAATGCTGTCGCATTTGCCGCACCCAGCGTCACTTCCGGACCGTTTTGACGACTCCGTTGCAGAAGTTCCGTTCCGCCAGGCACGCCAAGGCTCTCGCCTCTTCCGGTGCGATGCGACAATGCCAAAAACGTCTCGGGATTTGGCGTCATTGACCCCAACCCGTTGGCATTCCGCATAACAGCAGGTAATCGTTACTGCGCCACCGTGCATCGGTGGTCGGAACTCAAGAACCGGATTGCTGGACATAAGTTTGCGCCTGCCAGGCGGCTATGGCCGGCGCGGCGTGGGGGCCATGCACGCCGGCTTTGTCTAGCAACCGGTCTTCGAGCCACGCCCCGTCCAGCGCGAACGGTCAAGCCTTTCCCGATCAAGCCATCCGATCCTTAGACCGGTTAGACCTGTCCCCTCTCCTGCACCCCTGTATGGAACGGGCACTTGGATCCTGCAGAACGCCGCGCTGACGGTGCTGAAGTAGTCGACCGTAGTAGAGACGAACCAATGCTTCCGCACTGCCTTGAACTGGGTACTTTCTGTCGGACTAGGAGGCTATGACGTGTTACTCGATCAGCATCTTTCTCCCCGCACCATCACGATGATCACGACCTATGGCTGCACCGCTGAGTGTCGCCAGTGCTGCTTCGAGTCCAGCCCACGGGTCAAAGGCCGCCTATCTCTTGAGGCGATGACGCAGGCCATATCTGACGCCAAACGGAGCTTTCCATCCCTGCTCATGGCGGTGTTCAGCGGCGGCGAGGCTACGATGCTCAAAGCGGATCTGACGGCTGCCATCGCGCATGCAACCCAGGAGGGCCTTTCCACCAGAATCGTCAGTAACGGTTCGTGGGGAAAGACGCTCGCAGGCGCACGCAGAAAGATCGCCGAACTGGCAGGTGCTGGGCTTAGAGAGCTGAATCTGAGCACGGGCAAGGACCACCAGGAGTGGGTTTCAGCCAAGAGCATCATGCATTGCGCCGTTGCCGCCGCCGAGCATGGATTGTTCTGCCTGATCACTATCGAAGCAGATGTTGAGGGGAGCCCACACTTCCGCGCGGTGGTGGAGCAGAAGGAGGTTCAAGCGCTGGTTCGGGACAGGAGGATCGTCATTCAGTCCAACTCATGGATGCCATTCCAGGAGAACAGTGACGTACGCGTCGGCACAGTCGCGAAGCAAGCGCTGCGCAAAGGATGCGATCAGATCTTCGACAACATCGTTGTTACGCCCTACGGCGAGGTCTCTGCATGCTGTGGTCTGGCACTGGAGCACATTCCCGAAATGAAGCTTGGCAACGTCCAGAACGCGTCGGCCTCGGAGATCTATCGGCGACAGACAGGCGATTTTCTCAAGTACTGGATTCACGTGGACGGTCCGTACCGGATTGTCGAGCAGCTTCTTCCCGGCGACACCGTAGGGAATCTTCTGAAGGATGTTGTACATATCTGCCAGGCCTGCGTGATCCTCCACAAGAACGAGAACGTGCGCGCTCGTCTGCGGGAAGGGCACAGGGAATTCATGTCCTCAGTGATGACCCGCTTCTTCCTGGCCAAAGCCGTTGATGCGGCCGGCCTGAAACTCACCCCAAGCGAACCTGCCAAGGAGGCATTGCAATGAAGCGTCGTCGTTTCATCCAGTCCGCCCTCGTTGCCGCGACAGTGGCACCCGCTACAGCCGGGGCAACTGTGTCCAGCGCCGGCAAGCGGCTCTATGGAAAGCCCGGGAGCCTGACAGGTGGGTCCCACGGAGCCGACCGCCTTTTGCTGCCCATTTCGCGGGCTGGAGTTCCAGCTGAGGGTTGGCTTGAGTACGCTCGATTCAGCGCGCTCATTGAAGATCTGCTTCTGGATCGCACGGCCAGTGACGACTTCAACCGAGATCCTTCTGCGTTCCTGAAGACTCGAGGAATGGATGGCTCAGAGCTGGTGAAGAGTGATGTCAACGTGGCGCTGTTGGTCGCGATGTCTCAATCTGAAGTCAAGCAAGCGGTCCAGGATAGGGACTACCGCGCAGTAGTTTCCTATCTTCAGGCAGCCGGGACGTTCTCCCCTGTGTCCACTGATGCACTGACACAGAGGGTCGTTCAGATCATTCAGCGGAATAGGGATTCGATTGCAAACGGGCTCGAACTGACACCAGGCGCCAAGCTGGATCTGAAGACCTACAGAACGTTGCTGGCCACCTCGGGAGGCGGCGCCACGCCATTGGACACTGCGGCGCTGGCCTCTCTCAGTGACAGCAGCAGCACGCCCGAGGTTCTCGGCGCTTTCGCCGTGGTCGTCGCTGCCGTCGTCGCCGCCGTGGGTGTCCATTCAGCGGTTGTTGCCTTCACGCTTGCGGCCATCGTATCCAGCGTGTTGGTCAACGGTGGCGGCGAGGATAACGAGGAGAGCAGGACGGCTCGCCCGTACGGCGAGCTCCTGCAACGCACGGATCCGGGAGCCCGGCAGAACCTCGAGGTCGCGGCCCGCTTGGCGCGGCTTACTGGTTCGGCAGGGATATACGAATTGACCAAGGACCACTTGGCCAGAGCCGAACTTGGTGCGTTCTTTGCCGCGATGAAGGAACAGCATCTGCTCGACTACGACGACGGAGAATTGCCTGATCTGGTTGAAGCGACGCTGCTCCACACCGAAAAGTCATTGGGGCGTTAGCTAGGAGATCCGAACCGATGCAATGTACGATTCCCATCTCATTGTTCACCCGCGGCGTGCTCCTTCAGGAACTTGTTCCCGTCGCTTTTCTCTTTACCTGCGCCGTAGGCTTGGCATTCTACGGCGGCCTGGAGCCAAGGAAGAAGGCAGTCGGAATTGCCGTCCTTTGCGCTATCGGCTTGGCGATGTCAGCCTCGACGGTCATGCTGGCCGTGCGCTCGAAGGTGGTGGTCGACAGAAGTGGTGTCAACCTGCATGCAGGCTTCTGGAGCGCTCATCTCCAACGTGGCTCACTGATTGATATCCAGGCAACCGACCAGATTGGTGCTTCCTTGCGCAAACGCACCAACGGCATGAGCTCGCAAGGAATCAATGCAGGCTGGTTCCAGGATCCAAGCGGGCGGAAGATTTTTGCAATATCTTCTGGCGCCACGCGTGTGCTGGTGCCGACAACCGCCGGGTTCAGCCTGGTACTGGATCGGTCGACATACGATGAGCTGAAGCGATGTGGGGTTACCGCAAGCGACCGCTAGGCGTTGCATCATCGTCATCTGACTACGTGGCTATCGTACCAGGGCAAGGGGATGGATATTCATCCCCTCATCCGCCTTCCGGCACTGTATCGCTTTCCACCGACAGCTCGAGCAAATGCTGTTCCCGCCGCCTCGGGATGGACCCAGGTCGCCAGCCGGAAGGACTCCGTCAAAGACTCCATTGGTAATCCCCCTAGCCGCTTCACCCGCAATTCCCGATGGTTCGCCATAACACACCTGCAGCACCATCAAGCGTCCCTCTGCAGGAAGCAACACATGAGCCTGGCGCTGGTCCACAGCCGCGCCCGCGCCGGGGTTGATGCCCCATTGGTGCGGGTGGAAGTGCATCTTTCCGGTGGCCTGCCCGCCACCCAGATCGTGGGCCTGGCCGAAACCAGCGTGCGTGAATCGCGCGAGCGAGTACGTGCCGCCCTGCTCTGTGCGCGCTTCGATTTCCCGCAGCGGCGCATCACCTTGAATCTCGCACCCGCCGATCTGCCCAAGGAAGGCGGGCGCTACGACCTGGCCATCGCACTGGGCATCCTCGCGGCCAGCGGACAGATCGATCCACAGTCGCTGCTGCAGTACGAGTTCCTGGGCGAGTTGGGGCTGACCGGAGAACTACGCCCGGTGGCCGGTGCATTACCGGCCGCGATTGCAGCCGCCGACGCCGGGCGCATCCTGGTGGTACCCCCGGGCAATGCCGCCGAAGCAGCGCTGGCCGAGCACGCCGATGTGCGGGTGGCGCGCACGCTGCTGGAGTGCTGCGCCGGACTGGGCAACCCGCGCCTGTTGCCACCCGTGGAACGCGTGGACACCACACCGCTGCCGCTGCCCGATCTGGCCGACGTGCGCGGGCAGGCGCATGCGCGGCGCGCGTTGGAGGTGGCTGCGGCCGGTGGCCATCATCTGCTGCTGATCGGCAGCCCCGGCTGCGGCAAGACGCTGCTGGCCTCGCGCCTGCCCGGGCTGCTGCCGGATACCGAAGAAGCCGAAGCACTGCAGCTGGCTGCAATTGTGTCGGTGAGTGGCGAGGGATTGGACCCGAAGCGTTGGCGGCAACGGCCGTTCCGCGCTCCCCACCACAGTGCGAGCGCGGCGGCGCTGGTGGGCGGCGGCAACCCGCCCTGCCCCGGCGAGATATCGCTGGCCCATCACGGCGTGCTGTTCCTGGATGAACTGCCCGAGTGGAACCGCAGCGCGCTGGAGACGCTGCGCGAGCCGCTGGAGTCGGGCCATATCCGAATTTCCCGTGCGGCGCGCAGTGTGCAGTACCCGGCCCGCTTCCAGCTGGTGGCGGCGATGAACCCGTGCCCCTGCGGGTGGGCCGGTGACCGCAGCAATCGCTGCCTGTGCAGTGAAGAGCGCATCAACCGCTATCGTGCGCGGGTGTCAGGGCCGCTGCTGGATCGCATCGACCTGCACATCAGTGTGGCGCGCATGGATGCGGTGGAGCTGCGCGAGAGCACGCCGCTGGGGGAGCCCAGTGCTGCGGTACGTGCACGAGTGGAAGCCGCCCATGCCATGCAGCAGGTGCGTGGCGGGCTCAATGCGCATCTGCCGCCCGCGGCGCTGCGGGCATGCACGCGACTGAGCGAGGCCGATCAGGACTTGTTGGAGCAGGCGATTGAACGCCTGCAACTGTCCGCGCGGGCGATGCACCGGATTCTGCGGGTGGCGCGCACGATTGCAGATCTGGCCGGTTGCGAGGTTATCCAGACTGCGCATCTGGCTGAGGCGATCGGGTATCGGCAGTTGGATCGAGGAAAGCCGGGGGTGTAACAAAGGATCACGTCAGGATGAAGGAGGCACGCCGCGTCTCGTCAAACTGCAGCCTTTTTACTGGCAGAACGCCGACGCTAGGCAGAAGCCTACGACTGTGCCGTTCCCATATCTCCGCCGGCCCTGCGGCACCAGCTTCCACGGCAAGGACGCGATACATCGGCGCGTAGTCATCCCGTTCGTCCTCGAACGGACAGTCGAGCACCCAGTGCTTTGATGCGCTATCGGTCACCAGCATCAGCCGTGGCAGGTCGTGGAATCCGCGGTACGCGAGGATGCGATATTGCCCCGGAAGAAGATCCATCGGAATTCCCTGCAGATGTGCGGGTCAGCGGCCGCGCCCGAACAATACGCCTCGCCGAGCCAGCACCGCCACCCGACGGCTGACCAGCGCGTGGAGCTCCGCCAGCTCCGACGCCCGGCCAGCCGTCATGTTGTCGCCGAAGAGCACCCGCGACAGTCCCGCCGCCTCGCTGTCCTCCGGGTGCTGCCAGCGGTCGCGATAGACCTTCTGGCACACCAACCACGCCTGCGGCAGCCCACCGCCGGGCAGCGGGCGGACCACGCGTTCGTAGACGTGCCAGAACTGGTATTCGGCCCGCAGGTCGATCGCAGGCGCCACGGACAGCGCCTGCCGGGGCCGTCCCGGGCCCCGGATGCCGAACAGCGGTGATTGCGTGTGGTGCTGTGCCATGCCAACAGGATGACGCAGCAACATTGTGGGAACCTTGCGTCGCCGCCAGAAAATCCCTGTTGATTGCGCAAGGCAGGGGTCGGGGGTCAGAGCCCTTTGCTGTGCAAAGGGATCTGACCCCGATCACGGGATGGCAGCGGGGTCGGATCCCTTTGCGCAGCAAAGGGCTCTGACCCAGTCCCTGGTTGCCTCAGAACGCCATCGAGGTACTGAACATCAGCTGCCGGGGCGCACTGCGCTGCAGGGTCTGGTAATCGCCCGAGAACGACGAGCCGGCAATGGTGGCGGTGCCGATGTTGTGGCGGTTGAACAGGTTGCTCACATCCAGCCGCAGCTCCAGCCCGGGCACCGCGCTATCCGCACCAAACCGGTAGGCGGCATAGGTGTTGACCTGCCAGAACGTGGGAACGCGGATGTCGTTCTCGTAGGTGAAGGGCTGGCGCAGGTACGAGGTGCTTGTGGCACCGAAGCGCCAGTCGCCGAAGTGCGCGGAAAGATCACTCACCAGCGAGATCTGCGGGTAGCCCGGCTGGGCGTTGCGCTTGATCGGGTACACCGTGTCGCCCACCACGAAATCGCTGTCGTAGTACGAACGGGCCACGGCCACGCCCTGGTAGAACTGCAGGTGGTCGGTGAGGTCGGCGGTGATGCCCAGGTCGGCGCCGATCACATGCATCTTCGGCATCAGCCGCACGGTATTGATCTGCGCGAACTGGGTGCCGATGGCCGCCGACAACAGGCGGTTGCGGATATCGTTGTAGAACACGTCGCCAGTGATCGTCAGCCGGTCGAAGCGATGCGATGCGCCCACGGTCAGGTTCCAGTTCTTCTCCGGGCGCAGCGTGCCGGCCACGCGGTCGAATTCCTCCTGGTCGGTGATGGTCCACGCCGAGGCGGTGTAGCCGATGTTGCCGCGCTGGGCCACGCGGTAGCCGTTCATCGTGTTGGCCAGGTCGATGAAGGCATCGGTGGATTCAGTCGGGCTCCAGAACAGCGAGACGTGTGGCAGGAAGTTGCTCCTGGCGCGCAGCGTGCCGTTCACCGGCCGGTCCTCGGCATCGCCGAGGCCGCCACCGCGGGTGCGGAAATCCACGGCCTTGAAGCCGACGCCGAGCTTCAGCGTGTCATTCAGCACGATGTCGTCCTGCAGGTAGAACTGGCGCGAGCGGGTCACCCAGCTTGAGGCGTTGTCGGTCTTGAACGCCGGCCCATACACATCGAATGGCCCGGTGGCCTTCAGCGGCGGACCCTCGCCCAGCAGCGGCTGCTGGTACCACTCGGTCCTGGCTGCGGCCTTGCTCTTCTCCTGCCAGAAACCGGCGGTGAACGTATGCGCACCGGCTTCGAACTGCACATTGAACATGCCGCCCAACCGGTTCAGGCGAGGCGTCTGCACCTGCTCGGAGAAGGGTGCACCGTTGGGTGACGGCACGGTGGGGTCGGTCAGCGTGGCCTGGGTGTGGCTGTTGGCGTTGTACAGCTGCACGTTGCCGCTCAGCGCCGGGTTGATCTGGAAGCGATGATTGATCGAGGACACGCGGTCGCGGGTGCTCTGGCCGGTGTCGTAGGGAATCAGCCCCGACAGTTCGCCACAGGTATAGGCGCCGCAGGGCTTGTCTGCGTTCTCCGGCGAGGCCACATAGTACGCGCGGGCGTAATCCGGGTAGAAGCTGTCGGCCTTCCAGCCCAGCTTGCGGATCATGTCGAAGGAGATGTTGTTGTAGCCCCAGACCTTGGCCTTGCTGTCAGAGAGGAACACAGTGAAATCGCCCCAGGCCACATCCTGCTGCAGCTTCAGGTCGCCGCGCAGGAAGTGCTGGGTGCCACCGCCCTGGTACTTGTCGGCCGACACGCGCTGCAGGTCGACCAGCACTTTCGGGCCCTGCGCGCCCAGCTGGCCGCTCTGCCCGGATACGGTGGTGACCAAGGTGCTGTTGCTGCCCACACCCTGCTTCACGCGCAGGCTGGGCGTGTCCTGCAGCTCGCGCAGGCGGTATTCCAGGCTGCCGCCGTTGACGCTGCTGGAAAACACGCTGACCGGTGCGCCGCCGGGGCTGACCGTGATCGCGCCGATGCCATCGGGCACGCCCACGTTCACCACGCTGGTGCCGGTGAGCGAGAGGAAGCCGTTGTCGTTCAGCGGCACGCCTTCGAAGGTGATGCCCATTTCATTCATGCGGAAGCCGCGCACGAACAGGCTGGTGGCCGAGATATCCAGGCCCAGCCCATCGGTGGCGGTGTAGCTGGCGCCGGGCACCTGCTTGAGCATGGCCAGGCCGTTGTTGCCGGTGACCATGGCATCGAGGTCTTCGGCCTTGATGATGTAGCGGTTCGGGCCTACCACCTGGGTCGGTGCAACGGCGGCACCGCGCGGTGTGGCGATGACCTGCAGGGCGTTCAGGGTGGTGGGCGTGTCGTGCGCGGTGTCCGCCGATCCGGCAGCATGGACCGGTGCGGCGATGGCGGTGAGGATCGCCAGCGCCAGGCGCGTCGTGGGTGGGTTGTTCATGGACAGATCCAGCGTGCAGTGGGGAAAGACGGCGCGAGCGCACGCCCAGCGCGGCGCGGCACCGGTGTCGGTGCGCTGGCTGGTGATGCGATGGCGTTGGGGGGTGACGGCGCAGTGCGCGCCGGTCAGCGACGGAGGAAAACGATCCTCAGCCGCTCAATGCGATGGCGTGATTTCGACGTGCGGAATTCTTGCATCGCACTGCCGCACTCGCCATTGCACCGTGGTACAGCGCCGATGGCGATGGGGATGGATGGGCTATACGTGGGTATAGCCTGGCGCTTGCCGTCGGCGTATGCCAACCAGGGTTGGCTGCTACCTGGGCGGATGGGACCTGGTAGAGGCCGACCTTGGTCGGCACTTGCCGTTTGCGTGTACCAACCAAGGTTGGCACCTACCAGAAGATGGCCGCGCGATTTACCGCAGCACGAAGCGCTCAATGGCGCGGGCCACGCCGTCATCGGCATTGCTGCTGGTTTCAAACCGCGCCACGGCCTTCACCACATCGATGGCATTGCCCATCGCCACGCTGGTGCCGGCGTACTGCAGCATGGTCAGGTCGTTCTCCTGGTCGCCGATGGCCATCACGTTGGCGCGGTCGATGCCCAGATGCTCGGCCAGCTTCTGCAGGCTCGGCCCCTTGCCGGCGCGGTGGTCGAACACTTCCAGGAAGAACGGTGCGCTTTTCAGCACGGCAAAACGCTCGGTCAGCGCGCTGGGCAGGCGCGCGATGGCCGCGTCCAGCACCTCGGGCGCATCGATCATCATCAGCTTGATGAAGGACATCGATCGGTCCATGTCGGCCACCCGGCGGTAGGACAGCGGCATCCGCGAGAGATGCGAGTCGGCCACGGTGTAGTCGCTGATGTCCTGGTTGGGGGTGTAGATGCGCTGGCTGTCCAGCGCCTGGAAGTGCACCCCCAGTTCGCGCGCCACCTGCTCGCAGAACAGGAAGTCATCGAAGCTGAGCGGATACTCGACCACGGTTTCGCGCGTGCCGATGCGCTGCACCAGGCCGCCGTTGCAGGCGATGCAGTAGTCGTCGTCGCCGGTGATGCCCAGTTCGTGCAGGAACGGGGCCAGGCCGGGAACCGGGCGGCCGCTGGTCAGCACGATGTGCACGCCCAGCGCGCGCGCCTGTGCGATGGCCTGTTTGGCCCGTGCAGTGAGCGTGTGGGCCGGGTCCAGCAGGGTGCCATCCATATCGATGGCGACCAGTTCGATGGTCGATTGCCTGCGGCCCATGTCCATTGCGTTGCACTCGTGCGGGGCGGGCCAGTTTAGCGCCTCATGCCCGGTTCACCTCTTTGCCCACATTGGCCGGGATACTTCAGGGGCCTGTGCGTCCCCCACCGCAGGACGGCCCCCCTGACCGCCCTTCCCTAAGCCCTTTCGACGCATGACCTACCGTGCCCCCGACCCCAACGACACCGCGCCACTGGCCCAGCAGATCGAGCAGATGATCGACGAACTGCCCGGCGAACGGGTCAGTGTCGGCACCCTGCTCAGCGCCTTGGGCGATGAGGGCCTGCTGCTGGTGGTGATCCTGCTTTCGGCCATCTTCATCATCCCGGTGTCGATTCCCGGGCTGAGCACGGTGTTTGGCGCCTCGATCCTGCTGATCGGCCTGAGCCGGCTGCGCAACCGCCCGCTGTGGGTGCCGCGGAAGCTGGCACGCCGCGAGATCGCCACCGAAACGCTGAAGACCAACCTCGGCCGCGCGTTGAAGTGGGTGCATCGCATGGAGCGGCTGTCGCGGCCGATGCGGCTGGCGGTGATGGTGCGTTCGAGGAAGATGATGCGCCTGAACAACCTGGCGCTGGTGGTGGCTACGCTGCTGCTGATGGCGCCGGCCGGCCCGATTCCCTTCAGCAATACGCTGCCGGCGCTGGCGCTGATGTCCTTCGCCATTGGTTTCATCCAGCGCGACGGCGCGGCGGTGGCGGCCGGTTACGCCTTCGTGGTGGCCACGGTGGTGTACTTCGGCGTGCTGCTGGGCGGCGTGGGCTTTGCCGCCGAATCGGTGTTCAGCGGGTTCCGGGCACGCTGAACCCGGTGGTTGAGCCGACGGGGTGGAGTCGAAGGGAGAGTCGACTGTTAGTCGACTGTTCTTCGCTGCTCACAGGAAAAGCACGCGCTGCGCGCGCGAGTCGACTGACAGTCGACTCTACCGGATGTCCTTCGGCCATGGCTCAATGCTACACAGCTACTTGGCCGACACCCGCCACACCACATCGCCTACGTCGTCGGCCACCAGCAACGCGCCCTCGGCGTCCATCGCCATGCCTACCGGTGCGCCCATCAGGGTCTTCTCGTCCTTCGAGACGAAGCCACTCACCACGGTCTGTGGCCGCCCGGTCGGCTTGCCGTCCTTGAACGGCACATGCACCACCTCGTAGCCGCTCAATGGCGAGCGGTCCCAGCTGCCGTGTTCACCGATGAAGGCACCGCCGTGGTACTGCGCGGGCAGCGCCTGGCCGGTATAGAACAGCAGGCCCAGCGGTGCCACGTGCGAGCCGATGGCGTAGTCCGGCACGATCGCCTTGGCCACCAGGTCGGGGCGCTGCGGCTGCACGCGCTCATCCACATGCTGGCCGTAGTAGCTGTAGGGCCAGCCGTAGAAGCCGTCTTCCTTCACCGAGGTCAGGTAATCGGGAACCAGGTCGGCACCGATCTCGTCGCGCTCGTTGGCCACTGCCCACAGCGTGCCGGTGCTTGGCTCCCAGTCCAGGCCGGTCGGGTTGCGGATGCCCGAGGCGAAAATTCGGCTGCCACGGGTGGCCACGTCCACTTCCAGCACCACCGCACGCCGGTACTCCACCGCCAGGCCGTTCTCGGTGATGTTGCTGTTGGAACCCACGCCCACGTACAGCTTGCGGCCATCGCGGCTGGCCAGCAGTTCCTTGGTCCAGTGGTGATTGATGGTGCTGGGCAGGTCGGTGAACTCGCGGCCCTTGTCGGACATGCGGGTTTCGCCGGGCACGTAATGGAACTGCACGATGTTGCCGGTGTTGGCCACGTACAGGGTGTCACCGATGAGCTGGATGCCGAACGGCGAATGCAGGCCCTCGATGTAGACGTGCTGGGTCCAGGTGTTGGTGCCGGGCGTGCGGCGCAGCAGGGTGACCCGGTTGCCGCCCTTGCCGGCCTTGCCCGAGCGCGCCTTCACCTTGCCGGCGATCCATTGCTTGGGCGTAGTGACCGGCTCTTCGCCGGGGCCGTTGCCCTCCACCACCAGCACATCGCCGTTGGGCAGGGCCAGCAGTCGGCGCGGATGCTGCAGGTTGGCGGCGATGCGCTCGATCTTCAGGCCCTCGGCCACCGTGGGCGATTGGCCCTCGGCCCAGCCGACGCCCTTGGGCACCTGCATGGGCGGCATCAGGAAATTCTGCGGTGCCGGCAGCGGCGGCTTCGCGCCGGACTGGTCAGAGGGGTGGTACTCGGCCTTGCCCGCGCAGGCGGACAGCATCACCGCCAACGAAAGCACCGCCACGGTGGGCAGGAAGAGCTTAGCCATGACGACCTCCATGCCGCACCGGCGGCTGCAGCGACAGCAGGATGAGCCCCAGCGCGATCAGCGCCACGGTCAGCGCTGAAAGGATCGTGCCCGGCACGGCCACGGCGTAGGCGTCGCGGCTGTGCACGAAGGCGTTCCAGATGGCCAGCGCCACCGCCACCAGGTTGAGGAAGAAGTCGATGCGATCGATGCCGGTGGCACTGCCGTTGCGGCGCCAGACCGCGAACAGGTTGATCAGGCGCGGCACGATGGCGATCAGCAGGCCGAAGGTGATCAGCCAGGCGGCGGCCTTGCCCCACATCACCTCGGCGCTGTTGAGGTAGATCGCATCGAAGATCAGGGCGCCGACAAAGAACCCGAACGGAATCGGGTTCAACAGGCTGAACAGGGTGGTGCCAAGGCCGCGATGGGCCTGGGCCAGGGGATTGACCATCATCGTGCTCCGATGCGGAAGGATGCACGGGCTGTAGTAGCACAGTCGGATGTGACGCCACGCGATGAGACCCGGTAGCGCCACGCCATGCGTGGATGCGGGCCACCAACAGAAATGTGTAGTCGTTATTACCGAGTGTCATGAGTGTTTGTGACGCACTTCGCACATCGAAACATCCGTGCCTGTTCGACGTAGGGGGGAGCTCGTGGTGCTGCGTTTGGCTCGTTGCGATGGGGCAGTTCCGCCCCGCCGTCCTGCCATGCCGATTCACAACAGAAGGATTCGTGTATGAAGCGACACACGCAACGCTCCGTGCCACCGCGCTCCGCGCGCCTGGCCCTTGCCACCGCCCTGGTGCTGGGCAGCCTGGCCGTTACCGCCCAGGCCCAGCAGGCCGATCCGCTGGCCTCGATCCAGTGGCATCTGCTCAATACCGGGCAGACGGTGCCGGCCGACACGCTGCCGGTGGCCGGCAACGATCTGAACGTGGATGGCCTGTTCCGCAATGGCATCCGCGGCCAGGGTGTCACCATCGCCATCGTCGATGACGGCCTGCAGATCGCCCACCCGGACCTGGCCGCGAACGTGGCGGCGGTGGCCGGCAAGAACTTCGCCAACGGGTCCAACAACCCGACACCGTCCAACCCCGACGCCGACAACCACGGCACCATGGTCGGCGGCATCGCCGGCGCGGTGGGCGCCAACAACCGCGGCGTGCGCGGCGTGGCCCCGGCGGCGACGCTGAAAGGCTTCAACCCGATTTCGAGTTCGGCCCAGGGCAACCAGCAGAGCAACATCGAGTACGCCTGGTGGGATGGCGCCGAATCGGCCGATGTGCAGGTGTTCAACAACAGCTGGGGCGCCGGCCCGGGCAATCCGAACCTGCCCTTCGCCTACAGCCAGAACGACATCAGCGCCTACGAGCAGGCCCTGTCGGGCACCCGCGGTGGTCGTGGTGGCATCTACGTGAAGTCGGCCGGCAACAACCACAACAACGGCACGCTCTCCACCGGCCAGGACATCTGCACCGCCGACACCAAGAACCGCAACACCGGCTGCGTGCCCGCCGGGCGTGACCCGCGCAACAACCTGTTCAACGTGATCACCGTGGGTGCGGTGCGCGCCGACGGTGTACGTTCGTCCTATTCCTCCACCGGTTCGGCGCTGTGGGTGTCGGCCTTCGGCGGTGAGTACGGCCTGCAGGCGCAGTACGCGCCAGGGCTGGTGGCGCGTGCCTACGACCCGGCCATCGTCACCACCGACGTGACCGGATGCGCACAGGGCAGCAACAAGAACACCAACCGCCAGAACACGCTGGACAGCAATCAGTCGGCCATCGACAGCACCTGCAATTACACGGCCAAGATGAACGGCACGTCCGCTTCGGCACCGATGGTGTCCGGTGTGGCTGCGCTGGTACTGGAAACCAATCCGAACCTTTCCTACCGCGATGTGAAGTACATCCTGGCCACGACCGCCACCCGCACCGACCCGAACCGGGCGGCGGTGACGCTGGCCGATGGCCGCGTGCTGGTGCCGGGCTGGACGGTGAACGCCGCCGGACGCGCCTACAGCAACTGGTACGGCTTCGGTGTGGTCAACGCCGCGCGTGCGGTGCAGGTGGCGGAGAACTTCCAGTCGCTCGGTGCGCTGGTGGACAGCGGCTGGCGCACCACAACGCGTACGGTGGCCATCGGCAACACCTCGGCCGCCGCCGCGCGCCTGACCTTCCAGCTGGCCAATGGCGCGCGCAACATCGAGAGCGTGCAGCTGGGCTTCCGCGTCAACCACAGCAACACCCGCCAGCTGCAGTTCGTGCTGATCTCGCCCAGTGGCACGCGCAGCGTGGTGCAGCCGGCGTTCACCGCCATCGGCTCGGGCACCAATGGTGTACAGCGCAACTTCACCAGCTGGGACCTGTTGTCCAGCAATGCCTTCCTGGATGAGAGCGCCACCGGCACCTGGACGCTGGAAGTCACCGACATGGGGCAGGCCGCGAACGCTGCATCGCGTGGCAACCTCGAATTCTTCAAGATCCGCGTTCTGGGGCACTGATGATGAAGACGACCATTCTGTTGAGCACCCTCGCCTTCGCGGCGATCACCTCCACCGCCTGGGCACAGAGCTCCGGCCAGGCCCCCGCTGCCAGGACCCTGTCGACCGTGGACGCACAGGCACTGAAGGCCGAAGCCACCGGCCGTAGTTTCGATGTGGGCGGCAACCGCTTCCGCCTGGCACCGTCGGCCACCGTGCAGCCAGCCGGTGGTGGCCAGTTCAGGATCACCCCGGCCGCGGACGCCGCTGCGGCAACCACCGGCGCCCGCAGCAAGCGCTCTCTCGATGCCGGCGGCACCGGTGCGGCGGCGCGGCTGGATGCCGGTGCCGGCAAGTTCGCCGCAGCGGTGTCCAACGACGGCGCGCCGGTGGTGGCGACGTCGCGGGTCAAGGTGTTCTTCACCGATGCGGCCTCGGCGCAGCGTGCGGCGACTGCCACCGGAGGCACCGTGGTGAAGGTGTCCAAGGCCTCCGGCCGGGCGATCGTCGAGTACCCCTCGGTGAACGCGGCGCTGGATGCAACCACCACGCTGCTGTCGACCGCCGGCATCAAGGCGGCCGAGCCGGATGTGGTGCAGTGGGAAGAAACCAGGTAAGGCGTTGAGTGGTGCCCCCGGCTGGTTGGCTCTCCTGGCCGGCCGGGGGATTGGTCCTGCGAGGGGCGGCGAGCATGTAGAGCCGAGCCTATGCTCGGCTGCGGTCTGCAGGATGCACGGTGAGCGTTGAGCCGAGCATAGGCTCGGCTCTACAGCTGTGCCAACCAAGGTTGGCACCCACCGGCGTCAGCGCGCGGCGAGTGTGCCGGTGTGCTTGAGGCTGCAGCTGGCCAGTGCATCGTTGCCAGCAGCCGGATGGGCCGGTTCCAGCAGCAGGCGCTGCACATCGGAGAACAGCCTCTCCACCGGCATGCCGTAGGGTGCGAACAGGCGCAGGCGGCCCTGGCGATCGAACACGTAGCCGCCGGCGATGTGGCTCATCGTGTAGGTATCGGGCAGCTGGCCCGGTTCCTTCTCGTAGAACGCCTTGAAGTCACTGGCCATTGCCACCAGCTGCGCTTCGTTGCCGACCAGTGCGATGGCCTTCGGATCGAACGCTTCCACATAGGTGCGCGCGACCTCAGGCGTGTCGCGTGCCGGATCGACACTGACGAACACCACCTGCAGCTGGTCGGCATCCTTGCCCATCAGGTGCTTGACCTGGCCCAGCTCGACCATGGTGGTCGGGCACACATCCGGGCAGCTGGTGAAGCCGAAGAACAGGTAGGTCACCTGGCCCTGCAGGTCCTTCGGGCCATGCACGGTGCCGTGGCTGTCGGGCATCGACCAGTGCTGGCCAAGTTCTTCGCAGGCGATGTCCCTGGCGTAGAAGTCCATGCGCGACTGCGCGCTGCAGCCGGCCAGCAGGCCGAGCAGCAGGCCGAGCAGCAGGCCTGCGGCCAGGCGCAGGCCACGTTGGGGGAACGCAATGCCTTTCACGGTTCGCAGGCTCAGTTGATCATCATGTGGTAGTGCATGCTCCAGATGATCCAGACCGACAGTGCGACGACGATGAACAGGATCACCAGGGTGAACACGAAGCTGGCCAGGTTCCAGCCGCCTTCGGACTTGCGGTCCATGTGCAGGAAGAACACCAGCTGCACCAGGATCTGCGCGACCGCAAAGCCGACCAGCAGGAACAGCGTGAGCGGCCGCGACAGCACCGGATTCATCACCAGCGCGAACGGCACCACGGTCAGCAGCGCGCACAGCACGAAGCCGATCAGGTAGGACTTGGTGGAGCCGTGCGCATTGCCGGCGCGCGAGGTTTCGACGTGGGCCATGTCAGAAGGCTCCGATCAGGTAGACGAAGGTGAAGACGCAGATCCACACCAGGTCCAGGAAGTGCCAGAACAGGCTCAGGCACGACACGCGGGTGATGTTGGTCGGGGTCAGGCCACGGCGGTACACCTGGTGCATGACCACCGCCATCCAGACCAGGCCGCTGGCCACGTGCAGGCCGTGGGTGGCGACCAGCGCGAAGAACGCCGACAGGTAGGCACTGGTGCTCGGGCCCGCGCCTTCGTGGATCAGGTGCGAGAACTCGTAGATCTCCATGCCGATGAACGAGGCACCGAGCACGAAGGTCACGCCCAGCCAGCGCAGTACCGCCGATGCATCGTGGCGGTGCATCGCCAGCACGGCCTGGCCGTAGGTGATGCTGGACACCAGCAGCAGGAAGGTCTCGGTCATCACGAACGGCAGCGAGAACAGCTCCTTGCCGGTCGGTCCGCCGGCGTAGGCGGTGCTGAGCACCGCGTACGAGGCGAACAGCGAGCCGAACAGCACCAGGTCGGACATGAGGTACACCCACATGCCGAACACCTTCATGCCACCCTGTTCATGGGCGTGGTCGTGCGCGGGGTGGTCCTCGTGCGCCTGCGTGTCGCTGGCCAGCTCCGGGCGGGTCAACAGGTTCATGCGCGTACCTCCTTCAGCTTGGCCAGGTTGGCCGCTTCGGTGCGCGCCACCTCTTCGGAACTGACGTAGTAGTCCACGTCCTCGTCGTAGGACCGCACGATCAGGGTCACGATCATCGCGATGAAGCTGGCCGCGGCCATCCACCAGATGTGCCAGACCAGGGCGAAGCACAGCACCAGGATCCAGAGGTTGAGGATCAGCGGCACGCCGGTGTTCTTCGGCATGTGGATCGGTGCGTACGTCTTCGGCGGCGGCGGCAGGCCACGCTTCTTCGCTTCGTGGAAGGCGTCCAGCTCATCGGCCTTGGGCACCACGGCGAAGTTGTAGAACGGCGGCGGCGATGGCGTGGCCCATTCCAGCGTGCGTGCATTCCACGGGTCGCCGGTCAGGTCCAGGTTGCGCTTGCGGTCGCGCACGCTCACGTAGATCTGCACCAGCATCAGGATGATGCCCGCGAACACGAACAGCGCGCCGATGAAGGCAGCGATCAGGTACGGCGTCCACGCCGGGTTGTCGTACTGGTTCATGCGGCGGGTCATGCCCATGAAGCCGAGCATGTACAGCGGCATGAAGGCCAGGTAGAAACCGATCACCCAGCACGCGAACGACCACTTGCCCAGGCGCTCGTTGAGGGTGAAGCCGAACACCTTCGGGAACCAGTAGGCGAAGCCGGCCAGGTAGCCGAACAGCGCGCCGCCGATGATGGTGTTGTGGAAGTGCGCGACCAGGAACAGGCTGTTGTGCAGCAGGAAGTCCGCGCCCGGAATGGCCAGCAGCACACCGGTCATGCCACCGATGGTGAAGGTGACCAGGAACGCGATCGTCCACAGCATCGGCACGCTGAACTCGACCCGGCCGCCGTACATGGTGAACAACCAGGTGAAGATCTTCACGCCGGTGGGAATGGCGATGATCATCGTCATGATGCCGAAGAAGGCATTGACGCTGGCACCGGAGCCCATGGTGAAGAAGTGGTGCAGCCAGACGATGAACGACAGGATGCCGATCGCCAGCGTGGCGCCGACCATCGACTTGTAGCCGAACAGCTTCTTGCGCGCGAACGTGGCGGTGACTTCAGAGAAGATGCCAAACGCCGGCAGCACCAGGATGTACACCTCCGGATGGCCCCAGGCCCACACCAGGTTCACGTACATCATCGGGTTTCCGCCCAACGTGTTGGTGTAGAAGTTGAAGTCCAGGTAGCGGTCCAGGGTGAGCGCGCCCAGCGCCACGGTCAGGATCGGGAACGCGGCGATGATGATCACGCTGGTGACCAGCACGGTCCAGGTGAACACCGGCATCTTCATCAGCGTCATGCCCGGCGCACGCATGCGCAGGATGGTGATGAACAGGTTGACGCCGGTCAGCAGGGTGCCGATGCCCGACGCCTGCAACGCCCAGATGTAGTAGTCCACGCCCACGCCTGGACTGAACTCGATGCCCGACAGCGGCGGATAGGCCACCCAGCCGGTCATGGCGAATTCGCCAACGCCCAGCGAGATCATCATCAGCGCGGCGCCGACCACGAAGATCCAGAAGCTGAAGGCGTTGAGGAACGGGAACGCCATGTCGCGCGCGCCGATCTGCAGCGGCACGATGATGTTCATCAAGCCGACTACGAACGGAGTGGCCACGAAGAAGATCATGATCACGCCATGCGCGGTGAAGATCTGGTCGTAATGTTCCGGTGGCAGGAAGCCATCACTGCCCGGCCCGGCCGCGGCCAGCTGCGCGCGCATCATCAGCGCGTCGGCGAAGCCACGCACCAGCATGACCAGCGCCACCACCACGTACATGATGCCGAT
This sequence comes from Stenotrophomonas beteli, assembly GCF_001431665.1. Classification (GTDB taxonomy): domain Bacteria; phylum Pseudomonadota; class Gammaproteobacteria; order Xanthomonadales; family Xanthomonadaceae; genus Stenotrophomonas; species Stenotrophomonas beteli. The sequence continues at coordinate 234,830 of NZ_LLXV01000055.1, read as the reverse complement.
CTTCTTGTGGTCCACAGTGGTGAACCAGTCGCGCCACAGCAGGCCCCACAGCTTGAAGTACGTCACCGCGCCAAGCAGCGCGAGGCCGCCCAGCACCATCGCCGCCAAGGTGACCACGACGATCGGCTCGTGCAGTGGCACGGCCTCCCACGTCAATTTGCCCAACATGTTCGTTACTCCTGGGAAACCTGGACGCCAGCGGCAGCGCCAGCCGGGGCCGCGGCAGTGGTGTTCTCACCGACACCGATGAACTGGTCGATGACTTTCTTGAACAACAGCGGTTCAACGCTGGAGAAGTGCTGCACCGGTGCGTTCTTCGACGGCGCGGCCAACGCCTTGAACTGCGTAAAGCTGAGCGCGTCCGGTGCGCTGCGCACCTCGGCCACCCAACGTTCGAAGTCTTCGTTGCTGCTGGCGGTGGCGATGAACTTCATGTTCGAGAAGCCATGCCCGCTGTAATTGCCGGACATGCCGCGGAACTGGCCCGGCTCGTTGGCGATCAGGTGCAGCTGGGTGCGCATGCCGGCCATCGCGTAGATCTGCCCCCCCAGCTGCGGGATGAAGAAGGTATTCATCGTCGAGTTGGAAGTGATGTTGAACGCCAGCGGGCGGTTGGCCGGGAAGTTGAGCTGGTTGACCGTGGCGATGCCCAGGTCCGGGTACACGAACACCCACTTCCAGTCGGTGGCGATCACGTCCACGTGCAGCGGTTCACCGGCGACCTCCAGCGGCTTGTACGGGTCCAGCGCGTGGGTGGACTTCCACACGATCACCGCCAGCACCGCGATGATGATCAACGGCACGCCCCAGACCACGATCTCCACCTTGGTGGAGTGCGACCAGTCCGGGGTGTATTTCGCTTTGGTGTTGCCGGCGCGGTAACGCCACGCGAACACGAAGGTCAGCACGATGGCCGGTATCACCACGATCAGCATCAGGCCGATGCAGATCAGGATCAGGTCGCGCTGGGCGAGCCCAACCATGCCCTTCGAATCCAGCAGCACCCAGTCACAGCCCGACAGGCCGACGCAGGCCAGGGCGACCAGCGCCAGGCGGATGCGGTTCCAGCAGATATTCATTGGAGGTCAACCCTGTTGAAGAAGCGCGCTTGACCGGCTCGCCTGCGCGCAGCGCCCGGGCGTGGAGCGGCTACACTGTGGGTACGAGGCCGCCTACAAGAAGGCGATCCACTCCAATCAAGCCCATACAAGATACATCATTGTATGGACTTGTGCACCTGCACGTATGGAAAACCTGACCGATGACACCACCTGCCGCCGGCCGCCGCCTGAAACACCCCAATCGCACCTGGGTCCGCCCCTTCCGCGAGGGCGCCGGCCCGCTGTACCTGCAGATTGCCCAGCAGGTGCGCGAGGCGGTCGATGACGGCGTGCTGCGCCCGGGCGACCGCCTGCCGCCGCAGCGCGACCTGGCCCAGCAGGTGGGCGTGGACCTGACCACGGTCACCCGCGCCTTCGCCGAGCTGCGCCAGGCCGGCCTGCTCGATGCGCAGGGCGCCGGCGGTACCTTCATCGCGCTGTCGGCCGGCAACCGCAGCACCTCGGTGGACCTGAGCATGAACATCCCGCCGCTGCTGGGCAGCGCGCCGTTCGCACAGGGCATGGAGGCCGGTTTCCAGCACCTGGGCCAGCAGCTGGGCCAGGGCGAACTGATGAGCTACCACGTCGGCGCCGGCACCCGCGAGGACCGCGCCGCTGCGGTGCAGTGGCTGGCGCCGATGCTGGGCACGGTGGGTGCCGACCAGGTGGTGATCTGCCCCGGCGCGCAGACCGCGCTGTGCGCGCTGATCCTGGCCCGCACCCAGCCGGGCGAGCTGATCGCCGCCGAGCAGCTGACCTACCCGGGCCTGCTGGCTGCCGCGCGCGTGCTGCAGCGGGGCGTGGTGCCGGTGGCAATGGACGCCGAAGGCATGCTGCCCGAAGCGCTCGAAGAGGCTTGCCAGCTGCGTCGCCCACGCCTGCTGTACCTGGTGCCGACCATCCAGAACCCGACCACCGCGACGATGTCGGCACAGCGCCGGCAGGCGCTGCTGGCGGTCGCGAAGCGCCACGATCTGACCGTGATCGAAGACGATCCCTACTGGTTGCTGGCCGGCGACGCCGCCCCGCCGCTGGCCGCCCATCGCGACGCCGGCTGCCCGGTCTACTACATCTCCACCCTGTCCAAGTGCCTGGCCCCGGGCCTGCGCACCGCCTACCTGGTGGTGCCGGCCGGCGAACCGATGGAACCGGTGCTGGACGCCCTGCGTGCGATCGCGCTGATGCCGACCCAATCGATGGTGGCGGTGGCCTCGCAGTGGATCCGCAGCGGCCAGGCCCAGGACATGGTGCAGCGCTTCCAGCAGGAGCTGCGCGAGCGCCAGGCCATTGCCGCGCAGTACCTGCCGTCCCGCGCGCGGGCGCACCCGGCGGGCCTGCACGTATGGCTGCCGCTGCCGCCGCGGCTGGACCAGTACCGGCTGATCCAGGCCGCACAGGAACAGGGCCTGGGCATCGCCAGCTCGGACGCCTTCAGCGTGGAAGAGCCGCCGCCGGGCAACGCGATCCGCCTGTCGCTGGGCGGCGCGGTCGACCAGGGCGCGCTGGCCGGGGCGCTGGGCAAGCTGAACGAGATTCTGTCTGAAGCCCCCGAGGCCCGGTACAACGCCATCGTCTGAACCGGGTGCATGGCGCTTCATCCATACACGATGATATTTTGTATGCAATGTATGGATGAAGGGACGTGCATCGATGCGCGCCGAGAAACTGAAGTTCCATCTGGTGATGGCCGGGTGCGGTGGCTTTGTAGTGCTGATGCTGGCCGCGCTGGCCTGGGTCTGCCTGCAGCCGCAGACCGTGGATGTGCAGGCCGCCGAACGCCACGCCATCGAGCAGTGCGAGCAGCGCAGCGAGGATCCATCGCGTAGCGGGATCCAGCGCCGTGCGCAGGCCGACTCCTGCCGCGAGATGCGCAAGCAGTACGTGCACAAGTTCGGCCGGGAAGATTCCTGATGGGCGCAGCCGCGCCGCGCCGCCGCTGGCTGCTGTCGACGATGATCGCCCTCGCCTGCCTGTTCATGGCCGGCGTCGCAGCTGCGCTGTGGCAGTACTTCGGCTACAGCGCGCAGTCCACGTTCACCGAACAGGCCATCGTCTTCGACGATTCGCAGCTGCGCCTGCCGGCCGATCTGGCCGGTGATACCGGCCGCATCCGCGTGGTGCATTTCTGGGACCCGGCCTGCGGCGTGTGCAACCGCGAGACCGGTGCGCACCTGAGCTACCTGATCAGCATGTACCGCCGGGCCGGCATCGACTTCTATGCCATCCGCCGCCCGGGTACGCAGGGCGAGCTGCCCGAGCCGCTGCGCAACAAGGTGATCAACCTGCCGACCATCGATGGCATCGAACACATCCCGGCCAGCCCCGCCGTGGCGATCTGGGACCGGCAGGGCCACCTCGCCTACGCCGGCCCGTACAGCATCGGCATGGTCTGCAACTCGGCCAACAGCTTCGTCGAACCGTTGCTGGACAGACTGGCACGCGGCGAGACCGTGCGCCCGAAAGGACTGCTTGCCGTGGGCTGCTACTGCCCCTGGCAGGCCCAGCGCTGAGGACGCGCAATGACATCACTGACGCTGGCCGGCACGGCCGCTGCAAACAACAACGGCGGTCACCTGCCCGAACCGACCGATGGTTATGGACAGGCTTCCGCCGTTGGAAGCAACGATACGCCCCGACATGCTCCGTACATGCCGCGACCGGATGTCGCAGCCCGCGAATGGGTGCAGGACGTGCTCGCCCACAGCGGGCCGATCTACCTGCGCATCGTCAACTCGCTGGAACGCACGGTGCGCCGCGGCGGCCTCGCACCGGGACAGCGCCTGCCTTCGCAGCGCGCGTTGGCGCAGCAGCTCGGCATCGACCTGACCACGGTGACACGGGCCTTCGATGAAGCACGCAAGCGCGGCCTGATCGAAGCCCGTGGACCCCAGGGCAGTTTCATCGCACCGCCCAAGGCTGGCTTCGACCAGGTGGTGGACCTGAGCATGAACGTACCGCCAGTGCCCGACGCCGATGCGCTGGCCGAGATGCTGCGCCGTGGCGCCGCCGCCGTGCTTGCACGCAGCAACGCGCCGAACCTGATGACCTATCACCTGGGCGGTGGCAATCCCACTGATCGTCACGCCGCAGCGCGCTGGCTGCGACCCATGCTGGGAATGGTGGACGACGCCTGCCTGCTGCTGACCGAAGGTGCACAGGTGGCGCTGGCCGCGATCCTGGTCAGCCAGGGCCGCGATGGCGATACGATCCTCTGCGATGCGCTGGTCTATCCGGGCCTGCTGCAGGCCGCAGCGGCGCTGGGACGCCGGCTGCTGCCGGTGGAAGGTGACGAACACGGGATGTGCCCTGAAGCGCTGGTGCGGCATGCACGCAGCAGCGGCGCACGGCTGGTCTATCTCAACCCCACCTGCCAGAACCCGACCGCGCTGACCCTGCCCTTGCAGCGGCGGGAGGCACTGGCGCGGGTGGTGGAACGCGAGGGCCTGCTGGCGATCGAGGACGATCCTTACTGGCACCTCGCCGAGGAAGCACCGACACCGCTGGCGGCGCTGGCACCGCGCCATGTGTTCTACGTAGCAACGCTGTCGAAGGTGATCAGCCCCGGCCTGCGCACCGCCTTCGTGCACTGCCCGAGTGCCGCACACGCCGAAGCGATGACGGCTTCCTTGCGCGCGACGCGACTGATGGGTCATCCGCTGGTGTCGGCGCTGGCCAGCCAGCTGCTGCTGGATGGTTCGGCGCAGTCGCTGCTGGCCCAGGTACGCACCGAGGCACGCGAACGCATGCGCATGGCGCGCTACCTGCTGGCGCCATCGCTGCTGCAGCGGGCTGAAGGGCTGCATGCCTGGTGCCGGGTGCCAGCGCCGTGGACCGATGCCACGCTGGTGCGTACCGCACAGTTGCAGGGCCTGGCGATTGCGCCGTCGTCGGCGTTCTGTCCGCCGGGGGTATCGCATCAGAGCGGTGTGCGTTTGTCGCTGGGGCTGGCCGCGGATCGCCGGCAGCTGGAAGGTGCGTTGCGGCGTATTGACCGCTTGCTGTTGTCGGACGCGTTGCCGGCGATCGAGCGGTAGCGCCGGGCCATGCCCGGCCGAAGATTCGCCGGCACGGTCGGAATGTGCCAACCAAGGTTGGCACCCACCAAAGCAGGGTCAGTCCAGAGCGGAAAGAGCCTGCACCAGCGCATCCATCTGCTCCGGCCGGGTGAACACCGACGGCGTCACCCGCACGCAGGCGCCGGAGTCCAAGCCGTCGCGATGGGTGGTGAATATCCGATGTTCATCAAGCAGGCGCTTCTGCAGGGCGATGTTGTCTGCCACGCTGGCGTGGCCACGCAGTCGGAAGCTGGCCAACGCGCTGGCCAGCGCCGGATCCGGCGAGGACAGCACTTCGATGTGCGCCATCTGCCGCGCGGGCAGGGTCCAGCGCTCGCGGAGGTAGCGCAGGCGTGCCTGCTTGTTGATCGCGCCGATACGCCGGTGCAGGGCAATCGCCTCCGGCAGCGCCAGGTACGCGGCAAAGTTGACCGTGCCGGTATGCACGCGGCTGCCGACGCGGCCATCATCGGTTTCACCCATGTACGGGTCGAGGTCCGCCACACGGCCCCGCCGCACGTACATGGCGCCGACGCCGACCGGCGCACCGATCCACTTGTGCAGGTTGATGCCAACGAAATCGGCCTTGAGCTGTGGCACTGCATAGTCGATCTGGCCAAATCCATGGGCGGCGTCGACAATCACGTCAATACCGCGTGCGCGCGCACGTTCGGCGATCTCCGCCACCGGCAGCACCAGCCCGTGGCGATGGCTGACCTGGGTCAGCAGCACCAGCTTCAGGCGCGGCAGGCGCGCGAACGCGGCCTCGTAGGCCTGCAGGATCTGCGCGTGGTCGGGCACCGCCGGCAGCGCGATGCGCTCGACCTGCACGCCACGGCGCTGCTGCAGCCAGCGCATCGCGCCGATCATGCTGTCGTAGTCGATGTCGGCGTACAGCACCTGGTCGCCGGGCTGCAGGCGGTTGTAGCCGCCGATCAGCGCCAGCATCGCCTCGGTGGCGCCGCGGGTCAGTGCGATCTCGTCGGCGCCCACGCCCAGCAGTTCGGCCACCTGCCGCTGCACCGCCATGTACTGCGCCGGGAATTGGCGACGGCCATACCACGCGTTGCCACGGTTCACCTCGGCCGTGTGGTGCTGGTAGCTGTCCAGCGTCTCGCGCCCCATCGCGCCCCAGTAGCCGTTCTCCAGGTGGTTCACTTCATCGGTGATGTCGAAGTGGCTGGCCACGGCGGACCAGTAGCCTTCATCGCGGGCCAGCACGTCCGGCGCCACGGTCGTTGCGGGAATCTGCATGGGCGCAGCGTAACGCGTGGCCGCCATGGCCGGCAGTGAAGACAGTGCGGCCGCGGCCGGCAGCAAGGTGCCGGCACGCAGCAGGGAGCGGCGGGTACCGTCCATCAGAAGCTCAGCCGGTACTGCGCGTACAGGTTGGCGCCATCGGTGTCGTACGGTGCGTTGCGCGAGTAAACCAGGCCGCGGCTGGCCTGGAAGATCGCCTCATCCGGATAGCGGTCGAGCACGTTGTCGGCACCCACGCGCAGGCTGTGGTGTTCGTTGATGCGATAGCCCACCGCCAGGTCGAGGAAGCTCATCGCACCAAAGCGCTGGTAGATGTCGCCCACCGCGTTGCCGCTGGCGTCGGTCCAGGCACCGTAGTAGCGCATGCGCGCCATCAGCGACCATGCGCCGATGTCCCAGCTGCCGGTGAGGCTGCCCTTGTGCTCGGGCAGGCGATCTTCGAACAGCACGCGCTGGGTCTCGTTGGTGGCCACCGAAGTGCTGCCGTTATCCACCCCCGTACGGTTGTAGTTGTAGGCCAGGGTCAGGGTCATGCGGCCGGCGCCGAGGTCGCGCAGGTAGTTGCCGACCACGTCCACGCCGGTGGTGGTGGTATCGAAGTCGTTGGTGAAGTAGTTCACCGAGGTATAGCCCATCGGATTCGGCGTGCCGGCCGGAATGGCGAAGCTGGCCGACTGGCTGAAGCGGTCGGTGAGCTTGATCTGGTAGACGTCCACCGAGCCGGACAGCCCCAGGTCTGTGCGCCAGGTCAGGCCCAGCGACGCGGTACGCGATTCCTCCGGCTTCAGCGGCCTGGCACCGAGCAGCTGGGCCAGCGGATCGTTCGGCGACAAGCGGCCACTGGTGAAGATCTGCAGCGTGCGCGTGTCCAGGCCCTGGGTGGTGCTGGTGGTGCTGAGCTGCGCCGGCGTGGGTGCACGGAAGCCGCTGGACACGGTGCCGCGCAGGGCCACGTCCGGGGTGATCGCGAAACGCGCCGAGAGCTTGCCGTCCAGCGTGCTGCCGAAGCTGGAGAAATCCTCGTAGCGGCTGGCCGCACCGATGCTCCAGCGCTCGCCCAGCGGCACTTCCATATCCACGTAGGCGGCCGTGCTGCGCTGGCTCCAGTGCCCGGCCTGGCTGGCCGAGAAACCCGGTGCGCCATTGGAATTGGCCTCCAGGCCCGCCACGGCGCCCGGACCCACCGCGTACGAGGCCGGGTCACCGGCGCGCACCTGGTAGGTCTCCTGGCGGAACTCGCCACCGAAGGCGACGTTGATCGGCCTGGACAGCCCGCCCACCTCCCATTCGTAGTTGAAATCGGCGTTGGCATTCTTCTCGGTCTGGGTCAGGCGGCCGAGATCGAAGTCGGTCGGGCTGGCCGGGCCGAGCGAGGCGTTGATCGAATTCTTCAGGCTGTAGTCGATGGCGTTGCGGCCATACGACGCGCTGACATCCCAGCGCAGCTTCGGGGTGATCTCGCCACGCAGGCCACCGACCAGTTGCAGGTCGTTCTGGACGTTGCCGTACTGCGGGCTGAAACCCACCGGATAGACCGAACGCAGGTTCCAGCCGGGGAAGATCACCGTGGTACGGTAGGCACCGGTGGTGGTGTCCGGATTGCGCCAGTTGAAATCGCTGACGCCATCGCTGTGGCTGTACAGGCCGAACGCATACAACTCCAGCGTGTCGCTGGCATTGGCCTTCACGTTGAAGCCGACGCGGCGGCTTTCCAGTTCCGGCTGGCCCCAGCGCTGCACCGGGTTGGGCACGTCCAGATCCGGGTGCGCAGCCTGGAAGGCGATCGCGTCCGGGCGCTGGCGGGTGCGCGAGGTAGCGTCGGAGTTGGACGATTCGGCGAACAACACCAGGCTGCCATAGTCGCCCAGCGACCAGCCGGTGCGTGCACTGAAATCACGCGACGCACCATCGCCCTGCGCGTACTGCGAGTAGCCGGCGGTGATCTCGGTACCGGGGCCGTCTTCAAGGATGATGTTGATGACACCGGCAATCGCATCCGAGCCGTACTGCGCCGACGCACCATCACGCAGCACTTCGATGCGCTTGATCGCACTGGTCGGAATCTGTGCCAGGTCGGCCGCCTGCGCACCGCGGTTGCCGAGCAGCGCGCTGCGGTGGAAGCGGCGGCCGTTGACCAGCACCAGGGTCTGGTCCGGCGACAGGCCACGCAAGGTGGCCGGGCGCACGAATACCTGGCCATCCGCCATTGGCAGGCGCTGCACCACGAACGACGGCACCAGCTGCGCCAGCACGTCCTTCAGGTCGGTGGATTCAACGGACCTGATGTCTTCCTTGGTGAACACGTCCACCGGCGCCAGCGTTTCGAACTGGGTACGGTTGGAGGCACGGGTACCGGTGACCAGCATCGCATCGAGCTGGGTCGGCGCGGCGCGGCTGCCGCTGCTGGCGTCGACCGCATCGGCCTCCGCTGCGATCGCGCCTCCTGCGCTGGCCATGGAAAGGGCAAGGAGGATGGAACGCGAAAGCTTCGAACGATGCACGGCGGGGCTCCGGGAGGACACGACAGGGCCGGCGCCTGTGCGGACCGCGCAGGGCTGGACAAGGCGCGCAGTCTCGGCGCGATCTGTGAAGAAGGCATGACGTCAGTACGACAGCTTGATGCGCCAACCAAGGCTGGCCCTACCAGAACCCCTCAGCAGATCCGCGCCATGCGTGCATGGCGAGCGCCGCCGCAAGCCCCGTTCCCGCTTACACGGCCAGCCGTTGCCGCCGTCACCCGGAATCGAGGCGGGCCGGCTGCGCCGTTCGCAACGGAACGAACAACATGGCGGCGAACCCCACCAGGGCGGGGCTGGACATGATCCAGATGCCCCGGTTGCGAATCCCGATCCCCATGAAGTCGGCCTGCAGATCGCCGATCCACTGCAGATGCGTCGGCCGGGCGCCACTGGCCGGGCATCCCACGTCGTCGCTCGCATCTGCCTGGCTCTGGGCCTGGTCGGTGATGCGCACATTGCCGCCGCTGCCCAGGCAGGCGCAAAGCCCCGGCAGCGCAAGAACTGCTAAACGTCGTGCCGCTCGATCCGCTACTGTTCCCGGCATCGGCTTCAGGGAACGACAGGATGAGCGCGGCAGGCAAGGCGTTGTGGTACATGGAAACCCATGCGGATTCGCCGCTGGCACTGGCCGACATCGCGGCGGCAGCGGGGCTTTCACCGTTCCATCTGTCACGCCTGTTCCAGGCCCGCACCGGCATCTCGGTGGTGCGCTACCTGCGTGGGAGGCGCCTGAGCACTGCCGCGCAGCGGCTGGCCGATGGTGCGACTGACATCCTGCAGGTGGCACTCGCTGCGGGCTACAGCACCCATGCCGCATTCACCCGTGCCTTCTGCGAACAGTTCGGGCAGACGCCGGAGCGGGTCCGCGAACACGGGATCGATGGATTGGCACTGGTGCAGGCGATCCGCGTGGACGATGCGCCGGTCGCGTGCACGGAAGCCCCGCGCCTGCTCGACACCCCCGCCTTCCAGGTTGCCGGCATCGGCATGCGCCACACCCGGGACAGCAGCGGTGCGATCCCCGGCCAGTGGGTGCAGCTCAACCGCGAATGGCCAACGCCCGCCCCGGTCAGCTTCGGCGTGTGCTGCAACAGCGATGACGACGGTGGCTTTGACTACGTCGCGGCACTGCCGGCCAGCGCGCTGCCGGCGGTACCCGCGCACTGGCAACGGGTCACGGTGCCGGCGCGCCGCTATCTGGTGGCCTGGCACGGCGGGCACATCTCCAGCGTCCGTTCAACCTGGTTCTGGCTGCTGGACCACTACCTGCCCGGCTCCGGCCTGAGCCTGGCCGACGCACCGGATCTGGAACGCTACGACACCCGCTTCGATGAGCACACCGGCCACGGCGGCGTGGAAATCTGGTTGCCGGTGGACGAACGCCCTCGCTGACATGGAGTTGAAGATGCGCATGAAGGCCACTGTGCTGGGAATGATCCTGATCGGCCTGGCGACCGCCGCGGCCGCCCACGGAACCGGGGTGGCCGGCGAACGCCATGGCACCACGACCGTGGTCAGCGCCGCGGTGCGCGATGTACAGCATCGCAACGCGCTGCGCTACACGGTCTGGTACCCGGCGCAGGCCGGCAGCCGTGAAACCGCGCTGACCATCGGGCCGCCCGACGCGCCGCTGTTCGACGCGGGACGTGCAGCACCGGACGCACCGGTTGCGGGCCATCGCCTGCCTACCCTGCTGCTCTCGCATGGAAATGGCGGTAGCGCGCGCATGATGGGCTGGTTGGGCACGGCGCTGGCGCGCGCCGGGTATCTGGTGATCGCGGTCGATCATCCCGGCAACAACGGTGCCGACGAAATGACCTTGAACGGAAGCATGCTGAGCTGGCTGCGCGCTGATGATCTGCGCGCTGCGCTGGCGGCGGTACAGGCCGACCCGGTGCTCGGCGCACACGTCGATCGCGGTCGATTGGGCGTGGTCGGGTTCTCGGCCGGTGGCTACACCGCGCTGCTGGCGGCAGGTGCACGACCCGACCTGCAACGGCTGCTGGCGTTCTGCCATGCACATCCGGATGACGGCGTCTGCCGGCCCCAGCAGGAGGCCGCCTCGCACACGTTGGAAGCGCGCCTGGCCGCCGCGGCCTCCCCTGCGCTGGCCCCCTGGATCTCCCACGCTGACGACGCGCGCGCCCTTCCCGGCGTGCGCGCGGTGTTCCTGCTGGCACCCGCGATCATGCAGGCGTTCGCGCCAGAGCAGCTGTCCTCGTTGCAGGTGCCGGTGTCGATCGTGCTGGGCGCGGCGGACGAGGTTGCCCCACCGACGAGCAACGGCGAAGCGGCGAAGGCATTGATTCCGGGTGCGACGTTGATACGCCTGGCGGATGTCGGCCACTACGATTTCCTGTCCACCTGTACGGCTGCCGACGTGCAACAGCTACCGGCGCTGTGCACCGCTGCGACGCCAAGGGTGGAAACCCACCAGCGGACGGTGGATGCAGCGACCGGGTTCTTCGAAGCGGCGCTGCGAGAGCCGCGCGATGACGAACCGTTGCATCCACGGTGACGCGTGCGCAATCCCTGCAGGATTAAACTCGGCGCATGCGCTCCATGGAGGATCGATCATGCGCCTGCTCCACCTGACCCTGCCGGTGTCCGACGTGGCCACCGTCGCCGCGTACTTCCACGACGTGCTGCAGCAGCGCGTGGTCGGGAACCACGTGCACATCGGCTGGAGCACCCTCGAACTGCAACCGGCTGACGGGCGTCCAGTCGGCGGCGTGCACCTGGCTTTCAATGTGCCCGACAACCGCTTCAGCGAGGCGATAACCTGGCTGCGCGAGCGCACGCCGTTGCAGCGCACTCCTGCCGGGCAGGATTACTTCGCGCTGCAGAGCAGCTGGCAGTCGCAGTCGGTGTACTTCACCGGCCCCGACGGCCTGATCCTGGAACTGATCGGTCGCCGCCGCCTGCCGGCCAGTCCGCGCGAAGGCCCTTTCCACGGCAGCGAGCTGACCTGCCTGAGCGAAGTTGGCCTGCCCAGCCATGATGTCGATGCGGTGCGCGAGCAGTGCCGCCTGCGCTTCGGCCTGCTGCCGATCAGCCCACCGTCTCCGCAGTTCGCACCCATGGGCGACGACGAGGGCCTGCTGATCGTGGTGGCGGCCGATCGCCGCTGGTTCCCGGAACAGAAGGACCTGCCCAATGCACAGGGCCTGCAGCTTCAGGTCGGCGATGTGGCGGGCCCCGGTGTTGTGGACGACGTTGCGCTGGGGTGGCGGGTACAGGCGGCCTGAACTACCAGCTGCCCGATGCGCCGCCACCACCGCTGCGGCCGCCGCCCCCGGACCAACTGCTGGAACCGCTGGAGGATGAACTCGACGATGCGCTGCTGGACGCGCTGCGTTGACTACCGGATGCGCGCCGGCCACTGCGCGCCCTGTCGGCCGGCAGCAGGGTGAAGATCCACACGAAATACAGCACCAGCGTGCCCGCACTCCAGCCGATCGTTGCCGCAAGGCGCGCGGCCGGCTCGGCCCGGTCAATGGCCAGCAGTGCGCAGAGGGCGTAGCCGGCGCTCAGCAGCAGCAACACGGCGAAGCGTACCGCGAAGCTGCTGCGATCCTTGTGCCAGCGCGCGCGGCCGGCCTGTACAACGAAGAACACCAGCATCGCGGCAATGCCCACAGCCAGGTCCAGCAGCGTGTGCAGGGCCAGGCTGGGTGGCAACCGGCCCCGCAGCAGCATCAGCACGAAGAAGGCCGCACTGACCGCAAGCAGGCCCAGCAAGACCCAGCGCAGGCCTCGACTGCGGCGCCAGCACCAGCCGAGCACGCTCGCCACCGGTACGCACAGCGCCAGCACGAAGCAGAGCGCCGCCAGCGCAGCTCGGGGCGCCCACAGCGCCGCCGCCAGCATTCCCATGGCCACGACGGCGGTCACCAGCATCGGGCGGCCCCAGGCCGGCAACCGCTTCGGGCGGGCCTGCGGCGGGGCGGCCGCACGCGATGTTGCGCGCCGGCGCTCGCGATGCCGGCGCGCGAAATCGTCCGCCGTCTTTGCCACGGGCGGCGAGGACGGCGAACGCCAGAGACCGGCGAGGAAGCCGGCCAGCAACGTCAGTGCAACCACCGAATCCGCGCTGCGCCAGTCCGGCGGCAACACGTTGCGTGCCGACGGGTCTTCCCACTCCGGCAGCGCCTCGCCGTCGATCAGCGCGACCACGACCTTGGTGCCCTCCAGCAGGCCCTGGTCGAGGTCGCCTTCGCGGAAGCGCGGCACGATGGCCTTGTCGATGATGCGCGCGGCATAGGCATCGGGAATCGCCCCTTCCAGGCCGTAGCCGGTCTGGATGCGCACACGGCGGTCCTGCACGGCCACCAGCAGCAACACGCCATCATCGACACCGGCGCGGCCCAGCTGCCACTGCTCGAACACGCGCTGTGCATAAGCTTCAATGCCCTCGTCGCCAACGTGGTCGACCACCAGCACCTGCAGCTGCGCGCCGGTGCGCGCCTGCAGCTGCAGCGCCTGCGTACGCAGCGTATTGCGGGTGTCCGCCGACAGCGCATGGGCGGTGTCCACCACCGGATCATCCAGCGCAGGCACCGCAACGGCGGCCATCCCCCCCATCGGCAACAGGCACAGCAGCAGCAACAGCCATGCCCTGGCCCGGGTCCACCCCGCCCACCGCAGCCCGCTCATGCGCCCTGCCCTTGCTCGATCCGCGCGTGCAATGCCCGCAGCCGTCCGGCCAACTGGTTGAACACCTGCAGGTCGGCCTCCACCAGGGCCGGCCAATCCGGCGCCTGCCCCAGCAGTTGTGCCACCTGCTCGTTCGGCGCGCGATCAAAGCCTTCGCCCAGCACGCTGAGGTAGCGCTGGCGGAAGCGCTCCGGGTCGCGCTGATCCTGCACATAGAGCTGCACCGCCAGCAGGCCCGCATACAGGTAATTGACCAGATAGTTAGGGTCGTCGTACATCAGGCGCTTTCCGATCCAGCCGTTGCGCAGCTGCGGATAGCGCTCCGGATCCTGACCGAAGCGCGCCAGCACCCGGCCGGTCAACGCGTCCAGGTCATCGGCGGTACCCAGCGTGTTGTCGGCCACGCCCTGGTAGATCGACTGCTCCAGCTGCGCCTCTTCGGAAGAGGTGAACAGCTGCAGCACCATATCGTCCAGCAGGGATTTCAGGTAATAGGCCTTGGCCCGCGGGTCCTCTGCCTGCTGGTACAGCTGGTCGCGGAAGCGCAGCTCGTTGTAGATGGCGAAGGCCTCGGTCAGCCACGGGCTGCCGTTGCGCTGCAGCGGCGAGGCATGGCCGCGCTGCATCCACTCACCGTGCATGGCATGACCGGCTTCATGGGCGATTTCGACATCGCTTTCCAGATCACCCCTGCGCACCCCGACGTACAGCAGCGCCGGCGCGCCAGGAGCATTCACTGCGAACGCATCCTGGCTGCGATTGCCCTGCCCGGTAGCGAGGTCTATGCGCCGGTTGGCCGGATCGAGCAACGCGCGCAGCTCCGCGACATACGCCGGCCCGAGATTCTGCATCGCCTCTGCGGCGTTGTCGCGCAACTGCACCAGCGTCAGCACCGGCGGCGTGTAACCGGCGTCGGGCACCGTGATATCCCAGATCTGCGGTGCATCGATGCCGGACTGTGCCGCGTGGCGCAGCAGCATGTTCTGGTAGGCGCGACGATCCCCTGCATGGCGTTCGATCGCCTGCAGCGTCGCGTCCACCGCCAATGTATCCAGGCCCATGCGCTGGTAGCCGCGCACTGGCGCGGAGCCCTCCCCCTGCAGGCGCGCGGTCGCATCGTTCACCTGCACCAGCCCCAGCAGCACCGAGGCCATCGGCTCGCGGCGCGAGTGCAGGCCCTGCCAGTAGCCCTTCCAACCGGCCTCGCGCAGCGTGCGGTCGCGATGCTGGGCCAGTGCCTGTCTGTCGCGCCCGGTATCCCAATGCAGCCCGTCACGTTCGATCTGCGGGTACTCGGCCGTGCGCAGGATCTGCCCACGCAGGCGCGCGAAGCTGTCCAGCGCAGGATCGGCCAAGGCATCCACGGCCTGGTCCAGCGCGGGATTGGCCGGAGCGGCGGCCTCCTTCTGCGCGCGCGTGCGAAGGAAGCCATAGGGCCGCGTCCAGGCAGCGTCCGCAGGCGCCTGGCGCAGCGCGGCGCGGGCGGTACGGGCGATGCGGCTGCACAGCCCCATCACCTCGTCCAGCGCCTGCGCCGGACGATGATCGCGCGCATTGCGGGCGGCCTGCAGGTGCAGGTAGCTGTGGTGGCGCAGGCACTGCGCTTCCATCGCCTCGGCCTGCTGGAAGCGCTCCGCAGGTGCGATGCCGGTCGCATGCTGCAGGGTCTCCAGCTGCTTGCCCAATGCATCACGCGCAGACTGTTCAGCCGTGGCGTTGCCAAAGAGGGCGCGATCGTCGGCACGCACCGACTGCGCACGGAGGCCGGTGCAAGGCAGCATCGCCAGCAGCACGGCAATGGCGGTGGCGG
This sequence comes from Stenotrophomonas beteli, assembly GCF_001431665.1. Lineage (GTDB taxonomy): Bacteria > Pseudomonadota > Gammaproteobacteria > Xanthomonadales > Xanthomonadaceae > Stenotrophomonas > Stenotrophomonas beteli. Next base: position 219,430 of record NZ_LLXV01000055.1, on the reverse strand, counting down.
TGCGAATCCTGCGAGCCTGCATCGGCGTCTCCCTGCCTGGTCCAGGCTTCAAGCCTAGCAGCCAGCCACTTTCCCTGCCTGTGCCGGGTCAGGCATCAGATCGCCTCATCCTCGCGCCTGACCAGCGTCCAGCACGGCGCCCGCGCGAAGGTATACGTCTGCTGGTCACTGCTGTCCGGTGTGCGGATCTGCACCTGGCGCTGTCCATCGGCCAGCGCGCTGACCTGCAGCTCGCGCCCCTGCCCGGCCAGTGCGGCCGGATCGGGCATCACCGGCCATTCGACGTCCGCCAGCGCCAGACGGCTCTCCACCTTGCGCGGTTCGGGCTCAGCCTCGGGGTCGATGTAACTGTCCAGCAGTGGATCGGCGGTGGCTTTCTCCTGCAGCGCGATCTCGCTGCCGAAGTGCGTCAGGAAGGCATCGAACTCCGGGTACGGGCAGCCCGCGCTCGAGCGCGCCGGTGCAGGCTGCACCACGGCCGCCGTGGTCGCCGGCGCCGCTGCGGCGGATGAGGCTTCAGCGGGAAGCGCCTGCGGTGCAGGCGTGCAGGCCGCCGCACCCAGCCCTGCGGCAAGCACCAGTACAGCGGATGCGCGAAAGCGACGCATGGGATCATCCTGAATCCGGTCCGGTCGCCCCATGCTACCGCGCGCCCTACACTTGCAGCCTTCCGCCTGTCCGAGACCGCCCATGCATCGCGTGCTGCTCCTGATCGGCCTGCTGCTGCCCGCACTGTGGCCGGCTGTGGCGATGGCCATCGACCTCCGCGAAGGCGACCTGCTGTTCGTTACTGCCGGCCACAGCGGCCTGAGCGCGGCCATCGACGATGCCACCGGCAAGCAGGGATCGCCCAGTTTCGATCACGTCGCACTGATCGCCTCCGCGCCGAAGGGCTGGAACGTGCTGCATGCCGATGAGAAAGGATCGCGCCGGCAGTCGCTGTCCGATTTCCGCCAGGACGCGCGCGCAAAGCAGCGTCAGATCGTGGTCTATCGCCTGCGCGCGCCGCAGCAGGCCGCCATCAAGGATGCGGTCGCGACCGCGCGCACGATGCTGGGCAAGCCGTACAACACGTCATATGTGTTGAACGAGGACAGCTACTACTGCTCGGACTTCATCGAACGCGCGTTCCGCGCGCACCACGTGTTCGCGTTGCAGCCGATGAACTTCCGCAATGCGCAGACCGGGCAGATCGCCCAGCACTGGGTCGACCTGTACCGCGGCATGGGCATGGAGGTGCCGCAGGATCAGCCCGGCACTAATCCAAACGACATGTCGGCGGCACCGGTGCTGCAGCGCATCGGCGTGCTGGAATAAGCGAAGCCCCGCACAGGGCGGGGCTTCATCGGTCACACCGCGCGTGCGGCGCGGTCATTCTTCTTCGTCGTGGCCGCCCTGCTGCTGGTTCTGGTTGCGCTTCTGCTGTTCCTGCTGCTGTTGCTGCTGCTGGTCGCGGCCACGGCCCTGCTGCTGATCCTGCTGGTTCTGCTGGCCCTGCTGCTTCTGGTTCGGGTTCTGGTTCTGGTTCTGCTGTGCCATGTCCGATCTCCAAAGCCACACGCGGAATGCGGTGGACGTGGCCATCGTCTGCAGCGGTTGGTTAATCACGCGTGGGTGCGCGGCTACATCCATGTGTACACGCGTGAATGAACACGCACAGGCCCTTGTGGCACAAGCCACTGAAGGATTCATGCGGGTTCGGCATGTGCTGATGCCCGGGTCAGCCGGATACCCATTCATGGCATCCGGGAGCGAAAACACGCGCTGAACGGGCTGGCTTCAGGGCATCACCGGCGGCACATAGGCCAGGGTCATGCCCAGCAGCCACAGCAGGCCCAGCACCAGCGGGATGTGCACCAGCAGCTGGATGAAAGTGAAGCCCACGATGTCGCGAGCCTTCAGCCCCAGCACACCCAGCAGCGGCAGCATCCAGAACGGGTTGATCAGGTTCGGCAGCGCTTCGGCCGCGTTGTAGACCTGCACCGCCCAGCCCAGGTGCGCCTTCAGTTCGTTGGCGGCCTGCATCACGTACGGCGCTTCGATGATCCACTTGCCGCCACCGGACGGCACGAAGAAACCCAGTACCGCTGAGTACACGCCCATCACCAGCGCGAAGGTATCGGTGCTGGCCACGTGCACGAACAGGCTCGACAGCCGGTGCGCCAACGTCTGCCCATCGCCGCCGGCAGCGTGGGTGAGGATCATTGCGATGCCGCCGTACAGCGGGAACTGGATCAGCACGCCGGTGGTGCTCGGCACCGCTTTGGCCACCGCGTTGAGGAAGCTGCGCGGCCGCCAGTGCAGCAGCAGGCCCAACGAGATGAACAGGAAGTTGTAGGTGTTGAGGTTGGCGATGGCGGTGATCACCGGCTTGTTGGCGAACTCGTTGAACAGCCAGCCGAACGCCAGCAGCGAGAGCAGCACGGTCAGCAGCGGGCTGTACTCCAGCCATTCGCCCGGGCGCGTGCGGCGCTGCAGCGGCTCCGCCTCCGCCTGCGCGGCGCCGGGGAACTCCTCGGCCGTGCGCGCACTACCGGCAGCCGGCGCGGTGAGCCAGGCAATCAGCAGCGAGACCAGGATCAATGCCGCGGTCAGTGCGATCGACTGCCACAGGAAGATGGTTTCGGTGAAGGGCAACACGCCCGTGATCTCCACCAGCCCCGGCGGCATGCTGGCCGGATTGGCCTGCAACTGTGCGGCCGACGAACTCAGGCCCATCGCCCACACCGCGCCCAGCCCCAGGTAGGCCGACGCGCCGGCGGCGCGGTAATCCATGTGCAGTTCGGTGCGGCGGGCCAGCGCCCGCACCAGCAGGCCACCGAACACCAGCGAGAAACCCCAGCTGAGCAGCGAGGCCAGCATGCTGACCAGGCCCACGTACACCACCGCGCCACGACCGGTGCGCGGGACCCGTGCCAGGAAGTCGATGAAGCGCGCGACCACCGGCGCGGTGGCCACGGCGTAGCCGCCGATGACCACGAAGGCCATCTGCATGGTGAAGGGAATGAGGCTCCAGAAACCGTCACCGAAGGCGCTGGCGGTCGCCTGCGGGGTCGAGCCGAAGCCCATCGCCGCCAATGCGACGATGACCACGCCCAACACCGCGAACACGTACGCATCGGGGAACCATTTTTCCGCCCAGGCGGCCGAGCGCAGCGCAGCGCGCGCCATCCAGCCGTCCTGTACTGCTGCCGTCGAGGCCATCGCCTACCCTCCCAGGTTCGATGGCCCGATTCTGGGCGGTGGTGCGCGGGCTGTCAGCCACCTATTGGTCGTAGGTGGCGGGATACCTGGCGCTGCGCGCCGCCGCCCGAGCATGGGCTCGGGCGCTACGGATATCCGGTTTCGGGGTGGCCACCTGTAGAGCCGAGTCCACGCTCGGCTGCGCTTCTCAGCGCAGCGCCAGATCCACGGCGAGGCCGGCAAACAACGCGGCGCCGACCCAGTTGTTGTGCAGGAACGCCTTGAAGCAGGGGCCGCGCTCGCGGTTGCGGCAGATCCAGAATTCGTAAACCACCAGCACAGTGGCCACCGCCACGCCGGCCAGGTAGTAGCCGCCCAGGCCACCGCGCACGCCCACCAGGGCCATGGTGGCCAGGAACAGCGCGTACAACACGCCCTGGATGACCAGGTCCAGGTCGCCAAACAGGATCGCGGTCGAGTGCGAGCCCATCTTCAGGTCGTCCTCGCGATCGACCATGGCGTACCAGGTGTCGTAGGCGGTAGACCACAGGATGTTGCCGGCATACAGCAGCCAGCCCAGCATCGGCACCTCGCCCTGCACGGCGGCGAACGCCATCGGGATGCCCCAGCCGAACGACATGCCCAGGTAGACCTGCGGCAGATGGGTGTAGCGCTTCAGGTACGGGTAGCTGGCGGCCAGGAACACGCCGATGAAGCTCAGGCCGATGGTCAGCCCGTTCAGGGTCAGCACCAGGCCAAATGCCACCAGCATCAGTATGGCAAACAGGGCGAGCGCGGCGCGGCCGCTGATCGCGCCGGTGGCCAGCGGACGCGCCTTGGTGCGCTCCACATGCGGGTCGAGCCAGCGGTCGGCGTAGTCGTTGATGACGCAACCGGCCGAGCGGGTCAACCACACGCCAGCGGTGAACACGAACAGCGTCCACAGCGGCGGCAGGCCGCCGGCAGCCAGCCACAACGCCCACCAGGTGGGCCACAGCAGCAGCAGCGTGCCGATCGGGCGATCAGCGCGCATCAGACTCCAGTAATGCCGCCAACGCGGCGTCGCCGGCGACTGCGGCGAAGTGAGGGGGGTATCAGCCATGGCGATAGGATACTCCTGCCCCTCTGCGAGGGCTTTGCCGGTGGGGGGAGATTTGTTCGGCGAAACTGGATAGAATGCCCCTCCCGCACCGCCTCATGGCGCTGCGATGCCCGCCCCGGCACTGGCCGGTGGTGCGGCGGTTCTACAACGCGCCCGTAGCTCAGCCGGATAGAGTAGTGGCTTCCGAAGCCATTGGTCGGGGGTTCGAATCCCTCCGGGCGCGCCATCTTCTTGTCGGCTTCGGCCTGCCAATCACCGGGCAGATTCGCCCGCGCATGTCTCCGTTCTCAGTTTATGAGTCCCGCAGGGCGCAGAATGTGATTCTGTACTCCAGCTCCATTCGGATTGAGTAGACTCGGCGCCATGGGTATCGCCTTGCCAGCACAGGACAGCCTCGGCGTCGGTCTCTATTCCTACGCCGATGCTGCGCGCTTCATTGGCGGCAGTTCGTCGGAACTGCGCCGGTGGCTGAAAGGCTACCAGGGTCGGAAGCACGGGAATCCGAAAGCCCACCCTCCCCTGTGGAAGTCGCAATGGGCCGATTCAGAGATCGACGGCATTGGCTTTCGCGATCTGATCGAGCTGCGCTTCGTCCGCACATTCGTCGCATGTGGCGTGCCACTCAACCTGGTGCGGCGAACCATTGTCGAGCTGAACGAGCGGCTCGGTAAGGAGTACCCCTTCACCAGCACGAGCTTCAAGACCGATGGGCGCCGCATTTTCATGGAGCTCGTGGGCGACAGCGGCGATGCCGCACTGGTGGACGTGGTGAAGCGCCAGGACGTGATGCGCAAGGTCATCGCACCTTCGCTGCGTGACGGCATCGAACTGGGCATCGATGATCGTGCCGAACGATGGTTCCCACTGAAGGGATCCCGTGCGGTGGTATTTGATCCACAGCGCAGTTTTGGTCAGCCCATCCTTGCCGAATCGGGCGTTCCTACCATCGCCATTGTCGAGGCGCTGCGCGCCGAAGGTGGCGACGAGCGTCGCGTGGCCAGGCTGTATGACCTATCTCTGACTGCAGTGAAGAAAGCACTGCAGTTCGAGAATCGAGCCGCGCCTTGAAGGCGCAGATCGATGAGAATCTTCCGCCCGCGCTGGCCCGGGCCATCGACGCCATTGCAGGAACGGACGAACACGAAGTCTTCCACGTAAGGGAGTTCGTGATGCCCGGCACTACTGACCTGGAGCTCTTCGACGCGGCCACTCAGCGTGGCATCCGCGTACACGTTACCCAGGATCATCATCATCGCAAGCCCGCAGAGCGCGAGGCGATCGCACGCCTCGGCCTGACCGTATTCGTTCTGGCCAAGGGCTGGAGCACGTTCAATCACTACGAGCGCGCAGCGCGGCTTCTGGAGTGGTGGCCCAAGATGATGCAGCAGGCCGAACTCGTGCAACCTGGTGCAATGTTCCGCGTACCGCATGCCAGGGCGTCCGGGGGACGGCTGACGCAGATCAAGGTGTCACGGTAACCGCTTCGCGCGTCAACCCTCATCATCCGTGAAACCATGCTGTGCACGCAGCATCGGGTCGGTCTCGATCATGAACATATGGAACAGGTGTTTATGGTCCCGCGACCAGCTCCCCTGCAACAGACGCCACGACGCCACATCCACGCGCGGCAGCTTCCGTTCCAAGTAGTAGACACGGCTGCCATCGCCCGAGAAGTGTCCGTCCAGCAGCCGCCAGCGCGGTTGATCCACGCCGGGCAGAGGCTTCCCGTCGCAGTAGACGCTGCTGTCGTCAACGGCGTACAGCGGGTCCTGCGGGATTGTCTGCAGCAGGTCGCCGCGCAGGCAATGCTTCATGCGTCGGCCGCAGTACCAGCCGCCGTGATCGTCGGCACCGTAGCCGCCGCCCATACTGCGGAAAGTCGCGCAATTGGCTTCGGCCAAGGCTTTCAGCGAAGTCTCGTATTCGAAGTAGACATTGCGCTTGTCCAGCCAGTAATCGCCGCACTGGCGGAAGCTGTCGCGGTCAATCGCAGGCAGGCGCGTCCAGGCGTGGTAGATGGCGTGCGAATCGCGCGCGATGAAATAGTGTTCGGGGATGAACTCGAAACTGGCCGCGTCGGCCTTGCGCAGCAACCGACCCTGGTGGAAGACCTGGCCTTCGTGGATTCGCCAGAATTCCGTGCCGTAGGGGCCGACGAATCGCTGGTCAGGAAGTTCGCTGATCTTCTGCCATGGCATGGTATGGGGCTCCGCCAACGGTGGGGCCGCTAGTTTAATGCGGTCCGCGAGAAAGACAGCCGGGCATGGGTTCGGCTCTACGGGTGCCAATGCACCGATGCAGACAGTAACGCCGGGCATGGCCCGGCGTTGGCTTCAAAGCAGTCGAGCATGGCTCGACTCTACAAGAGCAGATCAGTACCTGCCATCGAACGCGAAGATCGGCTTGCGCTGCTTCCATGCGCCGGCGGTGAAGTCCGGGAACTCCAGCGTCTGGAAACCGTTGGCGATCGACTGCTCGCTCAGTGGCGTGATTGCACTCCAGGTCACTGCGTCGTAGATATCGATCGGCATCGGTGCCTTGGCCTTCAGTGCTTCAACGAAGGCATGAATGACGAACCAGTCCATGCCACCGTGGCCGGCGCTGGCGGCGGTGTCGGCATTCTGTTTCCACAGCGGGTGCTCGTATTCGTCCTGGTACTTCTTGAACTCTTCCCACTGGTGCGGCGGGCTGCGGCCTTCGATGTGGATCGAATGGTTCACGTCCATCCACAGGCCCTTGGTGCCCTGCACGCGGAAGCCCATCGAATACGGGCGCGGCAACGAGGTGTCGTGCTGCAGCAGGATGGTTTCGCCGTTCTCGCAGGCCAGGGTGGTGGTCACGATGTCGCCGAGCTTGAACTTCACCTGGGTGCTGGGGTGGGTGGTGCCACCACTCTTGGCCACGGTGTAGTCGTGCAGGCCGCGCGCCTTGGTCGCGAACGCATTGATATGGGTGAAGCGGTTGCCACGGTTGATGCCGGTGTACATCGCGCACGGGCCGATGCCGTGGCTGGGGTACAGCTCGCCGTTGCGCTGCACCGAATGCTCGGTGCGCCAACGCGCTTCGCTCCAGCCCTTGGGGCCGAATTCCACGCCGCTGTCGTACGGCTGGTTTGGGTCGCCGGAGTTGAACTTCACGCCGCGCAGGTCGTGCTGGTAGCCGGCCTGCAGGTGGACCAGCTCGCCGAACAGGCCCTGGCGCACCATCTGCAGCGCGGCCATCACGTCGCGGCGGTAGCAGACGTTTTCCAGCAGCATGTACGGCGTGCCGGTGCTCAGCTGGGTCTTCAGCACATCCCAGTGATCCTGCAGGGTGATGCCGGCCACCACTTCGCAGCCCACGGCCACGCCGGCCTGCATCGCGGCAATCGCCATCGGCGCGTGGTACTCCCACGGCGTGGCGATGATCACGCCGTCGATGCCCTTCTGCTCCAGCAGGCGATTCCACGCGGTGGTGTCCCGGTCCTGGCCGTAGGTCTTCGGTGCCGGCTTGCCGGCCTTGGCCACCATCTCCATGGCGCGGCCGAGCATGATCGGCTCGATATCGCACAGCGCGACGACTTCCACGTCGTCGCGGCGAACCAGTTCCTTCAGCAGCACCAGGCCGCGCATGCCGGTACCGATCATGGCCAGGCGCACCTTGCGCCCGCGAGCCCAGGCCGGGGTCTGCGGCAGCAGGCTGCTGGCAGCGACTGCGGCACTGGCCGCGATGAATTCCCTACGCTTCATGGCAAACATCTCTCCTCTTGGCAGCGTGCCGGCCGCAGCCGGCACGCCAGGTCACGCAAACGGAATTACTTGAAACGGTAGCCGATGGTCACACTGTAACCACGGCCGAAGATGGTTGCGTAGTCACTGGAGTCACCCAGGAAGCTGTTCGGATCGTAGAACGGCAGGCGATTGAACAGGTTCTTGACGGTAAAGCTCAGGTTCCACGCATCATCCGGGCGCCAGGTGACGCTCATGTTGGCGGTCCACCACGACGGCGCACCATCACACTTGCTCTTCTGCAGGGCCAGGTAGCCGCCGGTGCAGGTTTCCTTGTTGTTGCTCTCTTCGTCGATCTGGTCGGTGGCCCACTTGGTGCCACCGACATAATTGACGAACATGCTGGTGGTGACCTGCTTGTAGGTCCAGTCCGCGTTGAGCGTGGCACGCAGGCGCGGGTTGTTGTAATAGCCCACAACATCGCCGTAGTACCAGCCGCTGGCTTCATCCATGTAGAAGCGGTTGCGGTTGGCGATGGTGGCGGCCAGGCCGAGGTTCAGGTTGCCCCAGTCACCCAGCGGGAAGCGGCTGCGCGCATCGATGTCGAAGCCGTCGATCAGGGTCTTGCCGCGGTTCTTGTACTGGCCCACCACGCTGGCGACGTTGCCGGCCGAGTAGCCCGGCAGCACCGACGGGCAGCTCACGCCGCTGGCCGGGTCCGAGCACATCGAGGCCAGCTGCGCCAGGTTGGCGCGATCGCTGTCGGTGATTGGAGAGCGCGACATCGAGATGATGTCTTCCATGCGGCGGTAATCCGGCGCGACGATTTCATTGTCACGGTAGATGAACCAGTAGTCGGCCGACACCGACAGCCAGGTCGCCGGCTCATAGACGAAGCCGAGGGTGGCGATCTTTGCCTTCTCCGGCTTCAGGTCCTTGTTCGGCTGGGTCATGCGGGCAACGGTGCGGCTGCAGTCGACGTTCAGCAGGTTCTTGCCCAGGTCGACATCACCCGGCCGCTGCGACTTCAGCAACAGGTTGGCGATGGCGTTGGTCTCGTTGCAGCGCAGCTCGTCACGGAAGCCGCCCAGCTGCGCGAACACGCCACCATTGCCGGACTCGGCCAGGCTGGGTGCACGGAAGCCGGTGGAGTACGTGCCGCGCAGCATCAACTGGTCGAACGCCTGGTACTTGAAGCCGATCTTCGGTGCCACGTTGGCGCTGAAGTTCGGGTACTTGTCCACGCGCACCGCCGCATCCAGTTCCAGCTTGTCGGTGATCGGTGCCACGGTCTCGGCAAACAGCGCATAGGTGTTGCGCTTGCCATCGAACCACGAACCACCCTGCTGGGTGATCAGGCCGTTGGCAGCATCGGCATTGCCCGGGGTGTAGAAGGTTTCGCGGCTGGCGTTGAAGCCGAATGCCGCGCGCATCTCACCGGCCGGCAGCTGGAACAGCGGGCCTTCGATCTTGCCGTCCAGGGTGTGCAGGCGGGTCCACGACTGGATGTCGAAGGTCGGGAACGCTTCGCGGATCAGCGCGGCGTTGGCTTCGCTGATCTCGCCGAACTTGTACGCCGGATGGTCGGAGATGATCACGCGGCCGGTGCCCGGATCGATCGTGTACGGGCCGAAGGCCTTCTCGAAGCCCTTGGTGTTGACGTTGATCGTCTGGTAGGTGGTGGAGTGGGTACCGGCACTGGCGAACGCGGTTTCCCAGTTCCAGTCACCGCGGTTGCCACGCGCGCCGGCCAGCACGCGGTAGCTCTTGTCGGTATTGCGCTGGCCGAAATAGTTCGGGCCGGCATCCTGCAGCAGGTAGTTCAGGCCGACCACACCGCCCATCATCGCCTTCATCTGCGGGCTGGCGTGGTTGTACTCGTTGTTCGGGCCCAGGAACGGGTACAGGAACTGGTTGACGGTGTTGCCGGTATTGCGCGAAAACCAGCTGGTCGGGTTGCCGGTGGTGGTGCCGTAGGTGCGCGGCGTGCCGCCGTTGGCGCGCAGGTCGATGTCGGTGTAGGTCGCCTCAGCGAAGATCTCGGTGCTGTCACCGACCAGGAAGGTGCCGTTGAGGTAGGCGGTGTTGCGCTCGGACTTGGCACCGGCGTCGATCTCGTTGTTCATCCAGGTTTCCCAGACGCAACGCGGGCCGGCCGCTTCACTGGTCAGCACGTTCCTGCAGCCCGGCGCAGCTTCCTGCACGCGGCGGCCGGTGACCGGGTCGAAGGCGAAGTAGGTGCCCGGGTTGAACTCGCCAGGCTTGCTGCCCACGCCCAGGCGCAGGTTGTTGAGGTAGTTAGGGTTGTTGACGTAGTACTGGTCGGGGCGCTTGTCGTAGAAATCGCTCAGCGGGATCGCGTCGCGGCGGTACATGTTCACCGCGCCGTAGATGTTGAAGCGGTTCTCGGCCAGGTCACCAAAACCTGCGGTGATGCTGGCCTGGCGCTCTCCGTAGGAATCGATGCGCGACGAAGTGTCGTTGGTGAAGTTGATCTCGGCACCCTGGAAGTTGCGCTTGGTGATCACGTTGATCACGCCGGCCACCGCGTCGGTGCCGTAGACCGCCGAGGCGCCGTCGGTCAGCACTTCCATGCGCTCGATGGCCGCCGCCGGGATCGCATCGATGTTGACGAACTGGGTCTGGAAGCCGGCCGGCGCGCCGTAGTACGACAGGCGACGGCCGTTCAGCAGCACCAGCGTGCCCTGCGCGCCCAGGCCACGCAGGTTGGCCTGCGAGGCACCGTCGGAACCGGTAAACAGCGAACGCGCATCCTGCTGCGCCGGGCGTGCGGCTGGCAGGTTGTCGAGCACCTGCAGCAGCGTGCGCGCGCCCATGTTCTGGATGTCCTGCTTGCTGATCACCTGCACCGGCGAGGCGGTTTCAACGTCGGTGCGGCGGATGTTGGAACCGGTGACCTCGATGCGGGCCAGGTCGGTGGCGTTGTCCTTGCTGTCCTGGGCGAAGGCGGGAACGGCGACCGACAGCAGCGCGCCGGCGATGGCCAGCGACAGCGGAGCGATCGAACGACAGGGGGGGCGGTGGTGGCGAGCGGGCAACATCGGGGTTCTCTCCTGGCAGGGGTGCAGCGCGATAAGTGGGCGCGTAGGCGTTCGGCGGGCAAAACGCTCCCGGGCCACGGCCGTCAGGGCCGCAGTCGGAATGGGCGGGGGAGGAGCGGTGTTACGTGGGGGTCATGGGGCGACGATGCTGGCGGAGTCGCCCTCCTGGCCGATCAGCACGGCGTTGGCCCAGTTGGCACAGACCTGGGCGGGTTGGCTGCCCTGCGCGCCCAGCGTGCGCAGGCTCAGTGTGGAAAGGCCACGGATGTCCAGCTCCGGCTTGACTACGCCGGGCGCCTTCACCAGGCCGCTGTCGTACAGCAGGCGGTTGTCGCCCCAGACCTGGAACTGCAGGCCACCGGCGTTGCGGCAGGCGTCATCGATGCCAAGATCGGCGCGCAGCAGGTGCCAGCCGCCCTGCAGGCGCAGGTCGATGCGGCTGTTGGCGCCAACACCCAGGCCCCGGCGGAACTGCAGGCCGTTCATGCGCATGCCGGCGTCGCCACGGAACGACTGGTCCGCGCGCAGCTGGCTGGCCAGCGCGGCCGGCACCGGCAGTTCGGAGAGATAGCGCTGCCGGGCCGGTCGTTCTGGTTCCTGGTGTTCAAGGATGTGGAAGGTGGACAGTGCGATCGGGCCGACGTCGCGCGGCTGCAGTGCGTCGAACGCGCGGGCGCTGCCCTGGGCAGCGGTCACCATCGGGTCGGTGCTGCTGGCACCGTCGCCTTCCGGGTTCTGCACGCTCAGCACGCGGAAACGCAGCAGGCGGCCGGCATGGGCCGGGAAGTCGATGCGCTGCACGCCTTCCTTCAATTGCAGGCGGCCACGCGCGATCGGCTCGCCCCACTCGCCGTTGCTGTCGCCCAGGTACACCTCGTAATCGCGCACCTGGCCGTGCTTCCAGTTCTTGTCGTTGCGCGGCGCGATGTCGATGCCATCGATCATCTTCCGCTCGCCGAAGCCGATCACCCATTCGTGGGCGCCGGTGCGCACGGCCTGGTTGCGCACGCTGCGGAACCAGGTGGCCGGATCGTCGTCGAAGGCGTTCTCCAGCGCGTGGCCGGGCTCTTCAGCCGGGCGGTTGACCACCAGCAGGCTGTCGGCCGGCAGTTCGCGGCCCAGCACCGGGGCGGCCGGATAGGCATCATCGACGGCTGCGGCAGCGACTGCAAAGTCCAACTGCAGTTGCAGCGGCTGGCGGATGTCCTGGGTGGCGGTACGCACGTGCAGCGTGCCACGGCGTTCCTTGGCATCGAAGTACCAGCCTTCGCTGGCGTTGTTGAACGCTGCCGCATCGGCCAGCACCGGCAGCGCGCGCCCCCCGGCCTGCACCGCACGCGGCGCCTGGCGGCTGAGCACGCGCAGGCCATATCGGCGCTGCGCGAGCTGACCGTTGTACTGGCCCTGCACCGGGTCGATCTGCACCTGCACCGGGCCACTGCCCTGCACCGGCGCCTGCACGCGGATCTGCTGCGTGCTCGACTCGCCCTGCTGGTAGCGGCGCGTGTTGCCATCGTCTTCGTACAACGTGTACTGCGAGTCGCCCTGCGGGTACAGGTCGAACGTCACCTCGTCGAGCGGTTTCTCGCCGTCGAACAGCATCGACGGGTACATCGGCAGGATCGCACCGGCCCGCACGAACAGTGGCAGCGTGGCCAGGTCCACCTGGCGGTCGAGCTGGCGGCCGCCGGCGCCGGCCTGCACGCGGCGGCCATCCCAGTAGTCGATCCAGCCGCCGGCCGGCAGGTGGATGTCGCGGCGCCAGCCACGGCTGGCCGCCTGGCTGCGGTACACCGGCGCGACCAGCAGGTCGCGGCCGAGCAGGAACTGGTACTTGTAGGTCTCATCCTGCGCATGCGGATCGCGCGGGTTGTCCCACATCAGGCCACGCACCGGCGGTGCACCGGTCTGCGCGGCCTCGTGCACCAGCCCATACATGTACGGGGTCAGGCGCATCTTCAGCTTCAGGTAGTCGCGGTTGATGCTGCGGTAGGGCTCGTCGTACCACCATGGATGCTTGCGCGCGTTCGACGACCAGCCGCTCATGCCCATCAGCACCGGGGTGAACGCCTTCCACTGCAGGTCGCGGGTAAAGGTCTCGGCGCTACCGCCGAAGATCGCATCGACGTCGCCGCTGGCGTAAGCCATGCCGGACAGTCCCGAACCAACCAGGGTCGGCACGTGCCAGCGGATGTAATCCCAGCTGCTGCTCTGGTCGCCGGTCCACGCCACCGCGTAGCGCTGGATGCCGGCCCAGCCCATCACCGTCCACAGGAACGGACGCGAATCGGAGTTGTCGAGGATGCCGTTGAACGCCTGGCGGTTGGCGTCCATCGCAAACTGGTAGCCCTTGCCGGTCCAGGCCACGTCCAGCTTCTGCACGCGGCTGCCAGCCTTGCCCACTTCCCAGGCAATCTTGTCGACGCCGTTCTCGGTCCACAGGCCGGTGCGGAAGCCGTACTTCGCCAGGCCTTGCACGGTCTCGGGCAGCTGCTTGTAGCCGCAGCCGTAGCCATCGTTGGGCAGGATCCAGCCGCCGGGCATGTCATTGGCGCGGTACTGCTTGGCCACGCTGTTGATCACATCCGGCGTGGTGCCGGTCGGGCCGTCGCTCCAGCCTTCGGGCACGGTGCCGGGCTTCTTGGCGTTGTCACCGTCGTTGTAGCAGTCGGCATCGCCGTAGGACAGCGCCCAGCGCGCGACCATGTTCGGGCGGCCGGTCAGCTGGGTATAGCGCTCGATCAGCTTGGGCAGATCCGCGCCGACGAAGTAATAGGCATCGAAACGGTCTTCGCGATGCAGCAGCGTGGCCTGGTCGGGCTGGCGGAGGTCGTAGCTGCCATCGCTCCAGGTGTTGCGCAGCATGCCCCAACCACGGCTGCTGAGCAGCATCGGCGCCGGGCTCGGGCGGTCACCCTCTTCCCAGCCGCCGGAATAGGACACCTCCAGCTCGCGGCCCTTGAACTGGTAACGGCCATTCTGCTGGCCACCACCGAAGTAGCCCTCATCGGCCTGCGAGGACAGCACCTGCACGCTCTGCGTGGCATCCAGGTCCAGCGGCTGCAGCTCCTGCCACAGCGCGGTGGGCTGGCCGTTGTCCAGGCGTTCCAGGCGCATGCGCAGCGGCTGCCGCTGTACATGCAGGACCAGCGCGTCGGTACGCAGGCGGATTTCCTGTGCATCTTCTTCCAGCTGCGCCTGCACGTTCGCCTTGGGCTGCGGCAGCACGATCGGTGCCGCCTTGTCGCCGGCACCGGTCAGCGTGCCGTTGCGGCCGGCCTGCACGCGGATGATGTCGGTCGCCGGCAGTTCGATGCGGATGCGTGCGCCCTTGTCGGTCTGCAGGTCCCAGCCCTGCACGCCGTCGCGGCTGGCGCTGGCGGCAACCGAACGCAGGTTGCCGACCGGTTCGGCGTGGGCCGACGTGGACGCCAGCATCAATGCCGGCCACAGGGCCAGCAGCAGCGGCGAGCGACGAACGCAGTTTTCCACGCGGACTCCCAACCCGTTCACCGGGCGTTTCGAAAGCGATTGGGCCGACTCTAGGGCAGCGATTCGAAAGATGTCAACAAATTGAAAGGAAAAAGGAAGATATATTCCCTTGAAACGAAAGTTGTTGCGTTGCAATACTTTGTGTAACCGCTTGCAGAAGCGTGTTAAGCATTGTGCGATACGGCATGCGGCCGCTTCTTTCGTTTTCTGGACCGCGTTGGGCAGGACGAAATCGACGTCGTATTTTCTTTCTTTTTGCTTTCGGTATTTGACATTTCGAAAGAAAACGCAGATGGTGCGCTGGCCCAACTGGAACCTCCGAATGGACGTCACCCTGCTTTCCGATGTGTCCGCCTGGCAGCGCCTGGGCGGAGCCGATACCGCAACCGAAATCGCCCAGCAGCCCGCGCTGTGGGACACCCTCGCCCAGGACCTGTCGCGTGCCCGCGACCGCCTGCAGGCCTTCCTCGGCGACAGCCTCAACGATCCCAAGCAGCGGGTGTTGTTCACCGGCGCCGGCAGCTCCGGCTTCATCGCCGAAATGGTGGCCGATGCGATCAATGCGCAGTGGCCGGCCGAGGTGCGTGTGGTGCACACCACCAGCCTGCTGACCCATCCGGCGCTGTACCTGCAGCGCGATCGCCCGACCCTGCTGGTGTCGTTCGGCCGCAGCGGTTCCAGCCCGGAAAGCGTGGCGGCGGTGGACCGCGTGCGCAGCGACGTGGCTGATGCGCGCTTCCTCGACATCACCTGCAACGCCGATGGCGAACTGGCCCGCCGCGGTGCCGGCCGTGCCGATACCTGCACCCTGCTGATGCCGTCGGCCAGCTGCGACCGCGCCTTTGCCATGACCAGCAGCCTGACCTGCATGCTGCTGGCCGCACTGACCGTGTTTGATCGTTCGCCGTGGGATGCGCGCGTGGCGCGCCTGAAGCAGATCGCCGGCCTCGCCCGCGAAGGCCTGACGCAGTGGGATGCCCCGGTGGCGGCACTGGCGCAGCGCCCATTCAACCGCATCATCTACCTCGGCAGCGGCCCGCTGGAAGCGCTGGCACGCGAGTGCGCGCTGAAGGTGCTGGAGCTGACCGCCGGCCGCGTGCTGGCACTGGCCAACACGCCGCTGGGCTTCCGTCATGGCCCGAAGTCGACGCTGGATGGCAACACCCTGGTGGTGGTGCTGCGCAGCGTGCAGCCGCTGGCGCGCCGCTACGAACAGGACCTGCTGGAAGAGCTGCGCCGCGACGGCGTGGCCGGCCAGGTGCTGGCAATCGGCCCGCATTCGGACATCGGTGCCGATGACGACTACACCCTCACCGTGCCGTCGCTGGACGATCCGTGGCTGGCACCGGTGTGGCTGGGCTTTGCGCAGCTGTTTGCTCTGCAGCGCTCGGCCGCGCTGGGCCTGACCCCGGACAACCCGTTCCCGGACGGCACCGTCAACCGCGTCGTCAAGGGCGTCACCATCCATCATGGCTGAGCTGATCGCCAACGCCTGCTATGGCATCGACATCGGCGGCACCAAGATCGAACTGGTGGCGTGCGATGCGGCGTTGCAGGTCACCTGGCGCCGCCGCGTAGGTACCCCGCAAGGGGACTACGAAGGCTTCCTGCAGGCAGTGGTGGCGCTGGTGGCCGAGGCCGATGCCGCACTTGGCCGCAGCGATGCGGCCATTGGCATCGCCCTGCCCGGCGTACGTGACCGCCGCAGTGGCCGCCAGCTCAGCGCGAACGTGCCCGCACTGACCGGCCAATGCGTGGCGCAGGATCTGCAGGCGCGGCTGCAACGCCCGCTGCACTTCGGCAACGACCTGCAGTGCTTTGCCTTGTCTGAAGCGCACGGCGGTGCGGCTGACGGTTACCCCAGCATGTTCGGCGCCATCCTCGGCACTGGCGCCGGCGGCGGCTTCTGCCTGCAGGGCCGGCTGCTGTCCGGCTTCAACGGCCTGGCCGGCGAATGGGGCCACTGGAGCGTGCCCGGCCATCTGCTGCAGCGTCACGGCTTGCCGCTGCTGGACTGTGGCTGCGGCCTGCAGGGCTGCGTAGAGCGCTATGTATCCGGCAGCGGGTTGGCGATGATCGAACGCCACCTCGGCGGCACTGCCGCCGATGCCAGCGCGGTGATCACACTGGCCCAAGCCGGCGATGCACGTGCGCGCCAGGCGCTGGACATCCACCGCGACCTGCTTGGCCACAGCCTGGCCGCGCTGGTGCTGGCGCTGGACCCGCACGTGATCGTGCTCGGCGGCGGCCTCTCGCAGTACGCACCGCTGTACCAGCAGCTGCCGGCCGCCATCGCCGCCCACCTGTTCAACGGCGTGCAGGTACCGCCGATCGTGCCGCCGCGCTTCGGCGATGCCGGCGGCGCACGCGGTGCCGCCCTGCTCGCCTGCCAACCTTCGTTTTCCTGATTGACCGGAGCTGACCATGTCCCCGCTGCAGACCCTGCTTGCTTCCCACCGCGCCGGCGCCAATGTCGGCCTGTACAGCGTCTGCTGCAGCAACGAGCAGGTACTGCGCGCGGCCATGCACGTGGCGCTGGCGCACGGCACCGTGCTGCTGGTCGAGGCCACCTCCAACCAGGTCGACCAGTTCGGCGGCTACACCGGCATGACCCCGCCGCAGTACCGCGATTACGTCGGCACGCTGGCCGATGAGGAAGGCTTCCCGCGCGAGCGGCTGATCCTGGGCGGTGACCACCTCGGCCCGAATGCCTGGCAGAAGCGCCCGGCGGCCGAAGCGATGGCCCATGCGCGCGTGCTGATCGAAACCTACGTCGCCGCCGGCTTCCACAAGATCCACCTGGATTGCAGCATGTCCTGCGCCGATGACCCGGTGCCGCTGCCCGATGCCATTGTCGCTGCGCGCTCGGCCGAGCTGGCCGTGATTGCCGAACGCACCGCCGCCGAACAGGGCCTGCCACCGCCGGTCTACGTGATCGGTACCGAAGTGCCGATTCCCGGTGGTGAGGCTTCGCTGGCCGAGGGCCTGCAGGTGACCACGCCGGCCGCCGCCGCGCAGACTCTGGCCATCCACCAGCAGGCGTTCGATACACCGCAGCTGCGCGATGCGTGGCAGCGGGTGATCGCGATGGTGGTGCAGCCGGGCGTGGACTTCGACCACAGCAGCGTGCACGAGTACGACGCCGCTGCCGCCAGCACGCTGGCCGACTTCCTCGAACAGCAGCCGCGCATCGTGTTCGAAGCGCACTCCACCGACTACCAGCGCGAAAGCGGCCTGCACGCGCTGGTGCGCGACCACTTCGCCATCCTCAAGCTCGGCCCGGCGGCGACCTTCGCCTACCGCGAGGCGCTGTTCGCGCTGGCCGCGATCGAATCGGCACTGCTGCCCGCAGCGCAGTGCTCGCGCCTGCCGCAGGTGCTGGACGAGGTGATGGTGGCGCAGCCGAAGTACTGGCAGTCCTACTACCAGGGCGATGACGCCGCGCTGCGCCTGCTGCGCAGCTATTCCTTCAGTGACCGCTGCCGCTACTACTGGGGCGAGCCGGCGCTGCTGCAGGCGGTGCAGACCCTGTTCGCCAACCTGGAACAGCACGCGCCGCCGCTGGTGCTGCTCAGCCAGTACCTGCCGGAACAGTACCGTGCCGTGCGCGAGGGCACCCTGGCCAACACGCCCGCGGCGCTGGTGCAGCACCGCATCGGCCTGTGCCTGGGCGAATACGCCCGTGCGTGCAGCGCCAATCAGGCCGGAACCCGCGCACATGCCGCACACTCGGCTGCCGCGGCTGCGGCGAACGGCTAATCTCTACCTTTCCCCGCGAAACCGAGAATGGCCATGCGCAACACCCGCTCCCGCCGGCAACAGATCCTGCAGCTGCTGATCGAGCACGGCTCGGTGCAGGTGGCCGATCTGGTCGAGCGCTTCGGCGTGTCGGCGGTGACCATCCGCGCCGACCTGACCCACTTCGAGGCGCAGGGCCTGGCCCACCGCACCCACGGCGGCGCCACCCTGGTGCGCACGCCGCCGCAGGAACAGGACATCCACGAAAAGGACGCGCTGAACCTGCCGCTGAAGGAATCGATCGGTGCGTGTGCCGCACGCCTGGTACGGCCCGGCGACAACATCATCATCGATTCCGGGTCGACCACGATGACGCTGGCCCGCCACCTGCGCGCGCATCGCGATGTGACGGTGATGACCAACGGGCTGAACATCGCCTGGGAACTGGCCAACGCGCCCGGCGTCAACGTGCTGCTGACCGGCGGCCTGCTGCGCCAGCAGTCGCTGTCGCTGCAGGGCAGCCAGGCCGAGGCCAGCCTCAACTCGTACAGCTTCGACACCCTGTTCCTGGGCGTGGATGGACTGGACCTTCAGTTCGGCCTGACCACCCACGACGAGGCCGAAGCCCGCCTCAACCACCGCATGGTCGAGCGCGCGCGCCGCGTCGTGGTGCTCACCGATGCCTCCAAGTTCGGTCGTGTCAGCCTGCACCGCATCGCCCGGCTGGACCAGATCCACACCATCATCACCGACGCCGGCATCGACGACGCGACCCGTGAGGGCCTGCAGCGCCTGGGCATTGAAGTGATCATCGCCGAGCCACCCGCATGACCGACACCCGCTCCCTCCACGGCCGCATCCTCACCCCGCTGGGCTGGCGCCGCGGCCAGGTTCATTTCGATTCGCATGTGCGCCAGCTGCAGGTGGATGACCACAGCGGCGCAGACGACCTGCAGCTGCCGGTGATCCTGCCCGGTTTCATCGACCTGCACGTGCATGGCGCGGCCGGTGTGGACCTGATGCAGGGTGGGGACGCGGCGCGCACCATCGCCCGCACCCATCTGCGCTTCGGTACCACCACGCTGCTGGCCACCACCATGACCGCCGGCCTGGACGAGATCGAGCACGCGCTGCAGGGGGTGGCCGCAGCCATGGCCACGCCCGACGCCGATGCGGCGTGCATCGCCGGCGTGCATCTGGAAGGCCCCTTCATCAGCCCGCAGCGATTGGGCGCGCAGCCCGATCGCACGATCGAGGCGACGCTGGCGCTGGTGCAACAACTGCATGCGCTGGCGCCGATCCGGGTGATGACGCTGGCGCCGGAGATCGGCGAACATACCGCATTGATTCCCGCCCTGGCGGCGGTGGGCATCCGCGTGCAGCTCGGGCACAGCGCGGGCACCTACGAAGAAGGCGTGGCTGCACTGCAGGCGGGCGCGTCCGGGTTCACCCACCTGTTCAACGGCATGACCGGCGTCGACCACTATCGCCCAGGCATCGCTGCGGCCGCGCTGGCGCATGCGCAGTACGCCGAGATCATTCCCGACCTGCAGCACATCCACCCCGGCGTGATCCGCCTGGCCGCGCGCGCGATTCCGCGCCTGTACGCGGTGACCGATGCCACTGCCGCCACCGGCATGCCCGATGGCGAGTACGCACTGGGCGAGCAGCGCGTGCACAAGTGTGGTGGTTGCGTGCGCCTGGCCACCGGCTCGCTGGCCGGCAGCGCGCTGACCATGGACCAGGCACTGCGCAACCTGGTGCGCGTCGGCCTGGAGCTGGCCGATGCCTCGCAGCGTGTTTCCACCTTCCCGGCCGATTACCTGGGCCTGGGCGATCGCGGCCGCATCGCGCCTGACGCCCGCGCCGACCTGGTGGTGCTGGATGCCGAACTGCGCCTGCAGCAGGTGGTGGTGGGCGGGCGCGTAGTCGATTTGTAGAGTCGAGCCATGCTCGACTCACCGCGCAGCGCGCGCTGCGGGGAACCTCGATATCGGACTGAAGATCAGTCGAGCATGGCTCGACTTACAGAAAGCAATCCGCACCGAAACGCCTCCTGGGATATGCCGATGACTGCAAGCACCGCTCCGCGCTGGCCCGTACGTTACCTGCTCTTCATCGGCGGCCTCGGCGGCCTGCTGTACGGCATTGACATCGGCATCATCGCCGGCGCCCTGCCCTATCTTGAAGCAACTGCAAGCCACGCCTGGCAGCTCAGCAGCCAGCAGCTCGGCTTCGTGGTGGCGGCGGTACTGCTGGGCAGCGTGCTGTCCTCGCTGTTCGCCGGCATGGTCGCCGACCTGATCGGCCGCCGCGGAGCGATGCTGCTGGCCGGCCTGCTGTTCACCGCCTCGATTCCGATCATGGCGCTGGCCTCGGGGTATACACCGCTGCTGCTGGGCCGCCTGCTGCAGGGCGTCAGCGGTGGCCTGATCGGCGTGGTGGTGCCGCTGTACCTGGCCGAAGTCCTCAGCCCCGAGCGCCGCGGTCGTGGCGCGGCGATGTTCCAGCTGCTGCTGACCATCGGCCTGGTGCTGGCCGCACTGATCGGGCTGTACCACGCACATGCAGTGGACGCCGCCGCCGAAGCGGTACGTTCGCTGCCGGTCGCACAGCAGGCACAGGAACTGTTCACGGTGAAGGATCACGCCTGGCGCACCATCTTCTGGAGCTGCCTGGCGCCAGGCCTGCTGTTCTGCGCCGGCATCTTCTGGCTCTCCGAATCGCCGCGCTGGCTGGTGCGGCGCGGTCGCATCGACGACGCCCGCCGCAGCCTGCAACGCGTGTTGCCGGCGGCGCAGGTGGAGACCACGCTGGCGCAGATTCTGGCGCCGGAATCGAGCAGCAGCGATGGCAGGCGCGACCCGCTGCTCAGCCGCCGCTACGTGGTGCCGTTCGTGCTGGCCTGCGTGGTGCTGGCCTGCACCCAGGCCACCGGCATCAACTCGGTGCTGGCCTACGCGGTGAACATCCTCAACCAGGCCGGCCTGTCCGGCTCGGTCGCCAACGGCGCCGACGTGGCGATCAAGCTGCTCAACGCGGTGATGACCGTGGTGGCGCTGCTGCTGGTCGACCGCAAGGGCCGCAAATTCCTGCTGATGCTCGGCAGCGGTGGCATCTGCGTAGCCCTGCTGGCCGCAGCGGCATTGTTCTTCCAGGCCGAACGTGGCCGCGCCGACGTGCAGCCGCAACTGCAGGCGGCGGTCAGCGCCGATGGCCTGCAGCTGGTGCTGGATGACGCGCAGTGGCAGCGTCTGGGCGGCGGCATCGACAATGAAGGCCGGCCCATGCAACTGACGGTGTCATACGCCTATGACGATTTCACCAATGTGCGCGCCCTGCGCAGCGACAACCTGACCGACCGCGAGCTGCGCATCGAACGCGCCGGTACCGTGCAGCCGGACAGCGTGATCGGTGCCTTCTTCCGCAAGCTCCATCTGAACCCGTTCGCCGACCCCGCCAGCGCCGCCCAGGCGCCGCTGCGCATCGAACAGGCTCGCATCGGTCCGGTGCCGCCGCCGGCACACGGCTGGGCCGTGGCCGCCTGTATCCTGGTATTCGTCGCGTTCTTCGCGGTCGGCCCCGGCGTCTGCGTGTGGCTGGCGTTGTCGGAGCTGATGCCCAACCGCATCCGTTCCAACGGCATGAGCATCGCACTGCTGATCAACCAGTTCGTGTCGACCACCATCGCCGCCATCTTCCTGCCTACGGTGGGCCACTACGGCTACGCCAGCATGTTCGTGTTCTGGGCGGCATGTACTTTTGTGTTCTTCCTGGTGGCCGCGTTGTGGCTGCCGGAAACCAAGGGCAAGTCACTGGAGGAGATCGAAGCGCGGTTTGCGGCGAAGCGCGGTTGAGTAGCGCGTCGTAAATGCACAGCCTGTTTCCCGGGAGTTTGTCGCGAACAGCCTGATCTGATGTCGGCAAGCGTGATGCACTCCACAGGAATGGGCTAACACGCCGCCAGTGGTGGCTTCCTGCCCAACAGTTCTCCCACTACCCAGGGGGATCCTGCATGGGCACGGAAGCCGCTGTTGTCGCACTGGCGCGGGCGATCACACTCGACGCCCGCCAACCCCGCTTGCTGCGTCTGCAGGGATTGCAAGAGGCGTGGGTCGTCGAACGCTTCGAAGGCATCGAATCGGTGTGCGGCGACAACCGCCTGCAGATCGACTGCCTGTCCACCGACGCGTTCCTGGACCTGGAGCCGTGGCTGGAACAGCCGCTGACCCTGCAGCTGCGCCAGGCCGACGGCGCGCTGCGCCAGTTGCACGGGCTGTGCACCGAAGCGGCGCAGCTGGGCAGCGACGGCGGCCTGGCCCGCTACCGCCTGATCCTCGAACCGTGGACCGCGCTGCTGCGCCTGCGTCGCAACGCGGTGATCTTCCAGGACCTGGATACCCGCGCGATCTGCGAACAGATCTTCGCCGACTACCCGCAGGCGGTGTTCCGCTTCGACGTGCAGGCCGAACTGCCGGCGCGCGCGATCACCACCCAGTACCGCGTCGTCACCCGCCTGCTGGCCGAGGCCGGCCTGGCCTGGCGCATCGAGCAGGCGCAGGGCGATGAGGCCAATGCGCGAGCGCAAGGGATGGCAGGCTGGTTGGGTGGACCGTGGGCACTAACCAACGGCGATCTTAGCGTTGCAACTCCAGAGCTAGCCCAAGAAGAGGCTTTCAGGACTGATTCGACGCATGTGCACCATATCCATATAAGCACAGGAACCGACCAGCCGTGAACATGACCGTACTCTCTCTAGTTGTAGCACTTGCAGGCGCGCAGATGGATTTTGATCGACTACCCGGAAATGCACTCGGCCCCATCAACTGCCCGGAACCACCCGCTACCATCCGTACTGTGGAAGGACGCATCTATGAGTGCCGGCCCGAGGAAGGCCAGGATCCGTATGTTGACGTCACTCCGCCAGACGAGCGCGCTCACTGGAACCTTCCCTTTGGTTCGATAGCACCTCCGCCTTATGGAACAGGCAGCTATCACCCTCCTGCGGACTGGCCCTATCGCGCCATCATTTCCCACGGCAATCCGGCGGCGCACAATCGAGAGTACTTCTACATCTTTGACCGGGAAGGTGTGGTCATTGATTCGAACGAGCCTAACGCAATTGGCGATCAATTGATGGAGATTCGCGTCTCTGGCATCCGCCTCTGGCCCACTGCGAATGTCTACTACCTGATGCCGTCATTAGGCTCTGAAACAAGGCTTGGACAGATACGCTCCGCCGGTCGAACGGGCGATCCTGGAGCGTACGCATACGTAGTTGACGGCGGAATGCTCTGCCCGGCCCTGGACGAAAGCTACATCACCGACTGGCCGCTACCGAGGGCAGATCCATCGCCGTCGCGTCAGTACATCAATGGTCACTGCGCCAGGGCCTATCGGATGACGTCGCGATTTTCCGAGGACGACGTTCGCAATCCACGCTACTACACCTACCCGGGATTCAAGGCCGGTGGACTCGATCTTCTATGGAGCTTCCAGCGCCACGACGAGCCGGAGCGTCCTGTCCTCGACCGAAAAGGAGAATGTGTCGCCCTCTGCACGCACCTTCCCGCTCCTACCGCTCCACCGGCGCAGCCCCGGTGATGTGCTTCTCCAGCGCCTTGGCATCACCATCGTTCAAGCCACTCAGATTCATCGATTCAGAGAACGGTCCCTGCACCGTCGCCACCATCAGCACCCGGCCATCCACGCTGATCGCGATGCGCTGGCCGACCATCGCCGCCGTCCCATCGTGAATGCGCTGGTGCGCCTCGGCTCGATAGCGGATCTGCAACGCCGTCTGGCCGTAATCATCCTGCACAGAGCGCACATCGGCGATGTCCGCGCTGCTGGCAATCGGGGGCTCTCGCAGGGCCAATGTCTCGTCACGCCACCGCGCCGGCGCGCCCTTGCCGGCAGCGTCGACTGCGCTCAGGCGCACATCCACACCGGGAAGTGGCGGGCGATCCGGCTCCACCGGGGCGCTGGGCGTGGCCGCCGGCATGCAGCCGGCCAGCACCAGCGCCACCGCCAGCAACACCGCACGCGCGGGCCTCATTTCAGCTTTCGCAGCTTGAACGCCACCAGCACCTGCAGCAGCCCGTACAGCAGGCTGCCGATGCCGATCCACAGCGTGGTCACCGCCACGCCTGCATACGGATTGGCGGCAAACAGCAGGCCCAGCACCACCGCCAGCACACCGCTGAGAATCAGCAGCCACTCACCCTGGATCTGCTTGCGCACGCGGATCGCGAACACGATGCGATAGATGCCGGCCACCAGCAGCCACGCCGCCAGGAACAGCACCAGCACGCTGGCGGTGGCCAGCGGATTGATCACCGCCAGGATGCCGAATCCCAGCGAGGCGATGGCATACAGCGCCAGCCAGCCACGCGAAGCGCCGCTACCGCCGCTGATCAGTGCGAACAGGCTGATGACACCTTCAACGATGGCCATCACCCCCAGCGTCCACGCCAGTGCCATCGCTGCCGACAGCGGCCGGCCAATGGCAACGATGCCGAAGCCCAGTGCGACGAGCCCATACAGCAGCAGGATCCACCAGCTGCGCCCAACTGCCGACAGCAAGGGAGACAAGGGGGAATTCATGGCCACTCCTTCGATCCGGAATCGGTCCCATCCTAGCCGCTCCGCATGAAAGCGGCGATCACGGCACCCGCGCGCAGACCCACACGCGTACCTCGCCAGCGCCCGCCAGGCGCAGCGTCTCGGCAATCTCCATGACAGTGCTGCCCGTGGTCATCACATCGTCCACTACGGTCAACCGTGCAGGCACTGGCCCGCGTACATCGAAGGCATCGAACAGGTTCTCCCGGCGCTGTTCGGCGCTGCGCTCGGACTGCGGAGCGGTGTGCCGACGCCGGTATAGGCCATGCCAGACCGGCATCGGCAGCAGGCGGCACAGTTCCGCGGCCTGGTTGTAGCCGCGCTGGCGCAACCGACGATGGTGCAGCGGCACCGGCACCAACGGTGGGCATGACCAGGGCGGCGGTGCGCGCTGCATCAGCTGTGCCAGCAGGCGGCCTGCCGCCAGATCCTGGCGGAACTTGTAGCGCACCAGCAGCTGATCCACAGGTGGCAGGTACAGCAGGCTGGCATGCGTGGCGGCCTGGGGCGGTACCTCCTCGCGGCAGGTGCCGCAGACGATCAACGCGGTGTCGGGCAACGGCAACGCGCAGCGCAGGCAGGCCCGGCCGGACCAGGGCAGCCCGGCCAGGCAGGCATCACAGAGATCAAGTCCATCGTGGCCCGGGTCGCCGCAGACCAGGCAGCGCAACGGCATGAGCAGATGAAGCAGCGTGTGGAACATGCCGTGGAGGGCGTTGGTGGGCGACAGGCGCATGGCCCAGCCTTCCATGACATCACGCGCGCAACCATCGGCAGACGCCGCATCCCGCTGTCAGGCCGCTCTGCCAATGCCATCGGTGAGTGCCTGGTCGACACTCCCTCGATGCGACTAGCTCGCGCGGTCGCGCTCTACCGCTGGCGCCATCAGCACTTCCGCCAACCCCCGATAGATCGGCACCCGGCACACCAGTCCGGACACGCCGCGGGCAATCAGCACCGTGGCCAGGATCGGCAGCAGCAGATCGCCACTGTCGGTCAGCTCCAGCGAGATCACCGCCGAGGTCAGGGGCGCCTGGGTAACGCCGGTGAGGTACGCACACATGCCCAGCAGTACGAACGCGCGCGGATCCACGCCGGGCATCAGCACCGCGAGGTTGTGGCCCAGTCCCGCGCCGACCGCCAGCGCCGGCGAGAACAGGCCGCCGGGAATTCCGGCCACGTATGACGCGAGGTTGGCCAACAGCTTCATCAACCCGAACTCATGGCCGACCGTGGCCTGGCCCTGCACCAGGCTGCGCGCCTGCTCGTAGCCGGTGCCGAACGCGCCTTCACCGAAGGCCAGGGCCAGCAGCACCACCACCAGACCGCAGCCTGCGGCCAACAGAACCGGATGCCGCTGCCGCAGGTGCCCGAGCCAACGCGGGCGGCCCGCCGCACTGGCCAGCACAGCACGCGCGAACAGGCCGCCCAGCAAGCCCGCCACCACGCCGCACAGCAGGATGGCCAGCCAGCCCTGGCCCAGCGGCAGGCGCGCGCTCACATGGCCGAAGTAGGTGTAGTTGCCGAGCAGGCCCAGCGACACCACGCCACCGACGATCACCGCGGTCAGCAGGGTGCCGGAGAAGCGATGCTCGAAGCGGCCGCTGAGTTCTTCGATGGCAAACACAATGCCGGCCAACGGCGTATTGAATGCGGCGGCGATACCGGCAGCACCACCTGCCAGCAGGAAGTGCGAGAGCTCGCGGGGATCCTTGAAACCGAACCCGCGGCCGAACAGGTACATCAGGCTGGCGCCCACGTGCACCGTGGGCCCCTCGCGCCCGACCGACGCGCCGCCGAGCAGCGACAATGACGTCAGCAACAGCTTGCCGGCCGAGACGGCAGGCGAAAGATGGGTCCTGCGGAACGACTCATCGGGCTTGTCCAGCGCGGCGATGACCTGCGGAATGCCACTGCCGCGGGTGGGTTTCAGCACACCGGCGGTCAACCAGGCCAACAGCGCGAAGATGCCCGGCGTGAGCAGCAGGGCCCACCACGGCGAGTGCGCGGTGATGCGCTGGAACAGGTGAAAGGCCGCGTCGCTGGCCTTGGCGAACAGGATCGCCACCAGCGCGACGGCCACGGCGCCGCCCCAGAGCGCGGCACGGCGGCGCCAGGATTCACTCAGGACCAGCGTGGTGATGCGGTCGCGGAGTCGGTGAAGACCAATCATGGGAGAGAGTCTGCGCGCCAGCGCTTGCGTTGGGCAGCGGCCACTGTGGCCGGACGCATTGCAGGATGCGGTGAAAAGTGGCGCATCCGCCGAATCCGCAACAGGATCGAAATGTAAACCTATCGTCAAACATTATGGTTGACAGCCCGAACAAGCCCACCCACACTGCCGCCCTCGCTCTACTCGTACCCAAGGTCCCGCCATGGCCGCCGCCATCCGCCACGACTGGCAACACGACGAACTGCAGGCGCTGTTCGAGCTGCCGTTCCCCGAGCTGCTATTCCGCGCCGCTGCGGTCCATCGCGAGCACTTCGACCCTGCCCAGGTACAGGTCTCCACGCTGCTGTCGGTGAAAACCGGCGGCTGCCCTGAAGACTGCGCGTACTGCCCGCAGGCACAGCGCTACACCACCGGGGTGAACGCGCAGAAGCTGATGGACACCGACGCGGTGTTGGCCAAGGCGCGCCAGGCCAAGGCCGCCGGTGCCTCGCGCTTCTGCATGGGCGCGGCGTGGCGTTCGCCGAAGGACCGCGACATTCCGAAGGTGGCGGCGATGATCGCCGGGGTGAAGGCGCTGGGCCTGGAAACCTGCGCCACGCTGGGCATGCTCAGCGGCGAGCAGGCACGTGCGCTGAAGGACGCCGGCCTGGACTACTACAACCACAACCTCGACACCGCGCCGGACTACTACGATTCGATCATCCACACGCGCCAGTACCGGGACCGCCTGGATACGCTGGAACACGTGCGCGATGCCGGCCTGAAGACCTGCTGCGGCGGCATCGTCGGCATGGGCGAGACGCGCGCGCAGCGCGTCGGCCTGCTGCTGGCGCTGGCCACGCTGCCGGCGCACCCCGATTCGGTGCCGATCAACAAGCTGGTGCAGGTGGCGGGCACGCCGCTGCATGGCAGTCCCGAGCTGGATCCGTTCGAGTTCGTGCGCATGATCGCCGTGGCGCGCATCGTCATGCCGCGCGCGATGGTGCGGCTGTCGGCCGGGCGCGAGGCGATGAGTGACGAACTGCAGGCGCTGTGCTTCCTGGCCGGTGCCAATTCGATCTTCTACGGCGACAAGCTGCTGACCACCGGCAACCCGGAAAGCGAACGCGACCTGGCCCTGTTCGCCCGGCTCGGCCTGCAGCCGATGGCGGTACAGGTGGATGCCGAAGGCCATGACCACGGCGGCACCGTGCACACCGATATCAGTGCCGATACGCCCGGCTGTGGCTGCGCTCACGCGGCCTGAGACGGGCCGCAAGCAGGCGCCGCGGCAACGCGCTACCCTAGCCGCCCCGTCGACGCATTCAGCCGCCATGGCCCGCCCCGACCTGACCGCCCGTCTCCACGCCCAGCGCGCCCTGCGCGATGCCCAAGGCCGACGCCGCGCGCGGCGTACGGTCAGCCGCCGTGACGGCGTCCGCCTGGAAGTGGACGGCCAGTGGCTGACCGGCTTCTGCAGCAACGACTATCTGGGCCTGGCCCAGCAGTTCAGTGTGGTCAACGCACTGCAGGACGCCGCCGCGCGCGAGGGCGCCGGTGCCGGTGCTTCGCACCTGGTCTGCGGCCACCACGCAATGCACGACGCGCTGGAACGCGAGGTGGCCGAGTGGCTGGGCTACCCGCGTGCGCTGCTGTTCGGCAGTGGCTTCGCCGCCAACCTGGCGGTGCAGCAGGCGCTGCTGAGCGAAGAGAGCGACGTGTGCGTGCAGGACAAGCTCAACCACGCCAGCCTGCTGGATGCGACACGGTTGGCCGGTGCGCGCCTGCGCCGCTATCCGCATCTGGATGCGGAAGGGGCGATGCGCCAGCTCAAGCACGCGCCCGATGGCGCGGCGATGCTGGCCACCGATGGTGTCTTCAGCATGGATGGCGACATCGCACCGCTGCGCGCTTTGTCGCTCGTGGCACGCCTGCAGCAGGCGCTGTTCTACGTCGATGATGCGCACGGCGTGGGCGTAGTCGGCGACGGCCGTGGCGCAGTGGCTGCCGCCGGGCTGGGCGTGGACGACGTTCCGCTGCAACTGGTGACGCTGGGCAAGGCGCTGGGCGGTTCCGGCGCACTGGTGCTGGGCCGCGACGACCTGATCGAACATCTGGCCGAGACCGCGCGCCCGTACGTCTACACCACCGCCCTGCCACCGGCGATGGCTGCCGCTGCACTGGAAGCGGTGCGCCTGGCGCGCCGTGACAACTGGCGCCGTTCGAAACTGACCGATCTGATCGCGCTGTTCCGCGGCGAAGCCCGTCGCCATGGCCTGGATCTCATGGCCTCGGAAACGCCGATCCAGCCGCTGCTGTGTGGTGACGATCATCGCGCTGTGGCGATGTCCAAGGCACTGGAACAGGCCGGCTGGCTGGTCGGCGCCATCCGCCCGCCGACCGTGCCGGAGGGCAAGGCACGGCTGCGCGTCACCCTGTCCGCGCTGCACACGCCGGAACAGGTGCGCGGCCTGGTCGAAGCCATCGCCAGCGCGCGCGACCGCGTGGCCCTGCCCACGCGCGAACCCGCGCCGCCGCCACTGCCCGCCTTTGCCTGAGTCTGCTGTCGTTCCCCCATGCATATCGAAGTGACCGGCCAGGGGCCGGACCTGGTACTGATCCACGGCTGGGCCCTGCAGGGCGGCGTGTTCGCGCCGCTGGTCGAACGCCTGGCGGATCGGTTCACCCTGCATCGTGTCGACCTGCCCGGTCACGGCCATAGCCGCGAAGACACCACGCCGCTGCGCCTGCCATTCGTGGTCAACGCCATTGCCGCGGCCACGCCGCCGGCGGTGTGGTGCGGCTGGTCACTGGGCGGCCTGTTCGCACTGCACGCCGCCGCGACGCTTCCGAAGGTGCGCGGGCTGGCGATGATTGCGGCCACGCCGCGGTTCGTGCGTGGCCAGGACTGGCCGCATGCGGTGGAACCGGCGGTGTTCGAGCAGTTCGGGCGCGAGCTGGCCACTGATTTCGGCGGCACCCTGGAGCGCTTCCTGGCACTGGACGTGTTGGGTTCGGCGCATGCCCGCGAGGAACTGCGCACGCTGCGCCAGCGCCTGGTCGAGCGCGGCGCGCCAACCGAACGCGCCTTGCAGGACGGCCTGCGCCTGCTGGAAAGCACCGATCTGCGCGGCGCGCTGCCGACGCTGGGCAGACCCAGCCTGTGGATCGCCGGCCAGCGCGACCGCCTGGTCTCACCGGCGGCGATGAACGCGGCGGCGGCGCTGGCCCCCGGCGCGCAGGCGCTGACCATCGCCCACGGCGGCCACGCGCCCTTCCTCGGCCATGCCGACGAGGTGGCCGCCGCCCTGCAACACTTCGTTGCCGGCCTGTCACCGGCCGATGGCGGACAATGAGCGCCCTCCTAACTCGCCAGGACTGACGCATGGATCTGGGTATCACTGGCCGCTGGGCACTGGTCTGCGGCGCCAGCAAGGGGCTCGGCCTGGGCTGCGCGCGTGCGCTGGTGCGCGAGGGCGTGAACGTGGTGATCGTGGCCCGGGGCGAAACCGCCCTGCAGGCCGCCGCTGAAGCACTGCGCGCCCTGCCCGGCGCCGCCGAAGTCCGCGTGGTCGCCGCCGACGTGACCACCGAGACCGGCCGCTCCGCAGCGCTCGCCGCGTGCCCGCAGGTGGACATCCTGGTCAACAACGCCGGTGGCCCGCCACCCGGCGATTTCCGCAGCTTCGAGCGCGATGACTGGATCGCCGCACTGGACGCCAACATGCTGGCACCGATCGCGCTGATCCGGGCCACCGTGGACGCGATGATCGAGCGCGGCTTCGGCCGTATCGTCAACATCACCTCGTCGGCAGTGAAAGCGCCGATCGACATCCTGGCACTGTCCAACGGCGCGCGCAGCGGACTGACCGGTTTTGTCGCCGGCCTGTCGCGCCGCACTGTGGCCCACAACGTCACGATCAACAACCTGCTGCCCGGCCAGTTCGACACCGACCGCCTGCGTGCCAACTTCGCCCACAGTGCGGGCAGGGACGGCGACGCGGGTGAAGTGGCCGAGCGCCGCCGCCAGCAGATTCCCGCCGGCCGCTTCGGCACGCCGGACGAATTCGGCGCCGCCTGCGCCTTCCTGTGCAGTGCGCAGGCCGGCTACCTCACCGGGCAGAACCTGCTGATCGATGGCGGCGCCTACCCCGGTACGTTCTAAGAGACTCTCGCAATGCCGTCCCACTTCGATGCCCGCCATGTCCGCCGCGCGTTTGCCCGCGCCGCCAGCAGCTACGACGCCGCCGCCGCCCTGCAGCGCGAGGTGCAGTCGCGGTTGATCGAATCGTTGGACTACCTGGAGGCGCGCAAGCCGGAGGTGGTGCTCGATATCGGTGCCGGCACCGGCCACGCCAGTGCGCTGATGAAGAAGCGCTGGCCGAAGGCGCAGGTGATTGCCCTGGACGTGGCGTTGCCCATGCTGGACCAGGCCAAGCGCCAGGCCGGCTGGTGGAAGCCGTTCCAGCGCCTGTGCGGCGATGCCGCCGCGCTGCCGCTGGCCGACAACAGCGTGGACGTGATCTTCAGCAACCTGTGCCTGCAGTGGGTGGACGACCTGCCGGCGGTGTTTGCCGGATTCCGTCGCGTGCTCAAGCCCGGTGGCCTGCTGCTGTGCTCGACCTTCGGCCCGGAAACGCTGGTCGAGCTCAACGAGGCCTTCGCCGCCGCCGATGAGCGCCCGCACGTGAGCCGCTTCGCGCAGATCGCGCAGTTCGGCGATGCGTTGATGATGGCCGGTTTCCGCGACCCGGTGCTGGACCGCGACCTGTTCACCCTGACCTATGACGACCTGCCTTCGCTGATGCGCGAACTGCGTGCGATGGGTGCCACCAACGCCCGCGTGGACCGCCGCCATACGCTGACCGGGCGCGGTCGTTTCGCCGCTGCTGCGGCGGCGTACGAACCGATGCGCCGCGCCGACGGCAAGCTGCCCAGCAGCTGGGAAGTGATCTATGCCCACGCCTGGGCGCCGGACCCGGGTGCGCCGATCCGCGAAGGCGGGCATGACGTGGCCTCGGTGCCGGTGTCGGCGATTCCGATCCGGCGCAAGCAGACCTGATCGCGCTACCGCCGGTCACGCGCCGACCCAGGTCGGCACCGACCCTGATGCAGGCTCCCGCCTCAGGTATTGGCCGGTGAACTCAGCGGCGGGCGCACCAGGTCGCGGTGGAAGAAGTAGATCTCCTGCACCAGGAAGCGCCAGCTGGTGTGGAAGCTGCGGAAGCGCGTGCTGGGCGTGGACGAGGCCAGCGCATCGATGCCCAGCGCCCTGCTCAGGCGCAGTGCGCGCGCCATGTGCAACGGGTCGCTGACGATGATCACCCGGCGCAGATGGCGCTGGTCCATCAGCCGCTTGGCTTCGACCAGGTTCTGCACCGTGTTGCGCGAAGCGGTCTCGATCAGGATCGCGTCGTCCGGCACGCCGTGCTTGAGCGCGTAGCGGCGTGCCACCTGCGACTCGGAGAAGCGCGCACCGGTGCCGCCATAGCCACCGGTGAAAATCAGCAGCGGCGCGTAGCGGGCCTCATACAGGTCCAGTCCATGGCGGATACGCTCCTCGAACACCGGCGACGGCTTGGCGTCATACGCCGCAGCACCCAGCACGATGATGGCGTCGGCCTTGGCCGCCTGGTCACGCTCACCGATCCAGACGATCCAGGCCGTCACACCCAGCAGCCAGATCACCAGCACCACGAACAGCCGCCAGATCCAGCCCAGCAGGCCGGTACGCCGTCGCTGCCGGTCGCGGCTCATGGCGCGCCCCAACGCAGTGCGGGCAGGTCGACATTGCCGCCGGACAACACCAGCCCCACGCGCAGCCCCGCAAAGCGCTGCGGCTGCGCCAGTACCGCTGCCAGCACGGTGGCCGAAGACGGTTCCACCACCTGCTTGAGGACCTCCCACAGCAGGCGCATCGCCGCCATCGTGGCCGCGTCATCGACCACGATCACCTCGGCACCTGCCGCGCGCAGCAGCGCGAAATTGGGCGCGCCGATCAGGGTGCGCAGGCCGTCGCAGATCGTGTCCGGGGTGAATGCGCCCTGGCGCTCGCCGGCGGCCAGCGAGCGTGCCGTGTCATCGGCACCGGCCGGTTCGGCCAGCACCAGCCGGGTCTGCGGGCTGGCGTGCTGCAGGGCCAGGGCGGTGCCGCTGGCCAGCCCTCCGCCGCCCACCGGAACCACCAGCACGTCGAATGGACCGTCGCTGTGCAGCAGTTCCAGTGCGGCGGTGCCCTGTCCGGCCATGACGGCCGGGTCGGCATAGGGATGGACCAGGGTTGCGCCGGTATCGGCCTGCACTCTGGCGCAGGTGGCCTCACGGTCGGCGATGGTCGGCGGGCAGCGCCAGAGCGTGGCGCCGTGGCGGGCGATGTTGGCCAGCTTGGCCGCCACCGCCCCGTCCGGCACCACCACATGGCAGGGAATGCCCCGGGTGCGTGCGGCCAGCGCCAGGGCCGCGCCGTGGTTGCCGGAGGAATGAGTGACCACGCCGGCACGGGCGCGATCGGCATCCAGCGACCACACCGCATTGCACGCGCCGCGGAACTTGAATGCGCCGCCGCGCTGCAGATGCTCGGCCTTGAACGCCAGCTGCGCGCCGGCCAGCGCATCGAGCGTGCGCGAGCGCAGCACCGGGGTCACGCTGGCGTGCGGCGCGATCCGCGCAGCGGCAGCCAGGACATCGTCGGCACGGGGCAACAGTGAATCGCTCATGACGCAAGATTAACGTATGGCTCCCCGCTGGCGACCCCGGCACAGGTCATGCCAGCATGAGGGCCTTCACCTCCATTCATCCTGATGGGTGAAGTTAAGGGCTGATTCAATGCCTGCGCACGAAGCTGACCGCACAACCCGTCCTCTGGGGGGACCCACCATGAAAACGCGCCTGATGCTTGCCGGTGGCCTGATGCTGGCACTGACCGGCTGCACCACTTACGACTATGTCGGCGGTGGCCGCAGCGGCAGCTACTACCACGGTGCGCCGTCGGTGGAGTACCGCTACCCGGCCGGCTATCCCTACAACTACGGCTATCCGTACTACGGCGGCTATGGCGGCTACTACGGCGGCTATGGCAATCCGTACTACTCGCGCCCGATCTACCGCCCGCCGCACAATCACCGCCCGCCGCCGCGCCCACCCGGCAACGGCGGCGAGAACCGTCCGCCGCCGTCGCGGCCGTCGTACAACGGTGGCTCGCCGTGGCGGAACATGGATTCGATGCGTCGCCCGCCACAGTCGAACGTCCAGCCATCGGCACCGCCGCCGCAGGCCCGGCCGGCGCCGGCGCCCAGCGCGCCGAGGATGAACGGTTCCCCCTGGCGGAACATGGATCGTGGGACGCAGCGCACAGTTGAGCGCTGAACCGTCTTGCATTTCACACGGTCCAAGCCGCAATCTACGGGGACAGTGACGGCCCGCGTCACAAAGTGACAAAAACGACACGGGCCGCCGCAAAAAGCTCTACGTCGATATCCGACAGGAACATCTGGATCCCCCCTGTTCCGGCCCTGTCGGATGTCGGCACCTCTGATGGCAGACGGCCCCGCAATGCGGGGCCGTTTGTTTTGCCGGGTCGGCAACCGGCGAGAGCCCCCGCGTCAGTGGATCCACGCCATGCGTGATGGGGCCTTTCCGACAGCCCAAAAAAACAGGGCCGGACAGTCCCCCGACTGCCGGCCCTCTGCTCCCCCACCGTGCGCCTGTACCGGCCCCTGTTCCAATTCCGGTCACGGGCGCCCGCGGCGCCAGCCACGGTGGGTGCTATTGGGTTATCTGCAAAAAACCCGCCAACTTTAGCGCTGATTTCCGCGCCGGCCCGATGGCGCCGGCGCGTTACCCCCGATTGGCGCTAAAATCGCCACCCCGGCGCCACCTCCGGTCGCGCCCGCCCCCAGCTGAACAGCCCCCATGAACCCGTCCTTCCATCGTTACGACGTCATCGTCATCGGCGGTGGCCACGCCGGCACCGAAGCCGCGCTGGCCGCGGCCCGCACCGGCGTGCGCACCCTGCTGCTGACCCACAACATCGAAACGGTGGGCGCGATGAGCTGCAATCCGGCCATCGGCGGGATCGGCAAGGGCCATCTGGTCAAGGAGATCGACGCGCTGGGCGGCGCGATGGCGCATGCCGCCGACCGCGCCGGCATCCAGTGGCGCACCCTCAATGCCTCCAAGGGCCCGGCCGTGCGCGCCACCCGCTGCCAGGCCGACCGCAACCTGTACCGCATGGCGATCCGCGCCATTGTCGAAGGCCAGGCCAACCTGACCGTATTCCAGGCTGCCGTCGATGACCTGGTCATCGAAGGCGACGCCGTGCGCGGGGTCATCACCCAGACCGGCCTGCGCTTCGATGCCGAGGCCGTGGTGCTGACTGCTGGCACCTTCCTGGCCGGCAAGATCCATGTCGGCCCGACCCAGTACGCCGCAGGCCGCATGGGCGACCCGCCGGCCACCACGCTGGCCGCGCGCCTGCGCGAGCGTCCGTTCCAGGTGGACCGCCTGAAGACCGGCACGCCGCCACGCATCGATGGCCGCTCGCTGGACTACAGCATGATGGATGAGCAGCCGGGCGATTCGCCGCGGCCGGTGATGTCCTTCCTCGGCTCGGTGGACGAGCATCCGCAGCAGGTCAGCTGCTGGATCACCCACACCACCGAGCAGACCCACCAGATCATCCGCGACGCGCTGCACCGCTCACCGCTGTACAGCGGCCAGATCGAGGGCATTGGCCCGCGCTACTGCCCGTCGATCGAAGACAAGGTGGTGCGTTTTGCCGAGAAGGCCAGCCACCAGATCTTCGTCGAACCCGAAGGCCTGGGCATCGTCGAGATCTACCCCAACGGCATCTCCACCTCACTGCCGTTCGATGTGCAGCTGGAGATGGTACGCAGCATCGTCGGCTTCCAGAACGCGCACATCACCCGCCCCGGCTACGCGATCGAGTACGACTTCTTCGACCCGCGCGGGCTGAAGGCCTCGCTGGAAACCAAGCTGGTCAACGGCCTGTTCTTCGCCGGCCAGATCAACGGCACCACCGGCTATGAAGAAGCCGCCGCGCAGGGCCTGCTGGCCGGCCTCAACGCTGCCCGCCAGGTACGCGGGCTGGACGGCTGGTGCCCGCGCCGCGACGAGGCGTACCTGGGCGTGCTGGTGGATGACCTGATCACCCACGGCACCAACGAACCGTACCGCATGTTCACCAGCCGCGCCGAGTACCGCCTGCAGT
The DNA here is from genome assembly GCF_001431665.1 of Stenotrophomonas beteli. Classification (GTDB taxonomy): domain Bacteria; phylum Pseudomonadota; class Gammaproteobacteria; order Xanthomonadales; family Xanthomonadaceae; genus Stenotrophomonas; species Stenotrophomonas beteli. The sequence continues at coordinate 183,141 of NZ_LLXV01000055.1, read as the reverse complement.
TGCGCGAGGACAATGCCGACCAGCGCCTGACCCCGGCCGGCCGCGAAATGGGCCTGGTCGATGACCGCCGCTGGAGCGCGTTCGAAACCAAGCAGGCCGCCGTCGCCGCCGAGCGCGCGCGCCTGGGCGCGCTGTGGGCGACCCCGGCCAATGCACTGGGCCGCGAGGTACAGGAAACGCTGGGCGTGGCGGTCAGCCGCGAAACCAATGTGCTGGACCTGATCAAGCGCCCCGAGCTGGACTACGCGCAGCTGATGCAGGTGCCGTCGCTGGGCCCGGCCGTGGCCGACGGCAAAGTGGCCGAGCAGGTGGAGATCGGCGTGAAGTACGCCGGCTACCTGGACCGCCAGCGCGAGGAGATCGAGCGCCAGCAGCGGCATGAAGCCACGCCGATTGCCGAAGCCTTCGATTACGCAACGGTGCGGGGGCTGTCAGCCGAGGCCCTGCAAAAGCTGGAGCGCGTGCGCCCGCAGACCATCGGCCAGGCGCAGCGCATCCCGGGCATGACCCCGGCGGCGATCTCGCTGCTGCTGGTGCATCTGGAGCGCGCGCGCCGCGGCCGCGTGGCGTAGGCAATCGGACCTGTTCCTGGCAGGCGCCGCCCAAGGTTGGCGCCGACCAGAGCGAACGCACGCGTTACCGTGCGTCCGCGCCGCCGCCCAGCACCTTGAACAACGTTACCCGGTTGCCCGCCTCCTGCTGCTGCAGCGCGATCAGATCCTGCTGCGCGGCATACAGGCTGCGCTGCGCATCCAGCGCCTGCAGATAGCCGTCCAGCCCGGTGCGGTAACGCGCATCGGCCAGCGTGTAGCTGCGCTGGCTGGCGGCCACCAATGCGCGTTGCGCATCCATCTGCGCGCGCAGGTGATCACGCGTGGCCAGCGCATCGGCCACTTCGCTGAAGGCCTGCTGGATCGCCTTCTCGTACTGCGCGATGCCGATGTCCTTGCCGATCTTCGAGGCATCCAGCGAGGCCTTCAGTGCACCGGCATGGAAGATCGGCGCGGTGATGCTGGGCGCGAACGACCAGCCACGGGTGCCGGCCGAGAACAGCGTCGACAACGCGGTGGAACTGTGGCCGTAGTTGGCGGTCAACGCCAGCGTCGGGAAGAATGCGGCGCGCGCGGCACCGATATCGGCGTTGGCTGCCTGCAATGCATGCTCGGCGGACAGCACGTCCGGGCGCTGCAGCAACACGCTGGACGGCAGGTTGGCGGGCAGCGGCGCCAGTGCGACGCTGCCATCCAGCGCCTGCGCAGTTGGCAGCAGGGCCGGATCCAGCGGCGCCCCCACCAACAGCTGCAATGCATCGCGATCCCGCGCCTGCTGGGTCTGCAGCTTCGCCAGCGCCCCGCGCGCGGCTTCCACGCTGGTCTGCACCTGCGACAGGTCCAGGCCCGAGGCCAGCCCCTGTGCATGGCGGGCCTCGGTGCGCTGCAGCGTCTGCTGCTGGCTGTCCAGGGTTTGTTGCGTGAATGCCAGCGACTGCTCATCGGCGGCCAGCGCCAGCCAGGCCGTGGCCACTTCGGCGACCAGGCTGGTGCGCGCCGCCCGCTGGTTCTCGGCGCTGGCCAGCCAGTTCTGCAGGGCCTCGTTCTTCAGGCTGCGGATACGCCCGAACAGGTCCAGCTCCCAGCTGCTGATGCCCACCTGCACGGCATCGGATTCGGTCACCTGGGTGGCGCCGGTTTCGCTGCTGGCATCGCTCATCCGCGCACGGGTGACGCTGCCGCTGGCATCCACCGACGGCAGCAGCGCCGCACGCTGGATGCGGTACTGCGCGCGCTCCTTCTCCACCTGCAGCACCGCCACCCGCAGGTCGCGGTTGTTCTGCAGCGCTAGCGCGATGACCTGCTGCAGGCGCGGTTCGAGGAACACCTCGCGCCAGGCCGGCATCGCCAGCGCCGGCTCGGCCTCGCCGGTGGCCGCATTGCCGAACTGCACCGGCACCGGTGCCTCGGGCCGCTGGTAATGCGGCGCCATGCTCACGCAGCCACCCAGCACCGTGGTGATCATTGCGGCCACCAGGGCGCGCAGCAGCATCGGCTTCATGGGCTTGCCTCCGGTACAGCGGCGTGGGCCGGCGCGCGGCCCGGGAACATCCGCCGCACCAGCAGGTAGAACAGCGGCACGAAGAACATGCCCAGCACCATCGAGGCGACCGTACCGCCGGCCACGCCGGTGCCCAGCGAGCGGCGCGCGGCCGAACCGGCGCCGGTGGCGAACACCAGCGGCAGCACACCCATCAGGAACGCCAGCGAAGTCATCACGATCGGCCGCAGCCGCAGGTAGACCGCCTGCAGGATCGCCTCGCGGGTGCTCCTGCCCTGTTGTTCGAGGATGCGCGCGAACTCGACGATCAGGATGCCGTTCTTCGCTGCCAGACCAATCGTGGTCAACAGGCCGACCTGGAAGTACACATCGTTGTTGAGGCCACGCAGGTTCATCATCAGCACCGCACCGAACACGCCCACCGGCACCGCCAGCATCACCGCGAACGGCACCGCCCAGCTTTCGTACAGCGCGGCCAGGCAGAGGAACACGAACAGCAGCGAGATGGCGTACAGCATCGGCGCCTGGTTGCCCGACAACTGTTCCTGGTAGGCCATGTCCGACCAGGCATGGCTGAAGCCTTCCGGCAGCGTGTCGGCCAGGCGTGCGATCTCGGCCATCGCCTCGCCGGAGCTGACGCCCGGCGCCGGCTGGCCGGTGACCTCCATCGCCGAGACGCCGTTGTAGCGCTGCAATGCCGCCGGTGCGCTGGTCCAGTGCGCACTGACCAGCGACGACAGCGGCACCATCTGCCCGGCCTGGTTGCGCACGCTCCAGCGCTCGATGTCCTGCGGCTGCATGCGCGCTTCGGCGGTGCCCTGGATGAATACCTTCTTGATGCGGCCCTTGTAGATGAAGTTGTTGACGAAGTCGCCGCCCAGCGCTGCGTTCAAGGTGTCATTGATGTCCTGCGGATTCACGCCCATCGCCTGCGCCTTGGCGTCGTCCACCTTCACCGCGTACACCGGCGCGTCTTCCAGGCTGGCGTAGCGCACGTTGACCAGCTTCGGGTCGCTGGCGGCCTTCTTCAGCAGTGTGTTGCGCGCGGCCACTGCGGCGGCATGGCCGGCACCGCCTTCGTCCTGCAGTTCCAGGGTGAAACCGCCGGCATCGCCCAGGCCGAGGATGGCCGGTGGCGAGGTGATGAACACCTGCGCATCGGGCACGCTGGCCATGGCCCGGGTGAGTCGTGCGGCGATGGTATCGGCGTCATCCTTGCGGTCGTCCCAGTCCTTCAGGCGGATGAACGCCTGGCCGACGTTCTGGCCACTGCCGGTAACACTGAAACCTGCGGTGGCCTGGATCGACAGCACGCTGTCGTCCTTCACCGCGACGGCACTCAGACGATCCATCACCGCCCGCGTCTGCTCCAGCGTGGAACCGGCCGGCAGCTTCACCAGCGCGTTGAGCATGCCCTGGTCCTCATCGGGCAGGAACGCGCCGGGCAGGTGCCACAGCAACAGGCCGGTGGCCACGCTCAGCACCAGGTAGAACACCACGCCCAGCGTGCGCCGGCCGAGGAAGCCATCCACACGTCGCCGCAGGCCGTTGGAGGTGCGTTCGAAACGGTGGTTGAACCCGATGAAGAACTTGCCCAGCAGGCTGGGCTCGCCCCCGTGGTCGCCATGCGGATGGCCGCCCTTGGGAATCTGGTGCAGGATGCTGCCGCACAGCGCCGGGGTGATGGTCATCGCCACCAGCACCGACAGGATCATCGCCGCAGCAATCGTCACCGAGAACTGGCGGTAGATCACGCCGGTGACACCGCTGAAGAACGCCATCGGCAGGAACACCGCAGTCAGCACCAGCACGATGCCGACCAGCGCGCCGGTGATCTGGCCCATCGCCTTCAGCGTGGCTGGCTTCGGCGCCAGCCCTTCGAAGGCCATCACCCGCTCCACGTTCTCCACCACCACGATGGCATCGTCCACCAGCAGGCCGATGGCCAGCACCAGCGCGAACATGGTCAGGGTATTGATCGAATAGCCGAAGGCGGCCAGCACGCCGAAGGTGCCCAGCAGCACCACCGGCACCGCGATGGTCGGGATCAGCGTGGCCCGCCAGTTCTGCAGGAACAGGTACATGACCAGCACCACCAGGATGATCGCTTCGATCAGGGTGATCACCACTTCCTTCAGCGAAATGGTCACAAATGGCGTGGTGGTGAACGCCACGTGGTAGCTGTAGCCGTGCGGCCAGTACTTCTGCAGCTGCTGCAGCCGGGTCTCGATGGCCTTGGAGACGGCGATCGCGTTGGCACCGGCATTGAGTTCAATGCCCAGCGACGCCGACGGCTTGCCGTTGAACGTGCTGATGCTGTCATAGCTTTCCGGCCCCAGGCCGATCGTCGCCACGTCGCCCAGGTGCACCACGCTGCCATTGGCATCGGCCTTGAGCACCACCTGCGCGAACTGCTCGGGCGTGTGCAGGCGGCTGCGCGCGGTCACGGTCGCGTCCAGCTGCTGGCCCTTCAATGCCGGCTGGCCGCCCAGCTCACCGGCCGATACGTCGGTGTTCTGCGCCTGCAGTGCGCTCTCGATGTCCGACGGCATCAGTGCGTACTGGCGCATCTTCTCCGGGTCCAGCCAGATGCGCATGGCGTATTCCTGGCCGATCGGCTGGATGTTGCCGACGCCGCTGACACGGCTGATCTGGTCGTCGATGCGCGCTTCCATGAAGTTGGCGACATCGAAGTTGTCCATGCTGCCGTCTTCGCTGGTGAACGACAGCACCTCGAAGATCGAACCACTGGACTTGGTGATGGTCAGGCCGTTCTGCTGCACGGCCTGCGGCAACGTGGCCATCGCCGCCTGCAGCTGGTTCTGCACCTGCACCTGGGCGGTGTCCGGGTTGGTACCGGTGGCGAACACCAGGTTGACCTGCGCCGAGCCATCGGAGGCACTGGTCGAGGTCATGTACATCAAGTGGTCCAGGCTCTGCTGCGACTGCTCGATGACCTGGGTGACCGCGTTCTCCACGGTCTGCGACGAGGCGCCGGTGTAGGTGGCGCGGATGGTGATGGTGGGCGGGGCGATCTGCGGGTAGCGGTCCACCGGCAGGATCAGGATCGCCAGCAGGCCGAGCAGGCTGACCGCGATGGCGATCACCCAGGCGAAGATCGGCCGGTCGATGAAGAAACGAACCATGCGCGGCAGGCCTCAGTGCGACGTTTCGTCGGTGTTGCCGTTCGGCTCGATCGCGGGCATGGCAGCCAGCTGCGCGGTAGTGGCCGCCACCGCCTTGACCTGCTGGCCGAGCGATACCGCACTACCGTTGCTGACGATCACCCGCTCGCCGGCCTTCAGCCCCTGCGTGATCTGCCACTGGTTGCCGACCACCTGGCCGGTGCTGACCCGGCGCTCGACCACATGGTCCCCGGCATCAAGCAGGCGCAGCAGCGGCTCGCCGCGTTCATTGCGCAGCACCGCCTTCTGCGGCACCAGCAGCGCGCGCGCGTCGGTGGCCATCGGCAGCACCGCCTTCAGGTACATGCCCGGCAGCAGCAGGCCCTCCGGATTGGGGATGACCGCGCGCAGCACCACGTTGCCGGTACCCGGATCCACCGCGCTGCCGACGAACTCCAGCGTGCCTTCATGCGCATAGGTGCTGCCGTCCTCCAGCAGCACCTTCACCTGCGCCTTGCCATCGATGGCCTTCACCAGGCCCGCATCGAGCTGCCTGCGCAGCGCCAGCATCTGCGTGCTGGACTGGGTGACATCCAGGTACACCGGGTCCAGCCGCTGGATGGTGGCCAGCGCGGCGTCCTGGCCGGCGGTAACCAGCGCGCCGGCGGTAACGCTGGAGGTGCCGATGCGGCCCGCGATCGGTGCGGTCACCCGGGTGTAGCCAAGGTTGATGCGCGCAGCCTGCAATGCAGCGCGCGCGGCGATCACGTTGGCCTGCGCCTGCTTCAGCGCCGAGGTGGCATCGTCGGCGTCCTGCTTGCTCGCTGCATCCATGCTCGCCAGCGCGCGGGTGCGCTCGGCCTTCGGTTGCGCCGACAGCACGGTGGCCTCGGCCTGCGCCAATTGGCCACGCGCGGTATCGAAGGCGGCCTGGTAGGGCGCCGGGTCGATCTGGTACAGCAGCTGGCCGGCGCTGACCTGCTGACCTTCGGTGAACAACCGCTGGCGGACCAGCCCACCGATCTGCGGCCGCACCTCGGACACTTCGAACGGCACCGCCCGGCCCGGCAGCGTCTGCTGCAACGCCAGCGGCCGCGCAGTTGCGGTAATCACGCGCACCTCGGGCATGGCCGGAGCGTCGGGCCTGCCCGCCGAGCAGGCCGCCAGGGCCAGCAGCAGGGGCAACAGCAGCGGTCGGGAAGAACGGAAAAGCGGGCACAGGAGTGGCATGGGGGGCGTGGGGGCCTTGCGTTGACCCCGGCACGCTGCCGTGAAACTGTGCAGAGAATATGGAGATTGTGCGGCCGGCTCAGCTGGCGCTTGCTTTCAGCGCTGCATGCGCCGCTAATGGCCCGGCAATGGCGAAGATTCGACTCACATCCGGCCTGACCGCGAAGACCTTCCTCGCGATCTTCACCGCCTGCCTGCTGGTGCTGGCAGTGAACGGCATTGCCAGCCGCGTGGCCTTCCAGACCGGCTTCCTGGATTACCTCAACGACCAGGGCGACCTGCGCATGCAGCGCCTGATGCCGCACCTGCAGCGCGAGTTCCGCGAGCACGGCGGCTGGGAGCAGCTGCGCGGCAACGCCGATCGCTGGGCACGCATGTTGCGGCCGGATCTGGGCCATGCCCACGAAGGCCCGGTGCCACCGCTGTCGGACCAGACCGGCGTGCCTTCGCGGCTGGGCCTGTTCGATGCGCAGCACCACTGGGTGGCCGGCAACCCCGACGCCACCAGCGATGACGAGCCGCATGCGGTGCAGGTGGATGGGCAGACCGTGGGCTGGCTGGGCATGGTGCCGTTCCAGACCGTCATCGCCACCAACGATCTGAACTTCTACAACACCCAGGTGCGCGCCTGGTGGGTGATCGGCATCTCACTGCTGCTGGTGACCGTGCTGCTGGCCTGGCTGGTCTCGCGCGCGCTGCGGCAGCGCCTGGCCAAGCTGGCCGCAGCCACGCACCGTCTGGCCGCCGGCGACTACGCCACCCGCATCGAGCGCACCAGCGATGATGAACTGGACGCGCTGGTGAACGACTTCAACCGGATGGCACAGGCGCTGGACGATACCGAACGCAACCGCCGGGCCTTCATTGCCGACATCTCGCATGAGCTGCGCACGCCATTGGCAGTGGTGCGCGCCGAGCTGGAGGCGATCGAAGATGGCATCCGTCCGCTGGACCGGGCCAACCTTGGCGCCCTGCAGGGCGAGATCCGCCAGCTGGGCAAGCTGGTGGACGATCTGCACGACCTGTCGATGACCCAGTCCGGCGGCCTGGCGTACCGCTTCGCGCCGCTGGACCTGGGCGCGCTGCTGCGCAGTGAACTCAATGGCATGCGTGTGCGCTTGGCCACTGCGGGACTGGCGCTGGAGGAAGCGCTGCCAGAGGGCCCGCTGCGGGTTTCCGGCGATGAGCGGCGGCTGCAGCAGGTGCTGGCCAACCTGCTGGAAAATGCGCTGCGCTACACCCACGCCGGTGGCCGCGTACTCGTGCAGGCAGCGCGCGTGCCGGCCGGCGTGCAGCTGATCGTGGAAGACACCGCACCGGGCGTGCCGGCCGACAAGTGCGCCCTGCTGTTCGAGCGCTTCTACCGCGTGGAAAGTTCGCGCAACCGCGCCAGTGGCGGCAGCGGGCTGGGCCTGGCGATCAGCCACAACATCATCCTCGCCCACCACGGCCACATCCACGCCGAGCCGTCGCCACTGGGCGGCCTGCGCGTGGTCATCATCCTGCCGGAGGCTGCATGAGCACGTCGCCCGCCGACGCCGCGAAGATCCTGATCGTCGAGGACGAGCCGCGCCTGGCCTCGGTGCTGCGCGACTACCTGGCCGCGGCCGGCATGGCCAGCCACTGGGTGGACGACGGTGGCCAGGTGATCGAGGCGTTTGCGCACTACCAGCCGGACCTGGTGCTGATGGACCTGATGCTGCCGCAGCGCGATGGCGTGGACCTGTGCCGCGAACTGCGCGCCAGCAGCGATGTGCCGGTGATCATGGTGACCGCGCGGGTGGAGGAAATCGATCGCCTGCTGGGCCTGGAGATCGGTGCCGACGACTACATCTGCAAGCCGTTCAGCCCACGCGAGGTCGTGGCGCGGGTGGTGGCGGTCCTGCGCCGCTACCGCCCCGATCCGGCCACGCGTGCCAGGGCCGGCCTGTGCATCGACGAGCCGGCCGCGCGCGCCACCTGGAACGGCAAGGGGCTGGACCTGACCCCGGTGGAGTACCGCCTGCTGCGCACGCTGCTGGCCACGCCCGGGCGGATCTGGGCGCGTGATGAACTGCTCGACCGGCTGTACCTGGATCATCGGGTGGTGGTCGACCGCACCGTCGACAGCCACGTGCGCAACCTGCGCCGCAAGCTGGCCGACGCCGGCATGGACGAAGATCCGATCCGTTCGGTGTATGGCATGGGTTACAGCTACGAGCCCTAGCTGGCAGGCACCACCGCGCGATTCGCACGCGGCGTACGGACCCCGCAGGTATCATCGGCGCGAATGCCCTGATTTCCGGAGACGCCGATGAACCCGCTGCGCCCCTTCCGCGACACGTTGCCCGTCCTCGGCGAGCGTGTGTACATCGACCCGGCCTGCACCATCATCGGTGACGTGGAGCTGGCCGAAGACGTGTCGGTGTGGCCGGGCACGATCATCCGCGGCGATGTCAATTACGTGCGCATCGGCGCGCGCACCAACGTGCAGGACGGCACCATCATCCACGTCAGCCACCACAGCCCGTACAACAAGGCCGGCTACCCGACCCTGATCGGCGAAGGCGTGACCGTCGGCCATGGCTGCATCATCCACGCCTGCACCATCGGCGATTACAGCCTGATCGGCATGGGTGCCTGCATCCTCGACGGTGCCCGGGTGGAACGCCATGCGTTCGTGGGTGCCGGTGCGGTGGTCGGCCCGGGCAAGGTGGTCGGCGAGGGCGAGCTGTGGGTCGGCAACCCGGCGCGTCCGGCACGCACGCTCAGCGACAAAGAGATCGAATCGCTGCACTACTCGGCCGACCACTACGTGCGGCTGAAGGACCAGTACCTGGCCTGAGGGGCCAACAGCGCCACGCCGCTCTGCTAAAGTCTGGGCCCGACCAGGACCTGTCGAGACCCCCATGCCTGTGGCTGCCTGCCGGAGAGGACTCCGGTGCCCACAACGAAGGCCATCGCACTGATGGCCGCGCCGATGCTCGATACCTACCGCGAGGTGGTGACGCCGGAGGGTGTGCTGCTGCAGTTGCCGGCCGCCGGCCCGCTGCCGCGGGCGATGGCCTGGCTGGTGGATCTCGGTGTGCGCATCGCGGTGCTGGTGCTGATGTCGATCCCGCTGGCACTGCTGGACAAATTCGGCTCCGGCCTCTACCTGGTGCTGATGTTCCTGGTCTACTGGGCCTACCCGATCATCTGCGAGGCACTGTGGGGCCGTACCCTCGGCAAGCGCGCACTGGGCCTGCGGGTGCTGTCGCGCGATGGCGCACCGGTGGGCTGGATGGCGTCGATCACCCGCAATCTGCTGCGTACCGTGGACATGCTGCCGTTCGGCTATGCATTGGGCCTGATCAGCAGCCTGTTCGACCCGCATGGCCGGCGCCTGGGTGACCTGGTGGCCGGCACCGTGGTGGTGCACGCGCCTGCGCTGTACCTGCCGCCGCCCCTCACCATCGACAGCGTACTGGCCCCGCCACAGCCGCTGCGCCCGGAAGAACAGGCCGCGCTGATGGCCTTTGCCGAGCGCGCGCCACGGCTGTCGGCGGCACGCCAGCAGGAGCTGGCCGGCATTGCCGAGCCCCTGACCGGTACTCACGGCCAGGTCGCCGTGCTGCGCCTGTACGCCATGGCCAACTGGCTGCTGGGACGACGATGAAGCAGGAACAGTTCGTCGCCCGCTATCAACAGGAGTGGCAGGACCTGGAGCAGTGGCTGCTGCTGCGCGCTGGTGCCTCGCGCCGCACGCGCCGCAAGGCCAGCGGCCTGGCACTGGACGACACCGCCTTCCCGCAGCGGTACCGGCGCCTGTGCCAGCAGCTGGCCCTGGCCCGCGAGCGTGGCTACAGCCCGCAGCTGGTGCAGCGCCTGCAGCAGCTGATGCAGCAGGGCCACAGCGTGTTGTACCGCACGCGGCCGACGCGCTGGCGCGCGGCACTGGAGTTCCTGGTGGCCGACTTTCCGCTGCTGGTCCGCAGCCAGGCACACAGCATGTGGGTGGCACTGGCGATGTTCGCGCTGCCGGCCGTGGCCTGCTTCGTGCTGGTGCAGCTCTACCCGGACCTGATCCACCAGCTGATGGACAACCGCCAGATCGCCGAGATGGAGCGCATGTACGACCCGGCCGCCGAGCGCCTGGGCCGCGACAGCGGCACCGACTGGATGATGTTCGGCCACTACATCATGAACAACATCAGCATCGCCCTGCGCACGTTCGCCAGCGGACTGCTGGCCGGGCTGGGTACGCTGTTGGTGCTGCTGTTCAACGGCGTGATCATCGGTTCGGTGGCCGGCCACCTGCAGCACATCGGCCATGGTGATCCGTTCTGGCGCTTCGTGGTCGGCCACGGCGCCTTCGAACTGACTGCGATCGTGATCGCAGGCGGTGCCGGCCTGCAGCTGGGCATGAAGCTGCTGGCACCGGGCCGGCGCAGCCGCTTGGACGCGCTGGTCGAAGGCGGACGCATCGGCGCACGGCTGTGCCTGGGCGTGGCCTTCATGCTGCTGGTCGCGGCCTTCATCGAGGCGTTCTGGTCGTCGATCGCCGAAGTACCGGCATGGGGCAAGTTCAGCGTGGCCGGCGTGCTGTGGGCTGGCGTGCTGCTCTGGCTGTGGCGTGGTGGGCGCGGAGGCGGCGATGCGGATTGACCGCCTGGACGTGGTGCTGCGTGCACGCAGCGGCTGGGAGGCGATGGAGCTGGGCAGCGCCCTCGCCCGCCGCCATGCCCGCGCGGTGTGGGGCAGCTGGCTGCTGGCCAGTGCGCCGCTGTTTGTGATCTTCAACGCGCTGGGCTGGTGGCTGGATGCCTTCGGATGGGCGTGGCTGGCGATGTGGTGGTGCAAGCCACTGTTCGAACGCGCGCCCCTGTACGTGCTGTCGCGCGGCATCTTCGGCGAACCGGTGACGGCGACGGGCGCCCTGCGCGCGCAGCGCAGCTGGGGCCACAGCGGATTCTGGGGTTACCTCGGCTGGCGCCGCTTCAGTGTGCTGCGCAGCCTGTGCCTGCCGGTGAACCTGCTGGAAGGCAACGCGCCGAACCAGCGTGGCCCCCGCCGCCGTGCGGTGGCCGCCGGTGCGGCCGGCGCCGCGACGGCGCTGACCGTGCTGTGCATGGTGTTCGAAGCGGTGCTGGTGTCCGGCGCGATCGGTGCGGTGTTCATGTTCATGCCGCTGGAGCTGATGTCCGAATCGTGGCGCGCGGCCTGGGACATGATCGGCCAGGACACGCCAGCCTGGGCACGCTTCGGTTTCAACCTGGCGTGCTGGCTGGCCTCGGTGCTGATCGGCCCGTTCTTCGTCGGTGCGGGCTTCGGCCTGTATCTGAACCGGCGCACGCAGATGGAAGCCTGGGACGTCGAAATCGCCCTGCGCCGCCTGCGCGAGCGGCTGCTGCCGGCGGCATCGACGCTGGCGCTGCTGCTGTGGCTGGCACTGCCGCTGGTCTCCGCACCGGTGCATGCGCAGGACGCGCAGCCGGTCGCTGAGCAAGCCGACGATGCCGAAGAGGACGAAGACAGTGCGGAAGAACCGGCCACCGCGGCCAACGACCCCGCCAATACGCCGGCAATGATCTTCGGTACAGCACCGGTGGACACCGCCGGTTTCCGTCAGGCAGTGAACCGCGCCTATGAAGATCCGCTGCAGCGCCCGACCCGCGAGGTCACCCGCTGGAAGCCGATCGAGCAGGCCGAGGAAAAAAAGAAGGACGACAAGCCGCTGCAGAGCGACAGCCGCAACAACGGCGAGCGCAAGGCCCGCAGCAGTGGCATCGCCTGGCTGGCACGGCTGGCCGAATGGGGCCTGTGGGGCCTGCTCGGTATCCTGCTGCTGGTGCTGCTGCTGACCGTGCGGCTGTGGCTACCGTGGCTGCGTGGCAGTGGCCGGCGCAAGGCCGACGCTGCACCGAAGGTGCTGGAGGAGCAGGTGGAGCTGCCGGTGGTGCTGCCGCCGGACGTGGCCACCCAGGCTGGCCTGCTGTGGGACCAGGGCCGGCCGCGGCAGGCACTGGCCCTGCTGTACCGCGCCAGCGTGCGTACCGTGGGCGAGCGCAGCGGCATCGCCCTGCCCCCCGGCGCCACCGAAGCGCAGTGCCTGCGCGCATCGCGGCGCATGCCCGAGGCTGCCGACCGTGACCTGTTCGCGCGCATCGTGCGCATGTGGCAGTACGCCGCCTACGGTGGCCGCCTGCCCAGCCGCAGCGACTTCGACGCGCTGGCCGCAACGCTGCGCGAGCAGTACCGGTGGCAGGCATGAGCCCGCGCCTGTTCTGGTCGTTGTTGCTGGGCATGCTGGTGCTGCTTGGCGTGCCGCTGACCATCCTCTACCTGCGCACGCATGAGCGGGTGACCGAGACCATCACGCTGCCCGCGCAGGGCGAGGCCGCCTACAACCCGCTGTATGTGCTCGGCCAGGCGCTGCGCGCCGACGGCATCGACGTGCATGCACGGCCACGGCTGGAGCTGCAGCAGATGGCACTGGGCCCGTACGACACGGTGGTGCTGCTGCAGGACAGCAGCGAACTGCCCGCACCGTCGGTGAAACAGCTGCTGGACTGGGTGGACCAGGGCGGCCACTTGCTGGTGCGCACGCCACCACCGGCCGAGGATGACGCCAGCAGCACGCAAGGCCCCTTGCTGGACCAGCTGGGCGTGGACAGCCTGTACCAGCGCAGCGAGTGCCAGCCGTTCCACGTCCAGGATGATCCCGGCCACGTGGAATTCTGCACGGGCAGGCGCTTCACCCTGGGCTTTGCCGCCAGCGAGCAGGCCGAGCGTCGCTGGGGCAGCGATCATGACCTGGTGTTCGCACGGCTGCGCCATGGCCAAGGCAAGGTGAGCGTGCTGGCCGACATGGAATTCATGCGCAGCGAGGTCGATTCGCCCGCCGCGCGCATGGCGACCGCCACCGGCAACGCCAGCGACGGACTGCACGATCGTGCGCATCGCGACCTGACCCGCTACCTGCTCGATCCGAACTACGGCAAGGGTGCGGTCTGGCTGGTCTATGCCAGCCGCCCGCCGTCACTGTGGTCGCGCATGTTCTACCAGGGCTGGCCGCTGTGGGCGCCGCTGCTGCTGGCCCTGCTGGGCTGGTTGTGGGGCCGTTCGCAGCGCTTCGGCAGCCTCCTGCCGCCACCGGTACTGGAACGCCGTTCGCTGCTGGAACACGTGCGTGCCAGTGGTGAACTGCTGCTGCGTTTCGGCCACGGTAGGCGCCTGTACGAGGCCGTACTCGCCCTGTTCCTGCAGCGCCTGCGCCTGCGCGCACCGGTCGCCGCCGCACTGGAGGGCGCACCACGCGAACAGGCCATCGCCGAGCTGCTGAAGTGGCCGCAGGGCCGCGTCGCCAGCGCGCTCACACCCCCTCCGCCGCACGATTCCTCCGCCCTGCGCGAGCGCATCCGCTTGCTGCTCCAGATGAGATCCCTGCTATGACCGAAGTTCCTGAACTGCCGACGGCGGCCCACGCCCGCCTGATCGAACGCGTCGATGCCATCCGCCAGGCCGTCGGCCAGGCCTTCATCGGCCAGGCCGACGTGCTGGACCAGATCCTGGTGGCGCTGCTGGCCGGCGGCCATGTGCTGATCGAGGGCGTGCCCGGGCTGGGCAAGACCCTGCTGGTGCGCGCACTGGCCCAGGCGCTGGAGCTGGACTACGGCCGCGTCCAGTTCACTCCGGACCTGATGCCCAGCGACGTCAGCGGCCACGCCGTGTACGACCCGAAGAGCGAAAGCTTCAAGATCCGCCGCGGGCCGGTATTCACCCACCTGCTGCTGGCCGACGAAATCAACCGCGCGCCGGCCAAGACCCAGTCGGCTCTGCTGGAAGTGATGCAGGAGGGCCAGGTGACCATCGAGGGCAAGGCCTTCACCCTGGCGCCGCCGTTCATGGCGCTGGCCACGCAGAATCCGCTGGAACAGGAAGGCACCTACCCGCTGCCGGAAGCGCAGCTGGATCGCTTCCTGTTGAAGGTGCTGATCGACTACCCGCAGCTGGAGGACGAGAAGCGCATGGTGGCCGCGATCACCCGTGGCCGCGCCGCCAGCGATTTCGACCTGAGCCAGGTGCCACGCGTGCTCGGTGCCGGCGAGCTGCTGGAACTGCAACGTGCCACTGCGGCGATCAGTATCGATGACGAAGTGATCGACTACGCGGTGCGGATTGTCGCCGCCACCCGGCAGTGGCCGGGCATCGCAGTGGGCGCTGGCCCACGCGGCAGCATCGCGCTGGTGCGCGCATCCCGGGCGCAGGCGGTGCTGGCCGGTCGTGACTTCGTCACCCCGGACGACGTACGCGACATCGCGCGCCCGGCGCTGCGCCACCGTATTGCGCTGGCACCGGAACTGCAGATTGAAGGGCAGGATGCCGACGATGTGCTGGGCGCGCTGCTGGCCAAGGTGGAAGCACCGCGCCGATGAGGCCGGCCCCGCTGCTGCTGGCGCTGTTGCTGGGATGGGCCGCGCTGGGCGGTCTGGTGCTGGGCGGGTTGCTGCCCCGCTGGAGCTGGGCACTGGCGGCGCTGGTGATTGCCGTGCCGGCGTTGATGGATCTGTGGCGGCAGTGGCGGCGTCCGTCGCCGCAGGTGCAGCGCGAACTGCCCGAAGCGCTGGCACTGGGCGTGCGCCGCGAGGCTGCACTGCGGCTGCAAGCGGACGCATCGATGACGGTGCAGGTGTTCGACCTGGTGCCGGGCGGCTGGCCGTTGGAATCGCTGCCGCAGCGCGTGCGCCTGCAGGCCGGCAGTGCCTCCACCCTGCACTATCATCTGCAGCCGCTGCAGCGTGGGAGCTTCCGCTTCGAAGGCGTGCACCTGCGCATGCGCTCGCCGTGGCGGCTGTGGTGGCAGCAACGCACGCTGCCCCCCGCGCTGGACGTGCGGGTCTATCCGAACTTCGTGCCGCTTACCCGGTTTGCGTTGTTCAGTGCCGACCAGGCCTCGCGGCTGGTCGGCGCACACGTGAAGCGTCGCCGCGGTGAAGGCACCGACTTCCATCAGATGCGCGAGTACCGGGTGGGCGACAGCCTGCGCCAGCTCGACTGGAAGGCCACCGCGCGGGCGCGCAAGCTGATTTCGCGCGAGTACCAGGACGAGAAGAACCAGCAGCTGCTGCTGATGCTCGACAGTGGCCGGCGCATGCTGGCCAGCGAAGGCGGGCTCTCGCACTTCGACCATGCCTTGAACGCGTCGCTGGTGGTGGCCTACCTGGCGCTGCGCCAGGGCGATGCTGCCGGCTTTTTCGCTGCCGGTGGCGAACGCCGCTGGGTGGCGCCGCAGCGTGGCATGGGCACGGTCGAGCACCTGCTGCGCGCGAGCTACGACCTGCAGCCGCGCGCGGTGGCCACCGACTATCTGGCGGCCGCCACCGACGTCTCGCTGCGCCAGCGCCGGCGCGCGCTGGTGATGCTGGTCAGCAACGTGCGCGACGAGGACATCGAAGACCTGCTGGCGGCCGTGCGCCTGCTGCAGCGACGCCACCTAGTATGCGTGGCCAGCCTGCGCGAGCGCGAGCTGGACGGCGCGATGGAGGGCGACGTGCAGACGCTGGAGGAGGCCGCGCGCGCCGGTGCCGCCGCCCTGTACCTGCAGCAGCGCGCGAAGGCACACGAGGCACTACGCAGCGAAAAGGTGATGGTGCTGGATGTAACCGCCGACGCCCTGCCCGGTGCGCTGGTGGAGCGCTACCTGGCGGTGAAGCGCGAAGGGCTGCTGTAACCCTGCGATTGACCGCAGCCGAGCATGGGCTCGGCTCTACAGAAGGCCTGATTCCTGTAGAGCCGAGCCCATGCTCGGCTGCCGGCCAGCGGCCGGCACTACCCCTGCAGCAACCGCCGCTGCAACCGCTCCACCGCACGCTGCAGCAGCACCCGGTTACGGGCCAGCTTCATCCACTGCGGCAGACGCGAGAACATCGATCGGTGATGGCCGCGGCTTTCCCGCAGTGTCGCGCTCGCGTACTCGTGCAGTGCCTGCAGATGCTCAGCGTTGTAGGCCCAGAGCAGGCCCGCGCGGGTCGGTTCAACCAGGTGCAGCGGCAATCCGAAGTGCGGATCGGCAGGCTCGGCATCACGCAACGGACGCACCGAGACCGAAACATCGGTACTACGATCACATTGCGCACATCGAGCAGCGAAGGACGCCGGTGCAGGAACGCCAGCGGGAACCCGACGACGCACATGCAGCCACTGATGCCCACAGAATCCACAAGGTTGGCGGCCCAGCATGTAGACCGCACCGACCCAGTCACCACTGTCCAACGCAGAACTGCAGCCGGTACAGCGGAATCGCGCCGTCCACCGATAAGGTTTCCAGCTGGCGATCACCCAGCCGGGGGTGTCGCAGCGATGGCAACGCACAGCGACGCGGTCCGCGAAGGCCTGCAGGCTGCGCCCGTCATCGAAATGCCGGCCCGGCACGGGCGTGGGACGCCCATGCCGGCCAGGCCAACGCTGCACCGCCATCAGACGTAGATCCGCGTCGGCGCCTCGTCAACGATCGCGTGCGGCACAAAGCGCGCACTGTCGCGGGTGATCGCGCTGTCGTCCTCGCGGATGCCGATGCCGCAGGCGTGGTCACCCACCACCCAGCTGCCGATCAGCGGATAGCCGCCTTCGAAGCGGGTCAGCGGATGGGCACGCTGGATGATCGCCGGGCCATCGTAGGGACCGTCGCTGCGCTGGGTGCTGCCATCGGCCAGGTGCATTTCGATGTTCGCGCCTTCGCGCGAGAACAGCGGCTTGCGCACCCAACCCGAGGCCAGCGCGCTGCCGTCGTCGAAATGCGCTTCCAGCAGGTTCGGATGACCGACGTTGCGCTGCCACAGCAGCGGCAGGATGCCCTTGTTGCTCAGCACCGCCTTCCACGCCGGTTCCAGCAGCTGCACGCCCGAGCCGGGCAACGCGCGGCCGAATTCCTCGGCCATCAGGTCTTCCAGCGGGTACAGCTTGAACAGCGTGCCGATCACCGAATCATCCAGCGCAGTGAAGCGGCCATCCTCGGACAGGCCGATGTCTTCGATGGCGATGGCCTGGCCATGCAGGCCGGCCTGCGAGGCGCAGTCGCGCAGGTAGTCGACAGTGCCGCGGTCTTCTTCGGAACTGCCCACCGCGCTGAAGTAGAGCGGCGGCGGCAGCTGCGTGGCCAGTTCGCCGAAACGCTCGACCAGCGCTTCGTGGATGGCGTTGAACTGGTCGGCATGCTGCGGCAGGCGACCGGCATTGCGCTGGTCTTCCAGCCACTGCCACTGGAAGAAGCTGGCCTCGAACAGCGAGGTCGGCGTGTCGTAGTTCAGTTCGTACAGCTTGGCCGGGCCGGTACCGTCGTAGGCCAGGTCCAGGCGACCGTACAGATGCGGCTGGCGCTGGCGCCAGCTGTCGGCGATCCAGTCGCGGTAATGCGACGGAATCGCCAGCTGGTCCATCAGCCGTTCGCTGCCGATGACATCACCGACCAGGTCCAGCGCCATCTGGTGCAGCTCGGCGCTGGGGTCTTCGATGTCCTGCTCGATCTGGCGCAGGGTGAAGGCGTAGTACGCGCGTTCATCCCAGTACGGCTGGCCGTCGATGGTGTGGAAGCGGAAACCCGCCTCTTCCGCGCGTGCCCGCCACTGGGCACGCTCGGCAATACGGATGCGCTGCATGGGTCGATCAGCCGCCGTAGCTGCCGCTGGTGCTGCGGCGCGCGCTGGTGTTGCCGAAGCCACCACGGCTGGCAGTGACCGCACGGTTCGGCTCGCTGGTGACCGGGGCCAGGCCGGCCTTGCCGGCGCCGATGCCGCTGGCGGTGTTCAGGCCACCGGTACCGCCCGGTGCCGGACGCGCCCAACCAGCGTTCTTGTCCTGATAAGCCGGTGCCGACGCCGGCGCCTGCGGGGCGAGGCCGCCGCGGTTGCTCAGCATCTGCGACATGAAGAAGCCCATCATCATCGGGCCGATGAACGAGGTACCGGCCGAGGTGTGCTGCTGCACGCACTGTTCCGGCTTGTAATCCTGCTCGCAGGCTTCCTTGCTGGCGTACTTCGGCGCCGCATCGGCGGCCTGCTTCTGCGCTTCGGCAAAGGCGTTGCGGCACGACGACGGGTCGCCGGTGGCCTCGGTGCAGGCCTCGACCGAGGTATACAGGCCTTCCTGCACCTTCACCTCCGGCTCCTTCTGGCAGGCGGTGAACAGCAGCGGCGCGGCGCTCATCAGCAGCAGCGCGGTGGTGCGGGAACGTTTCATGGCCTCATGCCCTGTCGACGGATCAATGCCCCAATGATGCCAAATCCGGGCCAGCAACCGGAATCGGCAAAGCGCGAAAGATGAACGGCCTT
Source organism: Stenotrophomonas beteli (assembly GCF_001431665.1). Taxonomy (GTDB): domain Bacteria; phylum Pseudomonadota; class Gammaproteobacteria; order Xanthomonadales; family Xanthomonadaceae; genus Stenotrophomonas; species Stenotrophomonas beteli. The sequence goes on along the minus strand of NZ_LLXV01000055.1, from coordinate 164,447 downwards.
TCATTTTCGTCGTTCCAATCAGGAATCGGGGTCAGAGCCCGTTGCGCAGCAACGGGATCCGACCCCGACAGATCGCAGGAAACTGCCGAAGGCGGGGTGGATCCGGTTGCGGGGGCGTGGGCGCCATGGGCCCGAGGCATGCCTCGGGCGGGTTGGGCAGGACGCCCAACCCCGGTCTTGCCGTGTGCGCACGACAGCGCACACGAGCAAGACGCGACCGAGGCTACATGGGTGAGGGCGCTTTGCTTGCGAAGCCCTGCTTCGCAAGCGCCCGAACGCACAGCCGCCAGCGGCCGGCACTACCGTGGGTGCCGGGCAAGCCTGGCCGGACCACCTCCGGTGGTTGCAGCAGCAACCGAAAAAATTGGCCATGATCGGCCGACCCCCACGTTGTACGGCCCGCCCGTTCCGCCCGCCATGCCTGAATACCGCTCCCGCACCTCCACCGCCGGCCGCAACATGGCCGGCGCCCGCGCCCTGTGGCGTGCCACCGGCATGAAGGATGGCGATTTCCACAAGCCGATCATCGCCATCGCCAACTCTTTCACCCAGTTCGTGCCCGGCCACGTGCACCTGAAGGACCTCGGCCAACTGGTCGCGCGCGAGATCGAACGGGTTGGCGGCGTCGCCAAGGAATTCAACACCATCGCCGTGGACGATGGTATCGCGATGGGCCATGACGGCATGCTGTATTCGCTGCCCAGCCGCGAGATCATCGCCGACTCGGTCGAATACATGGTCAACGCGCACTGCGCCGACGCGCTGGTGTGCATCAGCAACTGCGACAAGATCACCCCCGGCATGCTGATGGCCGCGCTGCGCCTGAACATCCCGGTAGTGTTCGTTTCCGGCGGGCCGATGGAGGCGGGCAAGACCCGGCTGTCCGAGCACAAGCTGGACCTGGTCGATGCGATGGTCATCGCCGCCGACGAGAGCGCCAGCGATGCAAAGGTGGCCGAGTTCGAGCGCAGTGCCTGCCCCACCTGCGGCTCCTGTTCGGGCATGTTCACCGCCAACTCGATGAACTGCCTGACCGAAGCGCTGGGCCTGTCGCTGCCCGGCAACGGTTCCACCCTGGCCACCCACGCCGACCGCGAACAGCTGTTCCTGCGTGCCGGCCGCCTCATCGTCGAACTGTGCCACCGCTGGTACGGCGGCGAAGAAGAAAGCGCGCTGCCGCGGGGCATCGCCACCCAGGCCGCGTTCGCCAATGCGATGACTCTGGACATCGCCATGGGCGGATCGACGAACACCATCCTGCACCTGCTGGCGGCCGCGCAGGAAGCCGAGGTCGACTTCGACCTGACCCACATCGATGCGCTGTCACGACGCGTGCCGCAGCTGTGCAAGGTCGCCCCGAACACGCCCAAATACCATATGGAAGACGTGCACCGCGCCGGCGGCGTGTACGGCATCCTGGGCGAACTGGCGCGCGGCGGCCTGTTGGATACCACCGTGCCGACCGTGCACAGCCGCACCCTGGCCGACGCCATCGAGCGCTGGGACGTGGTGGCCAGCAACGAACAGAGCGTGCATGACTTCTTCCGTGCCGGCCCAGCCGGCATTCCCACCCAGGTCGCCTTCAGCCAGGCCACGCGCTGGCCCACGCTGGACGTGGACCGCGCCGAAGGCTGCATCCGCAGCGTCGAGCATGCCTATTCGGCCGAAGGTGGGCTGGCGGTGCTGCGCGGCAATCTGGCCGTCGATGGCTGCGTGGTGAAAACCGCGGGTGTGGATGAGTCGATCCACGTGTTCGAAGGCACGGCGCGCGTGTATGAAAGCCAGGACGCGGCCGTGGCCGGCATCCTCGCCGACGAAGTGAAGCCCGGCGATGTGGTGGTGATCCGCTACGAAGGCCCGAAGGGCGGCCCGGGCATGCAGGAAATGCTGTACCCGACCAGCTACCTGAAGTCGAAGGGGCTGGGCAAGCAGTGCGCGCTGCTGACCGATGGTCGTTTTTCCGGCGGCACGTCGGGCCTGTCGATCGGCCATGTTTCGCCGGAGGCCGCCAGCGGCGGCACGATCGGCCTGGTGGAAGACGGCGACCGCATCCGCATCGACATTCCCGCCCGCCGCATCGAGCTGCTGCTGGACGAAGCCACCCTGAACCAACGCCGCGCCGACGCCGACGCACGTGGCTGGAAGCCGCGTGAGGCGCGCCCGCGCAAGGTCACCAGCGCGCTGAAGGCCTATGCCCTGTTGGCCACCAGCGCCGACAAGGGCGCGGTACGCAACACGGCCCTGCTGGGCGATTGAATGGCCCTGGGGTCGGAGCCCTTTCGCAGAAAGGGCTCCGACCCCATTAGCGCACTTCCATCCGCGCCCCTGCACTCGCCAGTACCTCCAGCGAGGAACGACTCAGGATCGCCTTCCAGCACCACGCCGTGCCTGTCCAGGAAGGCGGAGCGGAACCGGGCATGCAGTGCCCCCTGTGATCGGGGACGCCCAACCGACTTCAGGCATGATCATCGATCTCCGTTGGTCCGCCACGCGGATTAGTGCGAAGGAGCGCCTCGGCCGTGCCAAATCTCTTTTCCTCACCCAGTGGCTGCGAAAAAGTACTCATCCGCAGGAAACTGCCAGTAATCTGGAGACGGCTCTCCAGGCATGGTCAAGAGAAGTGTCCCAGGCAAGTCAAATGCCACAGCCCAGAAGAATCGACCGTCCGCAAAACGCAAACGAATGCCGGAGTCAACGATCAGTCCTGCGCCCTGCCAGCGAACGATCTCGACCTGGACAACCTCGCGACCTTCCGACAACTCAAGACTGTGCCATTCGCACTCCAGTCCAACCGCTGCCCCGGACGCAACTTCCACATTTATTGTTCCAAACTCTTCCCAGCCTTGAGCAACCGTGCTGGAAGATGTCAGTTCAAGAGACGTACCCTGGTCAAACCTCAAGATCACCTGCGAAGCTGATCTGGCTGCCTGCATCCGGGGAACTCTACATTCAAGGAGGCGACGCCCTTGGACCAGAGCCGCCAGCGTATCCAGATGCACGCCCTTCAATTGCAGCGGCAGGTAGCGTACGCCGTCGGAGAGCTGCTCAATCGTAGTGTAGGGTTTCATGTGGCTTTTCATCGTTTGCAGGGATGTCGATACTTTGACCGCCGGAACTGTTTGTTTGGCGGCTAGAAACGCCATCTTCTCCGATCTGTGCCCCAGGCTCGTAGTCATAGCGCTTGATCACGTTGCCGTTGGCATCGGTCTCGGCCACCACCGAGCCCAGGGCATCGGTATGGATGTAGGTGACCGTCTGGGCCGCGGCAGACCCTGCCCCGAGAAGCCCCAGCAGCACAACGCCACAGATCCATGCGCAGATGGCTGCCGCAGGACGGAAGAAGTGTTCAGACGCCATCCCGGATCTCCAGTACCTGGGTCATCGGAGGGGTGGACCACGGCGAGCATCCACCCGCATTGCACGCGCGCACCTGGTACGTGGTGGCGCAGTAGTTGGTGTTGGCAGCGGTCACGCGGGTTTCCGGACCGGTGTACGCGATGTTGTTGCCATCCCGCAGCAGCTCGTAGGTCGTGGCGTTTGGAACAGCGGTCCACTGCGCGTTGCAGGTGATCCGGATGCGGTCGCGAGGCTAGCTTCGCAGCCCCTTGGTAACCTCAAGGAGAAATCCATTCAAGCCCACAGGATCCCCCGTTCCCGGATCAAAGTCTTCGATCATTCGTGCCATCACATCAGTCAGGCCGCCCAAACGCGCCAGCACTTCCGAAACAAAATCCACCTTGGCCGCGAAGAGATTCACATCCTGATCGAGACGAACCATCCACTCACCCGAGCGGGACAGTACATAGTGGTCAGCAAGGAAGCGCGCATCCTCCGCAAGGAATCCATGCAACGAACAAAGGCTGGGCACGGTGAAGAATCCGTCCCTGTCCGCTTCAACATCCTCGAATGAAACAATCTCGATCTGTTTCGAGGATGATGGGCGGCTCACGTGTACATCCAACCACGCAATCCAAACGTCTTCAGGAGCGAAGTACTCATAGCGATTTCTTTCGAAGGCAATCCCAGCCCAGCCTTCAGCAACAATAGGACTTTCAGGCGGCTGCGCATCAGACAGGGTTCGCTGCAGAAATCTTTCGATGAGCCTGCAGCCATATCACCTGATCCTTCTCATATCTGATCGTCGTGGTTGGAACGTTACTTCCCGCCGGGTGATGCCAAGTGGTGTCAGAGCCCTTTGGCGGGCCATCCCTGCAAGGCAGGTTGGTGGCATGTCGATTCGCATTGCTGCCATCCTCACCGGACTGCGCAGATCGGACGACCTGACCCGCCCACACCCCACCGACAGGACCAGCTCGCGCTGGTAACAAGAAGCCCACTCGGTGAGCGGGCTTCCTTGCATGACGTGGGAGCCTTCCCGCAGTCAGTTCCTTGTCATGAAACCTCCATCTACGCGCGCGGTCGGCTCATTGAGTTCATCATTGAACCTTTCCCTGATTGCACTCAGAGCAATCCGCGCATCCACGCCATAACCCGACTCAAGCGCTTTCGAAAGATGGCGCGCAACATCTGCCAGTATCACTCCCCATGCCATCTCCTCCGGGATCTTGGAGGTCTCTTTGTACATTCCAACCTTCATCGAGCAATGGAGCTTTTTTGCAGCAATCCACACCCGGAGCATTTCAACTGAGTTCTCATCTTCCAGGGCCGCTTCCGGAACAGGACGCTCATTCATGGCGTGAATCCCCACTTGCCTGGTGACACTTCATTCCGCTGAAGTAGATGACGCTGATCATTGTCCATGCCCGTTCCCTGGAAAGAGTGGCTACCAGAAATTCACGATTCCGCCATCGGCGGAGCGCATTCGAATCCGTGCATCTTCTATCCGATTCCCCCACACCCGGCAATCAGGCAATTCTGAAACCGCAATCCCGGTGCGCCCATCCGTTGCCCGGCCCGGCATGACCCAACGCCCGCCGCGCCAGCGCCTCATCGATGCCCTGCGCGGATTCGCGCTGCTCGCCGGGTTCCTGGTCAACCTGCGCTTCTTCTCGCTCGACGCGCTGATGATGGAATGGCTGTGACGCAGCGTCAGCGGAGGAACGTGGCTGCCGCTGCGCCGGTAGCCACCGGAGGCGGAAGGGATGAGGTCGCTTGTGCCGCAAACGACTTAATCCCCTCCGTCCCCTTTTTTTCAGCCGATCACGCGCTTGAACGGGGGCAGCGCGTCGATGATGCGCTTGCCGTAGCGGCGGGTCAGCAGCCGCGAATCGAGGATGACCACGCGCCCGGTGTCGGTGGAGGTGCGGATCAGGCGGCCGGCGAACTGGGTCAGCGTGCGCAGCGCGTGCGGAATCGCGATCAGGTTGAAGGCGTTGAGCCCGCGCCCTTCGAACCATTCGCTGAGGGTGGCGGTCTGCGGGTCGGTCGGCACGGCAAACGGCACCTGGGTGATCACCACCGTGGTGCAGGCCTCGCCGGGCAGGTCGAGGCCTTCGCCGAACGAATTCAGGCCGAACAGCACCGAGCCCTCGCCGGCCGCCACGCGGCGCAGGTGCTCGTCGATCAGCCGGGTCTTGGACATCTCACCCTGTACCAGCACCTGCTTGCGGCGCGCGGCCGACATCAGGCCGGCCACCTTCTCCATCTTCCAGCGCGAGGTGAACAGCACCATCGAGCCCTTGGCCCAGTCCAGCTCCGTGTCGAGGTAGCGCGCCACCTCGCGGGAATGGCCTTCGCGGTCGTCCGGGGTGACCGGGAACTTCGGCACGACCAGCTCGGCCTGGTTGGGCAGGTCGAACGGCGAGGACAGCGAGACCATCTCGGCCTCTTCGGGAATGCCGTTGTCGATGGCCAGCGACTGGAAATCGCCACCGCCGGTCAGCGTCGCCGAGGTCATCACCACCGAATCCACTTCATCCCACAGCAGCTTGCGCAGCACGTGCGCGGCCGATACCGGCGAGCCGTGCAGCACCAGGTCGCCGTCGCGGGTGGCAGTGACCCAGCGCGCCATCGGCGGCGCGCCGTCCTTGTCCTCGCGGCGCCAGGCCTGCCACAGGTTGTACTGCTGCTCGATCATTTCCAGCGCCATGCCGAGGTTGCGCTGCAGGCGCTCGCGCGCGGCATCGTCCGGCTTGCCCTTGGCCACCTGTGCGGTGGCCGCATGCGCCCAGTTGTAGAGGCTGCGGGTGTCGTCGGCCAAGGCTTCGATCGGCTCGCGCCAGGCCTCGGGCAGGCGCCCATTGGCGGCGCGCCACATCGGTTCCTCGTCGGCCGGCGCCGGCATCCACACCCGCTCGATGTGGTCACGGAACGCACGCAGCTGCTTGGCCACGTTGCTGGCAATGTCGATTGCTTCGTTCGGCAGCAGGTTGCCGAGGCGGTCCTTGTCGACCGCGCGGTACGCACCGGCGATCAGGATCTGCAGGCGGCCGGTGCGCTTGGCCATCTCGTCCAGGGCCAGGCTGGCCGCGCCCTGGTCGATGGCCACGTTGCCGATGTGATGGCCTTCGTCCAGCACCAGCAGCATGTCCGACGGCGCCGCAATCAGCGGTTGGCCGTTGTCACTGTCGCCGATCGACAGCGCCGACAGCAGCAGCGCATGGTTGGTGACCACGATCTGCGCATCGCGCACGGTATTGCGCGAACGCAGTACCGCGCACTGTGCCGAGTACGCACAACGGCGCCCTGCGCAACCCGAGGCCGGCGTGGTGATGCGGCTGCGCAGGCCGGGGCTGATCGTCTCCGGTGCGTTGTCGATATCGCCGTCCCAGCTGCCGCCGGTAAAGGCGTCGGTCAGGCGCTTGGCGATGTCCATCTCGATCGGCGCGAGCGGCCGGTCGAACAGCGGCGCGTCATCCTCGAACATGCCGCCCTGCGAGCCCTCGCCCTGCGCCTCGGCAGCATTGCGCGTGCACAGGTAGCGGGTACGGCCCTTGGCCAGCGCCACGGTCGCTTCCAGGCCGGTGGCCTTGAGGAAGTTGGGGATATCGCGCTCGACCAGCTGCGACTGCAGCGCCACGGTGCCGGTGCTGATCACCAGCTTTTTCTTGGTGGCCAGCGCAATCGGTACGCCCGCGGTGAGGTAACCCAGGCTCTTGCCAACGCCGGTGGGCGCCTCGACCACGCCGACGCCACCGCTCTTCGATAGCGCGCGCGACACCACGCCGATCATCTGGCTCTGCGAGCGGCGGGTGGAGAAGCCGGGGGTGTTGGCCTGCAGCGTCGTGTACGCCTTGCGGATCGCGTCCTTCAAGGTGTCATCGAGCGTGCGCGGGGCAGCGACAGTTTCGGTCACGCCGGGAACTACCGTGGCTGGATCAGGCCGGTCATTGTCGCATGGCCGGCCGTGTTCACCGTTGCCGGCACCCTGAACGAGCCAGCGACGACGCCCACCGGCGCGCACGGTCCGAAGCCCGCGCCGCGCAAGGGCGAAATACGCCGGGCATGGCCCGGCGCCAGCACTCAGGCGGCCGCGGCGGGACGGGCGCGCAGCAGGCGCACCAGCGCCCACACCAGCAGCACCACGCCCAGCGCCTCGATCAACGCCAGCGCGAAGTGCAGCACGCCCAGGATGGCGCTCAGGCTCGACACGGCGCTGAAATCACCGCTGCGCACCATCCACATCGGCAGGATGCCCGCCGCCATGCCGCCCAGGCTGGCCAGCAGCAACAGCAGCAGGCCGACCAGCGCGCCGGTGCGGGTGGCATCGCGTGGTGCACCGACCACCCAGACCAGGCCGACGCACAGCGCGATCAGCACCGGAAGGCGCACGCCCACCATGCTCAGCACCGTGATCAGCAGGGTTGCGTTGTCCATCGCTCAGTCCTCGCCGGCCAGCACGGCCGAGCCCTGGCGCAGCGACTGGTAGACCGGGTCGGTCTGCGGGCGCACCCCATGCCACTGCAGGAAGCTCTCGGCCGCCTGCTCGACCAGCATGCCCAGGCCATCGACCGTATTGCGGCACTCCGCGGCGCGCGCCCAGGCCAGGAAGGCGATGGCGGCTTCGCCGTAATTGAGGTCGACCGCGGTGGTCATCGAGTTGACCAGCGACAGCGGCAGCTTGAACTCGACGTCACGGTCGCGGCCGGCCGAGGTGGCATTGACGATCAGTTCGAAGTCGCCCAGCTCGCGAAGGTCTTCCCAGTAGCGGCTGATCGCGCGGCCCGGCTCGCCCATCGCGTCGATCAGTTCATCGGCGCGCTCCGGCGTGCGGTTGACCACCACCAGTTCGGTGATGCCGGCATCGAGCAGCGCCGGGGCGACGCTGCGCGCCGAACCACCGGCGCCGATCAGCAGCACGCGACGGCCACGCAGGTCCAGGCTGTGGCGGTCGGTCAGGTCGCGCACCAGGCCGATGCCATCGGTGGTGTCGCCGTGCCAGCGGTCGCCCTTGCGCAGCAGCGTATTGACCGAGCCGGCGCGGCGTGCCCGGGCGGTCAGCGTGGTGCACACCGAGAACGCGGCCTCCTTGTGCGGCAGGGTGACGTTGGCGCCGACACCGCCCTCGGTGGCGAAGGCTTCCAGGCCGGCCAGGAACGCCTCCGGGGCCAGGTCGATCGCGCGGTAGTCGATGGCGATGCCTTCCTGGCGACCGAACGTCGCATGGATCTGCGGCGACTTCGAGTGGGCAACGGGGTGTCCGAAGACGGCGTAACGGTCGGTCATGGAATCCTCAAGCTGGCTAGACTGATGCTCTTTCGTGCACGGACCTGGATGATGCGCATCACCCCGCCCCTGCTGGTGCTCGCCGCCAGTCTACTCTCTGCCCCCGTGGCGATGGCGTTGAACGAGTACGGCATCGAAGGCATGGGCGTGGTCTCCACCCGCGCCGACGAGGGCCGCGCCACGATCAGCGCCGATGGCCAGCGCATCGTTTTCGCCCGCCGCGGCGAGGCTGGCTGGGGCCTGTGGCAGGCGCGCGTGGCCGACGGCCGCTGGCAACAGGCGCAGCCCCTGCCGGTGGGCGTGGCCGGCGAGGTGGTCGATCCGTACTTCAGCCGCGATGGGCGCTGGCTGCTGTTCGCGGCCGGGCGCGAAGGCCGGCTGGCGCTGTACCGGGCCGCGCTGGCGCGCGATGGCCAGGTGGGCAGCGCGCAGGCGTTGGTGGGCGATGCCGGGCGCCAGGCAGAGCGCGGGCCGGCCCTGAGCGCCGATGGCCAGCGGCTGCTGTTTGCCCGCCAGCAGGGACGTGGCACCGGCTGGGACCTGTTCGTAGCGACGCTGGACGCGCAGGGCGCACGTGGCCCGGCCCGCGCACTGACCGCGTTGAACAGTGCGGACGACGAGACCGACGGTGACTGGCTGGGCAACGACGGCGCGGTGGTGTTCAGCCGTGGCAGCAGCGCGACCGCGCAGGTGTGGAGCAGCGGCTGCGCCTGGAGCGGCGCGGCGCTGCAGCCACTGGGCCTGTCGTTCAACCGCCCCGGGGGCTGGACCGGCGCGCCGGTGATCGACAACGCCAAGCCAGCCGAGATGATGGTGGCCAGCAGTGCAGCGAAGGCGCCGCGTGCCGGTGGCGTGGATGTGTACCGGTTGGCAGTGCCGAAGCTGGCGGCCGTGGCCGGGTGCGTGCGGTAGATCCACGCCATGCGTGGATGGCGCCCGCGAAGGGGTCAGAGCCCTTTCCTGCGGAAAGGGATCCGACCCCGGGCATTGCCCGTCAGCGCGCCAACACCTTCGCACGCTGCTGCTCGTACTCGACCTCGCTCAACTGGCCGTTGTCCTTGCGCTGGTTCAGCGCGGCCAGCTCGGCCTGCACGCTGTCCGGCAGGGCCTGCTCACGGGCGACGTGGCGGGCAGCGGAGAGCTGCTCCGGCGGGCGCTTGCCGGCCCGCCAGGCGGCGATGAAGACACCGACGATGATGGCGCCGAACACCAGCGTGCCGGTGCCCCAGATCAGCCATTGCATCCATCCCAGTTCGGGTCCCATCGCGCACTCCTCCGTCTATCGTGGCGCTATTGTCAGCGCTCGCGCAGCCATCGCGCCACCTGCGGCGCGAAATAGGTCAACACGCCGTCGGCACCGGCCCGCTTGAAGCCCAGCAGCGACTCCAGCACGCAGGCGCGCTCGTCCAGCCAGCCATTGGCGAAGGCGGCCTTCATCATCGCGTACTCGCCACTGACCTGATAGGCGAAGGTCGGCACGCCGAATTTTTCCTTCACCCGGCGCACCAGGTCCAGGTAAGGCATGCCCGGCTTGACCATCACCATGTCGGCGCCCTCTTCCAGGTCCAGCGCGATCTCGCGCAGGGCCTCGTCGCCGTTGGCCGGGTCCATCTGGTAGGTCTTCTTGTCGGCCTTGCCGAGGCTGGCGGCGCTGCCCACCGCATCACGGAACGGGCCGTAGAACGCCGAGGCGTACTTGGCCGAGTACGCCATGATACGAACGTTGATGTGGCTGTCGGCATCCAGCGCACGGCGGATCGCGCCGATGCGGCCGTCCATCATGTCCGACGGCGAGACGATGTCGACACCGGCCTCGGCATGCGACACCGACTGCTTGACCAGTGCGTCGACGGTGATGTCGTTCAGCACATAGCCCTTGTCGTCGATGATGCCGTCCTGGCCGTGGGTGGTGTACGGATCCAGCGCCACGTCGGTCATCACCCCCAGCTCCGGGAAGCGCGACTTCAGCGCACGGATCGCGCGCTGCGCCAGGCCGTCTTCGGACCACGCCGCCGATGCGTCCAGCGACTTCAGCGACGGGTCGATCACCGGGAACAGGTCGATCACCGGAATGCCCAGCTCCAGCGCCTCTTCGGCCACCTTCAGCAGTTCCTCGATCGACAGCCGCTCCACGCCCGGCATCGATGGCACTGCGGTGCGGCCCGCCCGTTCGTGCACGAACACCGGGTAGATCAGGTCATCGGTGGTCAGCGTGTTCTCGCGCATCAGGCGACGCGAGAACTCGTCGTGGCGCATGCGGCGCGGGCGGTAAAGCGGATGGGACATGGCAGGCTCCGAGGAGTGGCTATTGCAACAGGTAGCCCTGCGGCAGCAGGGGTTCGGGCAAGGGGCGTTCGCCGAGCGCGTCGAGCTGGTCGATTTCGATGGTGCGCACCAGCGCGTCCAGCGGCAGGTCGTTCGGCTCCAGGCCGAACGGGTCTTCCATTTCCTCGCCCAGCTGGTCCAGGCCGAAGAAGGCGTAGGCCAGCACCGCCGACAACACCGGCGTGCCCCAGCCCAGCGAGCTGGCCAGGCCGAACGGCAGCAGCACGCAGAACATCCACGCGCAGCGGTGCAGCAGCAGGGTGTAGGCAAACGGCAACGGGGTGGTCAGGATGCGCTCGCAGCCGGCCTGGATCGATGACATCGCATGCAGGCGCTGTTCCAGCTGGGTATAGAGGATCGGGTCCAGTTCGCCGCTGCGCAGCGACTGGGCCAGTTCGGCGGCAATCATCGCCAGCAGTGCGTCGGGGACGTTCTCGCGCTGGCCCAGCTGCTCGCGCTGCGGCTTGTCCAGCCATGGCACTGCCGCCAGCGCCACCACGCGCCCGCGCAGGCGCGCCGCCAGGGCATGGGCAAAGGCGGTGGTGAGGTAGGCGATGCGGCGGCGGCGGCCCGCGTCGCCAGGCAGCAGCAGGTGCACCTGGCGGGCCAGCGAGCGCGATTCGTAGACCAGTTGGCCCCACAGCTTGCGACCTTCCCACCAGCGGTCGTAGCAGGCGCTGTTGCGGAAGCTGAGGAAGATCGACAGGACCAGGCCAAGCAGGGTGAACGGGGTCACCGAGAAGCGCTCGATGCCGGTCGGCGGCGCCAGCTCCACCACTGCCGCCACGGCGATGGACAGGATCAGGATGGCCAGCACCTTCGGTGCGATCGCCGGAACGATCGAGCCGCGCAGGATGTACAGCAGTTGCCAGCCGTGGGGACGGGGTCGGATGATCATCGGGCAGCCGCGCCGGGCGCGGATTCACAGGCACGCGGGGGGCTCGCGCAGTCATTCATTGTACGCCCCTGCCCGGCCACCGGCTGTGCGCCTGCGACGCCCGGTCGCACCCGCCGGCAGGTTCAGATCACGCCGCCGCCCAGGCCCAGGCGCAGGATGCCGACCACCACCACGATGCCGTTCAGCACCAGCCCGGCCCAGGCCCGGCCGCGCTTGCTGGGGTGGGTGAACAGGATGCCCAGCGCGGCGATCACCGCGCCAACGGCGGCAAACGGGATCAGGAACCAGTTGCCCCAGCCCAGCAGCGGAATCAGCGCCAGGATCATCCACAGCAGCGCCAGCACACCCCACAACAGACTGATCACACCCATGCCGCCCTCCTGCAGTTGGTTCCTGGCCCCACCATAATCGTTCCCGGGGCCGCCGCCTACTGCCGTTGGCAGGGCTGTCACCGGCACCGTGCTAGCGTCTGCGCTGCCTGCCCACGGGCGGGTGTTGGCGCCGATTCAGAGTGGCCCGCCGATGATCGCAACCAGTCCTACAGGGGTCGTGCCATGAATATCCGTTGGGCCGCGGTGGCGGCCATCCTGCTGGTCAGCGCCGGCTGCGCCAGTACGTCCAAGGTGATGCTGGGCCGCGCCCGGGCACCGATCGATCCGGCACTGGTGCAGATCTATTCGACGCCACCGGCCGGCTCGCAGGAGATTGCCCAGCTGGAATCCGCCTCGGCGGTCGGCTTCGGCACCCAGGGCCAGACTGACGCCGCCGTGGCCCGCCTGAAGCGCGAAGCCGCCGCGCTGGGCGCCAACGGCGTGGTGTTGATGGGTGTGGGCAGTAGTGGCTCGCCGGTGGGCATGTCGGTGGGCGCCGGCACCTTCGGCTCGCACGTGGGTGGCGGCGTTGGCATCGGCATTCCGACCACGCAGAAGCGCGCCGCCGGCGTGGCGATCTGGGTGCCGAACCCGGCACCGCCGGCGCGATTGCCGACACAGGTGATTACCCCGCAACCGCAACGCTGACCCGTTCGGGTCAGCGCCGGTAGTGCCGGCCGCTGGCCGGCAACCTCGGGACTCCTTCCTGGGGCCAAGGCAATGCCGGCCAGCGCCGGCACTACCCCTGCAACAACCGACGCATCGCTCTGCTGGGTGCCAACCTTGGTTGGCACGAAACCACAGCGCCGACCAAGGTCGGCATCTACCAACAGCGGCTGCCGGCCAGCGGCCGGCACTACCGGGGCCGTTCAGCGCTTGTACTTCGGCACGAACACCTTGTTCACCGCGTCGGCCAGCTGGTCCGGCGGCAGCAGGCCCTGGTCGAGCAGGAAGTTGTTGAACGCCAGGCGGTCGAATTTCGCGCCCAGTGCCAGCTCGGTCTGCATGCGCAGTTCCAGGATGCGGGTGTAACCGTAGAAGTAGCTGCCCGCCTGACCCGGCATGCGCACCATGTAGCGGTCCAGTTCCTGGGTGGCCATCGCCTTGGACAGGCCGACCTGCTCCATCAGCACGCGTTCGCCGTTGGCGCGATCGGTCAGGCCCAGGTTGAGCATCGGGTCGAGCATGGCGCGTGCGGCACGCAGCAGGCGGAACTGCAGGGCGATCATCTGCCCGTCCAGCGGCTCGTACGGCACCATCTCGGCTTCGGCATACAGCGCCCAGCCTTCCACATTCACCGAATTGAACGCGAACATGGTGCGCGCCAGCGACACGCCCCGCTCGACCATCGCGGTGAACTGCAGCTCGTGGCCGGGGCGACCTTCATGCGCACTCAGGGTCCAGGCGGCCGAACCGAAGTTGAAATCGTCGTACTGCGCGCCCGGGCCCGCCGCCGGGTTGCCCAGCGGCAGCACGAAGGTGCCCTGCTGCCCGGTGTTGTTGACCAGCGGCGCCGGCAGGAAGTGCGGAGCCGGGCTGGCCGCGCTCTCGGCCGCTGAACCCAGGCGCATCTGCATGGCGCGCTTGGGTACATCGACGATGGCGTGCTCGCGGATCAGCGGATCGATCGCATCGATCACCTTGCGGTAGTGGCCTTCCAGCTGGTCGTCGGCGATCTTGTCGGCCTTCAGCGCGCGGATCACCGCCACCGGGTCGCTCGGATCGGCCACCTTCAGGCCCTTGTCCTTCACCACCAGCGGGGCCAGCTGCTGCATCGCCGAACGGGTTTCCATGAACTCCAGCTGCGCGCGCTGCATCAGCAGCTTCGGGTCGATGTCGATGCCGACCTGCTTGAGCTGGTAGGCGTACAGCGGCGCCGGCAGGCGTGCGTCGGCGCGCGCCTTCGGCAGCACGGTCGAGCGCGTCCAGCTGGCGTAGTCCTTCATCTGCCCGGCCAGGGCCTTCATTGCTTCATCGGCACCGGCGATCTGGTACTTCTTCAGCAGCGACTCGATACCGCTGATATAGGTCTCGACGTTATCCAGCGACTGCTGCACTTCGATCTTCGTCGGCTGCAGCAGGCTGCTGTCCTTCAGCCGTTCCTCGTAGCGCTGGCGGGCCAGCGTGGTGAAGGCGGTGGTGCCCGGCTGCAGGCCGGCGTAGGCCTTGAGGCGGTCGATCGCCCTGGCGCGGCGCTCGGCTGGTACCTGGTCGGACAGCAGCAGGTTGAGGCCGCTGAACACGGTCTGCGGTGCGTCGGTCCACGGCAGCAGGTACTTCTCGTTGAGCTCGCTGCCTTCGATGTTCTGGTTGGCGGCGTGGATCATGATCTCCAGGTCCTGGCGGACGTTGGGATCCTTCTCGGTAGCCAGCTTCGCCTTCAGTTCGTCGCGCGCCTTGGCCATCGCCGCGCGGTAGCGCTTGTCGTTGTCGGGGCCGAGATCGGCCACCTTGTCGTCATAGCCAGGCACGCCGAAGAAGCCGGTTTCCTCTGGCTGGAACGGGCCCTGGGCATCGAGCAGGATCTGCGCCAGTGCATTGCTGCGGGCCACCCAGGCCGGGCTGGCCGGCGTGGCGGCCTTGGCGGTGGGTGCGGCCAGCGCCGGCGGGGCGGACAGCAGCGGGGCGGCGGTCAGGGCCAGGGCAACGGCCAGCGCGATCGGCTTCATGGTGCACTCCAGGACAGGGTTGCCCGCACCCTACGCGCTCAGCGCGATGACGACAATCGGCCGGAGGTCACAACGCTGCGGCCAGCGGGCATTCGCCGCGTTCGCGGCAGGCCTGCAGTTCGCATTCCTGCGCGGCCTCATCGTCATCCAGCGCGGTCAGGTCGAAGGTCTGCTTGTTCTCGCCCAGCACATACATCACCGGGTAATCCCACACGTCATCGCGGCGGCTGCCCTGCACGAACAACCGGCCGTGCGCGCGGGAGCCCTCCAGGGCCACGGTCAGGCCGACGTCGCGCTGGCCGTTGATCGCGGTCTGCATGCTGCCCAGCGGCATCGATCCGGTACGCAGTGGCTCACCGAACGCTTCCACCAGCTCGACACTGCAGCCGGCGCGCCGCAGCGCCTCGCGCATCGGCGGGCTCTCGCGGGCCGCCTCGCTCCAGCGCAGAACGCTCCAGGCAACGATGCCGCCGGCCACGCCCAGCACCAGCACGACGGCCAGGGGCATCGCCCAGCGCCAGTGCCGGCTCCACCATCCGGCGGGTCGGGTGCAGTGGCTGGGAATGGGCGGTGGCAGGATCATCGGCGGGCTCCTTCCCGGCTGTGGATCAGGGTTTCAGGCAACGCCCCAGGAAGGCTTCGGCTACACGGTAACGATGCAGGGCATCGGCGCCGGACAGGCCATGCTTGGCACCCGGGTAGGTCATCAGTTCGAACGGCTGGCCGCGCTTCTGCAGTGCGCTCATCAGGCTGGTCGAATTGGTGAACAGCACGTTGTCGTCGGCCATGCCGTGGATCAGCAGCAGCGGCGAGCGCAGGCCGTCGATGTGGGTCAGCACGCGCGCTTCCCGATAACCGGCATCGTTGCGCGCCGGCAGATCCATGTAGCGCTCGGTGTAATGGCTGTCGTACAGGCCCCAATCGGTGACCGGCGCGCCGGCCACGCCACAGGCGTACTGGTTCGAGGCCTTGGCCAGCAGCATCAGGGTCATGTAGCCGCCGTTGGACCAGCCCTGCACGCCGATGCGCGCCGGGTCCACCCACGGCTGCTGCTTCAGCCACGCCACGCCGCGCAGCTGGTCGGTCACTTCCACCGTGCCCTGCTTCGCGTACAGAGCACCACCGAAGTCGCGACCGCGGCGCGGGGTGCCGCGGTTGTCCAGCGAGAACACCACGTAGCCCTGCTGGGCCAGGTACTGGTTGAACAGGTGGTCGCCACGGCCGGGCCAGCTGTCGGTGACGGTCTGGCTGGCCGGTCCGCCATAGACATACACCGCCACCGGGTAGCGCTTGGACGGATCGAAGCCGGCCGGCTTGATCAGGCTGTAGTTCAACGGGGTCTTGCCGTCGGCAGCCATCAACGTGCCGAACTCGACCGGGCGCTGCGCATCGCGGTAGCGCGCATACGGGTGCTTGGGATCGGCCAGGTCGTTCTCGACCAGGGTGGCGATCTTCTCGCCATTGGCGCGGAACAGTTCGATCTGCGGGGGCGTGGTGCTGTTGGACCAGCTGTCGACGTAGACACTGGCATTGCGGGCGAAGCTGGCGCTGTGCATGCCCGGCGCCTTGGACAGGCGCTGCGGCTGGCCGCCCTGCAGCGATACCGCGTAGATCTGGCTTTCGCGCGAGCTCTCGATGCCGGCGCGGAAGTAGGCCTTGCCGGCCTTCTCATCGACCGCCAGCAGCTCGTCCACCGGCCAGTTGCCGTGGGTCAGCGCGGTGGCCTTGCCCTTGCTGTCGAGGCGGTACAGGTGCTGGAAGCCGGTGCGCTCGGACGACCACAGCACGCTGCCGTCATCCAGGAAACGCAGGCTGTTGTGCAGCGGCACCCAGGTCGGGCTGGTCTCGTGGGCGAGCACGCGCTGGCGGTTGGAGTCGAGTGCCACTTCCACCAGGTCCAGCTGCTTCTGGTCACGCGACTGGCGCTGGAAGCTCAGGTGCTGCGGATCGCGCCAATCGACGCGGGCCAGGTAGATGTCCTGTTCCCTGCCCAGGTCGACCCAGCGCGGCTGCGCGTCGGCGGCCGGTGCGATCACGCCCAGCTGCACCCGTACGTTGGCATCGCCAGCGGCCGGGTAACGCTGTTCGATCACATCGGTGCGGTCGGCGTAGACCTCGTAGCGCTTCTGCACGGGCACCGGCGCTTCGTCGATGCGCGCGAAAGCGATGGCCGAATCATCCGGTGCCCACCAGTAGCCGGTGTGGCGATCCATTTCCTCGTCGGCGACGAATTCGGCCACGCCATTGCCGATGGTGCTGCTGCCGTCGCGGGTCAGCTGCAGCTGCCTGCCGCTGGCCAGGTCGATCACCCACAGGTTGCGGCCGCGGATGAAGCTGACGAAGCCGCCCTTGGGCGACAGCTTGGCGTCGGTGGCGAAGCCTTCGCCGTGGGTCAGCTGGCGCACCGCCGCCGCACCCTGCTGCTT
Source organism: Stenotrophomonas beteli (assembly GCF_001431665.1). GTDB lineage: Bacteria > Pseudomonadota > Gammaproteobacteria > Xanthomonadales > Xanthomonadaceae > Stenotrophomonas > Stenotrophomonas beteli. Next base: position 147,133 of record NZ_LLXV01000055.1, on the reverse strand, counting down.
GAGGTCGTACAGGTAGAGTTCGCCGCCCAACGGGAACAGCAGGCGCTGCGCGTCCGGCGACCACTGGTAATCGACGATGCCGGTCATCGCGGCGATTCGCTGGCGCTCGCGGCGGGCCTTTTCCTCATCGCTGAGGGTCTCGGTGCCCGGGAGCACGACCTTGGAATCGACCAGCAGCCGGGTCTGGCCGCTGCCGATGTCGTAGCTCCACAGGTCCAGCTGGTTGCGATCGCTGTCCTTGCCGCGCAGGAAGCTGACCTGCGAACCGTCCGGTGCCACCTTCGGCTTCATCAGGGTCGGGCCGGACAGCGGCAGCGGGCCGGTGATGGCTTCCAGGGTGAGCTTTTCGGCGTGGGCGGCGGTCGAGGTGGCGAGCATGAGGGCGAGCGAAGCGAACAGGTGGCGCATGAAGGATCCCGGCAAACGGCAGGTCCGCCCGCGCGGCGGACGCGGAGCGGTCGTCCCCCATCCTAACCAAGCCCGTGCGGGAAGGCAGCATGACCTTCTGCCCATGGCGGCGCACTGGAGGGTCAGAGGCCTTTGCGCTGCAAAGGGATCCGACCCTCTGGGGCCACCTGCCGGGGTCAGCGCTGGCCGAACAGGTGCTTGCGCTCCTCGTCACTGAGCGGCTTGCCGGCGTTGGGGTTCACCTGCTGGCGCAGGGCGTAGGCACGCTGGGTGGCCGGGCGCGCGGCGATGGCCTCGTGCCAGCGCTTGAGGTTCGGGAACGCGGCGAAGTCCACCGGCAGCTTGTCGTAGGCGCCGATCCACGGGTAGCTGGCCATGTCGGCGATGGTGTACTCATCGCCGGCCAGGAACGCATGCTGGGCCAAGCGCTTGTCCATCACCCCGTGCAGGCGGCGCACTTCGTTGTCGTAGCGCTCGATCGCGTAGGGGATCTTTTCCGGTGCGTACACGTTGAAGTGGCCCATCTGGCCACTCATCGGGCCCAGCCCGGCCATCTGCCAGAACAGCCATTCCAGGGTGGTCACGCGGCCACGCGCGTCGCTGGGCAGGAAGCGGCCGGTCTTCTCGGCCAGGTACAGCAGGATCGCGCCGGATTCGAACACGCTCTGCGGTGCGCCGCCATCGGCCGGCGCGTGGTCGACGATCGCCGGCATCTTGTTGTTGGGCGAGATGGCCAGGAATTCCGGCTTGAACTGCTCACCCGAGCCGATGTTGACCGGGTGGATGCGGTACTCCAGGCCGGCTTCCTCCAGCAGCAGGGTCACTTTGTGGCCGTTCGGGGTGGGCCAGTAATACAGGTCGATCATGGCAGCGGCTCGGGGTACGGAAGGGAACCTGAAGTCTAGTGCGTGAGTTGGGTTGGCACCGTCATGACGGGCCAGTAACCTCGCCACTCCCCCGCAACGCAGCATCCCCCGCATGAGTGCAAACCGTCCGCCGATCTCCCCCATGTCGACCCTGATCTTCGCCTCACGCTGGCTGCAGCTGCCGCTGTACCTGGGCTTGATCGTGGCGCAGTGCGTCTATGTGTTCCTGTTCGGCAAGGAACTGTGGCACCTGATCTCGCATTCGGTGACGATGGGCGAACAGCAGATCATGCTGATCGTGCTGGGCCTGATCGATGTGGTGATGATCTCCAACCTGCTGGTAATGGTGATCGTCGGTGGCTACGAGACCTTCGTTTCGCGGCTGCGCCTGGAAGGCCACCCGGACCAGCCCGAATGGCTGAGCCATGTCAACGCCAGCGTGCTGAAAGTGAAGCTGGCGATGGCGATCATCGGCATCTCCTCGATCCATCTGCTCAAGACCTTCATCGCCAGTGGCGCGCTGGGCGGCATCCCGCTGTGCCCGCCGGAGCGGATGGCGTCGGCCGCCGCCAACATCGGCGAGCAGACCTGCTCGACCTTCACCGCCGAAGGTGTGCTGTGGCAGACCATCATCCATTGCGTGTTCATCCTGTCGGCGATCGGCATCGCCTGGACCGACCGGCTGATGTCCAGCAGCCACAGCAAGCCGCACGACCACTGATGTCGTTGCCGGCAGCGGCATGGCGCCGTTGCCCCGTCCCGGCCACTGCCCCTTGTACGCGGCGGTGGCCGGGATGCTAGATTGCATCCTCGCTGTTGCCGGCGGTGGCGTCGGGAAACGTCACCCTGCCGCGCCCGGACCGCAGGTCCCGGCCATGCGTATCAATGATTTACGTCACGTCGTCTTCTAGAGGGGAGCAGGATGTCGCACGTCTCAACGATCACCGCCGCGCGCCGGTGGCTGCCGGTTGCCCTGGCACTGGCGCTGGCCGCCTGCTCGGGCAAGGAAGAAACCGCTGCACCGGCCCCGGCCGCCGCACCCAGCGCTGCTGCACCGGCCGCACCGGTGGTCGCCGCCAAGGTGCAGTCGATGGGCACCGAGCAGCTGCGTGAATCGGCCAGCCAGGCCCTGCGCGAGAACCGCATGTACGCCCCGGCCGGCGACAACGCCATCGAGTACTACCTGGCCCTGCGCGACAAGACGCCGGACGACGCGTCGGTGAAGAGCGCACTGACCGATCTGCTGCCCTACACCCTGATCGCTGCCGAACAGCACCTGGGCCGCGAGGATTTCGACGAAGCGCAGCGGTTGGTGGCACTGATCGAGAAGGTGGATGCGTCCGCGCCGGCACTGCCGCGGCTGAAGGATGGCCTGGCCAAGGGTGTGCAGAACGCCGCCAAGCGCACCGAGGCCGAAGCCGAAAAGGCGAAGAAGGACGCCGAGGACCGCAGCAAGCAGCAGACCGAACAGCAGCGCCTGGCCGAGCAGCGCGCCAAGGAGGCCGACGCCGCCAAGCAGATCGCCGCGCAGCAGGAGGCCACGCGCCGTGACAGCGAGCGCCAGGAGGCCGAGCGCCAGGCCGCCGCCCGTCGCGAGGCCGAGCAGAAGCAGCAGCAGGCTGCTGCCCAGCAGGCCAGTGCCGCACGCCAGGCGGCCGCACCAGCCGCTGCTGCCGCACCGAACCTGCGCCCGGTCAGCACCCCGGCGCCGCGCTATCCGGCCGAGGCGCTGCGTGCGGGTACCTCCGGCGAAGTGCTGGTGGAAATCACGGTCGGCACGGACGGTTCGGTGACCAACGCCCGCGTGCTGCGTGCAACCCCGTCGCGCGTGTTTGATCGCGAGGCGCTGAACGCGGTGAAGCGCTGGCGCTTCGAGCCGGTCGGCGCGCCGGTCACCACCCGCCGCACGCTGGTATTCGCACCGGGCGGCTGACCGCAAAAAAGGGGACGGAGGGGATTAAGTCGTTTCCGCCCCGCAATGACGACACGGCCCGGCATGTCCGGGCCGTATTCGTTTCACGAGAGGCTGTCGATCAGGTGCTGCAGTGCCGGATCGCGCGCGGCCAGCACCTGGAACAGGCCGAGCGCATGCAGGCCCGGCAGCAGCGCACGCAGGTCGGCTTCGGCGGTGGCGCGGGTGGCGTCATCGCTGGCGGGGTCCTGCCAGTCACGGACGCTGGCGAGGAAGGCGCCGACGCTGCCCTTGCGCACGGAGAGGCCGTTTACCTGCACGTCGTTCTGGTGGTCGGGAAGGATGTCCTGGGGCTGCATGGGGGCTGCTCGTGTCGGAATGGGCGTTCAGTGTGGCGCGCGCAGATCGGCGTTTCTGCCGTATAACTGCCATTGGATATGGCAGATCAGACACCGACCGACCTGATTGATCCGGCATTGGCGGACGCCGACGACGGTCCCATCGTGCTGGCCGCCCGGTTGCGCATGCCCGGAAGGCGGCGCACTGCCCGCCATCAACACCTGCGCGGTCAATTGCTGGGCGCCCACCAGGGTCTGCTGAGGATTGAAGCCGGGAGTCTGCAGTGGCTGCTTCCGGCAGGACACGTTGCGTGGATACCGCCGTTGCTGCCCCATGCACTGGTCGGCGCGGACGGGTTCGATGGCTGGAGCCTGTACATTCGCGCCGATGCCGGCCTGGATCTGCCCGAGCTGCCCCGTATTTTCCAACCCGATGCACTGTTGCAGGCGGCGATCACGCGCGCACTATGCTGGCCGCATCAGCCACTGGACGCCGCGCAGGCACGCCTGGCCGGCGTCATCGCCGATGAGATCCGTGCCAGCACTCCCTTGCCACTTGCCCTGCCACAGCCGCGGGATCGCCGGTTGCGGCGGATCGCGGCGGCACTGGCGCGATCGCCGGACGACCTGCGCAGTGTCGAGGCGTGGGCAGCGGCCAGCGCCCTGTCCAGCCGCAGTCTCGCCCGCCGTTGGCAGGCCGAAACAGGCATGACCCTGGGCCACTGGCGGCAACGCCTGCGCGTGCTGCTGTCGCTGCCACGCCTGCTGGCGGGCGAGCCGGTGATCAGCGTTGCGCTGTCGATGGGCTACGACACACCCAGTTCCTTCATCAACGTGTTCAAGCGCGAGATGGGGGTGACGCCCGCGCGGTATGGCAAAGGCTGACGTAATTGACACTCCCGCCGCAATTCCTCGCGACCTAAGCTGGTTGTCAATTTCAAAAGGAAAACAAATGAAGTACGACGACGCCAGCTGGCATTCCGACGGTGATTTTCCTGCCGAGCTTCCGCCCGAGGCCGGTGCAACGCATATCGGCATGTACGTGGCATGGCTCCTTCTGCGGGGTATGGCAGGCGAAGAACTGGCCGACGACATGCAGGAGGAGCTGAGATCCTTGACCCGGCGTGCTATGACACCCGGTCAGTTTCTGCTGGTGTGTGATGGCAAGTTCCTTGACGAAATGATCAACGATGAGGCGAACGCATTCACGCTGGAGTACTACCAAGCGGATGACTGCCTGTATCCCGATGACTACAACGAATTCCTGGCAGACGATCTTCCTTCGCTGTACCACGTTGCCGATACTTGGGAAAACTTCGACCGACTGGCACCGGTGATCGCCCAGCGCTTCGCTGCTTGGCAGGCAACGCGAACCTGAGAACAACGAGGCCCGGAATGACCGGGCCTCGTTCCCCATCCGCCGGGCATGGCCTGGCGCTACCGGTTGCAGTCAACCCGAGATTGCCAGGCGCTCGTTGTGGTAGCGGCGCACGGCGGCGAACCACAGCACGGCGGCCAGGCCGAGGCTGGCGCCGAGGTAGATCGCCCACACCGCGGGGGTGATGGACTCGTGACGGATCACCTTCAGCAGCATCTGGTTCTGCGACAGGAACGGCACCGCGTACTGCCACAGTTCGCTCTTCAGCGGATAGGCCACCAGTGCGTAGCCGGGCAGCATCGGCAGCAGCATCAGCCAGGTCATGTGGCTCTGCGCTTCCTTCATGCTCTTGGCCGCGGCCGACAGGAAGGTCAGCAGCGAGGTGCCGATCAGCAGCATCGGCAACATCACCAGCAGCATCTGCAGCATCGAACCGATGTTCATGTTGAACTGGCGACCGACATTGCCCGGCGCGATCTGCGCGCTCACCTTGAACGCGACCAGGGTCAACAGCAGCGACACGAAACCGACCACGCAGGCGGCGGCGATCTTGCCGCTGACGATCGCGCTGCGTGAGCCGGGCGTGGCCAGCAACGGTTCCAGCGACTGCCGCTCGCGTTCACCGGCGGTGGCATCCATCACCAGATAGGCACCGCCGATGAACGAGGTCAGGGTCAGCAGTACCGGCAGCAGCATCGACAGGATCATGCCGCGCTTGGCTTCGGCACTGGCCATATCCTGGCGTGCCACATCCAGTGGGCGTGCCACCTGCGCATCAATGCCGCGCGACATGAGCCGCAACGCGCCCACCTGGCCGTTGTAGGTGGCCAGGGCAGCTTCCAGGCGCGCACTGGGGACTTCAGCGGCGCGACGGGTGCTGTCCTTGATCACCTCCACCAGTGCCGGCTTGCCGTCGGCCCAGTTGCTGCCGAAGTCATCGCTGATGCGCAGTGCCACGTCGATGTCCTGGCTGCGGATCGCCTCTGCCAGCTCCTTCGGTGCCGGGGTAGCATTGAGGCCCTGTGCAGCGAGGAAGCGGACCAGGTTGGGCGCGTTCTCCGCACCGATGGTGGGAATCTGCAACGGCTGTTCGATCTGCGTGCGCACCCGGCTTTCGGCCAGCTTGCCCATGCCCAGCAGCAGCACCGGGTACAGCAGCGGCCCGAACAGCAGGGTCAGCAGCAGCGTGCGGCGGTCACGCGACAGGTCGCGCAGCTCCTTGCGCATCACCGTCATCAGGGTCGACATCATGCTCATGCGTGCAGGCCCTCTTCGCTGCCGATCAGTTTCACGAACGCGTCTTCAAGGTTGGCTTCGCCGGCCTGCGCACGCAGATCGTCTGCGCTGCCGGCGGCCATCACCGTGCCCTTGGCGATGATCACGATGTGGTCACACAACGCGCCCACCTCCTGCATGATGTGGCTGGACAGGATCACGCAGCGCCCCTCCTCGCGCAGGCCCAGCAGGAAACGGCGCAGTGCGCGGGTGGTCATCACGTCCAGGCCGTTGGTCGGTTCATCGAGGATGACGTTGCGCGGGTCGTGCACCAGCGCGCGCGCGATCGCGGTCTTGGTGCGCTGGCCCTGCGAGAAGCCGTCAGTCTGCCGGTCGAGGATGTCGGCCATGTCCAGTGCATGGGACAGCACCTCGATGCGTTCGCGGATCTTCTGCGCGGACAGGCCGTGCAGTTCACCGAAGTAGGCGATGTTCTCGCGCGCGGTCAAGCGCTTGTAGACGCCACGCGCATCGGGCAGCACGCCAAGGTGGCGGCGTACTTCCACCGGGTCGCGTGCGGCGTCGATGCCGTCGACGGTGATGCTGCCCTGGTCGGGGGTCATCAGCGTGTAGAGCATGCGCATGGTGGTGGTCTTGCCGGCGCCGTTCGGGCCAAGCAGGCCGGTGATGCGGCCATCCTCGGCGCGGAAGCCGACGTTGGATACCGCCTGGATGCGCCCGCTGCGGGTGTCGAAGGCCTTGTGCAGGTTGTCGGCGACGATCATGGTTCCCATCCGTTGAACGAGGTGAACGCCGGCACGTAGCTCAGCGTGTCCAGGCAGCTGGCGTCGAGCGCCTTGGCGTCGGTCTTGTCGATGAACTGGCCGAGCAGGCGCGGCATGCAGCCGGCGGCGAGGGTGCCGTGGCCCTGACCGCGGGCAACCAGCGCGCGGCCGTTGGGCAGGCCCTTGAGGACCTGTTCGGCGTAGCGCGGCGGGGTGACCGGATCCAGCTCACCGGACAACAGCAGCGCGGGTACCTTGCTGCGCAGGGGTTCGGCATTGGCCGGCGCCGCTGGCTGGCGCGGCCATACCGGGCAGGCGGCGAAGAACGCGCTGGCCACTTCGTTGCCGAACAGGCGGTCCGGGTTCACAGGCGGTGCGCGGTAGCGCGGTGCATCCTCGCTGCAGATCACCGACCACTGCATGCCGTGGTTGATCTGGAAATTCATGCTGCGGTTCGCACCGCGCGCCAGCGACGCCAGCGGCGCATAGCGTCCCTGTGCGGCTTCATCCAGCACCAGCGGCAGCAGCGAGGAGAACTGCGGCACATAGGAGAAGGCGAACGCCAGGCCGACCACGCTGTCCGGGCTCAGCACGTCCTGGCGTGGCGCGTTGGTGCCCGGGTCGCGATAGTCGACGGTCACCGGTGCGCGGCGCAGGGTTGCAATCACGCTGCGCAGCTGGGCAGTGGTATCGACGGGGAAGCGCTTGCTGCACGCCGTGTTCTTGCGGCACTGCGCCGCCTGCAGCGTGATCGCGTCCTCGAAAGTGTTGGCGAAATCGCCGCCGACCACCAGCTCATTGGGCACCACACCGTCGATGACGATGCTGCGGGTGTGCTGCGGGTAGGCGCCGGCATAGCGCTGGGCGACCCGGGTGCCGTAGGAGCCGCCGACCAGGTTGAGCTGGTCCACGCCCAACGCCTGGCGTACTGCGTCCAGGTCGGCGATTGCCTCGCGGGTGGTGTAGAAGCGCGGGTCGGCACGCCCCTTCAGCGATGCGGCGCAGCGCTGGGCGTAATCGCGCAGCAAGGCCTCGCTGGGAACGGCCTCCTCGTCGATGGGCAGCGGCTTGCCGTCCGCGCCGAGGCAGCTCAGGGGATTGGAGCCGCCGGTGCCGCGCTGGTCGATCAGGAAGATGTCGCGCTGTTTGCGGACCTGGCGCAATGCGGTGTCGACGACGACCGCCACTTCGCTGGCGGCCTGGCCGGGGCCGCCGGCAAGGAAGAACACCGGATCGGGTTGACTGGCGCCATTGTCGCCCGACTCCAACCAGGCGATGCGCAGGTCGATGCGGCGGCCATCGGGCCGGGCACGGTCTTCGGGCACCTGCAGCGTGGTGCATTGGGCGGCGACGTTGGCGCTGGCGCCTTCGCTGGACAGCGTGCAGGGCTGGAAAGCCAGCGTGCCGTAGCGGCGGTTGGGGGCATCGGCACCACCGTCGGGGTTGGCCGAGGGTGATGGACTGCAGCCGGCAAGCATCAGGCTGGCCAGCATGGTGGCCAGTGCGAGGTGGTGTCTTTGCATCGTGTTCGTTTCCCCTGGAGGACGTTCCTGCCGACCACGACGGGCTGCCGCGGGAGATGTGACCCAACTTACACGGGCACGGCGTCGGCGGCGATGGGCAAAGGCGAAACCGCCTCCGGTGCTGCACAGACCAGGCGGTCGCGTCCCTCGGACTTGGCACGGTAGAGGGCGGCGTCGGCGGCCGCCAGGAGCTGCCCCAGCCCGCCCTGCCCGGCATCCACGGCCAGGCCGACGCTGGCCGTGACGGCCACCGGCCCCTGGGCCAGGGGCGCCGGCCACTGCTGCAGGTGCACGCGGATCATCGCCGCCAGGTCCATCGCTTCGCCTTGCGAGCTGCCTGCCAGCACCAGCACGAACTCCTCGCCGCCGTAGCGCCCCAGCAGGTGGTCGCGTCCGCGCAGGCACTGCTGCAGTACGCCGGCGAAGTGGCGCAGCACCTCGTCGCCGGCCGGATGGCCCCAGCGGTCATTGATCTGCTTGAAGTGGTCCACGTCGATCAGCAGCAGCACCAACGATCGTCGCTGGCGGCGCAACTGCTGCAACCGTGCCTGGCCATCGGCCAGCACCGCGCTGCGGTTGAGCAGGCCGGTCAGTCCATCCGTACGCGCGGCACGGCGCAGATCGACCAGCATGCGCTCGACCAGCAGCAGCACCATGGCAAAACAGCGCGCCAGCTCCAGCATCACGCCGGCCAGATAGGTGGCGAACATCGGTGATCCGGTGCGCATGATGTCCTCGCCAGCGCCAGGCGCAACCGGCAGCCACAGCCGAACCGCATACAGCATGGCCTCGGCCAGGAACACCGCCGCGGCCAGCCGGCAACTGGTGCGCTGCTGCGGCGGCGCGTAGCGCAGCAGCAGCACGGCAATCCAGCCGTTGACCAGCACCGCGAACACACTGAACACCTGCAGGCGGATGCCCAGGTCGGGCCACATCACCAGGAACGCGAAGATGCAGGCCATGAACGTGGCCGCCAGCAGCAGCGGGCGCCACAGCGGCAGCGGCCGTTCCAGATGCAGGGCCACGCCACGCAGCATCATCAGGCCGCAGGCCGCCATCGCCGCGTTGCCGGCCAGCACCGCAGGGACCAGCGGCAGATGCGGGCGCATGGCCAGCAGGGTCACGCCCAGCGTCATCAGCCACAGGCTGATCGTCCATTGTCGCAGCACCGGCTGCCCTCGCAGCACCAGCAGCAGCAGCGAGAATCCCATCGCGATGCCGATGCAGAGCAGGAAGCCAAGCACGGTGATGGTAGGGAAATGCAGGGACATTCGCCGCTCGTCGGCAGGGGTGCGCGCGCATCTTAGCGCCTTGCGGCCACCGGCTGAGGCCGCTGCCCCGGCCCGTGCAATGCGAGGTCGGAAAACGGCGAGCAGCCTCCGCACGCCCCGCGCAGAATGCGGCGCACACACAAGGAGACCGGCATGCACACGTGGTACCTCGGTGGCCTCGACCACCGCCCGTTCCTGCACCTGTTCGAGATGAGCGACAGCGCGCTCGCCGCGCTCGGCATCCAGCGTCGCTGGGCCGGCGCCAATGGCGGACATCCCTGCCGGATCAGCCTGAGCGATCCCGCGCCTGGCAGCGAGCTGCTCCTGCTGTCCCACGTCCACCTGCCGCTGCATTCGCCGTACCGCGCCGCCGGCCCGATCTTCGTGCAGCGCGGCGTGACCCGTTGCGTCCTGCCGCCGCGCGAGGTGCCCCCGTATGTGCAGCGCCGGATGATTTCGATGCGTGCCTATGACCACGCCGCGTTGATGTGCGGTGCGCGGGTCTGTGCGGGCACCGAGGTGGCCGACCACCTGGATGCGCTGTTTGCCGACCCGTCGGTGGCGTTCGTCCAGTTGCACAACGCAGCGCATGGCTGTTTCTCGTGCCAGGCCGATCGGGTGCGTACCGGGCCTGCATGACGTGATCTCCATGACGTGATCGATGCCACGCCGGTCACGTGACGTCCAGCGCATCCGTTCAGCCCTGCGTGAAGCCTGCGGGAAGGGCTTCACATGCGCAGTCACGGATCGGCACTGCGATGGTTCCGTCGCCTGCAGCGCGACTCGATACTCGCCGTGGTGCCGCCGAAAGTCCGCCGCGCAGCGCAGCTCCTGCGGTCACCGTTCCCTTTCGACGACCACAAGGATGCGCCATGTCATTCCGATCCACACCGCTGCTGCTGGCCACCGCGATCACCGCCGCAGGATTGGGCCTGGCCGGCACTGCGGCCGCCCACGGCACCATGACCACACCGGTCAGCCGCGTCTATGCCTGCTTCCAGGGCAATCCCGAGAATCCGACCAACCCGGCCTGTGCCGCCGCCAAGGCGATCGGCGGCTCACAGGCGTTCTACGACTGGAACGGCATCAACCAGGCCAACGCCAACGGCAACCATCAGGCGGTGGTGCCCGACGGCAAGCTGTGCAGCGGCAACAACCCGACCTTCCGCGGCCTGGACGTGGACCGCAGCGACTGGCAGGCCACGCCGATCCAGCCCGATGCCAATGGCAGGTTCACCTTCGTGTTCAAGGCCACCGCGCCACATGCCACGCGTGACTGGCGCTTCTTCGTCACACGCGAGGGCTGGCAGCCCGGCAGCCCGCTGCGCTGGGCCGACCTGCAGGAATTCTGCACGCTGGGCAACACGCCGCTGTCGGCCGATGGCACCTACAAGCTGCAGTGCACGCTGCCACAGCGCACGGGCCAACACGTGATCTACAACACGTGGCAGCGTTCGGATTCAACCGAGGCGTTCTATACCTGCATGGACGTGCGCTTCCAGGGTGGCGGCACCGCGCCAGCACCGCAATGGCAGGATGCCGGCCCGGTAACCGCACGCGGCGAACTGCCGGTCGGTACCACCCTGGCGCTGCGCGTGTTCAATGCCAACGGCAACGATGTCGAGCGCGTGGACGCCACCCTGGCCAGCGGCCAGACGGGCGCCACGCAGTGGCCGCTGGTGCTGGCGCGCAAGGTCAATGACAGCGCCCAGCACGCGCGCGTGGGCGTGCTCGACAATGGCGTGATCACGCCGACCGCGTCGGCCACCGCCAACCGCGTGTACCTGAAGAGCGGCAACCGCTTCCAGCTCGACACGAAGGTGCCGGACCCGGGCACGCCGGCGCCGGGCGGCGATTTCGACCACCTCTACCCCGCGGGCATCGGCAGCTATGTGCCCGGCCAGACCGTGGTGAAGAGCAGCGACGGCAAGCTGTATGCCTGCCGCCCGTTCCCGGAAGGCGCGTGGTGCAACGTCAATGCCGAGGCGTACCGTCCAGGCGTGGGCGCGGCCTGGCGCGATGCGTGGGTGCCATACTGAGTCCCAAGGTGGAGGCGGTGCTGCGGCACCGCCTCCACCAGCCGCCGCGATCTGAGCGCTCGGTTGCAGATGCGGTGCCACAACCACGGCTTTCGTACACATCCGATGGTGGTCGCGCAGACATCGCTGAAAACTCCACGGGACGTCTTCCCTCCCAAAGGAGTTCCTGCATGCATCTGTCCCAACGGACCGTCCTCGCACTGTCCGCCATCGCTGGCCTGGCTCTGTCCGGCAGCGCTTTCGCCCACGGCACCATGTCCAAGCCGCTCAGTCGCGTGAAGCAGTGCCACCAGGGCAATCCCGAAAACCCGACCAACGCCGCCTGCGCCGCAGCCAAGGCGATCGGCGGCGCACAGCCGTTCTACGACTGGAACGGAGTCAACCAGGCCGCAGCACATGGCAATCACCAGGCGGTCGTCCCGGATGGCCAGTTGTGCAGCGGCGGCAACAGCAAGTTCCGGGGCCTCGACCTGAACCGCAGCGACTGGCCGACCTCACCGATCCGTGCCGATTCGCGTGGTCGTTACACCTTCGAATTCCTGGCGCCGGCCCCGCACGCCACCCGCGAGTGGAAGTTCTACGTCACCCGCGATGACTGGCAGCCGGGCAGCCCGCTGCGCTGGGCCGACCTGCAGGAGTTCTGCACGCTGGGCAACGTGCCGATTTCGGAAGGCAAGGTCTACAAGCTGGACTGCCCGCTGCCCAAGCGCACGGGCCAGCACATCATCTACAACACCTGGCAGCGTTCGGATTCGGGTGAAGCGTTCTACAGCTGCATGGACGTGCGCTTCGAGGGAGGCGGTGGCGTCATCCCGCCGCCACAGTGGCAGGATGCCGGTCCGGTCACCGCCCGCGGTGCGTTGGACGTGGGCACCACCGTGACCCTGCGCGTGTTCAACGCCCAGGGCAACGATCTGGAACGCCCGGAGATCACCCTGGCTGCAGGTCAGACCGCTGCGAACCAGTGGCCGCTGACGCTGGCCCGCAGGGTCAACAGCAGCGCCCAGCACGCCCGCGTCGGTGTGATGAAGAACGGCGTGATCACGCCGGTGGCTTCGGCCACCGAGAACCGCGTCTACCTGAAGCCGGGCAACCGCTTTGAACTGGAAACCCAGATTCCGGGCCCGGTCGATCCGGTCGATCCGCCGGGTGGCGATTTCGACTTCGTGTATCCGGCAGGCCTCGGCAGCTACAAGCCGGGCGAGACCGTGGTGAAGGGCACCGACGGCAAACTGTACGCCTGCCGCCCGTTCCCGGAAGGCGCGTGGTGCAACATCAATGCCGATGCCTATCGTCCGGGCACCGGTTTTGCCTGGCGTGATGCCTGGGTCGCGTACTGACATGACGGGGGTGGCACTTCGGTGTCACCCCTGCTGCATGACGTTCCTTGCGATGGAGATCGCATGGAAAAGGTCGATGGGTTCCCAGCCTCGCTTTTTTCGGAGTTGTTGAATGGAGAACGCTCTTTGCTGCGTGGAGACTCGACGGGCCTTCCACACATCAAAGGACGTCATCGATGCAAGCCCACCTTCTTGCAGCAGTTGCTGCCTCCCTGTGCGCGGGTCTCTTCGCCTCACAGGAGGCCCAGGCCCACGGCACCCTTTCCAAGCCGATCAGCCGCATTTATGCCTGCCGTCAGGCCAACCCCGAGAATCCGACCAATGCGGCCTGTGCGGCAGCCAAAGCCATCGGTGGTGCACAGCCCTTCTACGATTGGGCCGGCATCAACCAGGCCGAAGCGAATGGCGACCATCGCCGGGTAGTGCCTGATGGCGAACTGTGCAGCGGCGGCAATGCCAAGTATCGCGGCATGGATCTCAATCGTACGGACTGGGCGACCAGCCCGATCCGCGCCGATGCCCGTGGTCGCTACACCTTTGAGTACCTCGCACCGGCACCCCACGAGACCCGCGACTGGGTCTTCTATGTGACACGTGATGGATGGCAACCGGGTAGCCCGCTGCGTTGGGACGATCTGGAGCAGTTCTGCTCGCTGGGCCACGTGGACGAGGATGCCAATGGCATCTATCGACTGGACTGCCCGCTGCCCAAGCGCAGTGGCCAGCACATCATCTACAACACCTGGCAACGCTCGGATTCGGCCGAAGCCTTCTACACCTGTGCCGACGTACGTTTTGAAGGCGGCGACATCCTGCCCCCGCCGGAATGGGAGGACGCAGGGGCCATCACCGCGCGCGGTGAACTGGACGCCGGTACCACCCTCACCCTGCGCGTGTTCAACGCCAGCGGCAATGACCTTGAAAGCCCGAAGATCACCCTTGCCTCCGGGCAGACATCCGCTACGCAGTGGCCGCTGGCCTTGGGCCGCAAGGTCAACGCTTCTGCCCAGCATGCCCGGGTGGGCGTACTGAAGAACGGCATCATCACACCCATCGCCTCGGCCACCGAGAACCGCGTCTACCTGAAGCCGGGCCATCGCTTCCAGCTCGATACCCAGCTGCCGGATCCGGTCGATCCGCCGCCGGGCGACTATGACTTCGTGTATCCGGACGGTATCGGCAGCTACACGCCGGGGGAAACCGTGGTCAAGGGCACCGACGGCAAGCTCTACGCCTGCCGCCCGTTCCCGGAGGGCGCGTGGTGCAACGTCAATGCCGAACCCTACCGCCCGGGCACCGGCTCTGCCTGGCGCGACGCCTGGATCGCGTACTGAGGCAGGCGACCGGGGGCGGCGTGATGCCGCCTCCGGTTCATGGGGTTGCCGGCCAGCGGCCGGCACTATCCAGGCCTACTTGCTGCTGACGTACTTTTCGCGGCGGATCTGCGGGTTGCCCAGGCCGGCGGCCTTGAGCAGCTCGGCGCAGGCATCGACCATGTCCGGGTTGCCGCAGAGGTAGGCGATGTCGGTGGCCGGGTCCGGGGTGAAGCCGGCCAGCCCCTGCTGCACGTAGCCCTGCTGCACGTCCGGGTGCGGATCGGCCGGAAGTTCGCGCGACAGGCACGGAACATAGCGGAAGTTCGGGTGCTTTTCGGCGAAGCTGTAGAAATCTTCGCTGTACAGCAGCTCGCCCGGGCTGCGCGCGCCCTGCAGCAGCACGATCTGCACACCGCGTTCGGCCATGGCCTTTTCCAGCAGCGGCAGCATCGAGCGGTAGGGGGTGACGCCCGTACCGGTGGCGATCAGCAGGTAGCGGCCATTGTGGTCACCGGGGTGCAGGCAGAACCGTCCATACGGGCCGGACGCGTTGATCCGGCCGCCGTGCTCCAGTGCCTCGAACAGGGCCGTGGCGGCCCCGCCGGGCACGAAACTGACTGCGATATCCACCGCCTCGCCCGGGCCCAGCGCGTGGTCGTGGATGGTCGCCAGCGAGTAGCTGCGCTTGGTTTCGGTGCCGTCGGCGTAGCTGAAATGGACCTGGATGAACTGGCCGGGCTGGAAATCCAGCGGCTGTCCATCATCACGCACGAACTGGTAGTGGCCGACGGTCGGGGCCAGCATGCGGCGGCCGACCAGCTTGAGGGGGAATTGAACAGGCACGACTTTTCGGGACAGTGTGTAGCCGGGGCAAGCCCTCGGGGTCTTCTATAATAGCCGCTCCCCGCCCCCTCTCCAGCGCCAGCCCATGGGCGCGAAGGCTTCGAGCTTGGCATCCCAGAACGATATGGCGCCCGCCCTGCGCGTGCGCGACCTGCGCAAGACCTACGACAACGGCACCCAGGCCCTGAAGGGCATTTCCCTGGAAGTGGCCCCGGGCGACTTCTTCGCCCTGCTCGGCCCCAATGGCGCCGGCAAGTCGACCCTGATCGGCATCATCAGCTCCCTGGTCAACCTCAGCGAGGGCCAGGTGGAGGTGTTCGGCAGCGACCTGGTGCGTAACCGCAGCGCCACCATGCGCCTGATCGGGCTGGTGCCGCAGGAGATCAACTTCAACCTGTTCGAGAAGCCCTTCGACATCCTGGTGAACTACGCTGGTTTCTACGGCGTGCCGCGCGAGGAAGCCGAGCAGCGCGCCGAAGAGGAACTGAAGCGGGCGCACCTGTGGGAGAAGGCCCAGGTGATGAGCCGCACGCTGTCCGGCGGCATGAAGCGCCGGCTGATGATCGCCCGCGCGATGATGACCCGCCCGCGCCTGCTGATCCTGGACGAGCCGACCGCCGGCGTGGACATCGAGATCCGCCGCGACATGTGGCGGGTGCTGAAGGAAATCAACGCGGCCGGCACCACGATCATCCTCACCACGCATTACCTGGAAGAAGCCGAGTACCTGTGCCGCCACCTGGCGATCATCAACCACGGCCAGATCGTCGAACAGGGGCCGATGCGCACCCTGCTGGCCAAGCTGGACGTGGAGGGCTTCCTGCTGGACATCGATGGTGACCTGCCGGCACAGCTGCCGGTCATCGAAGGCGCGACGCTGACCGCGCCGGACCCGCACACGCTGGACATCGACATGCCGCGCGCGATGGATCTCAACCGCGTGTTCGCCACACTGAACGAATCCGGCATCCGCGTGCGTTCGATGCGTACCAAGAGCAATCGCCTGGAGGAGCTGTTCGTGCGCCTCACCGGCAACCTGGAGACCTCCGCATGAGCACCACCGAGCTGACCGACGGCCAGCGCAACCGCGTCGCACTGATGACCATCGTGCGCCGTGAAGTCGCCCGCATCATGCGCATCTGGGGCCAGACCCTGGTGCCGCCGGCGATCACCATGACCCTGTACTTCCTGATCTTCGGCCGCCTGATCGGCTCGCGGGTGGGCAACATGGGCGAGTACAGCTACATGGAGTTCATCGTGCCGGGCCTGGTGATGATGAGCGTGATCCAGAACAGCTACGGCAACATCAGCTCCTCGTTCTTCGGCGCCAAGTTCGGCCGCCACGTGGAAGAACTGCTGGTCAGCCCGATGCCGAACTGGGTGATCCTGTGGGGCTACGTGGCCGGCGCGGTGCTGCGCGGCCTGATGGTGGGCGTGATCGTGCTGATCATCGCCATGTTCTTCACCCCGGTGCGCATCCCGCATCCGCTGGTGACGCTGAGCACGGTACTGCTGGGTGCGACGATCTTCTCGCTGGCCGGCTTCATCAACGCGGTGTACGCCAAGAAGTTCGACGACGTGGCGATCGTGCCGACCTTCATCCTGACTCCGCTGACCTACCTGGGCGGCGTGTTCTATTCGGTGAAGCTGCTGCCGACCTGGGCCGAGGCCGCCACCCATGCCAACCCGATCTTCTACATGGTCAACGCATTCCGCTATGGCCTGCTGGGCAGCAGCGATGTGCCGTTGTGGGTGGCCTATGCGCTGATGATCGGTTTCGTGGTGATGCTGACCGCGGTGGCGCTGTGGCTGCTGCGCCGTGGCGTGGGCATGCGCAGCTGAGTTTTACGTGCAGGGCCTGCGGCCCTGCACCCGCTGAATCAACTTCAACGGCAACGTCAAAAGCTGGCATTCCTTGGGTTGGCGGGGTGGGTCCGGTTGCGGGGGACGCTGCAAGTACGTCCTTGTAAGCCCGGTCGCCGCATCCATGCGGCTCATGCCCCCGCAACCGGACCCACCCCGCCTTCGACAGGCTCCTGCGATCTGTCGGGACGGCGTTCTCCGCTGCTGCTGGTAGGTGTCGACCTTGGTCGACACGATGGATCCAAGCCATGCGTGGCTGAAGCGGTCTCTGTAGAGCCAAGCCGACGCCCGGATCTTTTCGTCCGGGATTGCGGCTAGGCTGTGGCGATGAAGATCACTTCCATCGCGCTGGACAAAGCCGTGTCGGACGGACCCATCGATGCCTTCAGCCATGCGTTGCTGGGCGATTCACCCACGCTGGATGAGGTGCTGGAATACCTGGCCTCACAGCACGCGGCTGATCCCCGGTATCGCTACCTGTGCACGCTCGATGATGCCGGCCAATGCCGCTACACCAGCATGCACGCGTCAGACGACGCGCGCATCGCGCTCTACGAGGACGAAGACCCGGCAACCCCCAACGATGCGTTGGCGGCACGCGGGCGGTTGCTGGCGCATGTGGTCGCGCAGCTCGAGCATTCCTCTGATCGGCTGGAATGGAGCGCGCTGGCGGGCACGCTGATGTGCAATGACGCAGACATCGAGGCATTGGTCGCGGCCAATGCCGCACCGGACCTCATCGTCGACGAGGTGGTCTGCGTGCAACAGGTGCCCGTGGATCGTGACGACCTGCTGATCGCCGCCCTGCCCAACGGCTACTTCAGCGCGGACTGGAACATCTTCCAGAACCACGCCCTGATCCGGCACCTGCAGAAGCACTACGACTACCGCCTGTTCGGGCTTGGTGCATCGTGGCTGGGCTTCCAGCGTGACAGCGCGCCGTCGCCTGCGGAAGCGGACGCTCTGGTCGCGGACCTGCAGCGCGTCTACGCTGCCGGAACGCACGACACCTGGTCACACCTGGCTGCAACGCTGTCCTCCCGCACCACGCTTCTATTGGGATACACCGAAGGCTTCAGCGAACAGCTGCCCTGAGCGCGGCTCTACACCCGCTTCCGCTCCTGATCTGTTTTCCGTGGTGGCCGCACCCGGCCAACCCCACTGATCCGTGCCTTCCGCGAACCACCACGAGGGGCACCGCCGTTGGCCGCGATCTCCGGCACAATCGAAATCCTGATTCCCCAGAAAACGGTGAACGTGCAATGCGCATCCTGATCCTCGGCGCCGGCGGTACCGGCGGTTACTTCGGTGGTCGCCTGGCCCAGGCCGGTGTGGACGTGACCTTCCTCGTGCGCCCCACGCGTGCCGCCCAGCTGGATCGCGACGGCCTGGTCATCCGCAGCCCGCTCGGCGATGCCAGCTTCCCCGTGCAGCATGTCACCGCTGATGCACTGCCCGCATTGGCTGCAGAGAAGCCGTTCGATCTGGTCATCCTCAGCTGCAAGGCCTACGACCTGGACAGCTCGATTGACGCCATCGCCCCGGCGGTCGGCGCAGGTACCACCGTGCTGCCGATCCTCAACGGCCTGCATCACTACAACGCACTGGACGCGCGCTTCGGCCGCGACGCCGTGCTCGGCGGCCTGTGCTTCATCAGCGCCACCAAGGCGCCCGATGGCGCGGTGCTGCATCTGGGCAAGCCGGCCAGGCTGACGTTCGGCGAGCGTGATGGCGGTGCGGTCTCCGCACGCGTCCAGGCCATCGCCGCCGCCTGCGCGCAGGCCGGGCTCGACCACCTGGCCAGCGACCACATCGGCCAGGAACAATGGATCAAGTACACCTTCCTGACCGCACTGGCCGCCGCCACCTGCCTGCTGCGGGCGGACATCGGCACCATCGTCGCCACCGATGATGGCCAGGCCATCGTGCGCGGCCTGTACGACGAATGCCTGGCGGTAGCCGAAGCGGCCGGTGAACCGATTCCCGAAGCCGCGCAGGAGACCGCGCGTGGCACGCTGACCCAGGCCGGATCGGCGCTGAAGGCATCGATGCTGCGCGACCTGGAAGCGGGCCAGCAGGTGGAAGCCGAGCAGATCGTCGGCGACATGCTGGCGCGCGCGCGCAAGGCCGACCTGGAAGGCCTGCTGCTACAGGTGGCCTACAGCAGCCTGCAGGCCTACCAGGCGCTTCGCGTCGCGTGAGCCTCACCGCGCAGGCGAGCGCGCTGCCGGCGCGGGTGCTGATCCTCGGCCTGGGCTGGAGCGGACGCGTGCTGGCCGCGCAGCTGCAGGCACGCGGCGTGCAGGTTGCCGGAACAGTGCGCGATCCGGCAGCGTCGCCCGACGATGGTCTGCGTCGGTACCGGTTGCAGGCCGGCACCTCGCCTGCGCCCGACCTGCTCGAGCAGATCGCGCAGGCCGAGGCCGTGCTGTGCAGCGTACCGCCCGATGCCGAGGGTGATCCGGCGCTGCGCCTGCTGCTGCCAGCGCTGCACGCCAGCCCGGCCTTGCGCTGGGTGGGCTATCTGTCGTCCACGTCGGTGTATGCCGACCGCGCCGGCGGCTGGGTTGACGAGCGCAGCGCAGCCGATGCCACTGAAGCCGCCGGCGTGCAGCGCCTGCGTGCCGAAGCACAATGGCGTGCGCTCGCAGATGAACGTGGCATCGCCTCGGCGGTGCTGCGCCTGCCCGGCCTGTACGGGCCGGGGCGCAATGCGTTGCTGCAACTGTCGCAGGGCCGTGCCCGCCATGTGACCCGGCCGGGCCTGGTGTTCAATCGCCTGCACGTGGAGGATCTTGCGGCAGTGGTCATCGCGGCGATGCAGCGACCGACGCACCAGGGCCTGTACCTGCCCTGCGACGACGAGCCGGCACCGCCTCAGGATGTGCTGGCCTTCGCCGCGCAGCTGGGCGGGTTTGCGATGCCACCGGCGGTGGCGTGGGACGATCCGGCGCTGAGCCCGACACTGCGGCGCTTCTACCAGAGCAGCAAGCGCATCGACAGTCGCGGCACGCGTGCCGCGCTGGGCTGGCAGCCGAGGTTTCCGACATATCGGGAAGGGCTGAAAGATCTGCTGACAATGCTCTGACGGACAGGCGATTGCTGGCCACCGCTGTAGAGCCGAGCCCATGCTCGGCTGCTTCTTGCGCCTTTCGCGCTGCGAGTGATGAGCCGAGCGTGGCCTCGGCTCTACAGATCAACCCGCGTCGGGCAGCCGGAAGAACGCACGCGTGGCGGCAGTGGCATTGGCCGCAGTCACGGCCACGTCCTCGCCACGGTCGCGCGCCAGTTCTTCCACGATGTGCGAGAGGAACATCGGTTCGTTGCGGCGATCCTTCGGCATCGGCTTCAGCGTGCGCGGCAGCAGGTACGGTGCGTCGGTCTCGATCATCAGGCGGTTGGCCGGGATGTTCTTCACCAGTTCGCGCAGGTGCGCGCCACGGCGTTCGTCGCACAGCCAGCCGGTGATGCCGATGTACCAGTCCTGGTCCAGGTAATCGAACAGCTCGTCGCGTTCGCCGGTGAAGCAATGCACCACCGCCGGGCCGATCCGCCCTTCGAAGTTCTTCATCTGCGCCATGAAATCGGCGTGCGCATCGCGCTGGTGCAGGAACAGCGGCTTGCCGTTGTCCGCGGCCAGCTGCAGCTGGCGCTCGAACGCGCGGTGCTGGGCCGGGCGCGGCGAGAAATCACGGAAGTAGTCCAGCCCGCACTCGCCCACCGCCACCACTTCCGGGTGCGTGTGCAGCGCGCGCATTTCCGCATCGCATTCCTCGGTGTATTCCACCGCGTGGTGCGGATGCACGCCGGCGGTGGCGTACAGGAAGCCCGGATGCTGCTGCGCCAGCTGCACCGCCAGCGGCGAGTGCTCGCGGCTGGCCCCGGTGATCACCATCTGCACCACGCCGGCCTGGCGCGCGCGGTCCAGCACGGCATCGCGGTCGCGATCAAAGGAGTCGTGGGTCAGGTTGGCGCCGATATCGATCAGGTGCATGGTCATCGCGGGGGAAAAGTGCCCGCGCATTGTACCTGCGCCCGCCGTGGCCCCTTATCCTTTGCACATGAACGCCCCGCTCTTCCCGATTTCCCCGCTGCTGCCGCAGATCCAGCACCAGCTGGCCGTGCAGCCACGGCTGGTGCTGGAGGCCCCGCCCGGCGCCGGCAAGACCACCCAGGTGCCGCTGGCGCTGCTGGATGCGCCGTGGCTGCAGGGCCGCAAGATCATCCTGCTGGAGCCGCGCCGGGTCGCCGCACGCAGCGCCGCGCTGTTCATGGCACGGCAGCTGGGTGAGGAGGTCGGCGGCACGGTCGGCTACCGCATCCGCTTCGAGAACAAGGTTTCGGCGCGCACGCGCATTGAAGTCGTCACCGAAGGCATCCTGACCCGGATGCTGCAGGACGACCCGATGCTGGAAGAGGTCGGTGCGATCCTGTTCGACGAATTCCACGAGCGCCATCTCAGTGGGGATCTGGGCCTGGCGCTGGCGCTGGACGTGCAGGCGCAGCTGCGCGACGACCTGCGCCTGGTGGTGATGTCGGCCACGCTGGACGGCGAGCGGCTGGCACGCTTCCTCGATGCGCCGCGGCTGAGCAGCGAGGGCCGCAGCTACCCGGTGGCGATCGGCCATTTCCCGGCGCGCCGCGACGAAGCCCTGGAACTGCAGGTCCGGCGCGCGGTGCAGCAGGCACTGGCCGAGCACCCGGGTGACCTGCTGGTGTTCCTGCCCGGCCAGCGCGAGATCGCGCGCGTGCAGGCCGGCCTGCAGGAGTCGCTCGATGGCAACGTCGAGGTGCTGGCGCTGCATGGCGAGCTGCCGGTCGAACAACAGGCGCGCGTGCTGCAGGCCGCCAGCGACGGCCGCCGCCGCGTGGTGCTGGCCACCAACGTGGCCGAATCATCGGTGACGCTGCCTGGCGTGCGCGTGGTGATCGACAGCGGCCAGGCCCGCGAACCGCGTTATGACCCCAACAGCGGTTTCACCCGGCTGGACGTGGTGGCCATCGCCCAGGCCTCGGCCGACCAGCGTGCCGGCCGCGCGGGACGCGTCGCCGAAGGCGTGGCCTGGCGGCTGTGGCCACAGTCGCAGCGACTGGAACCGCAGCGCCGCGCCGAGATCGACCAGGTGGAGCTGGCCGGCCTGGCGCTGGAACTGGCCGCGTGGGGCAGCAGCGACCTGCGCTTCCTCGACCCGCCACCGGCCGGCCCGATGGGTGCGGCGCGCGAGCTGCTGCAACGCTTGGGTGCACTGTCGGGCTCGGGCGCGATCACCGCACTCGGGCGCCGTGTACTGGCACTGGGTACGCACCCGCGCATGGCGGCGATGCTGCTGGCAGCGCCCGATGCCCGCGCGCAGGCGCTGGCCGCCGATCTGGCCGCCCTGCTGGAAGCGCGCGACCCGCTGCGCCAGGGCGGTGACGCGCTGGCGGCCCGCTGGCGCGCACTGGCCGCGTTCCGCAATGGCCGCGCACCGGGCGATGCCAACCGCAGCGGGCTGGCCGCCATTGATGCCGCCGCCAAGCAGTGGCGTCGCCGCCTGCGCTGCGAGGCCACGCCGCCGGCCAGCATCGAGGCGCACGAACTGGGAGACCTGCTTGCGCACGCCTTTCCCGACCGGATCGGTTTCCAGCATCCCAGCGATCCGCTGCGCTACCTGCTGGCCAATGGCCGCAGCGCACGCCTGCACGAGCTGAGCGATCTGCGCGGCGAGCCGTGGCTGGTAGCCAGCGAACTGCGCTTCGAGGCGCGCGATGCATTGCTGCTGCGCGCCGCGCCGGTGGACGAAGATCAGCTGCGCAAGGCATGGCCGGAACGCTTCGTCACCGAAGACGTGGTGCGCTGGAACAGCGAGCGGCGCGCCCTGGTGGCGCTGCGCGAGACCCGTTTCGACCGGATCGTGCTGGACAGCCGCTCGGCCGGCCGGGTCGATCCGCAGCACGCCGCGCAGGCATTGACCGATGCGGTGGCCGAACTCGGCCCGCAGGCATTGCCGTGGACCGAGGGCCTGCGCCAGTGGCAGGCGCGGGTCGAATCGTTACGGCGCTGGATGCCGGAGCTCGGGCTGCCCGATTGCAGCGACGCGGCCCTGCTGGCCAACCGCACGCAGTGGCTGCAGCCGGCCTTCGCCGGCAAGAGCCGCCTGGATGCGCTGGACGAGGCCAGCTTCGGCGAAGCGCTGAAGTCGCCGCTGGAATGGTCACAACGGCAGCTGGTCGAACGCCACGCACCCACCCGCATCACCGTGCCGTCCGGACTGGAGCGGCCGATCTCCTATGCGCTGGACAGCGAGAGCGGCGATCCGCTGCCACCGGTGCTGGCGGTGAAGCTGCAGGAACTGTTCGGCCTGGCCGACACGCCGCGCATTGCCGATGGCCGCGTGCCGCTGACCCTGCATCTGCTCTCCCCCGGTGGCCGCCCGTTGCAGGTCACCCAGGACCTGCGCAATTTCTGGGAAAACACCTATGCCGAGGTGAAAAAGGAAATGAAGGGCCGTTACCCGCGCCATCCGTGGCCGGATGACCCGTGGACGGCCACGGCCACGCATCGGGCCAAGCCGCGCGGAACCTGAAGGGTGGGGTCAGAGCCCTTTCCCAATGGAAAGGGATCCGACCCCACCCCTGCCCGATCCTGAATGGCTGGGGTAGAGTCACGCCACGCGCGACGCCGACTGACATACCGTTTACGGGCAACACGCGACACTGGACTTCGACCCGAGGCAAAGGACCCCCCGCATGAGCAAGCTGACCGTAATCACCGACCGCGCTCTGGAGCGCGCCCTGGAACTGGCACACACGGCCGGCGATGGCCTGAAGAGCGCCGGTGGCAGCCTGCGCAATGCGGACTGGATCAAGACCGGTGCCGCCATCGGCGCGGTGAAGACCGGCGGCAAGGTCGCCACCAAGTTCGTGCGCCGCAACCCGGCAGTGGCGGTGGCCGCCGCAGCGGTCGGTGTCGGCCTGCTCGGCTATGCGCTGTACCGCAAGCAGCAGAAGAAGAAGGCGGCCAACGGCCATGTGGTGAACGGGCAAGCGCAGCGCATCAACGCGCGTGACCGCCGCAACGACACCGTGGTGGACGAGCACAGCGATATCGGCAGCGACGCCTGAGTCTGCCGGGTCAGGTCCCTTCCGCAGGAAGGGCTCTGACCCCACCAGCTACGAGAGGGCCGGATGCCGCGAGGTATCCGGCCCTTTCTGTTTCAACCGATCTGCCGCCACTGCCCCGGCTGCAGGTCGTCCAGCCGGTAGGGGCCCATCGATACGCGCACCAGGCGCAGCGTCGGCAGGTTCACCGCCGCGGTCATCCGCCGCACCTGCCGGTTGCGGCCCTCGCGGATCGTGATCGCCAGCCAACTGTCGGGCACGGTCTTGCGGAAACGTACCGGCGGATCGCGCAACCACAACGAGGGGGCCGGATCGAGGCGCTCGATCTTCGCTGGCAGGGTCGGCCCGTCATTCAGCTCCACCCCGTCGCGCAGCCGCTGCAACTGCTCCTCACCGGGCGTGCCTTCCACCTGCACCCAGTAGGTCTTGTCGGCCTTGTGCCGGGGGTCGGTCAGCTTGTGCGCCAGCGTGCCGTTGTCGGTCAGCAGCAGCAGGCCCTCGCTGTCATGGTCCAGGCGGCCGGCGGCGTACACGCGCGGCGGCAGGTCGAAACCGGCCAGGGTCGGCCGCGGCGGCACGCTGCGGTCGGTGAACTGGCAGAGCACGTTGAAGGGCTTGTTGAAGGCGATCAGCATTGCGGGCACGGCAGTCGGCGGGTTGAGCATTGTCCCATTCCCGCATCGCCGCCGCGATCACCACTCAGCCGAAGACCCTCCTTTCCATCAACAGCGCAACGAGCACCACCACGACGCCGCACGTAGCGGCAGCGTTGGCGCGGTACCGCAGCCGCGCTACCGGTGGGTAGGCCCTGCGCGCACGTTCGTCCCACAGGCAACCCACGAGCAGCACCGCAAAACCTGCCGCCGCCACGAGGTCATGCACGTGACCCGCATGAAACACGAAGTCGTACAACCGCGGCAGCGCCATCAATGCGAAGGCGAAGTACAGCACTTTCTTCAACAGCACACTCCATTGAAGGCAGCGTCGGGCATTGCCCGGCCGCTACCCATTCCGTCCACCACCGCGCTGCGTGCTCACCAGGCGCAGCCCGCCCCCCCCTTACGGCTTGATGAAGCGCAGGGTCATGCGGTCGCTTTCGCCGATCGCCTGGTACTTCGCATCATCGGCCTTGTCGTGCTGGTTGGTCGGCGGCAGCGTCCACACGCCGTTCGGGTGGTCCTTGGTGTCACGCGGATTGGCGTTGACCTCGCTGCGCGCATCCAGCCTGAAGCCGGCGGCCTCGGCCATCGCGATCACCTGCTGCTGGCCGACATAGCCGGTGTCATCGTCGTCGGCCACGTCGGCCTTGGCGCGATGCTCGACCACGCCCAGCACACCGCCCGGCTTGAGCACGTTGAAGAAGCCCTGGAACATGCCCTGCGCCTGGCCGGCCTTGCGCCAGTTGTGCACGTTGCGGAACGTCAGCACCACATCGGCGGAACTGGCGGGGCCGAACACCGGCTTGGCCGGATCGTAGGCCACCACGGCGGTCTTGCCGAACTGCGCCGGTGCAGCGGCGTACTTCTTTTCCAGGCTGTCGCGGCTGCGCTGCTGATAGTCACGGCCGCGACCCTCGGGCACCGCCATCGGGTCGACCACAGCGGCAACATAGCGGCCCTTGTCATGCAGCAGCGGCGCCAGGATTTCCGAGTACCAGCCGTTGCCGGGGGTGATCTCGATGACGGTCTTTTCAGGCGTGATCTTGAAGAACGACAGCGTTTGCGCGGGGTGGCGATAGGTGTCGCGCTTGGCATTGTTGGCGTCGCGGGTCGGCGCCTTCACTGCCGCATCGATGGCCGGTGAGACCTGGATCGTCGCCGGCGCCACCGTGGCCGGCGCGGCGAATGCGGGAACGGCGGCTAGCAGGGCCGAAGCAAGCAGCAGGCGGCAACCACGCAGGGACGAAGCAGGCATCATCGGAGCGACTCCAGCGGAAGATGCGGCGAGACTAGCAGCCGCAGCGCCCCAGGTGTTCACAAAACGTTAGCGGCGTGCGCGTTGCGGAACACAGTTTTGTGGCCATCGCCGCAGCACGGTCACACAACGCGTTCTATTCTGGAACACTTCCCCCAAGGAGTCCGTGCCCATGACGGCAACCCGCGAACTGGGCCGTTCCGGCCTGCATGTGCGTCCGCTCGCCTTCGGCGGCAACGTGTTCGGCTGGAGCGCCGATGAAAAGGCGAGCTTCGCACTGCTCGATGCCTTCGTCGATGCCGGCTTCAACCTGGTCGATACCGCCGATGTGTATTCGGCGTGGGTGCCCGGCAATGCCGGCGGCGAATCGGAAACGCTGATCGGCAAGTGGTTCGCGCGCAGCGGCAAGCGCGACAGGGTGGTGCTGGCGACCAAGGTGGCCAAGTGGGCCGAGCGCCCCGGGCTGACCCCGGACAACATCAATGCGGCGGTCGAGGATTCGCTGCGCCGGCTGCAGACCGACGTGATCGATCTGTACCAGGCCCACGAGGACGACGAGTCGACGCCGCTGGAAGCCACGCTTGCCGCATTCGGCCGGCTGATCGAGGCCGGCAAGGTACGCGCCATCGGTGCCTCCAACTACAGCGCCGCGCGCCTGGCCGATGCGCTGAAGGTGTCCACTGACTACAAACTGCCGCGTTACGAAACGCTGCAGCCGGAGTACAACCTGTACGACCGTGCCGGCTACGAAAAGGAACTGGAACCGCTGGTGCAGCGCGAACAGATCGGTGTGATCGGCTACTACGCGCTGGCCAGTGGCTTCCTCAGCGGCAAGTACCGCACACCGGCCGATGCGGCCAAGAGCCCGGCACGTGGCGAAACGGTGGTGAAACGCTATCTGAACCCGCGCGGCCTGCGCATCCTGCAGGCGCTGGATGACGTGGCCAGCAAGCACAGCGCGACCGCCGCGCAGATCGCGCTGGCGTGGCAGATCGCCCGCCCGTCGATCACCGCGCCGATCGTCAGCGCCACCCGCGTCGAGCAGCTGCACGAGCTGCTGGCGGCGGCGAACCTGTCGTTGAGCGTGCAGGATGTCGCGCAGCTCGACGCTGCCAGCGCGGAAGGCTGAGGCCCGGTGGTGCCGGCCGCTGGCCGGCATTGCACGCATGCCGAAGAAAATAATTGAACAAAATGGTTGCACGCGACTAAATCGTGGTTTATCGTGCGCACCTCGTTTCAACAACCACTGGAAACTTCCCTTGAACGCGCATTCCGTCGCCATCGCCAAACTGCTGCCATGCCTGCGCATGGACGTGCTGGCGCGCGCGTTCGGCAAGGAAGACCAGCTGACAACGGCCTGATGCCCGCCCTGCGGAGATCGGCCACCCCGATCTCCGAGGCCTGACGACGCCCTCGGAACGCAAGTCCCCGGGGGCGTTTTCGTTTGCGTCGGCACAAGGACCCGCGATGCCAGAACTACACCCCGCGCGGCAGCCCGCCGCTCACTGACCCAGGCTTTTCCCGCCGCGACGGAGGATTTACTTCGCGCTGGTGGCGGCGCCTGGACATTATCTGCATCGCACCCAAACATTATCGCTCACCGATAATGTCGGTGGCCTGTACCCTCGATTTTCCAACGGTCCCGTTTCAACCACGGGCTGGTGCGCGCGGCGTTGCCGTGGCGTATGCCGGAGGTCGCGGACATGCCATCGCCTGGATCGCCTGCTGCAGGCAGGCGCCGGTTCGCCGGTACGCGGTTCGATTCCGCGCGGTCCCCAACTGGATAGCTCAGCTTGGTCAGAGCAACGGATCCGTAATCCGTCTGTCGTGGGTTCGATTCCCACTCCAAACCCCATGACCTGTCACGTCATGACTTGAAGCAACACCCGGGGCGCAAGCCCCAGCGGCCATCGTCGCCGTCCACCGTCATCGCCTTCGGGCGGGGCGTGGAAGGCAACGGACCGCACGCCGGGCCCCGGTCCGCCGCCACTGCCAGCGACGTTCCGCACCGGTGCTACCTGCCGGCAACGACGATGGCAGCAGTGCCGGCGCACCGAAGGCTCCGCGCGCGGACCGTCCACCGATGGCCGCCCTCTTCCGCTGGCTGCACATGGTGTGCAGGCGGTTGTGCCACGACCTGTTCGACCCGGGTCAGGGCGATGCATCCGCAACGGGTCGAACCACCAGAGCCATACAAGGAGAGACTCCCATGTTCTGGACCATCAAGGTCGTGATCGGCGACGGCGAGCGCGGCCTGGTGTATCGCAACCGTCGTTTCCAGCAGATCCTGCTGCCGGGCGTGCACCGCCTGTCGCCGTTCGGCGGCCGGCCGCACGTGGACATCCACACTGCATCGAAGGGCGCGGCCTACACCGGCAGCGACCAGGACAGCCTGATCGAAGCGCTGGGCGCACAGCTGGACACGCACTTCGTGCTGGCCAACGTCGGCGCCAGCGAGGTCGGCCTGGTGCTGCGCAACGGCCGCATCGATGAAGTGCTGCCGCCGGGCAGCCGCCGTCTGTACTGGCGCGGTTCGGTCGATACCCAGGTGCAGGTGATGGCGTTGGGTGACGAGCCGCGCATTCCGGCGGACGTGCAGCAGCGCCTGGGCCAGTTGGGCGTGCTGCCGCGTGTGGCGGTGATCAGCACCGTGCCGAGCGAGTCGGTGGGCCTGCTGTTCATCGATGGCACGCTGCGGCAGACGCTGGACGCCGGCCTGCATGCGTTCTGGAACTTCAACGGCAACGTGTCGGTGGAGCGCGTGGAACTGCGCGCACGGTCACTGGACGTGGCCGGCCAGGAGCTGCTCAGCCGCGACAAGGTGACCCTGCGGGTGAACCTGGCCGCGACCGTGCAGGTGATCGACCCGGTGCGTGCACACCGCACGCTCAGCAACGCCGATGAGTTCGTCTACCGGCAGCTGCAGTTCGGCCTGCGCCAGGCGATTGCCGCGCGCAGCCTGGACGAGCTGCTGGGCGACAAGGCGGCGCTGGACGGCGAGATCGCCTCACATGTGCAGGCGGCAATCGAGGGCCACGGCGTGCACTTGCTCGGCGTCGGCATCAAGGACGTGATCCTGCCGGGCGAGATGAAGGAGATCCTCAACGGCGTGGTGCTGGCCGAGAAGCAGGCCCAGGCCAGCGTGATCCGTCGCCGCGAGGAGGCCAACGCCACCCGTTCGCAGCTCAACACCGCAAAGCTGATCGAGGACAACCCGGTGCTGATGCGCTTGAAGGAGCTGGAGGCACTGGAGAAGGTCACCGAGAAGATCGACACGCTCACCGTGTTCGGCGGCCTGGATGGCGTGCTGAAGCAACTGGTGACGATCAGGTAGGGGGTCGCGGCGGCGCAGGGACGCGCCGCCGGCCCATCAAGGACACACACGAAGACATGGACACTCAACAGAACTATCAATGGCTGCACGCCGAGGGCACCACGCCGATCAAGGGCTGGGTCAACGGTGTGCCGCTGGAAGCGCAGGCACACGAGCAGCTGCGCAACATCGCCGCGATCCCGTTCGTCGGGCCGTGGGTGGCCGTGATGCCGGACGTGCACCTGGGCAAGGGCGCGACCGTGGGCTCGGTGATCCCGACCCGCGGTGCGATCATCCCGGCCGCGGTCGGCGTCGACATCGGCTGCGGCATGGCGGCGGTGCGCACTACGCTGCGCGCCAATGACCTGCCCGACGACCTGCGGCAGCTGCGCAACAGCATCGAGCGCAGCATCCCGGTCGGCAATGGGCGCGGTGGCGAACATCACCGCATGCCCGACAGCATCCACACCCGGCTGGTGCAGTCCGGGCTGGCCGCCGGCCTGGAGAAGATCAAGGACAGGCACCGCAGGATCCGCACCGACAAGCTCGACCGCCAGCTGGGTACGCTGGGCGGCGGCAACCACTTCATCGAACTGTGCCTGGACGAGACGGATACGGTGTGGGTGATGCTGCACAGCGGCTCGCGCGGCACCGGCAACCTGATCGGCACCTACTTCATCGAAAGGGCGCGCGAGGAACTGGCCCGGCGCGTGCTGGGCTTCCACCTGCCGGACAAGGACCTGGCGTTCTTCATGGAAGGCGAGCCGCTGTTCGACGACTACGTTGAGGCGGTGTCGTGGGCGCAGGATTATGCCCGGCAGAACCGCGAGGCGATGATGTCGCGCGTGCTGGCCGAGATGCGCCACCGCCTGCCGAAGTTCCAGCTGGCGGCGATGGCAGTGAACTGCCACCACAACTACGTGCAGAAGGAGACGCACCACGGCCAGGAGCTGCTGGTGACGCGCAAGGGAGCGGTGAGCGCGCGCGAGGGCGAGCTGGGCATCATTCCCGGCAGCATGGGTACGCGCAGCTACATCGTGCGCGGCAAAGGCAACGCGGACAGCTTCCACAGCTGCAGCCACGGCGCCGGACGTGTGATGAGCCGCGGTGCCGCACGCCAGCAGATCACGCTGGCCCAGCACCGTGAAGCCACCGCGCACGTGGAATGCCGCAAGGACAGCGGCGTGCTGGACGAGTCACCGGCGGCCTACAAGTCGATCGACGATGTGATGGCTGCGCAGCTCGACCTGGTCGAGGTGGTGCACACGCTGCGGCAGGTGCTGTGCGTGAAGGGGTAATGGGGTGGTGCCGGCCAAGGCCGGCCTCTACCAGAGCAGCACGTCGCGTCGGGGGTCAGATCCCTTTCTGCGAAAGGGATCTGACCCAGGCACATTCAGCGCGCCACGCTGTCTTCGGCCACCAGCGCGTGGTGCACGCCAATGCCCGCACGCACGCCTTCGGCCATGGCCAGGGTGATGTTGCCGACCGTCGTGGCATCGCCTGCGGCATACACGTTCGGCACCGAGGTCTGCTTCATCATGTCCACTTCGATCAGCACGCCCAGCGGGCTTTCGGCCAATGCGCAGCCGAGCTGCTGTACCAGCGGCGTGGCCATCGCCTGGGTGGCCGGTACGAACAGTGCGCGCTGGGCGATGCGGCGGCCATCGGCCAGCTCCACCTCCAGCCAGGTCGGCTGGTCGCCCTGCACGCCCACCACCGGCGTGGTTTCGATCTGCACCCCACGCTGCTGCATCGCGGCCCGTTCCTCCCCCGAGATCGGCAGGTCCTGGCTGAAGAAAGTGACATTGCCCCAGTCGGCGAACAACGGCGCCTTGGCGGCCGACATCGGGTGCCCACCGAGCAGGCCGATGGCGCCGCCACCGACTTCATAGCCGTGGCAGTACGGGCAGTGCAGCACGCTGCTGCCCCAACGCTCGGCCAGCCCCGGCAGTTCCGGCAGCTGGTCGGCAATGCCGCTGGCCAGCAGCAGCTTGCGCGCGGCCAGCACCTGGCCATCGGCGGTGTGCACCTGCACCCCGTCGGCGCTGGCGCTGGCCTGCACCGCCTGCGCATTGACCCAGCGCACGCTGGGGTACTCCAGCAGTTGCTGGCGCGCCGTCTTCAGCAGCTCGGCACCACTGATGCCGTCGAGCCCGAGCACACCGTGCGAGTGGCTGGCGAAGCGATTGCGCGGGGAACCGGCGTCGATGACGGTGACCGGGCGGCGGGCACGGGCCAGGATCAGGCCGGCGGCAATGCCGGCGTAGCTGCCGCCGACGATGAGCACATCAGGATTCATGATGACCTTCCAGGGAGCGGTGATGGGCAAGGTGGCGTGCGAAGTCGGCGCCGAGCTGGTCCAGCGTGGTCGCCTGCAGGCGCGCTTCCAGCAGCCGCTGCGCCTCGCGCGCGCCCTCCAGCAGGGCGTTGTTGACCAGTTGCTGGATCGGGCAACCACGGCCGGCATCGCGCGTGCCGGCCTGGACCAGCGCAGGCGCCCCCACCGCGAGGTAGATGTCGTGCAGGGTGATCGCCGCGGCATCGCGTGCCAGCTGGCTGCCGCCACCATGGCCGCGCGTGCTGTGCACCAGCCCGGCCCTGTGCATCTGGGCCAGCAGGCGGCGGATCACCACCGGGTGGGTTGGCAGGCACGCGGCCAGCTGTTCGGAGGTGCGCGGCCCGGGCTGGCCAACCAGATGGGCCATCACGTGCAGCGCGTCGGAGAGCGGGTTGGCTGATTTCATGTAACAACAATAGTTACATTTAAATCCCCTGTCGAGAGTCTGCTTTCGTTCCATATGGACACATCTGTCCTATGAAACATCTCCTTCACATCACTAAACGAAACGCTAATGTGATGTCTATCGCACTTCAGAGGCGGTCGACTCCGGTCGATACCGCATCGCCCCTTCCCGAGAGTGCCCCCATGAATGCGTCCACCCGTGCGCCGCGGCTGCAGTCCAAGCTGCTCGGCGCGGTTTCCATTGGCTTGGCTGTGGTTCTGCTGTGCGCCCTGGCCGGCCTGGCGTCTGCCTGGTTGAAACTGTCCACCGAGGTTCCGCCCGAAGTCGCGCACAGCCGCGACGCCGAACGCCTGCAGCGCGAGTTCCGCGGCCAGGTGCAGGAATGGAAGAATGTGCTGCTGCGCGGCCACGATGACGCGCTGCGCAAGCGGCACCTGGACGCCTTCGACAGCGAAGGCCGCCTGGTCCAGCAGTTGGCCAAGGGCCTGGCCAGCAGCCCCGATGCACGCACGCGAGAGCAGGCGCAGACGTTCGTCGGCCTGCATGCGCAGCTGCAGCAGGACTACCACGGCGCGCTGCAGGCCTTCGCCGAGGCCGGCTACGCGCCTGCCGCGGGCGACACCCTGGTGCGCGGCAAGGATCGCCCGGCGGCGTCGGCACTGGATGCGCTGAGCACGCACGCCGCGCAGGTGGCCGAAGCAGCCGTGGCCGCGCGTTCGCAACAGGCGCGGCAGACCCTGCTGCTGTGCGCGGCACTGACCGTACTGGCTGCGGTGCTGCTGCTGATGGGCCTGGCCTGGTGGCTGCGGCGTGCGGTGGTGCAGCCGGTGCTGGCGGTGGAAGCCGCTGCGCGCGCCGTGGCTGTCGGCGACCTGCAGCACGTGGTGCAGGTGCGCAGCCGCGACGAGATCGGCCGCCTCGCGCAGGCCATGCAGGCAGTGCAATCGACACTGCGCGGTGTGCTGGATGCCCAGGCCGCGATGGCACAGGCGCATGAAGCCGGCAGCATCAGCCACCGCATGGATGCCAGCGCCTTCCCCGGTGCGTTCGGCGCGATGGTGGCCGACAGCAATGCTCTGGTCGATGCGCATATCCAGGTCAAGATGCGCGCGATCGCGATCATGGGCCGCTATGCGATCGGCGACCTCAGCCAGGACATGGAACGCCTGCCCGGCGAGAAGGCAGTGATCACCGAGGCGCTGGACATGGCCAAGCGCAACCTCGGCATGATCAATGGTGAGATCCGCCGCCTGGCCGAAGCGGCCGCCGCCGGTGACTTCAGCCAGCGCGGCGACAGCGCGCGCTTCGAGCATGATTTCCGCGCGATGGTCGACGGTCTGAACCGTCTGATGCAGACCACCGAACTGAACCTTGGCGAGGTCTCCAGCATGTTGCGCGCAATTGCCGATGGCCGCCTCGGCGCGCGCATGCACGGCGATTTCCAGGGCGTGTTCGCACGTATTGCCGGCGACGCCAACACCACCGCCGCGCAACTGGCGACCATCGTCACTGACATCAAGCACGCCTCCGGCAGCATCCACAGCGCGGCGGCAGAGATTGCCGCAGGCAACAACGACCTGTCGCGCCGTACCGAGCAGCAGGCGGCCAACCTGGAAGAGACCGCCGCGTCGATGGAGGAACTGACCTCCACCGTGCGCCAGAACGCCGAACATGCGCGCCAGGCCAACCAGCTGGCGATCGGCGCGCATGCGGTCGCCTCGCAGGGCGGCAGCGTGGTCGGCCAGGTGGTGGCGACAATGGGCGCCATCGAGACCTCGTCGCGGCAGATCGCCGAGATCATCAGCGTGATCGATGGCATCGCCTTCCAGACCAACATCCTGGCATTGAACGCGGCGGTGGAAGCGGCACGCGCCGGCGAACAGGGCCGTGGCTTCGCGGTGGTCGCCAGTGAAGTGCGCACGCTGGCGCAGCGCTCGGCCGCAGCCGCCAAGGAGATCAAGGCGCTGATCGAAGCCTCGGTGGAACAGGTGGGGCACGGTGCACAGCGCGTGCGCGAGGCCGGTGACACCATGGCCGAGATCGTGGCGTCGGTGCAGCGCGTGACCGACATCATGGCCGAGATCTCCGCCGCCTCGCAGGAGCAGAGCGCGGGCATCGAACAGGTCAGCCAGACCGTGATCCAGATGGACGGCACCACCCAGCAGAATGCCGCGTTGGTGGAGGAAGCCAGCGCCGCCGCGCGCAGTCTGGAACAGCAGGCGAACCGGCTGATCGATGCGGTGGATGTGTTCGACCTGTCGACCACGGCGGCAGCGAGGGATGCGTTGGCGCGCGCGGCCTGATTGATCCGGTTGCCGGCGAGCGGCCGGCACTACCCTCGTGATGAACGGTAGTGCCGGCCGCTGGCCGGCAACCCGGCTGCAACCCTCAGCGCAGGTAATCGCTCTTCGCCATCGCATCACCCAGGTAATCCAGGAACGAGCTGATCCGCGCCGATACCGCGGTGTTGCGGTAATACACCGCATGGATCGGCTGGTACACATCCAGCGTCTGCGCCGCCAGCACCGGTACCAGGGTGCCCGCGGCACGGTCGCGATCGGTGACGAAATCGGACAGGCAGCTGATGCCCACGCCTTCCACCGCCAGCCGGCGCAGGGTTTCGCCGCTGGATACGGCGATATCCGGGCGTACCAGCAACTGACCCTCGGCATCGCCCGGCAACGGCCAGCGGTTCAGCGACTCCGGCTCATTGAAGCCCAGCAGGGTGTGCTGACCCAGCGCCGCCACGCTGGCTGGCTCACCGTGCGTGGCCAGATAGGCCGGGCTGGCGACCAGCTGCAGCCGGCAGCGTCCCAGCGAGCGCGCATGCAGCGTCGAGTCGGCCAGCGGACCGATGCGGATGGCCAGGTCCGTGCGCCGTTCCAGCAGGTCGATATAGCGTTCGGAGCTGTTCAACTCCAGCTGCACCTCCGGGTAGCGCGCGCGGTAGCCGGCCACCAGCGGTGCGATCACGTGCAGCACGAAGGGCATCGCCGCGTCCACGCGCAGGCGCCCGGCCGGGCGCTCGCGACGCGCCGCCATCTGTTCCTCGGCCGATTCCACCGCGTCGATGATCGCCCGCGCATGGCGCAGGTAGGCCTCACCCTCGGCGGTCAGGTGCAGGCGGCGCGTGGTGCGGGTCAGCAGGGTGGTGCCCAGCTTTTCCTCCAGCCGGCCCAGTGCGCGGCTGACGCCGGAGGGGGTCTGCCCCAGCTGTTCGGCGGCGGCGCTGATCGAGCCGCTGTCGATGACGGCCAGGAAGGCCTGCATTTCGTCGAGGGTGGTCTTCATGCCGCCATTATTGACCACCAGGCAAGAGTGATTGGCGTGAAGGCCGGTTTTTCGGCAAAGGTGCGCCGCGCACACTGCGCGCCTTCCTTCCCTTCGGAGCCTGCCATGATCCGTGGCATTCCCCTTGCACTGCTGGCCTTGACCCTGGGTGCTTTCGCCATCGGCACCACCGAGTTCGTCATCGTCGGCCTGATCCCGACCATTGCCGCCGACCTGCACGTCAGCCTGCCTTCGGCCGGCCTGCTGGTCTCGCTGTACGCGCTGGGCGTGGCTATCGGCGCGCCGGTACTGACCGCGCTGACCGGCCGCGTGCCGCGCAAGCAGCTGCTGGTGGCGCTGATGGTGCTGTTCACCGTCGGCAACGTCATCGCATTCATGGCGCCGGGTTACACCTCGCTGATCGCCGCGCGCATCCTCACCGGCCTCGCCCACGGCGTGTTCTTCTCGATCGGCTCGATCATCGCCACCGCGGTGGTGCCGAAGGAGAAGGCGGCCAGCGCGATCGCCATCATGTTCACCGGCCTGACCGTGGCGCTGGTGACCGGTGTGCCGCTGGGCACCTTCATCGGCCAGCACCTGGGCTGGCGCGCCACCTTCCTGGCCGTGGCCGCGCTGGGCCTGGTCGCACTGCTGGGAGCACTGCTGTTCGTGCCGCGCCACCTGCCGCAGAGCGTGCCGGCCAGTTTCCGCCAGCAGCTGGCCGTGCTGGCGCAGCCGCGCCTGTTGCTGGTCTATGCGATGACCGCGCTGGGCTACGGCGGCACGTTCCTGGCCTTCACCTACCTGGCGCCGATCCTGCAGGACGTCACCGGCTTCTCCGCCAATGCGGTCAGCCTGGTGCTGCTGGTGTACGGCGTGTCGGTGGCGATCGGCAACCTGTGGGGCGGCCGCCTGGCCGACCGGATGGGTCCGGTGCCGGCACTGAAGCGCATCTTCGCCCTGTTGGCCGTCGTGCTGTTCGTGCTCACCTTCACCGCCTACAACACCTGGCTGATGCTGCTGACGGTGCTGGCACTGGGTGCGGTGGCGTTCGGCAACGTGCCCGGCCTGCAGGTCTACGTGGTCAAGCAGGCCCAGCGCTATGCGCCGCAGGCCACCGACGTGGCCTCGGGCCTGAACATCGCCGCGTTCAACATCGGCATCGCGCTGGGCGCTTCGCTGGGTGGCCTGGTAGTGGAGCACATCGGCCTGATGCATACGCCCTGGCTGGGCGCGCTGGTGGTGGTGGGCGCCTACGCGCTGACCGTGCTCAGCGGCCGCCTGGACCGCCGCGATGGCATCGACGACCGAGCCGAGGGCATCGCCGCGGCGGGGCATTGAGCGGCGGTCGTGCCGGTCGCGCAATGCACCGTTGCCGGCATGCCGACATCGCCTGCCCTACCCTTTCCCTTCATCGCCTTTTCCTTCCCCAGTGGAGTCCCCCATGACTGTCCCCGCTTTTGGCCTCGGCACCTTCCGCCTGAAGGGCCAGACCGTGATCGACTCGGTGCGCGACGCGCTGGACGTCGGCTACCGCGCCATCGATACCGCGCAGATCTATGGCAACGAAGCCGAAGTCGGCCAGGCCATCGCCGAGTCCGGCGTAGCGCGTGATGATCTTTACCTGACCACCAAGGTGTGGATCACCGAGTTCAAGCGCGATGCGCTGCTGGCCAGCCTGCGTACCAGCCTGGAAAAGCTGCGCACCGACCGGGTCGACCTGGCACTGATCCACTGGCCCTCGCCGAACGACAAGGTCGACGTGCCGATGGAGGAGTACCTGCCGGCGCTGGCCGAGGCCAAGGCGCAGGGCTTGGCCCGCGAGATCGGCATCTCCAACTTCACCATCGCGCAGACCCGCAAGGTGATCGAGATCCTCGGTGCCGAGGCCATCGCCACCAACCAGATCGAGATCCACCCCTACCTGCAGAACCGCCTGCTGGTGAAGTTCCTGCAGGACAACGGCATCCACATCACCGCCTACATGAGCCTGGCCTATGGTGAGGTGATCAAGGACCCGGTGATCCAGGCCATCGCCGGCCGCCATCAGGCCACGCCGGCGCAGATCGCGCTGGCCTGGGCGCTGCAGCAGGGCTTCTCGGTCATTCCGTCTTCGACCCGGCGCGAGAACCTGGCCAGCAACCTGGAAGCGGCGGCCATCCGCCTGACTGACGAAGACATGGCGCAGATCGCCAAGCTGGATCGTGGGCACCGCCTGGCCAACCCGGAAGGCATCGCGCCGGCCTGGGATTGATTCCAACGACGGCGCGCAACTGCTCTGGTAGACGCCGACCTTGGTCGGCGCAGACGTCGGATAGATCGATGGAACACCGTGCCGACCAAGGTCGGCACCTACCGGACGGTCAGCGCGACCTCCCGCCCTGCAGCAACCACCCACGCATCGCCGCACTCACTTCGTCCGGTTTCTCCATCGGTGCCAGGTGCCCGCAGTCGGGCACTACCACCAGCTGCGAGTGCGGCACCATCGCGTGCATCTCCTCGCTCACCGCCAGCGGCGTGATGCGATCGTTGGCACCGCACACGATCAGCAGCGGATCGCGGTAACCGGCCAGCACGTCATGGCCGTCGCGGCGCTCCAGCGCACTCTGGCGCAGGAACACGTCTGCGCCCAGGCGAGCGGTCATGTCGCGCACGCGCTGCACCAGCACGTAGTCGTCCAGCCGCGAGGCATCGATGTAGCTGCGCATCAGCACATCGCCGAAGCCGTGGAATTTTCCTGGCAGGCGCACGCTGGCACGTTGGCTGCGGCGCTGCTCGGCACGTTCCGGCGAATCGGCATGGATCGAGGTGTCGATCAGCGCCAGCTGCAGCACGCGTTCCGGTGCGATGCGCAGGATCTGCTGCGCGACGAAACCGCCCAGCGAGAAACCGGCCAGGGCGAAGCGCTCCGGCGCCTGCGCCAGCACGTCCTCGGCCACCGCCTGCAGGGTCTCGCCACGGGTCTGGTCGCCCACCGTGCAATCGGCGATGTCGGCCAGGTCAGCCAGCTGCGCGCGCCAGAGCTCGGCATCGTTGAGCAGGCCGGGCAGCAGCAACAGGGGGATGCGATCGGTCATGGGGGTATTGTCGCGCCATCACGGTGACGGAGCCATGCCGCAACGGGTGGTTGCATTGTAGAGTCCAGCCATGCTCGACGGCTGCACAGCCCGTCGAGCATGGCTCGACTCTACAGAAGGCAGCGATACGGACGCGACCATGGCAGACCCCTACAACAGCGGCTCACCTTCCCCGCCCACACTGCGCTTCGACGACGCGCTGGTTACCACGGCCTTCGAGCTGCCCGGGCACCGCGTCGTGCGCAACCTGGGCGTGGTGCGCGGCATCACCGTGCGCTCGCGCTCGATCGTCGGCAACTTCCTCGGCGGCATCCAGACCCTCTTCGGCGGCAACATCACCATCTACACCGAGCTGTGCGAACAGGCCCGTGAGGAAACCTCCCGCGACATGGTCAAGCACGCGCGGCAGCTGGGCGCCAACGCGATCATCGGCATGCGCTACGACGCCACCGATGTGATGACCGGGCTGACCGAGGTGCTGTGCTATGGCACGGCGGTGGTGGTGGAACCGTTGCGGTGAGCTGTAGAGCCGAGCCCATGCTCGGCTCAGGCGTGCCCGTGTGATGCAGGGCAACCGAGCGTGGGCTCGGCTCTACAGAGGGGTTTCGGGCACCTCGACCTGCTGCACCGGCAGGGTCACCACCATTACCGTCGGATCGTCCGGGTCGAGCCGGGTCTTGAAGCCCAGGCTCTGGCACATCGCCAGCATGGTGCTGTTCTCGCGCAGCACCTGGCCTTCGACCACGTCCAGGCCCAGCCACTTGGCGTACTCGATCATGATCGCCATCAGCCGCCAGCCGATGCCGTGGCCCTTCAGGTCCGAGCGGATCAGGATGCCGTACTCGCCGCGGTGGTAATCGGCATCGGCGTGCAGGCGCACCGCGCCGAGCATTTCGCCGCTGCGTGGTTCGATCGCCACCAGTGCGATGGAGCGCGCGTAGTCGAGCTGGGTCAGGCGCGCGATGAACTCATGGCTGAAGTGCTTCACTGACTGGAAAAAGCGCAGGCGCAGATCCTCGTCGCTGACGCGGGCGAAGAACGCACGGAACAGCGCATCGTCTTCCGGCCGCACCGGGCGAACAAAGGCGCGGCCGCCATCGGACAGTTCGATCGTGCGCTCCCACTCCTTCGGGTACGGGAACACCGAGAAGCGCGGATGGCCACGGCCCTTGTGCAGGATGCGCGACGGCGCCACCGCCACGCGTGCGTCGAGGGCGAGGATGCCCTTGCCGTCGACCAGCAACGGATTGATGTCCAGCGTACGCACTTCGGGGATGTCGGCGGCCAGCTGTGCCAGCTTGACCAGCGCCAATGCCAGTGCGCGCTCGTCGGCGGCAGGCACATCCCCGTAGGCCTTGAGGATGCGCGAGGCACGGGTCTGGCCGATCAGCTCATGGGCCAGGCGCAGATCCAGCGGTGGCAGCGCCAGCGCCTTGTCGTTGATCACTTCGACCGCAGTACCACCGCGACCGACCACGATCACCGGGCCGAACGTTGCGTCGTCAGCGATGCCGACGATCAGTTCGCGCGCTTTCGGGCGGACGATGGTCGGCTGCACCAGCAGGCCATCGATGCGCGCGTCTGGACGCAGTTGGCGCGCGCGCGACAGGATCGCGTTGGCCGCACTCTGCACCGCCGGCAGCGTGGACAGGTTCAGGCGCACGCCGTCCACTTCGGACTTGTGCGGGATGTCCGGCGACAGGATCTTCAGCGCCACGCTGGCGCCACGCTCCAGCAGTGGCTGCGCCAGGTCCATCGCCTCGTGCGCATCGCGCGCATGCATCACCGGCGCGGACGGAATGCCATAGGCCTTGAGCAGTTCATGCGTGGCCAGCGGGTCCAGCCACTGCTGGCCGTTGGCCAGCGCGGCATCGACCAGCGCGCGTGCGGCCGCCGCGTCGACATTGAAGTCCTGCGGCAGGCTCGGTGGCGTTTCCATCAGCGCGTTCTGCGCTTCGCGGTAACGCACCATATGCTGGAAGCCACGTACCGCTTCGGCCTCGGTCGGGTAGGTCGGCACGCGTGCCGCGTTCAGCGTGGCGGTGGCCCGGTCATCGTTGCCCAGCCACACCGCGAACACCGGCTTGTCGCGGTGGTGACGCGGACGCAGGCCGAGCGTACGGGTCAGCGCCTGCGCAGCGTCTGCAGACGAGGTGAATGCGGTGGGCACATTGACCACCATCACCGCGTCGTTCTCGTTGTCGGCCAGCAGCGCCTCGATGGCCGCGGCGTAACGCTCGCCATCGGCATCGACCACGATGTCGACCGGATTGCTGCGCGACCAGCCCTGCGGCAGCACCTTGTCCAGGGTTTCCACGGTGCTGTCGGAGAGCTGTGCCAGGGTGCCGCGCAACGCCACCAGCTGGTCGACGGCCAGCCGGCCGACACCACCACCATTGCTGAGAATGGCCAGGCGGCGGCCAGGGAACGTCCCCAACCGGCCCAGCGATTCGGCAGCAGTGAACAGCTCGTCCAGCGCGCCCACGCGCAGCAGGCCGGCACGGTTGAACGCGGCGCCATACACGTCGTCGGCGCGCGCCAACGCCTGCACATGGGTATCACGGCTGCCCGGCTGCACCCGCTCGGCGCGGCCGGATTTCACCACTACCACCGGCTTGGCGCGCGCGGCGGCACGCGCGGCCGACATGAACTTGCGCGCGTCCTTGATCTGCTCGACATAGAGCAGGATGGCGCGGGTGCGGTAGTCGGTGGCGAAGTAATCGAGCAGGTCACCGAAGTCGACATCCATCGTGTCGCCCAGCGAGACCACTGCCGAGAAGCCCACCGAACGGGCCACGCCCCACTCCACCAGCGCAGCGGCAATGGCCGAGGATTCGGAGATCAGCGCGAGGTCGCCGGCCTGCGGGAAATGCGCGGCGATGCTGGCGTTGAGCCGCGCATGCGGCGCGATCACGCCCAGGCAGTGCGGGCCGAGGATGCGCAGGCCATGCTTGCGTGCCACCGCTTCCACCTGCGCCGACAGCGAGCCCGGGCCTTCGCCCAGGTGCGCGGTGAGGATGATCGCGGCCTGCACACCACGCTCGGCGGCGGTGCGCACCACCTGCGGCACGATTGCCGCTGGTGCCGTGACCACCACCAGGTCAGGCACCCAGTCCAGGTCCTTCAGCCGCTTGACCGTGCGGATGCCGTCGATCTCGGCGTGCCGCGGATTGATCCACGCCACCTTGCCGGGGAAGCCGGTGCCGCGCAGGTTGCGCATCACCGCACGGCCGGCCGATCGCTCACGCGGGCTGCCGCCGATCACCGCGACCGACTGCGGACGGAACACGGACTGCAGGTGGTAGGTACTCATGCGCCTACGGTACCCAAAAAAGGGGACGGAGGGGATCAAGTCGTTTCCACCTCATGTGCCTTAAACGGCTTAATCCCCTCCGTCCCCTTTTTGTTCTGCGTGCCGACCAAGGTCGGCACCTACCGGAGCACGATGGTTCCGGCTTACAGCAAGGTGCCGTGCAGGATCAGCGCGGCGATGCTGAAATAGATCACCAGTCCGGTCACGTCCACCAGGGTAGCCACGAACGGGGCGGAGGCGCTGGCCGGATCGAAGCCGAGGCGCTTGAGTATGAACGGCAGCATCGAGCCGGACAGCGAACCGAAGGTGACGATGCCCACCAGGGCGGCGCCGATGGTGAGCGCCAGCAGGATCCAGTGCTCACCGTAGTCATGCAGGCCGCCCAGCTGCCAGATCACGATGCGCACGATCGCCAGGCAGCCGAGGATGGCGCCCAGCACCATGCCGGTGGGGATCTCGCGGATGGCCACCTTCCACCAGTCGCGCAGGCGCAGTTCGCGCAGCGCCAGGCTGCGGATCAGCAGCGAGGTGGCCTGCGAGCCGGAGTTGCCGCCCGAACTCATGATCAACGGGATGAACAGGGTCAGCACCACCGCGCGTGCCAGCTCATCCTCGTAGTGCTGCATCGCGCTGGCGGTCAGCATCTCGCCCACGAACAGCACGCTCAGCCAGCCGGCACGCTTGCGCAGCATCTCGAAGAAGCCGATCTGCATGTACGGCTTGTCCAGCGCTTCCATGCCGCCGAACTTGTGCGCGTCTTCGGTGGATTCCTCGATCAGTGCATCGAGCACGTCGTCGACGGTGACGATGCCGAGCATCTGCTGCTGCGCATCGACCACCGGAATCGCCAGCAGGTCGTGGCGGCGGATCAGCCGCGCCACTTCTTCCTGGTCCATCAGCGCATCCACCGTCACCGGTGGGTTGACCTGGGCCACGTCCAGGATCGATTCCTCCGGCAGGCCGGTGATCAGCCGGCGCATGGTCACCACCTGCTGCAGCTGCTGGCTGGCCGGCTCCAGCACGTAGATCGCGTACACCGTTTCGCGCGTGCGCTCGACCTGGCGGATGTGCTGCAGGGTCTGCGCCACCGTCCAGCTGGCGGGCACCGCCACGTATTCGGTGGTCATCAGCGCGCCGGCGGTGTTGGGCGGGTAGCTGAGCAGCTTCTGGATGGCCTGGCGGGCATCGGTGCCCAGCAGCGGAATCAGCCGCGCGCGCTCTTCCTCGTCCAGTTCGTGGACGATATCGGTGGCGCGGTCGTCGGCCATCAGCCCGAGCAGGGCAGCGGCGCGGGCCGGCGGCAGCGCCGCCACCAGCTCGCCGCTGCGCTGCAGTTCGGGCGCTTCGAGCATCTTCACCGCGCGCGGCAACGGCAGCGCCGCCAGCGTTTCCGCGGCGCGGGTCAGTTCCAGCGTGTTGAGGAACTCAACCGCATCGGCCGTGTTGTAGTTCGCCAGTGGCGCGGCCAGTGCGGCGGCATCTGCCACCGGGCGCAGCAATTGCTTCTGGTTCATCGGTTCTGCCTTGTGGGGTGCGACCTCGCGCAACGCCAACGCAGGCGAACCATCCCGATGTCAGGCGGTGGCCATCGCTGGCGTCGAACGAGGTCGACTTCTACTGTCGCTGGACATGGGTTGGGGACTCCGGGATGCGTGTACTGGCGGACGCGCCGCCAGCGGCGGGCAGTCTGGACCTGCGCGCCATGCAGGTCAACCCGGGGGAGCCTGGTGCCCGGCGGGTTGTTCTCGTCCGTACACGGGGCGGCGCGCATAATGGCGCGGTGGCGTCCGCCACGCCTTCCCCTCCGGATCGACACACGACGGGCTTCAGCCATGACCAGGTATTCCCATGCATAGCGGTGGTCTGGAACTGGCGCTGGTGCTGCTGCTGGCGGCGGTCATCGCCGTGCCGGTGTTCAAGAAGTTCGGCTTCGGCGCGGTGCTGGGCTACCTGGCCGCCGGCGTGGTGCTCGGGCCGGACGGGCTGGGCTTCGTGCAGGACGCCGACCGCATCCTCGGCGCCGCCGAGATCGGCGTGGTGATGCTGCTGTTCGTGATCGGCCTGGAACTGTCGCCGGCACGCCTGAAGGTGATGCGGCGCTCGGTGTTCGGTGCCGGCGCGGCGCAGGTAGCGCTGTCCGGGCTGGTGCTGGGCGGCCTGCTGCTGCTCGACCATTTCCAGTGGAAAAGCGCGCTGGTGGTGGGCGTGGCGCTGGCGCTGTCATCCACGGCCGTCGGCCTGCAGCTGCTGTCCGAGCACAAGGCGATCAACAGCGACCATGGCCGGCTGGGCTTTGCCATCCTGCTGTTCCAGGACCTGATCGCGATTCCGCTGCTGGCCGCCATCCCCCTGCTGGGCGGGGTGAAGAACGAGACCCTGCGCTGGGAGGACGCGGCGGTGGCGCTGGGCGCGCTGGCGGTGGTGATCCTGTGCGGGCGGCCGGTACTGCGCCGGGTGTTCAGCACCATCGCGCGTACCCGCAGCCCCGAAGTGTTCACCGCCACTGCGCTGCTGGTGGTGCTGGGCACCGCCTGGTTCATGCAGGAGGCCGGCCTCAGCCCCAGCCTGGGCGCCTTCCTGGCCGGCGTGCTGCTGTCCGATTCGGAGTTCCGGCACGAGCTGGAATCGCAGATCGAGCCGTTCAAGGGCCTGCTGCTCGGCCTGTTCTTCATTGCGGTGGGGATGGGCATCGATCTGGACCGCATCGCCGCCGAACCGTGGATGATCGCCGGCGGCGTCGGCATCCTGCTG
Organism: Stenotrophomonas beteli; assembly: GCF_001431665.1. Taxonomy (GTDB): domain Bacteria; phylum Pseudomonadota; class Gammaproteobacteria; order Xanthomonadales; family Xanthomonadaceae; genus Stenotrophomonas; species Stenotrophomonas beteli. Next base: position 102,553 of record NZ_LLXV01000055.1, on the reverse strand, counting down.
GTGGTCAAGTTCAGCCTGCTGTACGCGGTCGGTCGTATCGCCAGGCTCAGTTCGCGGCAGTCATTGCTGCTGGGCAGCGTGCTGTGGCTGGGCGGCGAGTTCGCCTTCGTGGTCTTCAACGAGGCGCAGCGCGCGCACCTGCTGGGCAACGCCAACCACGACCGGCTGGTGGCGATCGTCGGCCTGTCGATGGCGATCACCCCCCTGCTGATGATCGCGCTGCTGAAGCTGCTCGGGCAGGAAAAGGCCGCGCCGCGCGAGGCCGCCGACGCCGACAAGGTGGCACCGGACAACCGGCCGAAGGTGCTGATTGCCGGCATGGGCCGCTTCGGCCAGGTGATCGCGCGCCTGCTGACCGCGCAGAAGGTGCCGTTCGTGGCGTTGGAGGCGAACCCGGACACCGTGGCCGACCTGCGCCGATTCGGCAACCAGCTGTACTACGGCGACCCGACCCGGCCGGAGATGCTGCGCGCGGCCGGCGGCGAGCACATCGATGTGTTCGTGATCACCGTCGATGACCCGGAAACCAACCTGCGCGCGGTACGCATGGTGCGCCGGCTGTACCCGGACGCGACGGTACTGGCGCGTGCGCGCAACCGCCAGCATGCGTGGCGGTTGATGGACATGTCGGCCGAACCGTTCCGTGAAGTATTCGGCACCAGCCTGGAGATGAGCGGGCGCGTGCTGACCGCACTGGGCGTGGCGGCGAGCGTGGCCGAACGCCACGTGCAGCGCTTCCGCGAGCATGACGAACAGCTGCTGCGCGACCAGTACCTGGTCTACGACGACGAGGCCGCCGTGATCCAGACCTCGCGTGATGCACGCAACGATCTGATGCACCTGTTCGAAGCTGACGCGGAAAGCGACGGCGAGTAGGCGTGCCGACCACGGATTGCGGTAGAGCCGGCCGCTGGCAGGCACCACCCACTGCAGAATCCGGCAGCGCGGTGTTGGGGTCAGAGCCCTTTCCTTCGGAAAGGGATCCGACCCCGACTCTCAGCCGTTGTCGCGCAGGAACCGTGCCATCGACGAGACGCCCGGCACGCGGGGTTCGAACTCGCCAGCCACATCGATGAAGCCGCGCATCACTGCGATCTCGCGCGGGCTGCGGTTGAGGCTGTCACGCGCCTCCGGATCGGCACCGGCGCGCAACAGGCGCTGCACCAGCAACGGCAGGCCATGCAGCGCGGCCAGGTGCAGCGGGCCGAAGCCGCGCGGGTCACGCACCTCCAGGCTCACCTCTTCATCGAGCAGGCGCTCCACCGCCGCCATCACCACCTGCTCATCGCAGGCGGTGCCCGGTTCGGCGCGCGCGCCCAGCAGCAGCAGCAGCGGCGTGACCGAACCGGCCGCAGCCTGGTCCGGTTCGGCACCGGCCAGCAGCAGGGTGTCGAGCAGGGCCAGCAGGCGCGAGCGGTCACGCGCACTGAAGCCGTACAGCGCGGCACAATGCAGCGGCCCCAGCTGCTGCGCGTCACCGGCATGGACGTCGGCACCGGCGGTCAGCAGGCGCGCCACGATGTCCGGCAGGCCGAGCGCCGAGGCCAGCATCAGCACGGTCACCCCGCCCGGCAGGCGATGTTCCAGCTTGGCGCCGGCATCCAGCAGGGCCGAGACGATATCCACCTGGCGCATGCTGACCGCCGCCGACAGCGGCGTGGCACCACTGGCCGCCGCGTGCTGCGGATCGGCACCGCGCGCCAGCAGCAGGTCGGTCACCGCCAGATGGCCACCACCAGCCGCGCGCAACAGCGCGGTGCAGCCCTGCGCATCGACGGCATCGACGGCGAAGCCCAGATCGATCAGGCGGCGTACCGCATCCACGTCACCGGCCATTGCGGCGGCCGGCAGATCGGCCTCGCGCAGCGTACGGCGCGGCAACGGCCACACCCGCCAATCGAGCCAGTCGGCCAGATCGCGGCGGCCGATCGACAACGCCACGCCCAGTGGTGTCTGGCCATCGGCGGCGCGTGCTTCCGGCGAGGCGCCGTGCTGCACCAGCAGCTTCAGCGCGCCTTCGCGGGCCAGCGCGGTGGCCAGGTGCAACGCGGTCATGCCGTGGCTGTCGCGCGCTTCGCGATCGACGCCCGCTTTTAGCAGGGCCTGCTGCAGGCGCAGCCAGCCCAGGCGCACCGCCAGCGACAGCGGCGGATCACCGGCCGGGGACGCGGCGAACGGGTCGGCGCCGCGTTCCAGCAGTTCCAGCGCCAGCTGCTCCAGGCCACGGGCGGCCTGGTCGTGCTGCGCACAGGCGGCCAGGAAGCGTGCCAGCCCACCGCGACCGGCGGGCGACAGGCCCCGCTGCAGCATCACCTGCAGCGCCGGTACCGCATCGATGCCGCGCGACAGCAGCGCGAACATCGGCGTGTCCGCGCAGGCATCACGTACGTAGGGATCAGCGCCGTGCGCCAGCAGCCAATCGACCGCGTCCGGCTCAAGCGCAAGTTCCGGATCGAGCAGCAGGCTGCCCAGTTCTTCGGGCTGGCACAGCCTGGCCAGTGCCGCCATGCCGTCGGTGTTGCCGAAGCCCAGCGCTTCGCGCAGCAGGGTCAGCGGCGGGCGATCCGGCAGCAGGCCGCTGGCCGCGGCCGCTTCGCCGCGCTCGGCCAGGCCGTCGCTGACCGCAGCCGGCAACGGATAGGACGGATCCAGCAGCGCCACGATCGCCCAGCGGCCGGCTTCGGCAGCGTAATCCACCGCCCGGCGACCCAGCGGATCGGTCGCGTCGGCGGCGATGCCCAGTTCCACCAGGCGCTTGATCAGCAACGGCGAGACATCCTCGGCCATCACCGCCAGCTGCACCGCGTTGCGGCCTTCGCCGTCAACGGCAACCAGGTCTGGCTTGTGCGGCAGCAGGTGTTCGACCACGGCGGCGCGGCCGGCGCGGGCGGCTTCCAGCCAGGGCGTGCGGCCCAGTGCATCGCGTGCTTCCAGGTTGGCACCGGCAGCCAGCAGCACGCCGATGATTTCAACGTGGCCGGCCAGCGCCGCCTCGTGCAGCGCGCTGCGGCGCTGGCGATCACGCGCGTCGGCGCGCGCCTTGTGCTTGAGCAGCAGCTGCACGCCAGCCGGGTCGTCGTCTTCGGTGGCGGCGGCGGCGAGCAGCACCGGGGTGCCCTCGGCCGGTTCGCTGCGTGCACCGCGTTCGAGCAGGAAGCGGGCCAGGCGCCAGTTGCCGACCTGGCAGGCCACGGCCAGGGGTGACCAGCCCTCGTTGTTCAACGCGTCGACTTCGGCGGCGGCGTCGCGCAGCAGCGCCGCCACGCCCGGGTCGGAACTGCGCGCGGCATGGTGCAGCGGGGTGTTGCCATCGCTGTCGGTCGCACGCGAATCAGCACCGTTGGCGAGCAGGGTCATCACCGCTTCGGGGCGGCCATGCCAGCTGTCGCGGGTCGCTGCCAGCAGCGGCGTCATGCCGCGATGCGGCGCATTCACGTCGACGCCACGGGCAATCAGTTCGCGCAGCAGGCGCAGGTCCGGCAGCACCGCAGCCAGCACCGCCAGGCTGCGCTGGTCGCGCCAGTTCGGGTCGGGCAGCGCGTAAGGATCGGCACCGGCCTGCAGCAGCTGCAGGCCGCGATCGATGCGGCCGTGGCGGGCGGCTTCATACAGCGCCGGTGTCAGCTCCTGCGGTGCCAGTGCTTCCAGCGGCGCCGCTTCGGCTGCTGCGGTGAACAGCGGCTCCTGCTCGTTGCTGGCTGAGGCCAGCGCGCCCGGGCGCAGCGAGACCAGCGGCGCAGGCGCCACCCGCTGCAACAGCAGATGGAGCAGCGGCGACAGCAGCACCACCGCCAGCGTGGCCGGCCAACGCGCGCCTTCCGGCAGCAGGCCCGGCCAGGCCGGCAGCACCACCAGCGCGGCCAGCGTGATCACCAGCGCCGCCACACCGAGGCCGCGCCAGGCCGTCAGGTCGCGCCCGGCCAGCGCCTGCCAATGCTGGCCCAGGCTGCCATCCAGGCGTTCAACATCGTTCCACAGCGGCCAGGTGCGCCAGGCTGCCAGCAGGCCGGCGCTGACCAGCACGCTCAGGCCCAGCACCGCCGCCAGGCTGCCGCTGTCACGCAGCGCCGCCAGCGGCCAGGCCAGCAGCAGTGCCAGCAGCGACGGTGCCGCCGCCCACAACGCCAGCAACGCCGGCAGGTCCTGGCGTGCCACCACCTTCAGCGGCAGCAGCGCGCGGCTGCGCCGCCACCACGACACGCCCAGCGCGAACGCCGGTTGCGCCAGGGCGGCGAGGATGGCACCGGCAACGCCGCCCACGGCAGCACCCAGCGCCAGCACGGCGCCCACCGCGAAGGCGATCGACAGGGCGCGCGGACGGGAGGCGTCAGTCATAGTGGCGCGGCATCAGGCTGGCCACCGACGGCGGCACCTGCAGATAGAACCCGCGCTCGCTCATTTCGCTGCGGACCTTGTCCGGATCGGCCTGGGCCAGGCGGCGCTGGGCATCCAGGGCCACGTCCAGGACGAAAGTGAGCGCCCCCAGCGATTTGAGCAGCGGCGCAGGCAGCGCGCTGAAATCTTCGCGTCGGGGAACGTAGACGTAGGTGTCCGGCTTGAGTTGGCTTTTATAGACGTAGGCGTGCATGTCCGCGGGACAATAACCCGGGAAGAGCCATGATTGTGTCGGAAAGCCGACACCGGGGAAAGCCGTCAGCCGACGATGGCGGCGCGATCGACGGTGTTTCCCCGGTAGGGTTCAGCAATGTGGCGGCGGCGTTCAGGCAACGGCCGCCGCTACCGGTGACTCACTTGACCTTGGCGTAGGTGCCCTTCAACGCCACACCGGCGACGAAGGTGCCGGCCCAGCACTCATAGTTGGTGCTGCTCTTGAATTCGTTCTTCTTGTAGTAGCTGACGATGTCGACCACGGCGTTGGCCCCGCGCGACCGCGCACCATCCTGCAGCGCGCGCAGCGCCGACAGCGCGACCCAGCGGCAGGCCTCGGCGTCGCTCTTGTTGGCGGCATTGGTCTTCTTGTTGGTCACATCCTCACCCAGGCGCTGCTGCACGCTGACCGGCTGGCCGGCCAGGTAGAAGCGCACGCTGCCGTCGATGCCGGCGTCCTTGGCGGCCTGCGAACTGACCAGTTCCTGCAGGGACTGCTCGACGCGGGTATCGCGCGCGGAGGCGGTGGAACTCAGGGCCAGCAGCGTGGTGGCAGCGGCGATCATCAGGGTACGGCGCATCGAAACATCTCCTTGTCGAGGGTGCGGGTAGGTTGCGGGAACAACGGCGGTGGGGCGGTGGATCATTCGCGCCAGCGGCGGAACACCAGCGAGGTGTTGATGCCGCCGAAGGCGAAATTGTTGCTCATCACGTACTCGGCCTGCAGTTCGCGGCCCTGCCCGGTGATGAAGTCCAGCTGGCCGCAGCGCGGGTCGACCTCGGCCAGGTTCAGCGTCGGCGCGAACCAGCCGGCCCGCATCATCTCGATGCTCAGCCAAGCCTCGAACGCACCGCAGGCGCCGAGCATGTGGCCGACATAGCTCTTCAGCGAGCTGATCGGCACACGGCTGCCGAACACCTGCGCGGTGGCCTGGGTCTCTGCGATGTCGCCGTGGTCGGTGGCGGTACCGTGGGCGTTGACGTAGTCGATCTGCGCCGCGTCCAGGCCGGCATCCTCCAGCGCCAGGCGCATGGCCTGGGCCATGGTATCGGCGCTGGGCTGGGTGACGTGCTGGCCGTCGCTGTTGGTGCCGTAGCCGACCACCTCGGCGAGGATGGTGGCGCCACGCGCCTGCGCGTGTTCCAGGTCTTCCAGGATCAGCGTGCAGGCACCTTCGCCCAGCACCAGGCCATCGCGGCCGGCATCGAACGGGCGCGGCGTGCTCTGCGGCGCATCGTTGCGCACGCTGGTGGCGAACAGGGTGTCGAACACCGCTGCGGCGGTGGCATCGAGCTGCTCGGCGCCACCGGCCACCATCACTGTCTGCTTGCCGCTGCGGATCGCTTCATAGGCTGCGCCCACGCCCTGGCTGCCCGAAGTGCAGGCGCTGGAGGTGGTGTAGACGCGCCCGGACAAGCCGAAGAACACGCCGATGTTGACCGGCGCGGTATGGCTCATCATCTTCAGGTAGGTGGTGGCGCTGATGCCCTCGGTGGTGAATTCGTTGAGCATGCGTCCGAATTCGCCGGTGGCCTCGTGGCTGCCGGACGAGGACCCGTAGGCCACGCCCGTCCGTCCGCTGCGCAGCACCGGGTGTTCATGCAGGCCGGCTTCGCGCAGCGCCACTTCGGTGGCGCGCACCGACATGATCGCGACCTTGCCCATCGAGCGGGTGGTCTTGCGGTTGTAGTTCGGCGGCAGCTCGAAGTCCTGCGCCGGCGCGGCCAGCTTGGTGTTCAGTCCGGCGTAGACATCCCACTCGGGCATCCCGCGCACCGCGTTGCGGCAGCTGCGCAGGTGCGCCTCGATGGTCGGCCAGTCATGGCCGAGCGGACTGATCGCGGCCGCACCGGTGACCACCACGCGACGATCGGCGGCCATCAGAGCATGCCTCCGTTGACCGAGATCACCTGGCGGGTGATGTAGCCGGCCGGTTCGGACAGCAGGAAGGCCACGGTGGCCGCCACTTCGTCGGGACGGCCGACACGCCCGGCGGGAATCAGCTTGAGCGCGTGTTCGATCACTTCGTCGTTGAGCATTTCGGTCTCGATCAGGCCCGGGGCCACGCAGTTGACGGTGATCTGGCGGCTGGCCAGTTCCAGCGCCAGCGCCTTGGTGGCACCGATGATGCCGGCCTTGGCGGCGCTGTAGTTGACCTGCCCGCGGTTGCCGGCCAGGCCGGACACCGACGACAGGGTGACGATGCGGCCGGGCTTGCGCCGCCGCACCATCGGCATGATCAGCGGATGCAGCACGTTGTAGAAGCCATCCAGGTTGGTGTGGATGACCTGGTCCCAATCCTCCGCCGACAGTGCCGGGAAGGCGCCATCACGGGCGATGCCGGCATTGCAGACCACGCCGTAGTACGCGCCGTGCGCTTCGACATCGGCCTCCAGCGCGGCGCGTGCGGCCTCGCGGTCGGCCACGTCGAACGCCAGCACGCGGGCCTGCTGGCCCAAGGCCTGGATCTCGGCCACCACGGCCTGTGCTTCTTCCAGGCGGCTGCGGCAATGCACCACCACGTCGAAGCCATCACGCGCGATGCGCAGCGCGATGGCCCGGCCAATGCCCCGGCTGGCGCCGGTCACCAGCACGCTTCGATTTCCTGTCATGCCTGTCCACTCTCCAGATAGGCCATCGCGTCGGTCGGTTCGAACACCGAGACGTTGGCTGTCGCCCATTCGTCCTCGCCTGCCAGGATGCGGCAGGCGAACATCCCCAATCCATTGTCGCCCAACAGCTCGCAGCGCGCCTGTACGCGCAGGCGGGTGCCACTGGGGAAGCCACTGCGCGGACTGCTGTAGCGACGGCTGCCGAGCAGGAAGCCCAGCTGCGGTGGCTTGCCGGCCGCGCGCGCGCGGCAGCCGGCCCACGCGGCGATGGCCTGCGCCATGTATTCGATGCCGACCCAGGCCGGCACCTGGCCGTTGTCGACGAACAGGCCGGCCTCGGGCACCACCAGTTCGGCCTCGACGGTATCCTGGTCCCAGCGGGTGATGCGCTCCAGCAGGCACATGTCCTGGCGGTGCGGCACCACTTCTTCGATCGCGTACAGCGTGTTCATCGACGCTCCAGCGCCAGCACGGCATTGCTGCCGCCGAAGGCGAACGAGTTGCTCAGCACCCGCCGCGCTGGCTGCGCCAGGCGGGTGCCCGGCGCCACCAGCGGCAGCACCGGCAGCGCCGGATCGGCCACGCCATCCCACCAGTGCGGCGGCAGCTGCTGCTGCGGATTCTCGGCCAGCAGGATCCAGCACAACGCGGCCTCGATTGCGCCAGACGCGCCCAGCGTGTGACCGGTCAGCGGCTTGGTCGAGCTGGCCGGCACGCCATGGCCCAGTACCTGCGAGACCGCCAGGCTTTCCATCGCATCGTTGTGCCCGGTCGCGGTGCCGTGCAGATTCACGTAATCCACTTCATCGGCGGCCCAGCCGGCGCGCTGCAGCGCCTGCTGCAGGGCCTCGATGGCGCCCAGCCCCTGCGGGTCGGGGGCGGACATGTGGTGAGCGTCGGCCGATTCGCCCCACCCGGCCAGGCATACCGGGCCGGGCTCGCGGGTGAGCAGGAACAGCGCGGCACCTTCGCCGATGTTGATGCCGGCGCGATGCTGCGAAAACGGGTTGCAGCGCGACGCCGACACCGATTCGAGCGCGCTGAAACCGGCCACGGTGAAGCGGCACAGCGAATCGGCGCCACCGGCGATCACCGCATCGACAATGCCGGCGCGCAGCATGCGCGCGGCCGACATCAGCGCCTTGGCGCTGGATGAGCAGGCAGTGGACAGCGTCCAGGCCGGGCCCTGGGCGCCGCTGCGCTGGCGCACGAACTGCGCGGCGGTGCCCATTTCCTGCTGGGCGTAGTCGAAGCCCTGCGGCCACTGGCCCTGTTCGGCGTGGCTGCGCAGCGCCTGTTCGGATTCACCAATGCCCGAGGTGCTGGTGCCCAGCACCACCGCCACGCGCTCGGCACCGTGGCGGGCGATGGTGGCAGCCACCGCCGGTGCGATCTGCGCCAGTGCCACCTCCAGCAGCGCATTGTTGCGCCCGCGCAGGGCGACCGGCAGGTTCTCCAGCGCTGGCAGTGGCGTGCGCACTTCGCCCAGCGCCAGGGTGCGCCCCGGCAGCAGGCGATCATTGTCGCTGAGCCCACCCGGCGCATCGGCAAACAACGCCGACGCCACTGCGGCACGGCCCTCGCCGAGCGCGCAGACCACGCCGAGGTCGTTCAGGTAGATCGGTGCACTCATCGGTCCTGCCCGGCCATGTCGATCGACTCAATGCGCAGCGCATAGCCTTCGGCGCGGTTTTCCAGCTGCACGCTGCCGTCGTCCAGGCGCTGCAGCTGCAGCCACACCACGCCATCGCGCGACAGGCGGCGCTGCTGGCCATCATCGCTGACCTGCCAGCCGGCTGGCAGCGCCGCGGCGATCGCAGCGGTCGGCCATAGTGCGAACTGCAGGTCATCCAGCACGCGCTCGGCGCGCACCTGCGGCGGCAGCCACGGCGCACGCTGCTGGGTCAGCTGCTGGCCATCCCACTGCAGGCGTACGCCGGTCTGGCCCATCGCCTGCACGGCCAGCTGCACCCGCTGTGCGTCGGCTTCCAGCAGCGCATCGAGGTCGCGCTCATGGCTGCCGAAACGGAAATGCAGCTGCTGCTGCAACGCCAGCGGCGCCGGCAGGCTGGCCGGCGACAGGCGCAGCGGCGGCAGTTCCACCTGCGGCTTCGGCATGCGGCCGGCGCAGGCCGTCACCAGCACGCACAGCAGCAGCGCCGCGATCGGGGCAATCAGACGCTGCACAATTCCTCCAGCACGCGCATGCGGCGGCCACTTTCGTCAGCCACATACGGGTTGTTGGTGTCCCAGGCGTATCCGGCCAGGATGGAACTGATCATGTTGCGCACTTCCGGCTGCTGCTGCGGGTGGTAGATGATCTTCTGGAAGCCGCCCTGGTACCAGCTTTCCACGAAACGACGGAAGGTCTTCACGCCGGCGCGCAGCGGAATCGAGAATTCAGCTTCCCAGTCGACGGTTTCACCGGCATAGCGGCGCGCCAGGCACTCGCTGGCCAGCTGCGCGGACTTGAAGGCGATGGTGACGCCGGAGGAGAACACCGGGTCGAGGAACTCGCCAGCGTTGCCCAGCAGGGCGTAGCCCGGGCCCCACAACGAACTGACATTGGCCGAGTAGCCGGTGATGCGGCGCACCGGCAGCACCGCCCATTCGGCATTGGCCAGCAGCGCGGTCAGGTTCGGGTCCTCGCCGACGATGGCCTGCAGCTTCTGCAGGTCGTCGCCCTCGTAGCGTTCGAAGAACGACGGTTCGGCCACCACGCCCAGCGAGCAGCAGCCGTTGGAGAACGGGATCGTCCAGTACCAGACGTCGATGTGCTCGGGGTGGGTGGTGATCAGGATCTTGTTGCGGTCGAAGTCCGCTTCGGCCGGAATGTTGTCGCGCACGTGGCAGAAGATCGCACCACGCACCGGGAAGTTGGACGGCGATTCCAGCTGCAGCAGGCGCGGCAGCAGGCGCGCGAAGCCGGAGGCATCAAGGATGAAGTCAGCTTCGATGCGGTAGTGGCTGCCGTCCGGGCGGCGCACGTTCACCGCCGGCTGTTCACCGGGTTCGACCGACAGTACTTCGTCGCCGAAGCGCAGCGTGGCGCCCATGCGCTCGGCGCCGCGTGCCAGTACGTTGTCGAAGTCGGCACGCTGCACCTGGTAGGTGGTGCCCCAGCCCGGAGAGAACTTCTCCCTGAAATCGAACGCGGTGCGTGCCTCGCCGTGCACGAAGGCAGCACCGTTCTTGTACTGGAATCCGGCCTCGACCACGTCCTGCAACAGCCCCGCCGCCTCGATGTACTCCATGCTCTGCGGCAGCAGGCTTTCGCCGATGGAGAAGCGCGGGAACTGCTGGCGCTCCAGCATCAGCACCTGGCGGCCCTGCTGGCGCAGCATCGCCGCGGCCACCGAGCCGGCCGGACCGGCGCCGATGATCAGGATTTCAGTGCGTTCGACAGCATCCACAGCAGTAGTCATCGGTGCGTCCTTGTTGCTCGATCAGGTGGAAAGAAGAAACCGGAAGATGGGTCAGGCCGGTGGCACGTCATGCGGCGGTGGCCGGAACAGCGGCGAGATCAGCCAGACCAGGCCGATACCGAACAGCAGGGTCAGGCCGAAGGCGCGCAGCGCCGGGGTCTGCGACAGCCCCAGCAGGCCGAACGACAGCCAGGTGCTGGCCGCCCCCACGCACACCGCCAGCCACGCGCTGGCATCACCACGGTGCTCGATCAGGAAGATGCCGTAGTCGATGCCCATGCCCAGCAGCAGCATCAGCGCCAGCACGTTGAACAGCTGCAATGGCTGGCCGAACAGGCCCAGCAGGCCCAGGGTCAGCGCACCGGCGATCAGGGTCGGGGCGAACACGCGCCAGGCCTGGCGGCGGTAGCGCAGCCACAGCGCGCCGAACACCAGGGCAATGCCGACCAGCAGCAGCCCGCCCATCAGCTTGCGATAGTGGCCCAGCAGCTTGGAGAAATCGGAGGTACGGTCTACCCAACGCACGCCGGGCAGGCCTTCGGCGGCACCTTCCAGCGTGGCCAGCGCATCGGCGCGTGACAGGTCATCGACCATCACCACGCTGATCATCTGCCCGCCCACGGCCCCCACCCACAGATGGCGGAACGGCTGCGATGCCGGCGAGGCCAGGAACGCCTCGGCGGTCAGCGGCGTGGTGGCGAAGTGCGGGCGCTGCAGTGGCTCGCCCACCGCCTCGGACACGGCCGCCAGCACGCCGGGCTCCACCTTCGCGGTCAACGCCGCATCGGCCTGCTGGCGTGCCGGCGACGGCAACCAGTCGCTGATCGCGCGGTAGCCGCCAATGCGCTTGTCATCAGCCAGCGCGCGCAGTCGTTCGGTCAACGCCTCTTCGCGTTGCAGCAGCTGTGCGGCGTCGCTGCCCTGCACCAGGTAGAACTGCGCCGGGCTGGGCATGCCCAGCAGCTGGCTCAGGCGGATCTGCTGGGCCATCAAGGCCGGCGGTGAAGACTGCAGGCTGCGCAGATCGTCGTTGCTCTGCAGGCGCGCGATGCCGATGGCCGACAGCGCCACTGTGGCCACGATGAACATGCTGATCGCGCGCGTCCCGTGCAGCCGCGGGAAACGCTCCAGCGTGTTGCCCAGCCACTGCGAGAAGCGGGTCGGGCGGATCTCGCCACCATCCAGCCACGGGAACCAGAAGATCACCGTGAGGAACGCGGCCGCCAGGCCGACCACCGAGAACAGCGCCATCTGGCGCAGGCCCGGGAACGGAGCCAGGCCCAGGGCCAGGTAGGCCAGCGCGCTGGTCAGCAGGGCCAGCCACAGGCCCGGCAGCAGATGACGCAGCAGTTTCCAGCGGCGATCGGCCGGCTCGGCCTGGCGCGAGGCGAACCAGTGGATGCCGTAATCCTCGGCCACGCCCACCAGCGATGCGCCGAACACCAGGGTCAGCACGTGCACCTTGCCGAATACCAGCACGGTCACCGCCAGCGCCACGCCGCAACCGATCAGCAGCGACGCGGCGACCAGCAGGATCGGGCGCAACGAACGGAATGCCAGCCACACCAGCAGCAGCACCGCCGCCAGCGAGCCCCAGCCGATGGTGTTGATCTCCCGGTTGGCCTGTACGGCAGCGGCTTCAGCATGCAGCGGCACGCCGGCATGCAGGATTTCCAGCTCCGGCGCTGCCGCCCTGGCGGCCTGCCCGGCACGTTCCAGCAGGCCATCAAGATGGCGCTCGCCATCGAGCTGGAATGCCGAGCCGGGGGTATCGAACTGCAGCGCCGCCCAATGCCTGCCCTCGGCTTCGAGCAGGCCATCATCACCCAGCCGCAAGCCCGAACCCTGCGCCTGCTGCTGCCACCATTGCGGCCACAGCGACAACGGGTCCTGCCGCCAGTCGGTCAGGCGCGGGGCGCCCATCGGGCCGTACAGCGCGGCCAGCGCCTGCTCGGCCAGCGCGCCCGGTTCGCTGCCCTGCAGCTGCTCGCGCTGGGCCGGCGTCAGCAGGCGGTCGCGGTACGGCGCGTAGAACGCACGCGCCTGATCGAACCAGCCCTCGATGGACCCGCTGGGTACCAGCAACGCATGGTCAGCGTCGTTGGCCATGGCCGCAGCGAACGCCACCTGCGCGCGCTTGGCGGCGGCGCCATCCTTGCTGCCCAGCAACACCACCACCTGCCGCGAACTGCCATCGGCAATACGCCGAGTCACATCGCTCAACAGACGGTCATGGGCGTCCTGCGGCAGCAGCGCAAGGATGTCGGTGTCGATCCGCGACTGCTGGCTCCACAAGTGCCATTGCTGCGCACCCAACGCCAGCAGCAGCACCAACCAGGCAATGCCCAGCCAATGCCACCAGCGCTGCAACCGGTCCGGTGCGTTCGATGCCACGGCCTCACTCAAGGCGGCGGGCCTCGTCGGCGTTGAGCGCGGCCGGTGCCTCGCTCAACGCGCTGAACTGGATCTGCGTGCGGTCCTTGTTGGCCTCGACGATCTCGACCTGGCGCACGTAACGGTCACCCTGCAGGGTCAGCGATTCGAAGGCCTTGGCCAGCATTGCCGACTTCGGTGTCAGGCGCAGGCGCCAGCCCTGCCCTTCACGGCTGGCGGCAACGTTGAACTGGCTGGACAGCGCCTGCACGTCGCCACTCATCAGCGCGAACATGATCGCGTTGACCGAACGCATCGCCGGCTGCTGCCGCGCGTCGAGCTCGACGCGGGTGCTGCCATCACGCTGGCGGCTGAGGATGCGGTCGGCGGTGACCACCACCTCGGAGGGGAACGGCTTGAGCGTGGTCCAGATCACGCCGTGCTGGCGTGCGACCACGAACCGGCCCTGCGAGCGCAGCGGGTTCTTGAAGCCGCTGACCTGCTTTTCCTGGCTGAACTGGCCGCGCAGCACCTCCGGACGCGCCACCGCCTGGGTGATCGCATCGATGGCGGGGTCGGCCGCCTGTACACGCGGTACGGCCACCAGCAGCAGCGCGCACAGCAGCACGCTCGAAACACGGGCAAGCAGGCTCATGGCGCGGGCACTCCCAGTCGTTCCCACAGTACCGGCGGGCACTGGTACTGCATTTCCTTGCTGGCCGCGTCCACCGCGACCTGGATGGTCATCGCGCGCGTCAGCACCTGGCCGCTTTCCGCATCAAGAATCTCGTACTCGATCTTCAGCCGGTTCTCCCATTCCACGATGCGCGCGACCACGCGCAGGGCCTGGTTGAACAGCAGCGGCCGCACGTACTTCACCCGCGCATCGACCACCGGCCAGAGGTAGCCCGATTCGAGCATCTGCGGATAGTCGTAGTCGTAGCGCCCGAGCAGCGCGCAGCGCGCGATCTCGAAGTACTTGAAGTAGTGGCCATGCCAGACCACGTTCATCGGATCGCAGTCATGGAAGGCGGGGGTCAGCGTGATCTCGCCGACCCGTTCGAGGGCCTCATTCACCGGCATACAGCTCCCAACGTTGCGCGCGGATCTCCACCAGCAGTTCCCGCAGTTCGCGATCCAGCGCGCGGTCTTCTTCGACCAGGGCGATGCGCTGCCCCAGGTCGGCGTACATGCCGGCCAGACTGCCATGCAGCTGCGCATTCATGCCAACCCGCTCGCGCAGCGCCAGGCCCTGGCGTGCGGCGATCAGCATCGCGGCCACCACCTGTTCGGTCAGCTCGATCACGCGCAGGCAGTCGCGCGCGGCGATGGTGCCCATGCTGACCTTGTCCTGGTTGTGGCATTCGGTTGAGCGCGAGAACACCGAGGCCGGCATGGTCTGCTTCAGTGCTTCGGCGGTCCAGGCCGAAACGCTGATCTGCAGCGCCTTCAGGCCGTGGTTGATCGCCGCGCGCGGACCGGTGGCCGCCGACAGGTTGGCCGGCAGGCCGTGGTTGTAGCGGGCATCGACCACCAATGCCAGCTGCCGGTCGAGCAGGTCGGCGACGTTGGCCACGGTGTTTTTCAGGGTGTCCATCGCCAGCGCGATGTGGCCCCCGTAGAAATGGCCGCCGTGCAGGATGCGCTCGCCGTCGGCATCGATCAGCGGATTGTCGTTGGCGCTGTTCAGCTCGGTTTCGATCAGCTGGCGCAGGAACGGCAGGCTGTCCTCCAGCACGCCGATCACGTGCGGTGCGCAGCGCAGCGAGTAGCGGTCCTGCAGGCGCTGCTCATTGCGCGGCGGGCGTTCGCTGTGCAGGTCGCTGCGCAGGCGCGCGGCGATGCGGCCCTGGCCCGGGTGCGGCTTGGCCGCGAACAGGGTTTCGTCGAAGTGGTGCGCGTTGCCGTCGCTGGCGAGCACGTTGAATGCGGTCAGGCGCGTGGCCATGCGGGCCAGGTAGTCGGCGCGCTGCCAGGCCAGGCAGGCCAGGCCGGTCATCACCGCGGTGCCGTTCATGATCGCCAGGCCTTCCTTCGGCCGCAGCTTCAGCGGGGTCATGCCGATCTTCGCCAGCACTTCGGCCGCCGGCTGCACGCGGCCGTCGTGCAGCACCTCGCGCTCGCCGCACAGCACCGCCGCCACGTACGACAGCGGGGTCAGGTCGCCGCTGGCACCGACCGAGCCTTCGGCCGGGATCATCGGCAGCACGTCGTGCTGCAGCAGCGTGGCCAGGCCTTCCAGCAGCGGCACGCTGACGCCGGACATGCCGCGCACCAGCGACGCCAGGCGCGCGGCCAGCACCGCGCGGGTCTCGACCGGGTCCAGGTAACGGCCCAGGCCGCAGCCGTGGTAGGTGTACAGGTGGTGCGGCAGTTCCGCCACCAGCACCGGCGGGATGTTCACCGTGCACGAGTCGCCGTAGCCGGTGGTCACGCCGTAGATCACGCCGTCCTCGCGCAGCAGGCGGTCGAGGAAGTCGGCACCACGCTGGATGTGCGCGCGGAACGCCGGCGCGTCGCTCAGTGCGGCCTCGCACTGGCGCTGGGCCAGGGCAACCACATCTTCGATGGTCAACGGTGCCTCGCCAAAGCGGCACACGGGTACGGCGTCAGTCGTCATGCGGAGCCTGATCCCAGAAGGGGAAGAAATTGAACCAGTCCAACGGCGACTGGATGACCTGGAGTTCGAGCCAGCGCGCGAAGCGCTGGGCCTGTTCGGCCAGTGCGGCATCGCGTGAACCGCGAGGCAGCACGATGCGCTCGGCGAACTGTTCAAACGCCACGCGGTAGCCCTCGCCCTGGTGCAGGCAGGCCATGGTATAGACCGGGCAGGCCAGCGCGGCGGCCAGCACATAGGCGCCGATCGGGAACGGCGCGCGATGGCCGAGGAAGTCGGCGGTGACGCTGCGCCCGCCCTGTACCGGCGTGCGGTCGCCAACGATGGCGACGAAGCCACCGGCCGCCACGCGCTCGGCCAGCATCATTGCGGTGGCCGGGCCCATTTCGGTGACCTGCACCAGCTCCACCGCCGCCAGCGGGTCAAGACGCTGCAGCAGGCGGTTGAAGCGCTGCGCGTGGGCGGTGTGCACCAGCACGGTGATGTGGAACCCCGGCACCTGCTCGGCCAGCACCTGGCACAGCTCCAGGCAGCCGATATGCGCGGTCAGGATCAACCCGCCTTCGCGGCGCGCGATCTTCTGCAGCACCAGGTCGCGGTGCAGGTGGATGCGCTCGGGCGGGTAGCGCCCGCCCAGGCCGAGGATCTTGTCCAGCATCGTGTCGGCGAAGGCGAAGAAGTGGCGCAGGCTGTCGCGCCGGGTCGGTACGCGGCCGAGCACGCCACTGTGCGCCTGCAGGCGTTGCAGGTACTGCATCGAGGCCTGGCGGCCGACGCGGTTGCCGAGCCAGTGGCAGGTCACCACTGGCCATACGCACAGGCGGAACGGCCAGCGCCCGAACCAGCGGTGCACCCAGCACAGGAACAGCACGCCGGCCACCGAGGTGGATTCGCCGATGTCGGCCCAGTGCGGGGCGTGCGGTGCGTCTGCCATCTCAGCCCTGTCCGCGCAGGCGGCGCCACAGCAGGCGCGGTGCGCGCCAGAGCATGCCGAAGAACAGGCGGGTGTGCATGCGGCTGATGCGCACGTTGTCGCGCCACACATCGAAGTGCGACACCCCATCGGACGGATAGGTCACGCGCGTGGCCAGGTGCTCGACCGGCAACTGCCGCCAGTACAGGCGCACCATGATCTCGGTGTCGAAATCCATGCGCCGGCCGATGGTCTCTTCGCCGATCAGGTGCAGCACCGGTGGCAGCGGATACACGCGGAAGCCACACATGGTGTCGCGCAGGTGCAGCGACAGCGTGTTGATCCAGACCCAGATGTGGGTGGCGTAACGGCCGTACAGGCGCGCCTTCGGCACGCTGGCGTCGTAGGCCGGAATGCCGCAGATCACCGCCTCGGGATGGGCGCGCGCGGCTTCGATGAAGCGCGGCAGGTCGGCAGTATCGTGCTGGCCGTCGGCATCGATCTGCAGCACATGGCTGTAGCCACGCGCACCGGCCTCGGCGAATCCGGCCAGCATCGCCCCGCCCTTGCCCTGGTTGATGTCCAGGCGCAGCAGGTCGACGCCCTGGCGCTGTGCCAATGCACGCAGCGCTGCCGCGCAGGACGCGTGCGAGCCGTCATCGACCAGCAGGCACGGCAGGCCGGCGGCCTGCACGCCATCGACCACCGCGGCAATGGCGTGCTCGTGGTCGTAGACGGGAATCACCACCAGTGGCGCGAATGCGGCACCGGCAACAGCCGGGTCAGTCCACATCGGCGAACACCACCTTGCCGCTGGCATGCACACCGTGGCGGGAGGTATAGCGGAAGGCGAGCACGCCGCGCGCAGCATCCCAGTCCAGCTGCAGGGTCAGCTCATCACCCGGACGCGCCACGTGCTGGAACTTCACCGCGTCCATGCGCAGGAATCCCGCCGGCATCGCGAACGCCTGGCGGCCGAAGCGCACCGCCCAGTCCAGCTGGGCCACGCCGGGCAGGATCGCCGCCTGTGGAAAGTGGCCCTGGAACGGCCGCAGCGCCGGGTCGAGCGTCATGCGCAGGGTAGCGCTGTCCGCGCTGCGCTGGTCCCAGACCGGTTCGGGCATCAACGGCTGGAACAGCGCTGCCAGGGCGGCCTGGGTGACCTTGCCCTGCGCGTTGATCGGCAAGGCCTGCACCAGGCGCCAGCGGCGCGGCCGGGTGACCGCGTCGTGGGCGGAGGCCAGGCGCGCGCCCAGGCGCTGGCCCAGCGCGCGGCGCGCCGTATCGCCGCCCTCCAGCAGCGCGCGGTCGGCTGGCACCACCACCGCAGCCAGCTGCTCGCGCTGGCCCGGCAGCACCAGCACGCGCACGTCATCGACCTCGGCGTCTTCGCGCAGCGCGCGCTCCAGCGCATCCAGCGATACTCGGCGCTCTTCGATCTTGACGATGCGGTCGGCGCGGCCCAGCAGGCGGAAACGGCCATCGGCCAATGCTTCCACGCGATCCTGGGTGCGCCACCAGCCGGCGTCCTGCAGATGCGCCGAGGCCACCGCCAGGCAGCCATCGTCGATCCGCCACTGCACGCCCGGCAGCGGCTGCCAGGGCGGCAGATCGGTGTCCCAGCGGCGCCAGGCGATGCCGCCGGTCTCGCTGCTGCCGTACACCTCGGTAGGGGCCACGCCCAGCCACTGGCGCACCTGCCGCGCGGCCTCTTCCGGCAGCGGGCCACCGGAGGAAAACACCGCGCGCAGGCGGCCGTGCAGGCTGGCCCAGTCGAGCTGTCCGGGCAGGCGCTTGAGATGGGCCGGGGTGGCCACCAGCACCGTATCGGTGGCGGCCAGCGCGCCCACCAGGTCTTCGTGGAAGAACCGGCGCGGGTGGATCAGGCGGCCCGCGGCCAGCGGCCACAGCACGCGGAACAGCAGGCCGTAGATGTGCTGGTGGGAGACCGTGCCATGCACCTGCGCGCCGTCCAGCTGCGCGCCGAAGGCGGCCTGCAGCGCGTCCACTTCGCGCGCCAGCTGGTCCATGCGCTTGCTGATCGCGCTGGGCTGGCCGGTGCTGCCGGAGGTGAACACGCACAGTTCGCAGGCGCGCTCGTCCAGCGCCTGCAGTTCGCCGTCCACGCCAACGGTGGGGGCAACCAGCGGCCGGTAGTCGGTGGAAACATCACCGGCGAAACCGCTCACCTGCGGCTGCAGCGCCTGCAGCGTGGCCGGCAGGTTGTCGGCGGCCAGGAACACCCGCTTGCCGGCATGCCAGGCGCCGAACAGCGCCGCCGCAAAGGCCACCGCGTCATCGAAGTACAGGGCCCAGTCGCGGCCATCGGCTGCGGCAAAGGCCGCGCGCCAGGCCAGCACCCGCTGGCGGAAACGAGCGTGATCGATCACCTCGCCCTCGCAGAGGCCGATGCTGCGTTGCGGCTGCGGGTCCACCAGCAGCCGGTCCAGGGCGATCCACTCAGCCATGCGCGTGCGCTGCCTTGACCCGCCGCCGCACCAGCCACTCACCTGCAAACAACACGCCCATCATCACGTACGCCAACAATCCGTTGTAGAGCATCCAGACCCGGTCCGACGCGTACAGCGCAGTCAGCAGGGCCAGGCTGCCATTGAGAACGAAGAAGCCGCACCACACCTGGGTGACGCGGCGGGTATAGGCCACCGCGAACGGTGGCAGGTCCGGCTCCTGCAGGCGCGCCAGGCGTTCCACCAGCGGCGGGCCGAAGCGCAGGCTGGTGCTGAACACCGCCAGCATCACCACGTTGACCAGCGCCGGGTACAGCTTCAGCGGCAGGGCCTGGTTGAGCACGGTGGCCAGCACCGCCAGCAGGCCGGTGCCCGCTGCGGCGGCCCACCACAGTGGCTGGCGCGTGCTCAGGGCACGCAGCAGGGCCAGGGTGAACAGCAGCAGCGACAGCCAGCGCGGCTCGAAACGGCCCATCGCCAGGTACACCAGCAGCGGGTAGGCCAGCGAAATCGCGGCCACCACGACGGTGCGTGCGCGTGCCATGGCGAAGCCGCCGGCGCTGCGGTCAGGCGGCTGCCTGGTCCGGCAACAGCCCGTGCACGACATCGACGATGTCCTGCACGGTGCGCACGGCCTTGAACGCTTCCGGCTGCAGGTTGCGGCCGAGCAGCGGCTTGAGCTGCACGATCAGGTCCACCGCATCGATGCTGTCGATGTCCAGGTCGTCGTACAGGCGCGCCTCGGGGGTGATCCGCGCAGGCTCGATCTCGAAGCTGTCGGTCAGGATGCTGACGATGCGTTCAAACAGTTCATTCTTGGTCATGGCAGTTCCTGGCGCCGTTACGACTGGCGGGCGGCGACGAACTCGCCGAGCGCGCGCACGCTGGAGAAATGGCGACGGGTTTCGTCCGAATCGGCCGAGAGGCTGACACCGTACTTCTTCTGCAGCGCCAGGCCCAGCTCCAGCGCATCGATCGAATCCAGGCCGAGGCCTTCGACGAACAACGGCGCGGTCGGATCGATGTCCTCCGGCGTGATGTCCTCCAGCGAAAGGGAGGAAATGATCAGTTCCTTGATCTCGTGCTCAAGTGCTTGCACGGGGCGGCTCTCCAGACAGGTCGAAATAACGAGAAAGGTGCTCGGTAACGCGGCGTGCCGCCAAGGCATCCCCCCTTGGCGAGTCGTCTTCGGCCAGGAAAGGCGCGATCGGGATATCTTCGCCGATCTGCAGCCGAACGTGAAAGCGACGTGAGGGTACACGATACCACTTCTGTCCCTTGGTCAGCGTTGGGGGGGTACAGGTGATCCGCACCGGGGTGATGTCCAGCCGGCCGCGCACGGCGATGTTGGCCGCGCCCCGCTGCAACCGCGGCGGCTGCCCGGGCACGCTGCGGGTGCCCTCGGGGAAGATGACCAGGGTGCCGCCGGCGCGCACCGCCGCGACGCAGTCGTCCACCAGCCCGGCGCCATCATCGTTGGAGATGTAGCCGGCCGCCCGCACCGGGCCGCGCATGAACGGGTTGCAGGCCACGGCCCGCTTGACCACGCAATCGGCGTTGGGCAGCAGCGCGATCAGGCAGACCACGTCGATCAGGGTCGGATGATTGGCCAGAACCAGCAGGCCGTCGCGCTGCAGGCGCTCGCGGCCCTCGATCTGGAGGGTCATTACCCCCAGCCGGCACATCAGCCGGACATGGCTGGCAAAGGCCACCTGCACCACCCGGCGGGCCCGGCGACGGCGGGCCATCGGGTCACGCATCAGCATCAGCACCGGCATCACCAGCAGGCCCAGCAGCAGGCCGCCCACGCCGAACGCGGCAAAGCTCAGGCCGGTGCCGACCACCCGCCAGGCATGGTCCAGGCGTCGCCGCAGCTCAGCCACGGCGCCCCCAGCGCCACTGCTGGCCCTGGGTCACGTGCTCCAGCGCCGGCGCACCGGACAGCAGGAAGCGGTGCAGGTCCAGCGCGTGCGGCAGCGTGCCCGGCGCGGTGTTGGCCTGGCCTTCGGCCGGTTGCCACTGCAACGACAGGGTCGGATGGCCGGCCGCAGGGGCCGTGAGCCGCCAGCACCAGGCAAAGAACGGGTCGGGTTCGTCGGCGAACGTCGCGTAAACTTCAGGAAGTGGCGATTCATACACCACCACCCGCACCTCGCGCGCGCCGTCGGCCAGCAGTCCGGCGGCCTCCAGGCAGGCGGCCTCGACGGTGGACTGCCCTGCGGCCAGTGCCAGGTAGTTGCCGCGATGACCACGGGCGATCGAGTACAGCGCGGCGATCGCGTTGTGCACCGACAGGCCGAAGCCGGTGGGCGACAACGGTTGTTCGCCGATCAGCGCGGACAGCAGGTCCATGGATCGGGCGACGTCGCCGTGGCGGCTGGCGAACACCAGCGGCACCTGGCTGTCAGCGCCCTGCCCGTCCTCGCACCAGCACGCGGCCTGGATCGCCATCCGGCCCAGCCGCTCGATGCGGCGGCGCTGCATTGCCGGGATCTCGGCCAGCGCCGGGGTGTCCTCGCCCTGCGGCAGGTACGGCGCATCGGCCCAGCGCAGCCACTGGCTGCGCTCGCTCAGGCCGGGCGCCCAGGCGGCCCAGTCGACGATGGAGAATTCGATCATTTAGCGGTGGTGCTTCAATGGGAGAACGATAGGCACGAGCCATTACGGCGACGCGCGGCGGCCCCCCATTCCTGCAGCCGTGCGTCCGTCCAGGACGTCGCCGGCTGCCCCCCTGGCCGCCGGAAAGGAGCGCACGCTAGCACGTCCTGCACGGGGTGTGCAGGTTTCACATTCCCCAACGCGGGCCCGCCACCGCCGGGTCCGCGCTTGGATCGATCAGTGGTAACCGGTATCGGCGTGCACCTTGCCGCGGAATACCCGGTACGACCACGCGGTATAGCCGAGGATGACCGGCAGCAGAACGACCAGCCCGACCAGGGTGAAGCCCAGCGACGACGCTGGCGCGGCAGCCTGCCATAGCGTCATCGACGGTGGCAGCAGGTACGGCCACATGCCCAGCACCAGGCCGAGGAAGCCGAGCACGAACAGCGCCAGGCTGAGCAGGAACGGCGGCAGGTCGCGGCGCGGATGGGTGGCGCTGCGCCACAGCGCGGCCGCCACCGCCAGGGTCAGCAGCGGCACCGGTGACAGCCACCAGAAGTTGCCATCGCTGAACCAGCGTTCCATCAACCGCGAATCGAGGAACGGCAGCCAGCTGCTGACCAGGCCCATCGCCGCGATCACCGCCACCACCAGCGGGCGGGTCATCTGCCGCGCCAGCGCCTGCACGCGCCCTTCGGTCTTCAGGATCAGCCAGGTGCTGCCCAGCAACGCGTAACCGGCCACCAGCGCCGCACCGGTCAGCATCGCAAACGGGCTGAACCAGGCGAACGCACCGCCCTGGTACGCACCGTCCACCAGCGGGATGCCCTGCACCAGGGTGCCCAGGATCACGCCTTGGGCAAAGGTCGCCAGCAGCGAGCCGAGGCCGAACGCCACGCTCCACAGCCGGCGCGACCGGTGCGCCTTGAAGCGGAACTCGAAGGCCACGCCGCGGAACACCAGTGCCACCACCAGCAGCAGCACCGGCAGGTACAGCGCCGACAGCAGCACCGCATAGGCCTTGGGGAACGCCGCCAGCAGGCCGGCGCCGCCCAGCACCAGCCAGGTCTCGTTGCCGTCCCAGATCGGCGCGGCCGTGTTCATCATCAGGTCCAGCTGCTCCTCGTCCTCGGCGAACGGGGCGAGGATGCCGATACCGAGCACGAAGCCGTCCAGCACCACGTACATCAGCACGCCGAAGCCGATCACCGCGAACCACGCCACCGGCAGCCAGGTCATCAGGTCCATGTCAGCGCTCCTCCAGCGGTTCGTCGGCCGCCGACAGCGGGCGTGCCGGGGTGTGGCTGCCGTGGTCCAGCGACGGCCCTTCGGCGTAGGGCTGCGGCCCGTGGCGCAGGATCTTCACCAGGTACCAGATGCCCCAGCCGAACACGAAGGCGTAGCCGACCACGTACACGCCCAGCGACAGCGCGGTCATCCACGCACTCTGCGGGCCCACGGCATCGGCGGTGCGCAGCAGGCCATACACCACCCACGGCTGGCGGCCCATCTCGGTGACGAACCAGCCCGACAGCAGCGCGATGAAGCCGCTGGGCAGCATCCAGTTCCAGCCGCGCAGCAGCCACGGCGAATCCAGCAGCTTCCTGCGCCACAGCTGGAACGCTGACACCCAGGCCAGCAGCAGCATCAGCGTGCCCAGCCCGACCATGATGCGGAAGGCGAAGAACACCGGCGTCACCGGCGGCCGCTCGCTGGCCGGCACCGAGGTCAGCGGATCGAAGGTGCCGTCCAGGCTGTGGGTGAGGATCACGCTGCCCAGCTTCGGGATGGCCACTTCGAAGTCGTTGCGTTCTTCCTTTTCGTTGGGCAGCGCGAACACCACCAGCGGTACGCCCTCGCCCTCCTTCGTTTCATGCCAGTGCGCTTCCATCGCCGCGATCTTCATCGGCTGGTGCTTGAGCGTGTTCAGGCCATGCATGTCGCCGACGAAGATCTGCACCGGCACGGTCAGTGCGGCGAACGCCACCGCCGCGATCAGCATGCGCCGGCCCGCTTCCACGTGCGTGCCCTTGCGCAGGTACCACGCGCCGACGCCACCGATCACGAAGCAGGTGGTGATGAACGAGCCCAGCGCCATGTGCGCCAGGCGGTACGGGAACGAGGGGTTGAACACCACCTGCCACCAGTCCACCGGATGCACCACGCCGTTGACCATCTCGTAGCCGGCCGGGGTATGCAGCCAGCTGTTGGACGACAGGATCCAGAACGTGGAGAACAGCGTGCCCAGCGCCACCATGCAGGTGGACAGGAAATGCAGGCGCGGCGAGACCCGGCCCCAGCCGAACATCATCACGCCGAGGAAGCTGGCTTCCAGGAAGAACGCGGTCAGCACTTCGTAGGTCAGCAGCGGGCCGATGACCGTGCCGGCCACCTCGCTCAGCCGCGGCCAGTTGGTTCCGAACTGGAAGGCCATGACGATGCCGCTGACCACGCCCATGCCGAACGACACCGCGAAGATCTTCTGCCAGAAGAAATACAGCTCGCGCCACACAGGCAACTTCGTGCGCAGCCAGCG
Organism: Stenotrophomonas beteli; assembly: GCF_001431665.1. GTDB lineage: Bacteria > Pseudomonadota > Gammaproteobacteria > Xanthomonadales > Xanthomonadaceae > Stenotrophomonas > Stenotrophomonas beteli. Next base: position 78,399 of record NZ_LLXV01000055.1, on the reverse strand, counting down.
CCACTCGATGAAGGCCAGCCAGCTGGCCGTACCGATGGTGAAGGCGGGGAACAGCACGTGGAAACTGATGACGAATCCGAACTGGATCCGGGACAACAACAACGCGTCCAAGGGACGCCTCCTGCCTGCGACCGGTGGGATACCGGACCACTTTAGGAGGATTTCGTTAAGGCGGGATGCGACCGGGTGACGCGCTGCTTCACTTTGTCGCAGGGCGGCGTGAAGGCCGCAGGGCATCGCCCGGCGCTACCGATTGACCGCTCTGGTAGCTGCCAACCTTGGTTGGCACACACCCGGGCGCCGACCAGGGTCGGCCTCTACCCACAGCGATTGGCGCGGCCCATCACCCGGCGGGTGCTTCAGTGCCAGAAATACCAGGCCGCTGCAGCCAGCAGTGCGCCAAACAACAGCACCTGCACCACCACATAGCCCACGCCACTGTCGCGCGACTCGGCGTTGATGCGCTGCTGCAGCGCCTCACTCACATCCGGCGTTTCTTCCCGCTGCACCTGCTCACGCAACGCCTGTGCCAGCGCGCGCGCTTCCGCATCGCGGGGGTCGGTCGGTGGGTTCACAGCAGTTCTCCGGCGGTGGCGTGCCGCGTCAGTTCCTGTTTCAGGACCTGGCGCGCGCGGAACAGGTGGCTCTTGATGGTACCGCGTGCCAGCCCGGTCACCTGTTCGATCTCGGCCAGATCGAAGTCTTCCAGATAATGCAGCCCGACCATCAAGCGCTGCGGCGGGCTCAGCCGTTCCAGCGCCGCGCCGAGCTGGCGCCCGGCCTGCAGCGCCTCGCTCAACTCCACCGGGCCCGGGCCTTCATCGCCGACACCCAGTTCCTCCGGCACCTCCACCGCCACCATCCATTGCGCCTCCAGCCGCCGCCGGCGCAGGTGCTGCAGCGCCGTGGTGTAAGCGACCCGGGAAACCCAGGTGCGCAGCGAGGATTCAAAACGAAACCGGTGCAGCTGGCGGAACGCCGCCAGGAAGGTCTCCTGCAGCAGATCGGGCACTTGGTCGCGGTCGCCGACCATGCGCCCGATCACATGCGCGCAGGTGCGCTGGTGGGTTTCAACCAATTGCGCGAAGGCCGGTTGCGAGCCATCGATGATCGCGCTGACCAGCGCGCGGTCGTCGTCCACGGCCGGTGCGGGCTCGACCGGCACGTCGCGGCGACGCCCCCGCAATGCGGCCAGTGCTCCGCCCAGCAGGCTCATGCGCGGGGCGCCCCCTGTGCCCGCGGCATGTTCCGGCTCAGCCCTTGCGTGCCGCAGGGCGGGTGAAGTGCCAGGCCAGCAGCTGGCCGAGGCCGGCACTACCGACCAGCGCGGCAGCGGCACCAAAGGTCAGGTCACGGGCACCGATGGCTTCCAGCAGGGCCATGGCCAGGGCCAGGCAGACCAGGCTGATGCCCCAGCGCAGCGCACCCTGGCGGCGGCGCTCTTCTTCCAGCACGGCCAGCGAGCGGATCACTTCCTCCGGCACGTGTGGCGCCACCAGCTTGCTGCGGGCGCGGGCATCGGCAATGGCATGGATCGCATAGGCGATGCAGATGAAGAGGGTGATCGGGATCAGTTCCTGCATGGTCGGGCTCCTGTTCGGTGGATGATGCGGGTTCAGGAGAATGGATGCGCGGCCACGGCAACCGGTTGCACCACTTTGCCAATCCCGCTGCCATGACCTGTGGCCCCTGCCCCGGGCCGGGGCGGCTGGTACCCTTGGCCGGTTTCCTCTTCTGGTGCCGTCCGCCCATGTCCCGAGTGCTGCCCCTGTCCCTCCTGCTGTCGGCCGTGCTGGCCGCACCGGCTGCGCATGCTGCGCCGACGCCGATCACCATCGAACAGGCCATGGCCGACCCGGACTGGATCGGTCCGCCGGTCGAAAAGGCCTGGTGGTCGTGGAACAGCCAGCAGGTGGAGTACCAGCTCAAGCGCAACGGCAGTCCGGTACGCGATACCTTCCGCCAGCCGGTGGCCGGTGGCGTGGCCGCGCAGGTGGCCGATGACCAGCGCGGCACCCTGGATGTGGCCGAGCCGGTCTATGACCGCAGCCGCAGCCGCAGCGCCTTCGTCCGCAATGGCGATGTGTTCGTGCGCGACCTGCGCAGCGGCGCACTGACCCAGCTGACCCGCAGCAACGAGCGCGCGGGCAACGTGAACTTCGCTGCCGACAATGGCGTGATCTGGCGCGTCGGCCAGAACTGGTTCCACTGGACCGCCGCCAGCGGCGTGCAGCAGGTGGCCAGCCTGAAGGCCGAGAAGGACCCGCGCACGCCGCCCAAGGCCGACGTGCTGCGCGACCAGCAGCTGCGCACGCTGGAAACCCTGCGCCGCGACCGCGAGCAGCGCGAGGCATTGAAGGACCAGGACCAGCGCTGGCGCCAGGCCGATCCGACCCGCGCACCGGGCCCGGTGTACCTGGGCGCCGACGTCGAGATCGGTGACAGCGTGCTGTCGCCGGACCTGACCCACCTGATCGTGGTGACCAAGCCGAAGGACTTCGACGACGGCCGTACCAGCAAGATGCCGTTGTACGTGACCGAATCGGGTTACGAGGAAACCGAAGACACCCGCACCCGCGTCGGCCGCAACGGCTTCGAACCGCACACCCTGTGGTACGTGGACGTGCGCACCGGCAAGGCTGAAAAGGTCTCGCTGGCCAGCCTGCCGGGCATCAGCACCGACCCGCTGGCCGAACTGCGCCGCAAGGCCGGCAAGGACGCGCTGAAGGGCGAGCGCAGCGTGCAGGTGATGAGCGACTTCATGGGCGGCGGCATCCGCTGGAGCGCCGACGGCCAGCAGGCCGCGGTGATGCTGCGTGCCAACGACAACAAGGACCGCTGGATCATCAGCGTCAACGCCGCCGACGGCCGCGTGCAGAACCGCCACCGCCTGACCGACAACGCCTGGATCAACTGGGGCTTCAACGATTTCGGCTGGATGGCCGATGGCCGCACGCTGTGGCTGCTGTCCGAGGAGTCGGGCTTCTCGCACCTGTACACCCAGGCCGGCACCGCCAAGCCACAGGCGCTGACCAGCGGCAAGTGGGAAACCTCGGCGCCGGTGCCGTCGGCCGATGGCAAGGGCTTCTACTTCCTGTGCAACCCGCAGGCGCCGCATGACTACGAAGTCTGCGCGGTCGACACCGGCAGCCGCCAGGTGCGCGAGCTGACCAGCCTCAACGGCGTGGAGGATTTCTCGCTGTCGCCCGATGGCCAGCAGCTGCTGGTGCGCTACTCCGGTGCCTACCTGCCGCCGCAGCTGGCGGTGCTGCCCAGTGCCGGTGGCCAGGCACGCGTGCTGACCGACACCCGCACCGCCGACTACAAGGCCCGCCAGTGGATCCAGCCGAAGCTGGTCGCGGTACCGTCCAGGCACGGTGCCGGCGTGGTCTGGGCCAAGTACTACGAGCCGGAAAACAAGGAACCGGGGAAGAAGTACCCGATCGTGATGTTCGTGCACGGCGCCGGCTACCTGCAGAACGTGCACCAGCGCTACCCGGCCTACTTCCGCGAGCAGATGTTCCACAACCTGCTGGTGCAGAAGGGCTACATCGTGCTGGACATGGATTACCGCGGCAGCGAGGGCTACGGCCGCGACTGGCGCACGGCGATCTACCGCAACATGGGCCATCCGGAACTGGAAGACTACAAGGACGGCCTGGACTGGCTGGTCGACACCCAGCAGGGCGACCGTGACCACGCAGGTATCTACGGTGGTTCCTACGGCGGTTTCATGACCTTCATGGCGCTGTTCCGTGCACCGGGCACGTTCAAGGCCGGCGCCGCGCTGCGCCCGGTGGTCGACTGGCACAACTACAACCACGGCTACACCAGCAACATCCTCAACACGCCGGACATCGACCCGGAGGCGTACCGCGTGTCCTCGCCGATCGAGTACGCGCAGAACCTGCAGGACAACCTGCTGATCGCCCACGGCATGATGGATGACAACGTGTTCTTCCAGGACTCGGTGAACCTGACCCAGCGCCTGATCGAGCTGCACAAGGACAACTGGTCGATCGCACCGTACCCGCTGGAGCGCCACGGCTACGTGCGTGCCGATTCGTGGCTGGACCAGTACAAGCGCATCCTCAAGCTGTTCGAGCAGAACCTGAAGTGAGCAACGCCGCGGCCACGATCCGGATCGTGGCCGCGGTCATCCTGGATGACCGCGGCCGGGCGCTGGTGGTGCGCAAGCACGGCGCCACCCGCTTCATCCAGCCGGGCGGCAAGCCCGAGCCCGGTGAAGCACCGCTGCAGGCGCTGGCCCGCGAGCTGGACGAAGAACTGGGCGTGCAGCTGCGCGCCGATGCCGCCATCGCGCTGGGCACGTTCGAAGACTGGGCAGTGAACGAGCCCGGCCATCGCGTGCAGGCCCAGGCGTGGTGGGTGCAGGTGGACGGTACACCGCAGCCGCGCGCCGAGATCGCCGAACTGGCCTGGGTGCCGCTGCAACCGCCGCATGGGCGGCCCTTGGCACCCCTGAGCGAACACCATATCCTGCCGGCGGTCGCCACCCGGGTGACGGCCCGCTGATCACCCCACTGCTGCCCAGGACATCGGATGTCGCTTCAATCGCCCCAAGGCCGGCCTCACAGCGCAGTCGCAGCCCAGGATTTCATCCGGCCGCTGGGCTTGGCGTCGCTGCTGGTCTGCGCAGGTTTCTGCGTACTCATTGCACTTCAAGCGGTGTTGCTTGGGTGGCTGGCTGACAGTCCGCTCTGGCAGGGAATGACCCTGACAGCCACTGAGCAGGGGTTTCCACGCAGCGTGCTGTGGATGCTGAAGGCCCCGGTCGCCGCCACTTTGTGGCTGGCGCTACCCTGGATCCCTGCCGTGCTTTCAAGCTGGGGCTTCTACCGGCAGCGTCGCTGGGGCCTCTGGAGCTATGTGGTGTTTCTGTGGTTGTCCGCCGTGGCTAATTTCGCATTCGTGTGGTGGCTGGACAGCATTTTCGCTGACCTCATGACGCATATCGTCGATCCACAGACGCTGCGCGAAGCCCAGGTCCAGCGAGTCCTGGTGTCACTGACCTTGTTCGGGGGCGCTGTGGCCATACTCGTTGCACAGGGCTGGCTGGCCTGGCGCCTGCTGCGGCCGGACATCCGCGCGCGGTTCCACTAGGCCCCCCACTTCCGCACGACAGGGACTGTCGCATGCGCCTGCTGACGCTGCTCCCCGCGCTGCTGTTGTTTGCCGCGCTGCCTGCCACTGCCGCCGCCGATGCACCGCGCTGCGGTGAGTATCGCAGCGCCGATGGCGGCATCACGCTGGTGTTTGAATCACCCACTCGCGGTTATCGGACCCTGGAAGGTCAGGAACGCGCACCGCTGCGCATCGACCGCAGCGCCGGCGACCTGCAGCTGGTGTTGCTCGACGACGGCGTAGCCACCGCCATCGGCGTGGCTGCCGACGGGACGCATGTCGACGACAGTGTGGCCAGCTACACGCTGCATCGTCCCCAGGCCTGCCAGCGCACCCCCACCGGCCGCACCGATGGCTGCCTGGCACACCCTGCGCGGTGCATTGCGCGGCTCGCTGGGGCGCCTCCGGAACAGGCGCAGCGCGCGTGCGAGGAAGGCGTCGGCGCCGGCTGCTCGGCACTGCTGCGTCATTTCCTCGCCGCAGCCGCCAGCGGGGCCGTGCAGCAGGAGGCGCCCTTGCCGGCCACACAGCGCGCCATCCTGCAGCGCCTTTGCCTGCAACAGCGTAGTGGCCGCTTCTGCACCGGGGTGGCCGAACAGCAGCTGATCGCACTGGAGCCTGCGCTGGCGGTACAGGCCCTGCAGGTGGTCTGCGATGCGGGCCGCGCCAGTGCCTGCGAGCGCACGGCACCCTTGCTTGAGCTCGGCGCGGATCTGCGCCTGGTGCCGGCCCGGCGGCTCCCGTGTGGCCGCTACCGGGCGGATGGGGGCGTTGTCGACACGCTCGACTTCGGTGATGGCGCGCAGGCCGGTCTGCATGAAGGCGCCATCCACCTGCAGCAGAACGGCCAAACCCTTGTCCTGCGGCAGCTGGGTAACGGCGATCTGCTCGGCATGGACACGCAGACCGGCTACCAGCGATATCGGCCCTTTTCCAACGCACGATGCCGGACTGCGCCCGGCCATGATCACTGACCTTTCCGCTTTCGTTCTGCCAGGAGCTGCCGCATGCCCTCCGTCACCGTCATCCGCCGCCTGTCACGAGGGTGGGCGGCTGCGCTTCTGTTGCTGCTGAGCCCGGTCGTGTCCGCGCAGTCCCTGCTGTGCGGCACCTTCAAGGACGCCGGCAGCGGCGCCCGCCTGCAGGTGGAAAGCCCTGTACAGGGCCGCCTGCTCGCGCCCGGCGTGGCGCCGGAGCCTTACAACCTGGAGCGGCTGGGCGAGTCGCTGGTGATGGCCAGCCTGGCCACCGGCAACGTCAGTGCACTGCAGATCGCCAGCGACGGCCGCATTCTGGCCAGCGAGGACCATCACTACACGCTGGAAAGCGCTGCCGAGTGCCGCCCACCGCCGGTGTTCGCCGCAGGAAGTTGCCGCGCGGACATCGCCCAATGCATCGATGACATGGCACTCGCCGGTCCCGATCGCTGGCGGCAATGGTGCCGCGAAGATGTTCCCTTCGCCTGCAATCTGCTGATCGAAGACTACCGCAGCGATGCCCGCAACGACCTGCTGGTCGAGATGGCCCTTGCCAGCGACCGCCAAGCGCCACCCACGCCAGCAGCCTGTGAACAAGGCACCGCCAGCTACGACCAGGCCGCGTGCGAGCAGGCCGAGATGGCCAGCCGTGCACGCGATATCGGCTGGGCGTTCTCACTGGCAGGCAGTACGCCGCATCAGGTGCCGCTGCCCGCTGCGCAGCTGGACGAGGTCAGCACCTTGTGCCGCGAACATCCCAGCGCCAGCTTCTGCCATGCAACCGCCGTTGCGTTGTGGGCCTCCAAGCGCCTGCTGCCCGCACGCGACGCGCTGCAACTGGCGTGCAGGGTCGGCCAGGATCCGCAGGCCTGCAGCGCGGCCACGCCGCTGGCGTCGCTGTCACCGGCCGACATGGCCGTAGCGCCTCTGGATGCGCTGCCCTGTGGTCGCTTCCAGGCGCAGGCCGGCGACCTGGTGTTCGGCGAGGATGGCCGGGTCCGGATGGCCGGGCAGGAGCCGCAACCTGCCGCCCTGCGCGAGGGAGCCGTACACGTTCGCAGCGGGAAAGGCGAGGACCGGGTGTTCTGGCAGCTGGCCAACGGCGATCTGGTGGCCAACGACCGCGACAACCGCTTTACCCGTTACCTCCGCGATGGGTCGGCATCCCACTGCGCCGCGCGCGCGGGTACCGGCACGGGCCCTGCGGTAAAGTAGCGCCATGAACGAATTCGAGCGCGTGCGTGCCTACCTCACCGAGCTGCAGGACCGTATCTGTGCGGCGATCGAGGCCGTCGATGGCCAGGCCCGCTTCCAGGAAGACCTGTGGCAGCGTGCCGAGGGCGGTGGCGGGCGCACGCGCGTGCTGCGCGACGGCGCGGTGTTCGAGCAGGCCGGCATCGGCTTCTCCGACGTGGCCGGCAGCCGCCTGCCGCCGTCGGCCTCGGCCAACCGCCCGGAGCTGGCCGGCGCCTCCTGGCGCGCCACCGGCGTGTCGCTGGTGTTCCACCCGCTCAATCCCTACGTGCCGACCACCCATGCCAACGTGCGCTTCTTCCAGGCGCAGCGCGACGGCGAAGTGGTGGCCAGCTGGTTCGGCGGCGGCTTCGACCTGACCCCGTTCTATCCGTTCGACGAGGACGTGCAGCACTGGCACCGGGTCGCACGCGACCTGTGCACACCGTTCGGCGAAGAACGCTATGCCGCGCACAAGCGCTGGTGCGACGAATACTTCTTCCTGCGCCACCGCAATGAAACGCGCGGCGTCGGCGGCCTGTTCTTCGATGACCTGCACGGCGACTTCGAGCGCGATTTCGATTACCTGCGTGCGGTCGGCGATGGCTTCCTCGATGCGTACCTGCCGATCGTGCAGCAGCGCAAGGACGCCGCCTACGGCGAGCGCGAACGCGAGTTCCAGCTGTACCGCCGCGGCCGCTACGTGGAATTCAACCTGGTCTACGACCGCGGCACCCTGTTCGGGCTGCAGAGCGGTGGCCGCAGCGAAAGCATCCTGATGAGCCTGCCGCCACGGGTGCGCTGGGAGTACGGCTTCTCGCCTGAACCCGGCAGCGCAGAATCGCGACTGGCCGACTACCTGGTGCCGCGCGACTGGCTCTGAGGGGCGGCCTGGTCGCGCCGGGCCTGGGCTCGGTGCTGCACGTCAGGTGCCCTTCCGCGCGATGATCGTGATGTGCCCGGTCGTCTCCAGCAGCGCGATCTGCACGTCCTCGATCCGCAGACTGCCCTGCTGGCGCAGTGCGGCGTCGAAGTCGGCCCGGCTGATCAGTTCACGGCGGAGAACGCCCTCCAACAGCCGGCCATCGCGCGCGATCACGGTGGGCTCTCCTTCGATCATCCGTTCCATGCGCCGATTCCGGGTGGTCAGCCAGCCCACCCCGTAGTTCAGCACGATCAGGGTGGCCGCCAGCAACAGGCCCCCGCCGAGCGAGGTGTCGGTGCCCAGCAGCGCGTTCTGCACTGCGTTGCCCAGCAGCACGATCAGCAGCACGTCGAAGGGCGTGATCTGCCCCAGAGCCCGCTTGCCGCCCAGCCGGACCATGCCCAGCACCACGACGTAGACCACCACCGCGCGCAGGATGAACTCCCACCACGGCATCGCCAGTGCGAACAGGTCGGGCATGGTCTTCCCCTGCGGAGCGATGGCCCAGCCTAGCATCCGGATGGGGTCAGATCCCTTTGCCCGACGGGCAAAGGGATCTGACCCCATCCGAGGTTCCGGCGGCGCAAATAAAAAGCCCCGCTGACCAGGGGGAGGTCAACGGGGCCGGGGAACGGGCACTTGGGGAGGAGTCCCCGTTCCGAGATCTGCTCCAGGGGATGGGAGAGATCCACAACAGGCGTTGCGCCTGTCGGGAGTTATAGAAGCACTCCGAACACTAACGGTTCGTGAAGGGGCCCAATTTAATGAACGTCAATCAGGGACACATTCATGGACGAGTCAGAAACACCTGACATCTGAACCAATTCACGTCGTTTTCGGCCTGAAACTCCGTCAGTGCGCTTCGTCCCAGTTGTTGCCAACGCCGGTATCGACCACCAGCGGCACCCGCAATTGGGCCGCTTGCGACATACGTTCCACCACCTGCAAACGCAAGTCGTCGACGAAACTGCTTTCGGTTTCGAAGACCAGTTCGTCGTGCACCTGCAGGATCATCCGTGCCGGTGCACCGCTGTCGCGCAGCCACTGATCCACGTCCACCATCGCCCGCTTGATGATGTCGGCGGCAGTGCCCTGCATCGGCGCGTTGATCGCGGCACGCTCGGCACCGGCGCGCAGGCCCTGGTTGCGCGCATGAATGTCGTTCAGGTACAGGCGGCGGCCGAACAGGGTCTCCACGTAGCCCTGGTCGCGGGCCTGCTGGCGCATGCGTTCCATGAAGTCGCGCACGCCGGGGTAGCGGCTGAAATACAGCGCCACGTAGTCCTGTGCCTGGCCCCGGTCGATGCCCAGGTTGCGGGCCAGGCCGAAGGCGCTCATGCCGTACATCAGGCCGAAGTTGATGGCCTTGGCGGCACGACGCTCGTTCGGGGTCACCTCCTCCAGCGTGCGCCCGAACACCTCGGCGGCGGTGGCACGGTGCACGTCGGCGCCCTGCTCGAAGGCGCGCACCAGGCCCGGATCCTCGGACAGGTGGGCCATGATCCGCAGTTCGATCTGCGAATAGTCGGCGGCCAGCAGCTGGAAGCCTTCCGGGGCGATGAACGCGCGGCGGATGCGGCGGCCGTCCTCGGTGCGGATCGGGATGTTCTGCAGGTTCGGGTCCGACGAGGACAGGCGGCCGGTGGCGGCACCGGACTGGTGGTAGCTGGTATGCACCCGGCCGGTATCCGGGTTGACCATCTCCGGCAGCTTGTCGGTGTAGGTGCTGCGCAGCTTGGCCAACCCACGGTAGTCCAGGATCACCCGCGGCAGCTCATGCTGGTCGGCAATCGCCTCCAGCGCCTCTTCATTGGTGCTGGGCTGGCCCTTCGGGGTCTTCACCACCGCCGGCAGCTTCAGCTCGTCGAACAGCACCGCCTGCAGCTGCTTGGGCGAATCCAGGTTGAAGCTGCGCCCGGCCAGCCCGGTGGCCTTCTGCTGCGCGGCCAGCATGCGCGAGGACAGGTCCTGGCTCTGCCGGCGCAGTTCGTCGGTGTCGATCCGAACGCCATTGGCTTCAATGCTGGCCAGCACCGGCACCAGCGGCATCTCGATGGTGCGGTACACACTGTCCAGCGCCGGCTCGGCCAGCAGCTGCGGCTGCAAGGCATGGTGCAGGCGCAGGGTGACGTCGGCGTCTTCGGCGGCGTAGCGGCTGGCTTCGTCGATGCCCACCTGCGAGAACGGGATCTGCTTGGCGCCCTTGCCGGCCACGTCCTCGAACTTGATGGTGCTGTAGCCCAGGTAACGCAGGGCCAGCGAATCCATGTCGTGGCGGGTGGCGGTGGAGTTGAGCACGAAGCTCTCGAGCATGGTGTCGTCGTGGTAACCCTGCACCGCCACGCCGTGGCGGCGCAGCACGTGCAGGTCGTACTTGCCATGCTGGCCCAGCTTCTTCTTCGCCGGGTCCTGCAACACCGGGCGCAGTGCGTCCAGCACCTGCTGCATCGGCAGCTGGGCCGGTGCACCCGGGTAATCGTGGCCGACCGGAATGTACGCCGCCCTGCCCGGCTCGACGGCCAGGCTGATGCCCACCAGGCGCGCGCGCATCGCGTCCAGTGCATCGGTCTCGGTATCGAAGCTGATCAGGTCGGCCTGCTGCAGGCGTTCGACCCAGGCCTGCAGCTGCTCGGCGGTCAGCACGGTCTCGTATTCACCCGGCGCGGACAGTGCCGGATCCAGCGTGCCGGCGGCGGGCGCCTCGATGCTGCCACGCGCGAAGCCGGCCGCAGTGCCACGCAGGCTCGGGGTCGCCTCGCTGGCGGCCACCGGTGCCGGCACCGGCGCGCCCAGCTCCTTCAGCGCCTGGGTGAAGCCATAGCGCGTATACAGCTCGGTCAGCTCCGGCACATCCTGCTCGCGCAGGGCCAGCGTGGTCGGGCTGGCGTCCAGTTCCACGTCGGTACGGATGGTCACCAGCTCGCGGTTCAGCGGCAGCCGCTCCAGGGCGGCACGCAGGTTCTCGCCGATCTTGCCCTTCATGGCCGGCGCGGCCGCCATCACGCCGTCAAGGTGCTGGTACTCGGCCAGCCACTTGGCGGCGGTCTTCGGGCCGCACTTCTCCACGCCCGGCACGTTGTCGACCGCGTCGCCCATCAGCGCCAGCAGGTCGATGATCTGGTCGGCGCGCACGCCGAACTTCTCCATCACCGCCGCGTCCGAATCCATGCGGCTGCCGGTCATGGTGTTGACCAGCTCGATGCCCGGGCGCACCAGCTGGGCGAAGTCCTTGTCGCCGGTGGAAATGGTCACCTTCAGGTCCTGCGCCACGCCCTGCAGGGCCAGCGTGCCGATCACATCGTCGGCTTCCACGCCGGGAATGCGCAGGATGCTGATGCCCAGCGCCTCGACGATGCGGCACATCGGCTCGACCTGGCTGCGCAGCTCATCGGGCATCGGCGGGCGGTTGGCCTTGTACTGGTCGTACAGGTCGTCACGGAAGGTCTTGCCCGGTGCGTCGACCACGAACGCGACGTAGGCCGGGCGCTCCTTCAGCGTCGAACGCAGCATGTTGACCACGCCGAACAGCGCGCCGGTGGGTTCACCCTGTGCATTGGACAGGGGCGGCAGCGCGTGGAACGCGCGGTACAGGTAACTGGACCCGTCGATCAGGACTAATCTGCTCATGCGCCGATTCTACGCGCCCGTGCCTGCACCGCGGCGACACGGCCCGTACACCGCGATGGGGCATAATCAGGGTTCTTTCCAGGCAAAGGCCCCCGCCGATGAAGACCCTGATGCTGGCTTCCCTGCTCCTGCTCGCTGGCTGCGCCAGCATGGGTGGCGCGGGCGCTCCCCCGGTGGACGTCAAGGGCGCGGATGTATCCAAGCGCACCATGGACAACGGTGACACCATCGAGGAATACCGGGTGTCCGGCCAGCTGCGCATGGTCAAGGTGACCCCGTCGCGCGGTGCCCCGTTCTACATGTATGACAAGAACGGCGACGGCCGCATGGACAACGACAAGGACGGCGTCTCGCCGGTGTACTGGAAGCTGTACAGCTGGTGATGTGACCGGGGACGTGACCGGGGTCGGATCCCTTTCCACAGGAAAGGGCTCTGACCCCCTCAAAGCCATCGGCACGGCCCGCAATCCCCCCACAAAAAACAACGCCGGCGCGCATCCTGCGCACCGGCGTCGGGCCCCCTCCCCGGGGAACGCTTGAATCAGCGGGTATGGATCAGCGGATGACCAGCACCGGCAGCGTGCTGCGCGCCAGTACCTCGGCGGTCTGGCTGCCCAGCAGTACACGGGTCACGCCACGGCGGCCATGCGAGGTCATCACGATCAGGTCGCTGTTGCGCTCGGCCGCCGTCTCGATGATGCCGTCGGCCGCGTAGCGGTCGAGCACGTGCACCGGGTTGGCGGTGATGCCCTGCTCGGCGGCCTTGGCCAGCGCCGGCTGCAACACCTTCTGCGCGCCCTCCTCGCGGTCAGCCTTGTATTCCGGGCTGTTCATGTAGCCCACGCTCCAGCCCATGGCGTCGTACATGCCGACGGCCCACGGCTCGGACACGGTCACGATATCGACCTCGGCATTGAGGTCCTTGGCCAGTTCCAGGCCCTTGGCCAGGCCCTTGTCGGCCAGCTCGGACCCGTCGGTGGCAATCAGGATGCGCTTGTACATGGTGGGGCTCCGTGGCGGTCTGCCAGATGGGAACAACACCATTGCACACCGGATGTGCAGGCCGCGCCTTGAGCAGGATCAATCCGGCGCCGCGCATTGGCCCGTGCGCATCGTCACGTGTTACCGGGGACAGGCTCCGCCCGCCCTCTTCTGTAGAGCCGAGCCCATGCTCGGCTTCGGATGCATGAGCCGAGCATGGGCTCGGCCCTACAACAATGTCGCTCAGGCGATCTGCACCACGCGTGCGTTCTGGCACAGCGGGTAGCTGGCTACGAATCCGGCAATCGCATCACGCATCGCCTCGAACGATTCGCCGTACATGTACAGCGCGGTCTCGCTCGGGCCCTGCCACCAGCTGCAGATCTCGCCCAGGCCTTCGATGCGCTCGGACAGCTGCTCGAACACGTGGTTGGAATCGCACTGCTCGTAGACTTCATCCGGCAGGTTCAGGCCATCCAGGTAGATGCCCAGGCCCTCGGTCACGCCGAAGTGGCGATCAGCCTCGCCCGCGCCCTGCAGCTGCGAGCCCTTCGGCGCACCCAGCTGCTCCAGCAGGTCGATCAGCTTGGGCACGCCGGCGGCGTCCACCAGTGCAACCTCGATGTCGCCGTACAGGACCTCGCCCTCGTCGGAGGTCGCGGTGCCACCGCCGACGATCTCGCCGATCCCGGCGGCCTGCATCAACGCGTCGAGCGGATCCTCGAACAGTTCATGACGATGCGCGGGCTGCAGCTTGGCGTTCAACGTCACGGTAACGTGCAGGGTCGGTTCGGTCATCGGGGGCGTTCCTGGTGGATGTGACCGCTATTGTAGAGCCGAGCCTGTGCTCGGCTGATTTCCCCGCCAACAGCAGCCGAGCGTGGGCTCGGCTCTACAGCAATTCCCGATCCCTCGATGGTGATCAGATCACCGTCAGGTTGGCGTACGCCATCACCAGCCACTTGCTGCCGGCATCAGCAAACTCGACCTGCACGCGGGCGTGGGCGCCGCTGCCTTCGTAGTCGGTCACCATGCCTTCGCCGAACTTGGGATGGGTAACCAGCGCGCCGAGCTTGACTGGCGGCGCCTCGATCGAGGCATGGCCCATCACCCGGCTGGCACCCATCGAGGCCGGCCGCGAGACCTGCACCTTCGGGCGCACTTCGTGCAGCAGCTCGCGCGGGATCTCGCGCAGGAAGCGCGACGGCAGGCTGTAGTTGTCCTGCCCATGGATGCGGCGCGATTCGGCGTAGCTCAGCACCAGCTTCTGGCGCGCGCGGGTGATGCCGACGTAGGCCAGGCGGCGCTCTTCCTCCAGCCGCCCGCTTTCTTCCAGCGAACGTGCGCTGGGGAACAGGCCGTCTTCCATGCCCGCCAGGAACACCAGCGGGAATTCCAGGCCCTTGGCCGAATGCAGGGTCATCAGCTGCACGCCGTCCTCGCCGGCCTGCGCCTGGCCTTCACCGGCCTCCAGCGCGGCATAGGCCAGGAACGCGACCAGCTCGTCCATGTCCTCGCCCACTTCCTCAATGTCGTCGGCCCGGCGCACGAAGCGCGAGGCGACCGAGACCAGTTCGTCGAGGTTGTCGGTGCGCGATTCCGAATCCAGCGAATTGCGGCTTTCCTTGCTCCAGTGCTCGCGCAGCTGCGAGCGGGCCAGCACGTGGTCCACGCGCTCGGCCAGGGTCATGTGCACGGTCTGCGCCTGCAGCTCGTTGACCAGCCCCAGGAAGCCGGCCAGTGCATTGCGCGCACGTGCGGCCAGCGCACTGCCCTGGGTGACCAGCATGGTCGCTTCCCACAACGAGATGCCCTGCGCGCGTGCCTCGCGGCGCACTTCGTCCAGCGTGCGGTCGCCGATGCCCCGGGTGGGCGTGTTGACCGCTCGCTCGAAGGCGGCGTCATCGTTGCGGTTGGACAGCAGGCGCAGGTAGGCCAGCGCGTCCTTGATTTCGGCACGCTCGAAGAAGCGCATGCCGCCATACACGCGGTAGGGCACCTGCTCGCTCAGCAGCGCTTCTTCCAGCGCGCGCGACTGCGCGTTGCTGCGGTAGAGCACGGCCACTTCGGTGTAGCTGCCACCATCGCGCACCCACTGGCGGGCACGCTCGACGATGTAGCGCGCCTCGTCCATCTCGTTGTACGCCGCGTACAGGTCGATCGGTTCACCGTCGCCACTGTCGGTCCACAGCTGCTTGCCGATGCGGTCCGGGTTGTGCGCGATCACCGCATTGGCGGCGCCGAGGATGTTGGCGGTGGAGCGGTAGTTCTGCTCCAGGCGGATGGTCTGCGCGCCGGGGAAATCGCGCAGGAAGCCCTGCACGTTCTCGACCTTGGCACCACGCCAGCCATAGATGGCCTGGTCATCGTCGCCGACCACGAACACGTGGCCGGAATCACCGGCCAGCACGCGCACGAAGGCGTACTGGATGGCGTTGGTGTCCTGGAACTCGTCCACCAGGATCTCGCGGAAGCGGGCGCGGTAGTGCGCCAGCAGCGCCGGGTTGTCGCGGAGCAGTTCATGCGCGCGCAGCAGCAGCTCGGCGAAGTCGACCAGGCCGGCGCGGTCGCAGCGCGCCTGGTATTCGATGTAGGCCTGGCGCATGGTTTCCAGCCACGCGTCGTGCGGTTCGGGCTGGATGTGCTGCGGGCGGCGGCCTTCGTCCTTCTGTTCGTTGATCCACCACGCGATCTGCTTGGGCGGGTACTTGCCGTCGTCCAGTTCCAGCGCCTGCACCACGCGCTTGACCAGCCGCAGCTGGTCGTCCGAATCCATCACCTGGAAGCCTTCGGGCAGCTTCGCATCCTGCCAGTGCAGGCGCAGCAGGCGGTTGGCCAGGCCGTGGAAGGTACCGATCCACATGCCACGGCTGCCATGGGGCAGCTGGGCATCGATGCGGTGGCGCATTTCGCCGGCCGCCTTGTTGGTGAAGGTCACCGCGAAAATGCCGTGGGTCGGCACGCCGTCGACTTCATGCAGCCAGGCGATGCGGTGGGTGAGTACGCGGGTCTTGCCGGAACCGGCACCGGCCAGCACCAGGTGGTGGCCGGGGGGAGCGGAGACGGCTTCGCGCTGGGCCGGGTTCAGGCCATCAAGCAGGTGGGAGACATCCATGCCCCCATTTTACGGCATCACCGTCGCGGCTCCTGCGACCACCTGGGTGGCCAGCGCCTGCGCTTGCTGACGCAGTTCAGGCACCGCCAGGCTTTCCCACAGGCTGCCGATGCGCAGGCTGCCGAGTACGCCCAGCCGTGCCTGCGGCTGGCCTCCCTCGGTGCGCAGGCGGTCGCCCGGCACCGTGCTGTCCAGGCCCAGCCCATGCGGGCCGGGGCGGGCCAGGCCATCGGCCTGCAACTGCTGCAGCAACGGATTGCGCAGCGCGCTGGCACGGGTTTCCACGCCGGTGGCGTTGATCACCCCGCCAATCGTCCACTGCTGTTCATTGCCGGTGGCATCGTGGCCAGAGAGCCGCAGGGCATCGCCTTCGCGGCCGATGCGTTGCAGGCGCGACCGGTGAATACGCAGTTGGCCGCTTTCGATCAGCGCCTGCAGCTGTGCGTCGACCTCTTCGGCGATGCGGTGGCGATGCACATCCCAGTAGCGCACCACATGGCGCAGGAAGCGGCGCTGGTCGGCCGCGTCGAGGCTGCACCACAGCGCCTGCCCGTGCGGACGGATGCGGTCCATCACACCCTGCCACGGCAGGCCGTCGGCCTGCGCCTGGCGCGCGAACCCGCGCAATGCGCGCAGGCGCTGGCGCAGGCTCATCGGCAGCAGCGTGGCCGGGTCGAACGTGGGCAGGCCGCCATGCGCATGCGGCAGCGGCAGCAGGCCGTGGCGCGAGATCACATGCAGCGGGCCGGTGTGGCCGGCCGCAACCAGCGCCAGCACGGTGTCGGCCATGCTCAGGCCGGAGCCGACGATGGCCACGGCCTGCTCACCGGCCAGGGTGCGTACGCCGTCGTAGTCCCAGGCCTCGATCACGTCATCGGCAGGCAGCGCCTCGGCACCGGCTACCGGCAGCGGCCGCATGCTGTTGCCGGTGGCCAGCACGGCCTGTGCGGCGTGCAGCGTCTGGCCATCGCCGAGTGTCAGCTGGTAGCCGTGGTCATCCGGCTGCAGGCCCAGCACCGGCTGCGCGATCACCTGCAGCTGCGCCGGGCTGGCCGCGGCGGCCTCCTGCAGGCGCTGCTGCAGGTACGCTGCAAAGTAGTGGCGGCACACGTAGCGCTCGCCCAGCACCTCGCGCGCCTCGCCCGGGTAGGCATTGGCGGCCATCAGGTAGTCGAGGAAATCGCCGGGCTGGTCGGCAAACGCACTCATCTTCGCCGCCGGCACGTTCAGCAGGTGCTCCGGCCACGGCGTGGCATAGGCGATGCCCTGGGCCAGCTGCGAGGCCGGTTCGAAAATGGCCAGCGCCAGCGGCGCCTGGGCCTGGCGCAACACCTGGATCGCCACCAGCACCCCGGCCGCACCACCACCGATGATTGCCAGGTCCAGTTCGCCATTACGCGGTGAATCAGTCATGCGCCGATTGTAGGCCATCGGCGATGACGGGAATGACGGGGTAGAGTCGACTGTTAGTCGACTATCGCGCGCAGCGCGGGATTTTTTATCGCAAGAGCAGTCGACTGACAGTCGACTCTACCCCGCCGTTTCACATCAACGCATCGGCCAGCCGTGCGATGCCTTCGCGGCTGCGCCGCCACGTGGGACGGCTGCGCCACTGCTGCAGGTCCAGCTGCCGCGACTCGCGCAGGTAGCCATCCTCGATCGCGCACAGCTGCTGCACCAGCGCACGGTCGTAGCAGATCAGGCCGATTTCGGCATTCAGCGCGAACGAGCGGATATCCATGTTGATCGAGCCCAGCACGGCGATGTCCTCGTCCACGCTCATGTGCTTGGCGTGCAGGAACTGCGGTTCATACAGCGCGATCCGCACGCCACAACGCAGCAGCTCGTCGTAGTAGGCCTCCTGCGCCCACGAGGTCAGCCGCTGGTTGTTGCTGGCCGAGAGGATCAGCTGCACCTGCACGCCGGACAACGCCGCAATGCGCAAGGCGCTGAGCGTGGCTTCGTCGGGCACGAAGTACGGGGTGACCATCACCAGCCGTCGTCGCGCCAGATGGATCAGCGCCGCCACCGCGTCGCGTGCGTTGCTGTACGGATAAGCCGGGCCGCTGGGCAGCAGCTGGGTGGCGATGTCGTCGCTGCACTCGGGCACATCGGCGATCACGTCCAGGCGCTGGCCGGTTTCCATGTACCAGTCGCTGGCGAACACCGCTTCCAGATGCGCCACCGCCGGGCCACGCACGCGCGCCACCAGCTCGCGGTTCGGGTGGCCGGGCACGAACTGCGGGCCGGCCAGGTTCTGCGAACCGACATAGGCCACTTCGTTGTCGATCACCGCGATCTTGCGATGGTTGCGCAGGTCCATGCGGCCGCTGCGGCGCCAGCGCAGGCCACCGGGCAGCATCGCGCGCACCTCGATGTCGCGCGCTTCCAGGCGCTTGCGATAGGCGCGCAGGCCGCGCTTGGCGCCTACTGCGTCGAGCAGCACGCGGCACTGCACGCCACGCGCAGCCGCACGCTGCAGGGCCTCGACGATCGCCTCGCCCACCGCGTCGTCGAACATCAGGTAGTACAGCAGGTGCACGCGGTCTTCGGCCTGGTCGATGTCGGCGATCAGCGCCTGCAGCGATTCGTCGTAGTCGGTCAGCAGTTCGACCGCGTTGCCGTGCACCGGCATGAAATCGCCCTGGCGCTGCACCAGCGGCACGATCTCGGCGCTGGCGGTGTCGGGCTGTGGGGTCCAGCGCAGGCGATGCTGCAGCGCCTGCTCCTCACGGATCACCTGCGAGGCCTCGGCCTGGCGGCGGATGCGCTCGCGCGACAGCCACGGGTGGCCGAACAGCAGGTACAGCGGCAGGCCCAGCAGCGGCACGAAGCCGACCAGCAGCAGCCAGCTGCGCGCCGCCCCCGGCGTGGTGCGGGTGGGAATCCAGCACAGCGCGACCAGCCGGATCAGCCAGTCGATCAGCAGCAGGTACGAACCCAGCAACCACTCGAACAGCATCGTGTCGCCCGTCGGGAGGTGATGGGCCATTCTGCCCACCGGCCCTTGTAGAGTCGAGCCGCGCTCGACTGCCTTTCGGTCCGGCGGCAGAGCAGCCGAGCGTGGGCTCGGCTCTACAGGATGGATCAATGCCGCACCGGCACCTCGCACAGCTGCCGCACCGCGTCGGCATGGCGGCGGCCGTTGAGCGCCATGCAGGCAATGGCCTGTGCGGCCCGCTCCAGCTGCGCCTCCGGCAGCGGCGACGGCGCGCCGTTGGCCAGTGCCAGATGGTGGTCGCACAGCAGCAGCGCCATGCCCTCGATGCCTTGCAGCATGCGCTGCAGGCGCAGCCAGCCCAGTTCCAGGTCCTGCCGGTGTGATGGGGTGTTCATGCAACCTCCTTCAACGGATCTGGCCACCGGTGAAGGTGGCGGACGATGCGTGGTTGCAATACCGGGAAGCAATCAATCAGCAAACGAACCGGCGGGCGCAAGGCCCCCTCGCACCGTCCGCCATAGAGGCGGATAGGTCACCAACCGTCGCCGGAGGGATCTCCGGCGACGGCGGGCGAGTCTACTGATTGATTGACTTCACGGGATTGCAAGCCCGACCGCTGCAACCGCAGCGGCTCGCCATCATGGGCGCGGCCACGCCTGTGATTCCAATTGATTTGGAGCGCGCGAAGAGCCGGAACCGGTAGGAACAATCACTTATCGCATTCGGCCCATCATTCCGCGCAGGGCGTCATTGGCGACAGTGTGCGCAGGGAGTAGGGAAATGCCAGGCATGAAAAAACCCGCCACAAGGGCGGGTTTCTTCGCGGGGACCAGCAATCCTTGCGGATTACTTGATCTTGCCTTCCTTGTACAGGACGTGCTTGCGCACGACCGGATCGTACTTCAGGAATTCCATCTTCCCCGGGGTGTTCTTCTTGTTCTTGTCGGTCGTGTAGAAGTGGCCGGTACCGGCCGAGGAAATCATACGGACCTTATCGCGCTTGCCTGCCATGATGCTTTACTCCTCAGACCTTTTCGCCGCGCGCACGCAGCTCAGCCAGAACGGAATCGATGCCGTTCTTGTCGATGGTGCGCAGTGCATGCGCGGAAACACGAAGCTTGACCCAGCGGTTCTCGCTGGCCACCCAGAAACGGCGCTCGTGCAGATTCGGCAGGAAACGACGACGGGTCTTGTTGTTGGCGTGCGAGACGTTGTTACCCGTCTGCACTCGCTTGCCGGAAACCTGGCATACGCGGGACATTGCGCACCTCGATAGTAGTAGTTGTCAGCCCGTAGCCCGGGCGACGGCGGCCTCGATGGTTGCCCACCACACGTCAAGAGAATCAAAGGGTTACGCTGGCGTTGGGCGGCCGGGGACGTGCTCCCGGGGGCGCCGCCCGGTAGAAAACCGGACACAGCGAGCCGCGCATTATGCACGTGTTCAAGCACTTGCGCAAGTTACCCACAGGCGGGGACTGAACCGGCAGGGCCGGGCACCCGGCAACCGGCATACTGGCCCGGATCACTGCGGAGCTTTCCATGCGGCTGCTGGCCCTGACCTACGGAACTGAAGGCGATACGCGTCCGCTGGCCATGCTTTGCCATGGGCTGATCGGCGCAGGCCACGCGGTGACACTGCTGGCCGATGGCGGCACCCTGGGCAGCGCGCAGGCCCTGGATGTGCCCCACGCGGCCCTTGAGGGTGACATCCATGGCGAAGTGGTCGCCCTGGTGTCGCGTGGGAACGGTGTTGCCGCCGCCAGTTCCGGTCTGGCACGGATGGCGCTGCAGCATGTCAGCGGCTGGATGCGCCAGGCCGATGCCGCTGCCGAAGGCTGCGATGCGATTCTGACCGGTGGCCTGGCGGCCTTCGTCGGCATGAGCGTGGGCGAGCGCCGGGGTCTGCCGGTCATCGGCACCGGCATGATTCCGCTGACCCCGACGCGAGCCTTCCGCTCTCCGTTCCTGCCGCCCGGACGCTCGCCGGGCTGGTTGAACCGGGCCAGCTACGGGTGGGTCAACGGCCTGATCTGGCGCCAGTTCCGCCGGCCGATCAACGCGGCACGCCAGCAACTGGGGCAATCGCCGCGTCGCGCGCTGTGGTCCGGCCTGCCGATGCTCTATGGCATCTCGCCGCAGCTGCTGCCGCCACCGGCGGACTGGCCGGCCGACCACATCGCCTGTGGCCAATGGCGGCTTCCTGATGCGCCCTGGACGCCGCCAGCGGATCTGCAGGCCTTCCTCGATGCCGGACCGCCGCCGGTCTATCTGGGCTTTGGCAGCATGACCGGATTCGATCGCGAGCGCGTACTGTCGGCCCTGCTGCAGGCGCTGGCACCGCGCCGGGTGCTGCTGTTTCCAGGCTGGGCCGGGCTGCCGACGGGTGCGCTGCCAGCAGATGTGTTCGTGCTCGGCCCGACGCCACACGAAGCACTGTTCCCGCATTGCGCACTCGCCATCCACCATGGTGGCAGCGGCACCACGCATTCGGCCTGCCGCGCCGGCATTCCCTCGCTGGTGATGCCGTTCGCCGCGGATCAGTTCTTCTGGGCCGATCGCCTGTATCGGTTGGGCGTGGCACCGGCACCGTTGTCACCGAAGCGACTGGATGCAGCAACGCTGGCGGCAGCCATCACTTTCGTTGAAACCGGCGCAACACGCGCACGCGCGGCGGCCCTGGGCGCGGCGATGAGCCATGAGGACGGGGTGGCCTGTGGCGTGGCAATGATCGAGCGCTGGTTGCGGCCGGTGTAACCGCGGCCAGGCCTCAGCGCAGGTGCGGAATCACCTGCGCCAGCAGGTGCGCATCCTTGAGCGCGCCGTGCAGGCCGCGCTGGCTGGGAATGCGCAGGCGCTGCAGCACATCATCCAGCTTGTTGCCTTGGCCCGGCCAGCGTCCCCGCGCAAGCTTCAGGCTGCAGGTGATGCGGCAGTGCTGGGCCAGCGTGCCGGGAATACCGGACAGACGCAGCTCGTTGTCCAGGAAGCCCACATCGAAGGTGGCGTTGTGCGCGACCATCTCGCTGCCGCGCAGGAAGTCCAGCAGTTCGGCGGCCTTGCTGGAAAACAGTGGCTTGCCCACCAGCATCGCGTCGCTGATGCCGTGCACGCGCTGTGCGCCCCAGTCGACCCTGCGCTGCGGCTGCAGGTAGGTGTGGAACTGGCGGCCGGTGAGCTGGCCATCGATCAGTTCGACGGCACCGATTTCGATCACCCGATGCCCCAGGCGGTGGGAGATGCCTGTGGTTTCGGTATCCAGTGCGACGATGCGACTCATGCGTGAGGCTGTTTCCTGTTACGTGCTGTGGTGATTTTCGCATGCCGGTAGAGCCAGGCCCACGCTCGGCTGGCGCGCGTAGCGCGGGCTTGGTGATATCGGAAGCAGCCGAGCGTGGGCTCGGCTCTACAGATGCGCGCGCGCGATCAGCCCAGCGCTTCCACCACCCAATCGATGAACACCCGCAGCCGCTGGCTCATGTGCCGGTTCGGCGGGAACATCACGTGCATCGGCATCGGCGGCAGCTGCCAGTCCTCCAGTACCGGCAGCAGCTCGCCACGTGCTACATGCGATTCGGCCATGTAGCTGGGCAGCGCCACCACGCCCAGGCCCGCCAGCGCTGCGGCCAGATAGGCATTGCCGTCGTCGAAACCGACCGTGTAGCGGCCCTGCACTTCGATGCGCTCATCGCCGCGCTGTGCAACGAACACGCGTGCGCGGCCACTGCGCGGGCTGAGGAAGCCGACCATGTGGTGATCAGGGCCTTCCAGCGCGCGCGGATCGGTCGGCAGGCCGAAACGCTGCACATAGCCGGGGCTGGCGTGGAAGCCGATCGGCAGCGCCGCCAGCGGCCGCGCTACCAGCGCCGGGTCGGCCGGGGGGCCACCCCGGATCACACAGTCGACGTTGTCGGCGATGACATCGACTTCGCGGTCGCTGACGCCGATGTCCAGCTGGATGTCCGGATAGCGCGCCTGGAAGTCCGGCAGCGCCGGCACCAGCCGCAGCCGTGCGTACGGCCCGGGCACATCCACGCGCAGGCGGCCGCGCGGTTGGCTGGCCGCGTCACCCAGCCCGCCCTCCACCTCTTCCAGCTCGGCCAGCAGGCGGGCGATGCGCGGGTAGTAGGCCGCGCCGTCGGCGGTGACGCTGACCCGGCGCGTGGTGCGGTTGAGCAGGCGCAGCCGCAGGTGTGCCTCCAGCTGCTGCACCAGCTGGGTGACCGTGGTGCGGCTGATCTGCAGCGTGTGCGCGGCGCGGGTGAAGCTGCCGGTTTCCACCACGCGGGCAAACGCCCGCATCGCCTCGAAACGGTCCATGGCGGGCCATGATTGTTTGGAATTGACAATCAATCTAGGCCGATCATCGCGGTTTATCCAGACAGCGCTGGCGCGGAGGATGGCGCTCTCTCCCACGGGATCTTCCCCATGTCACAGCGCGATGTCGTTTTCCCCGCCGGCCGCCAGGCCCTGTACGAGCGCAACCGCTACTCGCCGGCGATCCGATCCAACGGTTTCCTGTTCGTCTCCGGCCAGGTCGGCAGCCGCGAGGACGGCTCACCCGAACCGGACTTCGAAACCCAGGTGCGCCGCGCCTTCGAGAATCTCAATGCGGTGTTGGCTGCTGCCGGCTGCACGTTCGATGACGTGATCGACGTGATCGTGTTCCTGGTCGATCCGGAAACCAACTTCGAAAAGGCCTGGGCGATCGTGCCCGAGTACTGGGGCGAGGCACCGCACCCGACCCTGACCGGTATCGGCGTGACCTGGTTGTATGGCTTCCAGTTCGAGATCAAGGTGATCGCGAGGCTGCCATAACCTTCGCTGTAGAGCCGAGCCCACGCTCGGCTGAGCGCGCAAGAGCAGCCGAGCGTCGGCTCGGCTCTACAGAAGCGCAGCCCGGTGAGCCCAAAGGCCTGTCGACCAAGGTCGACACCTACCAGAGCACATGTGCGCGGCGCTCCCGAACGATGTGGTGGGGTCAGAGCCCTTTCCGGAGGAAAGGGATCCGACCCCGCGCCCGGCCCAGCTGAACGGGAGATTCCGACGAATTCCCGAAGCGTCCATTGATATTGTATCCGGCGAAAACCGCTTGCTAGCCTCCCGTCCATGCGCTGGATCACCCGCCACCTCCGTTCGACCCTGCTGATGCTGCTGATGGCGGCATTCGTGGTCGTGCCGGTGGCCGACGCGCTGGCCTGCACGGTGGAACCGCATGCCAGCACGGTGCATGTGGAGTCCGCACCGGATGCCGATGGCGATACCGACGGCAAGCATGTCGGTGCGTGTGGTCACAACCACTGCCACCACTCCAATCTGAGCCTTCCGGCCAGCACCCTCGCCGCCTTTGGTGCGCCACTGCCGGCGCGCTGGATGAATGCCGGCGACGCGGCGACCTATGCGGTCGCCCAGGATGAATTGACGCGTCCCCCCCGGGCGTGAGTTGAGCGCGTCCCGCGATTGCGGGCTCCCGTTTCACTTACAACCGGAAACCCCCTATGTCGATCCTGACACCTCGGTCGCTGCGTGCGGCCGGGCGGGTCGTCGCCGTGTTGCTGGGCCTGGCCCCGGCGGCATCGGTGATGGCGCAAGCCGCCCCTTCCTACGACACCCTGCTTGAACGCCTGGACCAGCTGCCCGGCACCCGCGTCGGCACGGCGCTGGCCGAGGCCGCCGACGCGCGCGCCGACCAGGCCCGTGCGTTGCCCAACCCTTCCCTCTCTTACTCCGCCGAAAACGCCTGGGGCACCGGCTCCTATGGCGGCATGGGCAGGGCCGATACCGTGCTCACCCTGTCCCAGCCGCTGGAGGTCTGGGGCCAGCGTAGCGCGCGCGTCCGTGCCGCCCGCGCCGAGGCACAGGCGGCCAACCTGCGTGGCGCGCAGAGCCGCAGCGAGGTGGCCAGCCAGCTGGCGGTGGTCTACGCACAGGCGGAAAGTGCACTGCGCCGCTACACCCTGGCCGAAGAGGCACTGAGCCTCACCCGTGATGACGCCAACGCGGTCAACGCCTTGGTCAAGCAGGGCCGCGAACCACAGCTGCGCGCGGTGCAGGCGCAGAGCGAGGTGGCCAACGCCAGCGCGGCGCTGGATGAAGCGCAGGCGTTCCGCGATGCCGCGCTGGCACGCCTGGCTGGCACTGCGCTGCTGGATGCGCCGGTGCAGTCGATCGACGACAGCCTGCTCGACCGTGCGCCGCCGTTACCACGCGGCGCCACCGATACCGCGCTGGCGGTGCGCATCGCCGAAGCCGAAGCGGATGCGGCGGGCAAGCGGGTCGACGTGGAGCGCAAGCGCGCCCTGCCCGACCTCAGTGTCACCGCCGCGCAGACCCGCTTCCGCGAAGGCGGCGAGCGTGCCTACAACCTCGGGGTCAGCCTCAGCATCCCGCTGTTCGACCGCAACCGCGGCGGCATCCGCGCGGCCAATGCCGACCAGCGCGCGGCCGAAGCACGCCTGGACCAGCAGCGCCGCGACAGCGAGGCGGCACGCCTCTCCGCCGTAGCAGGACTGAAAGCCGCCGGCAGCCGTACCCGCGCCGCCGATGAAAGCGTGATCGCCGCCGAAGAGGCGTATCGCCTGGCCCGCATCGGCTTCGACGCCGGACGCATCTCGCAGCTGGAACTGCGCAGCACGCGCAGCGCCCTCATCACCGCCCGCGGCACCGCCGTGGATGCGCGCCTGTCGCGCGTCGCTGCGGAAATCGATCTTGCCCGCCTAGAAGGGCGCGTACCCTTTGTGGAGGCCCCATGACTCTCTCCCGTACTTTCCCGCTGATCGGCGGCGTGCTGCTGGCCGTGCTGCTGGCCGGCTGCGCTGGCAATGCGCAGACGCCTGCAAATGAAGACCCGGCTGCGGCCAAGGCCGGCACCGACGACGGCCATGGCCACGCGTCCGACAGCAAGGAAGCCAGGGCCGAATCCGCAAAGGCGCCCGCCGATGCCGATGAGGGTGTCGTGCAGCTGACCCCTGAGCAGATCAAGGCGTCCGGTATCGAAGTGGTCGCGATCGGTCGCGGTGGCGGTGGCTCCACGCGCCTGTCCGGCCGCGTCGAACCGTCGGTCGGTGCACGCGCCTCGGTGGCCTCGACCGTGACCGGCCGCGTCGAACGCGTGCTGGTCGCACCGGGCACCGCGGTGAAGCAGAACCAGGCGCTGGCCATCGTGGTCAGTGGCGAAGCGGCGGTGTTCCGCGCCAATGCGCTGGCCGCATCCGCCGAAGCCGAGGCCGCGCGCCTGGCCTATGGTCGCGACAAGGCGCTGGTCGACCAGGGCGTGGTCGCCCGCCAGGAGATGGAAGCCTCGCGTGCTCGTTCGCTGGCGGCACAGGCCCAGGCCGCTGCCGCGCAGGCCCAGGCCGCCGCCAACGGTGCGCCCGATGCCAGTGGCCGCGTGCGCATCACCAGTCCGGTGGCCGGCATCGTCGGCAACGTGCAGGTCACGCCGGGCGGTGTGGTCGCCGCCGGCAGCGCGGTGGCCGACGTCGCCGACCCGTCGATGAACGAGCTGGTGTTCATCGCACCGCCGGCGCTGGCGGCACAGGTCACGCCCGGCATGACGCTGGAAGTGAGCGTGCCGGGTGGCAGCTTCACCGCCACCGTCACCGGTTCGGCCGCCGATGTGCGGCAGCAGGGCGGCGTCGCGGTGATCCGCGCCACGCCGGTGGATGCGTCGCTGCCGCCGGCCGGTTCGCCGGTGTCGGCCGTGGTCGTCACCGAAAGCCAGGACGGCTCGCTCAGCGTGCCGGCCGATGCGGTGCAGAACGTCGATGGCAGCAGCGCGGTATTCGTCGCTGTCGAAGGTGGCTTCAAGGCGCAACCGGTGTTGGCCGGGCGCCGTGCCGGTGACCGCGTCGAGATCCTCGGTGGCTTGACCGGCAGCGAGCGCATCGTCGGTGCCAATGCCTTCCTGCTCAAGGCCGAACTGGCCAAGGGCGAAGCCGAGCACGGCCACTGAGGAGGCGACCATGTTCAAGCTGATCATTGAAACAGCGGTGCGCCACCGCTGGCTGGTGGTGTTCATGGCCGCGCTGATCGCCGCGGTGGGCCTGTTCCAGCTGGGCAAGCTGCCGATCGACGCGGTGCCGGACATCACCAACCGCCAGGTGCAGATCAACACGGTGGCACCGGCGCTGACACCGGAGCAGATCGAGCGGCAGGTGACCTATCCGCTGGAAACCGCGCTGGCCGGCATTCCCGGCCTGACCACCACGCGTTCGCTGTCGCGCAATGGCTTCTCGCAGGTCACCGCGATCTTCACCGATGCCACCGACATCTACTTCGCCCGCCAGCAGGTGGCCGAGCGCATGCGCGAGGCGTCCGAAGACCTGCCCGACGGTGCATCGCCGATGCTGTCGCCGGTCACCACCGGGCTTGGCGAGGTGCTGATGTGGACGGTGGACTTCACCGCGTTCGACCCGGCCAAGCTGGCCAAGCCCGGTGAAGCGGGCTGGCAGGCCGGCGAGGTCTACCGCACGCCGGAAGGCAACCTGCTGCGTACGCCCGAAGAACGTGCGACCTACCTGCGCACCGTGCAGGACTGGATCATCGCGCCGCAGATGCGTTCCAGCCCGGGGCTGGCCGGCGTCGATACGGTTGGCGGCTACGTCAAGGAGTACGGCGTGCATCCGGACAGCGCCAAACTGGCCGCGCATGGCCTCGGCCTGGCCGACCTGGTCACTGCCCTGCAGCGTTCCAACGTGCAGGCCGGTGCCGGCTTCGTACAGCGTGCCGGCGAGGGCCTGGTGGTACGTGCAGACGGCCTGGCGCTGACCACCGACGACCTGGCACAGGCCCCGGTGGCGACCCGCAACGGCGTGGTGGTACGCGTAGCCGATGTGGCCACGGTGGAACTGAGCCGCGCGCCGCGGCTGGGTGCGGCCAGCCGCAACGGCCATGAAGCCGTGCTGGGCACCGCGCTGATGATTGCCGGTGGCAACAGCCGCACCGTGGCCCAGGCAGCGGCCGCGCGCCTGGAACAGGTAAACACGTCGCTGCCGGCCGACATCGTGGCGGCACCGGTGCTGGACCGCAGCGTGCTGGTCAATTCCACCATCAAGACCGTGGCCCGGAACCTCACCGAGGGCGCGCTGCTGGTGGTGGTGGTGCTGTTCCTGCTGCTGGGCAACCTGCGTGCGGCCACCATCACCGCGCTGGTGATTCCGCTGTCGTTCCTGTTCGCAGTGATCGGCATGAACCGCTTCGGCATCAGCGGCAACCTGATGAGCCTGGGTGCGCTGGACTTCGGCATCCTGGTGGACGGTGCGGTGATCGTGGTCGAGTCGACACTGCTGATGCTGGGCCAGCGCCGTGCCGAACTGGGCCGTGCGCTGACCGCGATGGAGCGCCTGCGCGTGGCCGCCGATTCAGCCATGAAGATGGCGCGACCGGCGGCGTTCGGACAGCTGATCATCCTGCTGGTGTTCGCGCCGATCCTCACGCTGGAGGGCGTGGAGGGCAAGACGTTCCACCCGATGGCGGCCACGTTCATGCTGGCCCTGGTCGGTGCCTTCCTGTTCTCCTTCACCTTCGTGCCGGCGATGGCCGCGCTGCTGGTCCGCGAGCCCAAGGTGAAGGACGGCGATGCACATGCGCACGACGGCGAGCACGAAACCAGGCTGATCCGCGTGCTGCGTGCGCGCATCGAACCGGTGGTGCGCAAGGCCGTGGCACATCCGCGCACGGTGCTGGCCGGTGCGGTGATGATGGTGGTGGTGGGCATCGGCGCGTTCTCGCTGCTGGGCCGCGAGTTCATGCCGACGCTGGACGAAGGCAACGTGGCGATGCAGGCCCTGCGCGTGCCGTCGACCTCGCTGGAGCAGTCGCTGGCGATGCAGCTGGCACTGGAAAAAGCGATCGCCAAGCAGCCGGAAGTGGAAACCGTTTTCTCGCGCACCGGTACCGCCGAGGCGGCGATCGACCCGATGCCGACCAACATTTCCGACAGCGTGATCGTGCTGAAACCGCGCAAGGACTGGCCCGATCCGACGCTGGCCAAGGACGCACTGGTGGCCCGCTTCGAAAAGCTGGCCGGGCAGCAGCTGGGCAACAGCTTCGAGTTCAGCCAGCCGATCGAGCTGCGCTTCAACGAACTGATTTCCGGCGTGCGTACCGACTTGGCCGTAATGATCTTCGGCGATGACTTCAGCCAGCTGCGGAAGGTGGCCGACCAGGTGGCGCTGAAGCTGCGTGCGGTGGATGGCGCGGCCGACGTGCGGGTGGAGCAGATCTCCGGCCTGCCCACGCTCAACGTGGCGATCGACCACGTGGCCGCGGCGCAGTACGGGCTGACCGCGGCGGACGTGAGCGATGCACTGTCCACTGGTATTGGCGGTACCGCGGCGGGCAAGATCTTCGAAGGCGACCGCCGCTTCGACGTGGTGGTGCGCCTGGACGATGCCTCACGCAACGATCCGGACCAGCTGGCCTCACTGCCGATCGCCACGCCGTCGGGGCTGGTGATTCCGCTGTCGTCGGTGGCCCGCATCACCGTGAGCGAAGGGCCGAACCAGATCAGCCGCAACAATGGCAGCCGCCGCGTGGTGGTGCAGGCCAACGTGCGCGGTCGCGACCTGGGCGGCTTCGTCGGCGAAGCGCAGGCCGCGGTGGCCGACGTGGCGCTGCCGCCGGGTGCCTACCTGACCTGGGGCGGTCAGTTCGAGAACCTGCAGCGCGCGGAGAAGCGGCTGGCGACGGTGGTACCCGTTGTGTTCCTGCTGATCGGCAGCCTGCTGTTCATGGCGCTGCGCAGCGGCAAGGAAGCCATTCTGGTATTCAGCTGCGTGCCGTTGGCACTGGTCGGCGGCATCCTTGCGCTGCTGCTGCGGGGCATGCCGTTCTCGGTGTCGGCGGCGGTCGGCTTCATCGCCGTCTCCGGCGTGGCGACCTTGAACGGCCTGGTGCTGATGCAGGCGATCCGCGAACGCCTGGATGCCGGTGACCTGCCGTTGCAGGCGGCGATCAATGGTGCCTCCAGCCGCATCCGCGCGGTGCTGACCACGGCGCTGGTAGCGATCGTCGGCTTCATTCCGATGGCGATTGCCAGCGGTTCCGGTGCGGAGGTGCAGAAGCCGCTGGCGACGGTGGTGATCGGTGGCCTGATCACCGCCACCGTGCTGACCCTGCTGGTGCTGCCGACCTTTGCGGCGCGGGTAGCCAAGCCGCGGGCGGTGGGGTGAGCTGAGAGGGGGTCGGAGCCCTTTCCGCGGGAAAGGGATCCGACCCCGTGACCGGGTCGGATGGCCGGCCAGCGGCCGGCACTACCCGGTAACGGTCAGGCCTTCTTGCGTTCGGCGATGTAGGCCTGGATCTGCTGTTCCAGCACCGGCAGCGGCACCGAGCCCTGCTTGAGCAGGGTGTCGTGGAAGCCCTTGATGTCGAACTTGTCGCCCAGCTCCTTCTCGGCCTGCGCACGCAGGCGCACGATGGCGATCTCGCCCAGCTTGTAGCTCAGCGCCTGGCCCGGCCAGGAAATGTAGCGGTCCACTTCGGTAGTCACTTCATGCTCGCTCAGCGCGGTGTGGTCGCGCAGGTAGGCCAGCGCCTGCTCGCGGCTCCAGCCCTTGCTGTGCACGCCGGTGTCGATCACCAGGCGCGCGGCACGCCACATTTCGTAGGTCAGGCGGCCGAAATCCTCGTACGGGGTTTCGTAGATGCCCATTTCCACGCCCAGCTTTTCGCAGTACAGCGCCCAGCCTTCGCCATAGGCGGAGATGTAGGCGTTGCGGCGGAACTCGGGCAGGTTTTTCTGCTCGGCGGCGATCGCGCCCTGCAGCGCATGGCCCGGATCGGATTCATGCAGGGTCAGCGCCGGCAGGTTGTACAGCGGGCGCGACGGCAGGTTGTAGGTGTTGAGCCAGTAGGTGCCCATGCCACCGCGGCCGGCGGTCCAGAACGGCGCGATATCCGGCGGCACCGGCACGATGGTGAAACGCGCGCGCGGCAGCGTCATGTACTTGCCCAGCTGGCCATCGGCGCGCTTGGAGATCCACGCGGCGCGTGACAGCAGCTCTTCCGGGGTCTTGGCGTAGAACTGCGGGTCGGTGCGCAGGAAGGCCAGGAACTCGGCAAAGCTGCCCTTGAACTTCACCTGCTTGATGATGTCGTTCATTTCCTTC
This sequence comes from Stenotrophomonas beteli, assembly GCF_001431665.1. Classification (GTDB taxonomy): domain Bacteria; phylum Pseudomonadota; class Gammaproteobacteria; order Xanthomonadales; family Xanthomonadaceae; genus Stenotrophomonas; species Stenotrophomonas beteli. The sequence goes on along the minus strand of NZ_LLXV01000055.1, from coordinate 47,345 downwards.
TGGATGCGCGCGACCTCATCCAGGCCGATGCGGTGGATCTCGTCCGGCGACAGGTCCAGCGTGGTGTATTCGTGGATCTGCTGCTTGTAGTACGCCTTGCCATCGGGCATCGCTTCGGCGGCCAGGGTGGTACGCGCCTGCGGCACGTACTCGTTGACGAAGAAGGTGCGCAGCTGCTGGAACGCCGGCACCACCTTGCCGCTGATTGCTTCGCGCGCCTGCGCCTGCAACCTGGCCTGCTCGGCGGCCGGGATGCTGTTGGGCAGTTTCTTGAATGGCGCGTACAGCGGCGATTCGGTCGGGTCCTTCAGTTCGGCAACGGTGGCGATGGACACCTCGCGACCATCGAGCACCGCACGCGGCACGCTGAAGCCACGCTTCAGGCCGGCGCGCATGTTCTCGGTCTGCTGGCCGAAGTAGCGCGGCACATCATTCAGGCGTGCGATGTAGTTCTGGTAGTCCTGCGCGGTCTTCATCTCGCGCCGGGCCATGAAGGAGAGGTTGGACCAGAACGAGGAGTCGGCGTTGAACGGCATCTCGTAGCCGCGCAGGCGCGTCTCTTCGGCCAGGTTGAACACCTGGTCGTGGTAGATCGCATAGTTGACCTGGTTGTCGGGCGACAGGGTCTTCGGGTCGATCTTCTTCAGCGCGGCGAGGGTCTCGTCCCACACCTTCAGGCGTGCCTGCTGCGCGGCGGGGCCGATGTCGGGCATGCGGGTGGCATTGGCCGGGGCGTCTTCGTCCTCGCTGGCCTCGCCACCGCCCTGCTGGCGCCACTTCCATTCCTTCTCGTACAGCGCGCGGAAGGCGGCATCGGCGGGCGATTCAGTGGCCACGCTGGCCGGCGCGGCGGTGGCGGGCGGCGCGGCGGCCAGGGCCACGGTGGGGGCGGACAGGGCGAGCAGCAGGGCTACAGCAAGACGGGTTTTCACGAGCACAGGTTCCCGGGAAGGCAGAGCCCGATCATGGCACCCCCCATCGCCCGTGGCATGGGACGAAGGTCCTGCCTGCAGCGCCGGAGGCGCGTGGTAGAGCCGACTGTTAGTCGGCTGCTCTTCCGCCAGATGCGGCAAAGTCCGCGCTCCGCGCGAAAGTCGACTGACAGTCGTCGACGCTACCCACGGCAGGCAGGGCCGGGAGCCGGCCGCCGAACATGCAGTAGATCCACGTCATGCGTGGATGCGCCGCAGATCCGGACGGGGTGATCCGGACGGGGTCAGAGCCCTTTCCTGCGGAAAGGGATCCGACCCTGGGGCCTCAGTGGCTGGCCTTGTCGCGCTTCCAGCCGCGGTGCTTGATGTCCAGGTGCAGGCTGTACAGCGCGGTGAACGCCGGGAACAGGTTCTGCAGCACGCCCACCGAGTCCTGCTTGGCCGAGAACAGGAAGTAGCTCAGCGTCATCAGGCTGCCGAGCACGCTCATGTACCAGAACAGGCGCGGGATCACCGGCTTGCCGGCGCGCTTGGACGCGACGAACTGGACCAGCCAGCGGCCGCCGAACATCAGCGCGCCGGTATAGCCGATCAGCTTCCAGCCGGTCACGTGCAGGCCGGTCCAGTACAGCCAGGTCAGCGGCTGGTCCAGCCAATGCAGCTCCAGGTCCATCAACGCTCCTCCACCGCGGTGCGCTTGCTGCGGGTGATCAGCCAGGCCACGCCACGCAGGTCGCGGATGCCGACCAGCGCGCGGCCGAGGTTGTTGTACTTGGACACGCCAGCGGTACGGTGGCGGTGGTTGACCGGCACGCTGGTGGTCTTCCAGCCGGCGCGCTGCATCAGCGCAGGCAGGTAGCGGTGCATGTGGTCGAAGTACGGCAGGTCGAGGAACGCGCTGCGTTCGAACAGCTTGATGCCGCAGCCGGTATCGGGCGTATCGTCGCGCAGCATGCGTGCACGGATGGCGTTGGCCCATTTGCTGGCCCAGCGCTTGCTGCCGCTGTCCTGGCGGTTGACGCGCCAGCCGGCGAACAGCTTCACCTGCGCCTCGGCGGCGTCGCGTGCGGCGAGCAGCTTGGGAATATCGGCCGGATCGTTCTGGCCATCGCCGTCCAGGGTGGCGATCCACGGCGCGCGCGCGTGCTTGACGCCGGTGCGAACCGCGGTGCTCTGCCCGCTCTGGTTCACATGGTGCAGCACGCGCAGTTCCGGGGTGGTTGCCTTCAGCCCCTGCAGCACCGCCAGGGTGTCATCGCGCGAGTGATCGTCGATGTAGACGATCTCGAACGGCAGCCGGCCACGCAGCGCAGCAGTGATTTCGGCGACCAGCGGGGCGACATTGTCGCGCTCGTTGAATACCGGGACGACAACGGAAAGCTCGGGTTGGCTCATAAGGCACTCGGCCAAAGGGGGGACAAAGACCGCGCATTCTCCGAAACCGAGGTTATCCGAAGATGAACCCCGTGGCGTGAGGATCCGTCCTCAGGCGCGATCACCAAAATACTCGCGGCACCACTGCACGACGGGCGGCAGGCCCTGTTCGATCGGGGTCACCGCATCGAAGCCGAAAGCGTCATGTGCGCGCCGGGTATCGGCCATCGTGCGCACCATGTCGCCGGGCTGCATGGGCTTGTAGACCTTCTGCGCAGGACGGCCGGCAGCCTGCTCGATCACGCCGATGAAGCGCTCCAGCTCGACCGGCGTATGGTTGCCGAGGTTGAACACCCGGTGCGGCACCGGGCCGTCGGCCGGATGCGCGAGGGCGCCGAGGATACCGGCCACGATGTCGGAGACATGTGTGAAATCGCGCTGCATGCGGCCTTCGTTGAACACGTCGATCGGTCGCCCGGCCAGCACCGCGCGGGAGAACAGCAGCGGTGCCATGTCCGGACGGCCCCACGGGCCATACACGGTGAAGAAGCGCAGGCCGGTGGCATGCAGGCCGTACAGCTGCGCGTAGGTGTAGGCCATCAGCTCATTGGCGGCCTTGGTCGCGGCGTACAGCGAGCGCGGCTGGTCCACGCGCTGGTCCTCGGAGAACGGCGGCGTGGCCGAATCGCCGTAGACCGAACTGCTGGAGGCATACACCAGGTGCTGCACGCCACGGTGGCGGCACAGCTCGAGCATGTTGACGAAGCCCACCAGGTTGCTGTCGACGTAGGCGTGCGGGTTTTCCAGCGAGTAGCGCACGCCGGCCTGCGCGGCCAGGTGGATCACCGCGGTCGGTTTCACCTCGTCGAACAGCGCGGCCAGGCCGTCGCGGTCGGTCAGGTCCAGCGTGCGCAGGTCCAGCGCCGGGCACAGCGCGGCCACGCGGTCACGCTTGATCTGCGGGTCGTAGTAGTCGTTGAAGTTGTCCAGGCCGACCACGGCCTGGCCGGCCTCCAGCAGCGCGCGGGCGGTGTAGGCACCGATGAAGCCGGCAGCGCCGGTAAGCAGGATGGTCATCGCGGGTCTCGATCAAAGCACCCCGCTGCCATCGGCGTGGACGACGTCGCGGGGATGCGTCGGCCGGCGTGATGTGGCGCCGGGCTCAGCCCTGGCGCGTACGCAGCTTTTCCAGCACGCCGTCCAGGGTGTCCAGGTCGGTGTAGTGGATGATCAGCTTGCCCTTGCCGCCACGGCCGTGGTTGATCGCCACCTTGGCGCCGAGCGCTTCGGACAGCTCGGTTTCCAGCGAGGCGATGTCGGCCTGCTGCACCTTCGGCGTGGCCACCGGGCGGTTGCTCGGCACCTTGCCGGCGGCAAACGCCTGCGCGCGGCGCTCGACCTCGCGCACCGACCAGCCTTCATCGGCCGCTTCCTGTGCCAGCTTGCCGGCCAGCTCGGGGGCGAGGGTCAGCAGCGCACGGGCGTGGCCCATTTCCAGGCGGCGGGTTTCCAGCAGCAGGCGGATCGCCACCGGCAGCTCCAGCAGGCGCAGCAGGTTGGACACCGCCGCGCGCGAGCGGCCGACGGCCTCGGCGGCCTCGGCATGGGTCAGGGTGAATTCGCTGATCAGCCGCTGCAGCGCCTCGGCTTCTTCCAGCGGGTTGAGGTCTTCGCGCTGGATGTTCTCGATCAGCGCCATCGCGATGACGGTGCGGTCTTCCAGCTCGCGCACCACCACCGGCACTTCGTCCAGCCCGGCCAGCTGCGATGCGCGCCAGCGGCGTTCACCGGCGACGATTTCGTAGTTGCCCGCCGGCAGCTGGCGCACCAGGATCGGCTGGATCACGCCCTGCGACTTGATCGAGTCGGCCAGCTCGGACAGCTTGCCCTCGTCCATCTCGCGGCGCGGCTGGTACTTGCCCGGCTGCAGCTGGCCGACCGGCAACTTGCGCAGCACTTCACCCGGCAGCGGCTCGATCACCGCGGTGGTGGCCTGCACCTGGCTGACCGCGCCTTTCGGGCCCAGCAGCGCATCCAGGCCACGGCCGAGGCCTCGCTTCTTGGCTGCCGGCTTGCTGCTGGTCATCAGACGATCTCCACGGCCTTGCTGGCCTTGTTGCGTTCGTTGTTGCGGCGGATGATCTCGCCGGCCAGGCCCAGGTAGGCCACGCCACCGCGCGAGGCGCGGTCATAGCCAACGATGCTCTGGCCATGGCTGGGCGCCTCGGCCAGGCGCACGTTGCGCGGCACGATGGTGCGGAACACGCGGTCGCCGAAGTGCTCGGTGAGCTCGGCCGAGACCGCGTTGGCCAGGTTGTTGCGCACATCGAACATGGTGCGCAGCACGCCTTCGATCTCCAGCGCGGGGTTCAGGCTGGTGCGCAGCGCTTCGATGGTTTCCACCAGCGCGCTCAGGCCTTCCAGCGCGTAGTACTCGCACTGCATCGGCACGATCACCGAATCGGCGGCGGCCAGCGCGTTGAGCGTCAGCAGCGACAGCGCCGGCGGGCAGTCGATCAGGATGTAGTCGTACTCGTCGCGGATCGGTGCCAGCGCGCGCTTCAGCCGCTGCTCGCGCTCGCTCTGCGCCATCAGCTGGATCTCGGCGGCGGTCAGGTCGATGTTGCCGGGCAGCAGGTCGTAGCCTTCGGCCGTCTGCACGCGCACGTCGGCGGCGCTGTTCTCGCCCAGCAGCAGGTCACAGGTGGAGGCGGCCAGCTCGCGTTTGTCCACGCCACTGCCCATGGTCGCGTTGCCCTGCGAATCCAGGTCGACCAACAGCACGCGCTTGGGTGCGTTGGCCAGGGAAGCGGCCAGGTTGACGGCGGTCGTGGTCTTGCCGACGCCACCCTTCTGGTTGGCGATGGCGATGATGCGGGCCATGCGGGTGTGCCTCGTCGACGTGTGCTGGGACCGGTCATTATGCGTACAACCGGCCCCTTGCGGAAATCGTGGATCGCCAACCCGTTGTTGCACAAGGGGCTGGCGGCGGGAATCAGGGGCCTGTAACGGTGACCAGGTGGCGTTCGCCGGCCAGGCCGGGCACGCTCAGCGGGGTCACCTCACGCACCTGCCAGCCCGCCGGCAGGTCGGCGATCTCCTCATGCGGGTAGACGCCCTTCATGGCCAGCAACACGCCGCCGGGGCGCAGCAGGTGGCCACCGACGCGGACGATGCCGGCCAGGGTGTCCATCGCGCGCGCGGTCAGCTGGTCGTAGCGGCCGGCCTCGTCCAGCGCCTCGGCGCGCGACTCGGCCACGCGAGCGTTGCCCAGGCCGAGCTGGCGCACGGCTTCGCGCATGAAGCGCGCCTTCTTGCCGTTGCTCTCGACCAGGGTGACCTGCAGGCCCGGGCAGGCGATCGCCAGCGGGATGCCGGGCAACCCGGGGCCGGTGCCGAGGTCGGCCAGGCTGCCATCGGCCACGAACGGCTGCATCGCCAGCGAGTCGAGCAGGTGGCGGGTGACCATCTCCTGCGGGTCGCGGATGGCGGTGAGGTTGTAGGTGCCGTTCCAGCGGTGCAGCAGGGCCAGATAGCGCAGCAGCGGCGGCGCCAGCGCGGCGTCCAGGCCCATGCTGGCCAGGCCCTGTTCCAGCGTGGCGGCCACGCTGGCGGGAAGTGGGTGTTCGCTCATGCCGGCATTATCGCCGGTTTTGCACGCCGACTCCCCGCTTCAATGCGGATACCAGGCCAATGCCGCGCGGAACTGGCCGCTGGCCTGCCACTCGTGCAGGTGCCAGCGCGCGGCCTCGCCCAGTTCCGGGTCGCACCAGCGCAGATGCAGGGCGCCATCGGCCCCGGGCGCCAGCTGCAGGCGGTGCAGGCCGAACGAGATGCCCTGCCCATGCGCCTTCAGGATGGCCTCCTTGATGCACCACACGCGGAAGAACCAGTGCTCGCGGCCGGCCTCGTCCAGGCTTTCCAGCCAAGCCACCTCCTCGGGGTGGAAGAAGCGCTGCACGATCTCCAGCAGGCGGGCCCGCGGCCGCAGCAGCTCCAGGTCCACGCCCAGGCGGACGCCCTCGCCCAGGGCCACCAGCAGCACCTCGCCGCTGTGGCTCCAGCCGGTGCCGTAGTGGGCCAACGGGCCGCTCAGCTCCGGCCGGCCCTTGTCATCGCGGACCAGCGGCAGCGTCTCCGGGTCGGCGCCCAGCGCCTGCGCCAGCACCTGCCGCGCCTGCGGCTCGCCGCGCTGGCCGGGCACGTGCGGGCGCCGCCAGACCGTCACCGGGCCGAAGCGCCAGGGGCCGTCGAGGGTCGCTGGCAGGCTCATCCGCACGCGCCCATCACGCAATTGCACGACGGGTTCACGGCGGTGCGCGTCAACTGGTCACAGTTTCCCACCGGAGGTTCGATCATGGGCATCATCATCTGGCTGATCGTCGGCGGCATCGTAGGCTGGCTGGCCAGCATCATCATGAAGCGCGATGCCCAGCAGGGCATCATCCTCAACATCGTGGTCGGCATCGTCGGCGCGCTGATTTCCGGTTGGCTGTTCGGCGGCGGCATCAACGAAGCGATCACCCTCCGCACCTTCCTGTTCTCGCTGATCGGTGCGGTGATCCTGCTGGCGATCGTCAACCTGTTCACCCGCAAGAGCATACGGTGATCTGAGGGTAGTGCCGGCCGCTGGCCGCAGATGGTTCAGAACGGGCCCGGCAATCGTCGGGCCCTGTTCGTTCAACCGATCTGCACCCAGGCCGGCGCATGGTCGCTCGGGCGTTCCCAGGTGCGCGGTTCGCGGTCGATGCCCGAGGCCACCGCACTGCCCCTCAGCGCTTCGGAGACCAGGGTCAGGTCGATGCGCAGGCCCAGGTTGCGGCGGAAGCCGGCGGCGCGGTAATCCCACCAGCTGAAGGTGCCCGCCTCGTCGTTATGCAGGCGGAAGCCATCGTGCAGGCCCAGCTGCAGCAGCTTGTTCAATGCGCCACGCTCGGCGGTGGAGGTCAGGATGTGGTTGTCGTTCCAGACCTCCGGGTCGTGCACATCGCGCGCGTCCGGGGCGATGTTGAAGTCGCCCATCACGATCAGCTTCGGGTGCCGCTGCAGTTCTCCGGCGATCCAGGCATGCACCGCGTCCAGCCAGCGCAGCTTGTAGTCGTACTTGTCGGTGCCGATGTCCTGGCCGTTGACCACGTACAGGTTGATCACCCGCAGGTCGCCGAAGGTACCGGCGATGGCGCGTTTCTGCTCGTCCTCGAAGCCGGGAATGCCGATCTGCACGTCCTGCGCCGGCTCACGCGACAGCAGCGCCACGCCGTTGTAGGTCTTCTGGCCGGCGAACACGCTGCGGTAGCCCGCGGCGATCAGCGCCGAATCGGGGAACTTGTGGTCCTCCAGCTTGGTTTCCTGGATGCCGACGATGTCCGGGCTGAAGTCCTTGAGCCACTGCTCCAGGTGCGGCAGGCGGACATTGAGCGAATTGACGTTCCACGAGGCGATTTTCATGCGGGCATTCTACCCGGCCCTGCTTTGGTAGGCGCCAACCTTGGTTGGCGCGGGTCGGCCCCCGCGTGCCAACCAAGGTTGGCACCTACCAGAATCCGGTCCCGTCAGTAGAGCCACGCCATGCGTGGCTTCACCGCAGCAGCAATCTCAACAACCCCGCAATCTTCGAATACGGCGGCCGCAGCCGGTCGCTGGCGGCCCAGCGCGACTGCCACAGCACCGGCAGCCGCTTGCTCATCGCATCGAACCCGGCGCGGCCGTGGTACGCGCCCATGCCGCTGGCCCCTACCCCGCCAAACGGCAGGCCATCGGCGGCGAAGTGCAGCAGCGTGTCATTCACCGTCACGCCGCCGGCCACCACCCGGCCGAGGATGCGCTCCACCGTCGCCGTGTCGTGGCTGAAGGGGTACAGCGCCAGCGGCCGGTCACGGGACAGCACGTCGGCCAGCGCCGCCTCCAGGTCCGGATAGGCCCGCACCGGCAGGATCGGCCCGAAGATCTCCTCGCGCATCAGGTCCAGGTCGTCCGGTGGGTCCAGCACCACGGTCGGCACCAGCAGGCGCTCGCGGTCGGCGCGCACCTCATCCACCTGCGCCAACGGAATCACCGGCACCCCGCGTTGCCGCGCCTGTGCCAGATAGCCCTGCAGGCGCTGGTACTGGCCTTCATTGATGATGCGGGTGTAGTCGTCGGCATCGCTGAAGTCGCCATAGCGCTCGCGTACCTGCTGCTGCAGCGCCTGCACGAACTCGCGCTGGCGCACGGTGTCGATCAGCACGTAATCCGGCGCGATACAGGTCTGGCCCGCGTTGAACCACTTGCCGGTGGCCAGCCGCGCAGCGGCCTTTTCCAGCGGGAAATCGCGGCAGACGATGGCCGGCGACTTCCCGCCCAGTTCCAGCGTGACCGGCACCAGATGCTCGGCGGCGGCGGCCATCACCTTGCGGCCAACCGCCGTCGAGCCAGTGAACAGCAGGTGGTCCAGCGGCAGCGAGGACACCGCCGCGGCCACGTCCGCCCCACCCTGCACCACCGCCACCCGATCAGGCGGGAACACGCTGGCCAGCAGGTCGGCGAGGAACGCGCTGGTGCGCGGCGTGTGTTCGGAGGGCTTGAGCAGCACGTGGTTGCCGGCGGCAATCGCAGTGGCCAACGGCACGAGTGCCAGGGTGACCGGGTAGTTCCAGGGCGAGATCACCCCCACCACGCCCAGCGGCGTCGGCCGCAGCTGCGCGCGCGCCGGCCACAGCCGCCAGCCGGCCCCCACGCGTTGCGGCTTCGACCAGCGCCGCAGGTGGCGGCGCAGGTGGTCGATGGCCGACAGCACACTCATGCCATCGGCCAGCTTCGATTCAACGTGGGCGCGGTGGCCGAAGTCTTCGGCGATGGCCGTGGCCATTTCGTCCAGGCGTGGCTTCAGCGCTTCGCGCAGGCGGCGCAGGTCGGCTTCGCGCTGGTCCAGCGTGGGGCGCTGCGACTGCCAGGCGCTGCGCAGGGTGTGCAGGAGGGCGGGGAGTTCGGCCCGGGAGGTGGTGGTCATGGGCCGACTATACGGGGTGTGGCACGTCTCGATGGGGTCAGATCCCTTTCGCAAGCGAAAGGGATCTGACCCCAAAAACAGGGAAACAGAAAGGCCGCGGTCTGCACCGCGGCCTTTCCTTCACTGCATGGAACCCACCGCTTACTTGGTGATATCCACGTCCTTTGTCTCGCGCAGGAACAGGCCGCCGATCACCACCGACATCAGCGCGATGATGATCGGGTACCACAGGCCGTAGTACAGGTTGCCGGTACCGGCCACCAGCGCGAACGAGATCGCCGGCAGGAAGCCACCGAACCAGCCGTTGCCGATGTGGTACGGCAGCGACATCGAGGTGTAGCGGATGCGGGTCGGGAACAGTTCGACCAGGTAGGCGGCGATCGGGCCGTAGACCATGGTCACGTACAGCACCAGCAGCCACAGCATGAAGATGGTCCCGGCGATGTTGATGCGGGCGCCATCGGCCTTGGCCGGGTAGCCGGCAGAGGTCAGGGCGGCCTTCAGTTCCGCACCGAACGCATCGGCCTTGGCCTTGGCTTCTTCCTTGGTCAGGCCGGCGGCCTCATACGAGGTGACGCTGGCACTGCCCACGTTCACCATCGCCAGCGAACCGGCGGCGGCGGGCTGCACGTCGTACGGCACACCGGCCTTGGTCAGCGCGGCGGTGGCCACGTCGCAGGAGCTGGTGAACTTGCGCAGGCCCACCGGATCGAACTGGAACGAGCAGGTGGCCGGGTCGGCGACGACCAGGGCCGGCGAGCTGCTGCGGGCTTCTTCGATGGCCGGGTTGGCGAAGTGGGTCAGGCCCTTGAAGATCGGGATGTAGGTGACAGCGGCCAGCAGGCAGCCGGCCAGGATGATCTTCTTGCGGCCGATACGGTCGGACAGCCAGCCGAAGAAGATGAAGAACGGTACGCCCAACGCCAGCGCGGCCGCGATCAGCAGGTAGGAGGTGGTGGCATCGACCTTCAGCATGCTGCTGAGGAAGAACAGCGCGTAGAACTGGCCGCCATACCAGACCACCGCCTGGCCCGCCGCCGCACCGAGCAGGACCAGCAGCATCAGCTTCAGGTTGCCGCCCTTCAGGCTGTCACGGAACGGGGTCTTGGAACCCTTGCCCTCGGACTTCATCTGCTGGAACAGCGGCGACTCGCTCAGCTGCAGGCGGATCCACACTGAGACACCCAGCAGCAGGATCGAGACCAGGAACGGAATGCGCCAGCCCCAGGCTTCGAAGGCTTCATTGCCCAGGAAGTAACGGCAGGCCAGGATGATCAGCAGCGACATGAACAGGCCGAGCGTGGCCGTGCACTGGATGAAGCTGGTGTACAGGCCACGTTTGTCGTCCGGCGCGTGCTCGGCCACGTAGGTGGCGGCACCGCCGTACTCGCCGCCCATCGCCAGGCCCTGGGCCAGGCGCAGGATGATCAGGATCACCGGCGCGGCGAAACCGATCGAAGCGTAGTTGGGCAGCACGCCGACCAGGAAGGTCGAGATGCCCATGATCAGGATGGTGACCAGGAAGGTGTACTTGCGGCCGATGCGGTCGCCGAGGCTGCCGAAGAAGGCCGCGCCGAACGGACGCACGAAGAAGCCGGCGGCAAACGCCAGCAGGGCGAAGATCATGCCTGTGGTTTCATTGACGCCACTGAAGAACTGCTTGGCGATGATGGCCGCGAGCGAGCCGTACAGGAAGAAGTCGTACCACTCGAACACCGTGCCGAGGCTCGAGGCGAAGATGACCTTCTTGTGACCCTTGGTCAGGGTGCCCGCTTTGTGTGCGGTACTGGGTGTGCTGGACATGGGGCGTTTTCCCTCGGTAGATGCCGACCTTGGTCGGCACTCAATTCGGTAGGTACCGGCCGCTGGCCGGCACGCAATCTCTCTAGGTGCCGACCTTGGTCGGCACTCCTTTAGAAGCTGTACTTCGTGGTGAACTGCAATCGGGTGATGTCACCCTTGTTGCCGTTCTCCACTTCGCGACGGCCGTACATCAGCTCCGCACCGATATCGACCTTGGGCAGCGGCGAATAGAAGATGTTGCCGCGGATGCTCTGCACGCTCTTGGTTACCAGCGGGCCGAGGATGCTGTCGTTGTCGTAGTCGCTGCGCGCGTAGATCAGGTTGGTGCGCAACTTCGGCGAGAACGCATGCCGCCAGCCCACGTAGCCGGCAAGCACGCCGGTCGGGTTGAGTTCGTCGCGGGCCACGTCATAGGCACTGTCGGCGGTGATGCCCAGGCCGATGTAGCGGGCGATGCCTTCGCCGCCGGTCAGCTGGTAGTGCAGCGAATCGCTGTCACCCATCACCCATTTGCCGCCCAGGGTCAGGCCACCGGCCACCTTGTCGGCCTTGGCGCCGGTGGCCTGGTTGTCGACCTTCAGCTGGCGGACGATGCCGCCGACACCGAAGGTGCCCCAATCACCCTTCCAGCCATAGCGCAGGGTCAGATCGGGCAGGCTGCCACGGTCGGAGTTGGCGCTGGCGTTGGTCCATGCCCCGGTGACCGGGTTGCGGGTACCGGTGAGGGTGGTGGTTTCCGGGTTTTCCAGCGCGACGCTGAAGCCACCCTGGGTGTAACGCACCTGGGCCTGGCGCACGAAGATCACGCCATCGGTGGGGCCGACGAAGTCGACCGCCTCGGGCAGTGCGGCCGCGTCCATGAAGTTGGACCAGGTCTGGCCGGCCATCCAGTTGTTCCAGTACATGTAGGCGTGGCGCAGGGTCACGCCGTAGGTATTGGTGGCGGTCTGGTTGCCCAGCGAGTTGCCGAAGAAGTCCATCTCGAAGAACGCACCGGCCTTGTTGCCCGATTCGCTCACGTTGTCGATGCCCAGGTTGAAGCGCGAGAACTTGGCGTGGGCATTGAAGTCGGTGCCCGAACGCTTGCCGCTGCCGCCGGCGCCTTCCACCGGGGTCTGGCCCGGCAGGTACAGTGAGCGGCCGGTGGCGTCGTCGGCCAGCTGGCCGTCGCTGGTCTGGGTGGCCAGGAAATCGGCCTTGATGAAGCCACCGATCTTGACCGTGGTGCCCGGCGCCGCGCCCGGGGTGATGGTGGTGACCTGGATCGGCTGCTTGCCGGCCGGCACCTGTGCGACCGGCTTCTGCCCGGCCTGCACCGTGCGGACTTCGGTCACAGCCTGCTGGGTCTGGCTGATCTGGGTCTGTTGTTGTTGCTGCGAAGACAGCAGCAGCTGGACCTGGCGTTCCAGTTCGGCAACGCGTGCTTCCAGCGCCTTCTCTTTGGCGGTCTCTGCGAACGCCATGCCCGGTGCGACCAGGGCGACCAACAGGCAGGCCGCCAAAGGTGTGCGCACGGCTTTCAACGTACGGTGGCTCATGTTGCCCTCTCTCCCAAGTGGCAAGGTGATGCCGCGCGTGGGGCACGGTCGAGCCGAGACTGCGGGGCGAATATGTATAGCGGCTATTCGCCATTGGTCGAACCCGGCCCTGCTGGGCGCTCACTTTCGACCATGGTCTAACCAAGGTGGTGACGCGGCCGGGGGTGGATGGGGCAAACTGAGGGGGATCGGTCGCTGCGATGCTGCGACCGCACATACAAAGTCAACGTGCAAGTGAGGGTGCCATGGCTGATATCTACCCCGTCGATCCGCAGTTCGCCGCCAAGGCACGCATCGACAGGACGTCCTACCAACAGCAGTACCAGGCTTCGGTGAACGACCCGGACGGTTTCTGGGGCAGGGCCGCCGCACGACTGGACTGGATGCGCAAGCCGACGAAGATCAAGAACGTCAGCTACGACCTGTCCGATTTCCACATCAAGTGGTTCGAGGATGGCGAACTCAACGCCAGCGTGAACTGCCTGGATCGCCAGTTGGAAACGCGCGCCGACAAGACCGCCCTGCTGTTCGAACCGGACAGCCCGGATGCGCCGGCCCAGCACGTGACCTATCGCGAGCTGTACGAGCGCACCTGCCGCCTCGGCAACGCGCTGCGCAACCTCGGCGTCAAGAAGGGCGACCGGGTCACCATCTACCTGCCGATGATCGTCGACGCCGCGGTGGCCATGCTGGCCTGCGCGCGCATCGGTGCGATCCATTCGGTGGTGTTCGGTGGCTTTGCGCCGAACTCGATCGCCGACCGTGTCAGCGACTGCCAGAGCAAGCTGATCATCACCGCCGACGAAGGCCTGCGCGGCGGCCGCAGGATTCCGCTGAAGGCCAACGTTGATGCCGCGCTGAAGCTGCCGGGCACCAATACGGTTGAAACCGTGCTGGTGGTGCGCCACACCGGCGGCGCGGTGGACATGCAGGCCCCGCGCGACCGCTGGTTCCACGATGTGGTGGACAGCCAGCCGTCCACCTGCGAACCGGAACGCATGAACGCCGAAGACCCGCTGTTCATCCTCTACACCTCCGGTTCCACCGGCAAGCCCAAGGGCGTGCTGCACACCACCGGCGGCTACCTGCTGTACGCGGCCTACACCCATGAAGCGGTGTTCGACCTGCGCGAGGACGACATCTACTGGTGCACCGCCGATGTCGGCTGGGTCACCGGCCACAGCTACATCGTGTACGGGCCGCTGGCCAACGGCGCGACCTCGCTGATGTTCGAAGGCGTGCCGAACTACCCGGACACCTCGCGCTTCTGGAACGTCATCGACAAGCACAAGGTGAGCATCTTCTACACCGCCCCGACCGCCATCCGTGCGCTGATGCGCGAGGGCGAGGAGCCGGTGAAGAAGACCTCGCGCGCGTCGCTGCGCCTGCTCGGCAGCGTCGGCGAACCGATCAACCCGGAAGCGTGGCGCTGGTACTACGAGGTGGTCGGCGACAGCCGCTGCCCGATCGTCGATACCTGGTGGCAGACCGAGACCGGCGGCATCCTGATCTCGCCGCTGGCCGGTGCGATGGATCTGAAGCCGGGTTCGGCCACCCTGCCCTTCTTCGGCGTGCAGCCGGCGCTGGTCAATGCTGATGGCGAGATCCAGGACGGCCCGACCGAGGGCAACCTGATCATCCGTGATTCCTGGCCGGGCCAGATGCGCACGGTGTATGGCGACCACCAGCGCTTCATCGATACCTATTTCCGCACCTATCCGGGCAGCTACTTCACCGGCGACGGTTGCCGCCGCGACGAAGACGGCTATTACTGGATCACCGGCCGCGTCGACGACGTGATCAACGTGTCCGGCCACCGCATCGGCACCGCTGAGGTGGAAAGCGCGCTGGTTTCGCACCCGAAGGTGGCCGAGGCGGCCGTGGTCGGCTTCCCGCACGACGTGAAGGGCCAGGGCATCTACGCCTACGTCACCCTGGTGGCCGAAGAGGCACCGAGCGATGAACTGCAGAAGGAACTGGTCGCCTGGGTGCGCAAGGAGATCGGCCCGATCGCCACGCCGGACCACCTGCAGTGGGCGCCGGGCCTGCCGAAGACCCGCTCGGGCAAGATCATGCGCCGCATCCTGCGCAAGATCGCCGAGAACGCGCCGGACCAGCTCGGCGACACCTCGACCCTGGCCGACCCGTCGGTGGTGGCCTCGCTGGTGGACGAGCGCAAGGTGCGCTGACGTGCGACCCGGGGCCGGATCCCGGGGTCGGACCCCGTTCCGCCAGGAACGGGCTCTGACCGCCGCAGGATCTGGCCCCATGCAGTTTCCCCCCACGGTTCCCCCCGACCATGACCACCCTCCTGATTGCCGATGACCACCCGCTGTTCCGCGAAGCCCTGCGTGGGGCCGTGCAGCGGGTCATCCCCGGCGTGCAGCTGTTCGAGGCCGACAGCGTGGAAGCGCTGTATGCACTGGCCGACCAGCACAACGACGCCGACCTGGTCCTGATGGACCTCAACATGCCCGGCGCGCAGGGTTTCAACGCGCTGGTGCACATGCGCTCGCTGCATCCGCACCTGCCGGTGGTGGTGGTGTCCGCGCGCGAAGAAGCCACGGTGATGCGCCGCGCGCTCGATCATGGCGCGCTGGGCTTCATTCCGAAGTCTGCGGATTCGGACACCATCGGCCATGCACTGGGCACCATCCTCGATGGCGAGACCTGGGCACCGCCGGAAGCGCACAACGTGCCGCCTACCGGCAGCGAAGAACGCGAAGTGGGCCAGCGCCTGCGCGAACTGACCCCACAGCAGTTCCGCGTGCTGCAGATGCTGGGCGCCGGGCGCTTGAACAAGCAGATCGCCTACGACCTCAACGTCTCCGAAGCGACGATCAAGGCCCACGTCACCGCCATCCTGCGCAAGCTGGGCGTGACCAACCGCACCCAGGCCGTGCTGATGGCCGGTAAGCTGGCGATCGACGACGACGCCATCGTGCTGCCGCCGGAAGAAGACTGAGACCTCCGCTGTAGAGCCGAGCCCATGCTCGGCTGCTGTTCGCCTGAAGCCCGCGCTACGCGCGTGAGCCGAGCGCAGGCTCGGCTCTACAGGACCCCACAGCACCTGCCTTTGTAGAGCCGAGCCCGCGCTCGGCTGCTCCTTGCCTCTACCCATCACCCCCAAAGGGGCCATCGACTCCACACATAGGGGTATTCCCCGATGCGCGTGGCCAGCCCAGCACGCACGGGATTGGCCGCGATGTACATCGCCTGCGTGCGCAGGCACTCATCGCTGCGCAGCGCATGATCGTAGTATCCCGGCTGCCAGATCGGCGCGTTGGCATCAGCGCGCCTGCCAATGGAACGCCCGCTCCGTGACTTGAGGATCTGCATGCAGCCGGCAAGCGTGCCGGTACGGAGTTCGAACAGCCAATGTAGATGATCCGGCATCACCACCCAGGCGAGGGAGGAGGTCCGCCCCGTTCGCTCTACGGTGCGCAGCGCTTCGATCAGTAGATCGACGTTGGCCTTGTCGTCGAACCAAGGACGACGTGCGCGTGTCACAGCCGTGATCGCGTAGACATTGCCGGTCTGCGACCAGCGACCAAGGCGGAGTGCGGGACTGGCCATGCGAAGAGGCTATGGCACGCATGACAGCCCTTCCATCAGTTCAACACCGCAATGCTTGTCAGCCAATACCCTGAGGTAGAGCCGAGCCCATGCTCGGCTGCCGCTCGAAGCAGCCGAGCATGGGCTCGGCTCTACAGGGGCAGGTGTTACCCCACGCCGTGCAGGTGTTCGTACAGGATCGTCGCGCCGATGATCACCAGGATCACGCCACCGATGATCTCGGCGCGCTTGCCGACCATGCTGCCCAGCGCGCGGCCAAGCATGATGCCGACAGTGACCATGGTCAGCGTGCACAGGCCGATCACCGCGGCCATTACGCCGATATGCACATCCATGAAGGCCAGGCCGATGCCCACCGCCATCGCGTCGATGCTGGTCGCAAAACCGGTCAGCGCCAGCTTCCAGAAGCCATGGTGCTGCGAAGGGTCTTCGTCGTCCTCGGCACTGTCCGCGCGCAGGCCGTTGTAGATCATGTGGATGCCCAGCGCACCGAGCAGGCCGAACGCGATCCAGTGGTCGAAGGCTTCCACGTACTGCAGGGCGGCACGGCCGAGCAGCCAACCGATGATGGGCGTGATCGCCTCGATGACGCCGAAGATGATGCCGGCACGCAGTGCGTCGCGGAACACCGGCTTGCGCATGGCCGCCCCCTTGCCGATTGCAGCGGCGAAAGCATCGGTGGACATGGCAAAGCCGATCAGGAGGATCGAAATGGGAGACATGGACAGCGGCTGAGGTCGGGCAAGGACGGACGCACGGCTCGCGCTCGCGCCCAACCTGACGTTGCGCGCGCGGGCCGCTGGTCTCGCCAACCATCATGGTTGTCCACGCCACGGCGCACTGGCCGAGTATGTTGACGTGGACGATTCCTGCGAAGGAATCCGGCTACTCCCCAAGGGGACGCGAAGCTTAGCATCGCGATCCGCGCATGGCGCATTTCCATCGAAACGCGCAGGCAGGGCTGGTTTGTATAGCGATGGCTATATCGGCGCCGTGCAGCGCGCGGAAGCCGAGCATGGGCTCGGCTCTACAGTTGCCAATCAGGCATCGCTGTTGCCTGCATCGCGCAGCGCGCCGAGGAAGGCGCGCAGCGAGGCTGGCTTGATCGGCTTGGTCAGCACGCGGTAGCCACGGTCGCGTGCCATCCGCTTCAACTCGTCACGCCCATCGGCGGTCAGCAGCGCACCCGGCAGCGGGTAACCGGCCGCCTCGCGCAGCGCCACCAGCGCATCCAGGCCATCCATGCGATCGTGCAGGTGGTAGTCCACCAGCATCACCTGCGGCCGCTCGGCGATCTTCTCCAGGGCCTGGTCAACGGTGGCAGCAGTGATCACCTGCACCTGCCAACGGCCGAGCAGCGCGCGCATGCCGTCGAGGATCTCCTCGTCGTTGTCCACGCACAGCACCCGCAGGCCCGCCAGCGAATCGCTGCGCACCGGTGTGGCCACGGCCTGGGTCGCCTTGGCAGGCTCGGTGTAGCCGGGCAAGGGCGCAACCCGTGGCAGGATGATCGAGAACATCGAGCCGCTGCCAACCCGGCTGCGTGCATTGAGGCGATGGTCGAGCAGGCGCGAGATGCGCTGGCAAATCGACAGGCCCAGGCCCAACCCCTGCTCGCCCCAGTCGAACGGCTGCTGGTAACGGTGGAACTCGTCGAAGATCTGCCGCATGTGGTGTTCGGGAATGCCGGGGCCGGTATCCCACACCTGCAGTTCCACCTCGTCGCCGCGCTGGCGCACGGCCAGCACGATGCGGCCCTGGCGGGTATAGCGCAGTGCATTGGCCAGGAAGTTCTGCAGTACGCGGCGCAGCAGGCGGCGATCGCTGCGCACCCAGGCCGGGCGCGCGAACAGGTCCAGGCGCAGTCCGCGACCCGCGGCAACCGGCGTGTACTGCGCGGCCAGTTCACGCATCAGCGCGCTCACATCGAACTCGCCGATCACCGGGTGCAGGCCACCGGCATCCAGCCGCGAAACGTCCAGCAGGCCATCAAGCAGTTCTTCGGCCGCGCGCAGCGATGCATCCACGCGCTCGGCCAGGTGCTTCTGCTCGTCGCTCACGTGATCGCTGTCGCGCAGCGCCGAAGCAAACAGGCGCGCCGCATTCAATGGCTGCAGCACGTCGTGGCTGATCGCGGCCAGGAAGCGCGTCTTCGACTGCTGCGCGACCTCGGCCTCATGCGAGCGTTCGGCCACGCGCTGTTCCAGCGTCTCGTTGGCTTCCAGCAGGGCTTTTTCCGCGTGCTTGTAGTCGGTGATGTCGTTGTAGCTGGTCACGTAACCGCCGCCGGGCAGCGCCTGGCCGCGCATCTCGATCACCTTGCCGTCGCTGCGGGTGCGCTCGAACACGTGCGGCGAACCGGCGCGCATGTAACCGATGCGACGGTTGATCTGCACTTCGATATCGCCCTCGCCCAGCTCGCCGCGCTCGGCGTTGTAGCGGATCAGGTCGGCCACCGGGCGGCCCACGTAGAGCATGCCGTCGGGGTAGCCGAACATGTCCTGGTAACGGCGGTTCCAAGCGGTCAGGCGCATGTCAGGATCGACCACGCTGACCCCGGCGCTGATGTTCTCCAGCGTGGTCGACAGGATCTCGCGGTTGAAGCGCAGTTCCTGCCCGGCTTCGTCCAGCACCGCCACCACTTCGCCCAGGTCCATGCCCGAACCCCGCAGCAGGCTGGTCAGCAGCAGGCGTGCGGAAGCCGCGCCGATCGAGGCGGCCAGCAGGCGCTCTGTGAACTGCACCCACGGCCGGTCGGCGGGCGCGGAGGATTGCAGCTCGCGACCCAGCGACTGCGCCTGCTCGAAGAACGAACGCCGCGCATGGCGTTCGCCGACCACGCGCGAGGCCAGCGCCAGCAGGTCGCCCACATGTACGTGGCCGGGCCAGCCACCGGCCACCGACGGGCGCTCGGCATAGGGATCGAGGAACGGCGCGGCACGCAGGCGTTCGTCCACGCCGGGCCGCCAGCGCGCAGACACCAGCATCATCGTCGCCGCGTTGACCAGCAGCGACCAGAACGTGCCATGGGTCAGCGGATCCCAGCCGGTCATGCCGAACAGCTGCTGCGGGCGCAGCCACTCGATGCCGAACGGCCCGTGCTGCACCCAGCCGGCGTCCACCCAGCCGGCCATGGTCATCGCCGGCAGCAACAGGGTGTACAGCCAGGTGGCAAAGCCCAGCAGCATGCCTACCTCGACGCCGCGACGACTGGCACCGCGCCAGTACAGGCCGCCGATCAGGCCGGGCGCGAACTGCGCTACCGCCGCGAACGCCATCAGGCCATACGAGGCCAGCGTGCTGTCGTTGCTGCTGGTGCGGTAGTAGCTGTAGGCCATCAGCGCCAGCAGCAGGATC
Source organism: Stenotrophomonas beteli (assembly GCF_001431665.1). Taxonomy (GTDB): domain Bacteria; phylum Pseudomonadota; class Gammaproteobacteria; order Xanthomonadales; family Xanthomonadaceae; genus Stenotrophomonas; species Stenotrophomonas beteli. Next base: position 27,777 of record NZ_LLXV01000055.1, on the reverse strand, counting down.
GCCAGGCGGCGGATCCACAGCACGCGCGAGGCGACGTCGGCCGCCTCCTGGTGGTCGCCGCTCCGGCGCAGCAGCACCGGCATCACCAGATCGTTGCTGACCATGGTCGCCAGCGCGATGGACGACACGATGACCATGCCGGTGGCCGCCGAGAAGCCGCCCACATAGGCAATCAGCGCCAGCGCATTGCGGCCTTCGGCCAGCGGCAGGGCCAGCACCATCGAATCGTCAGCGACGCTGCCGCCGGTGCCGAACAGGGTCACGCCCGCGGTGGCGATCGGCAACACCATGGCCGAGATCAGCACCAGGTAACCACCGAACATCCAGCGCGCGCGGCGCACGTCGCGCACATCACCGCATTCGACCACGGCCACGTGGAACTGGCGCGGCAGGCAGATGATGGCGAGGAAACTGAGCAGCGTCTGCGAGATGAAGCCCACCGGCGGCAGGCCGGTGAACAGCGTATGCACCGACTGGACCACCGCATCGGTGCGGTTGCTCAGCCACAGGTAGGCGAACACGCCCACGGCCAGCATCGCCAGCAGCTTGATCACCGATTCGAAGGCAATGGCCAGCATCATGCCGTGGTGGTGCTCGGTGGCATCGACCTGGCGAGTACCGAACAGGGTGGCAAACAGCGCCATCAGCAGCGCCACGTACAGCGCCGGATCGGTGAAGAAGCCTGTCGGGCCGGTGTTGCCGGTCAGCACCTGCAGGCTCATCGCCACTGCCTTGTACTGCAGCGCCAGGTACGGAATGATGCCGATCAGCGCGATGATCGCCACCAGCGCCGCCAGCCGCCGCGAGCGGCCGAAGCGCGAGGAGATGAAGTCGGCGATTGAGACCACGTTCTGGCTGCGCGCGATGAGCGCCAGGCGCTCGATGATGCGCCAGCCAAACAGCAGCAGCAGCAACGGGCCGATGTAGATCGGCAGGTAGCCCACGCCGTTGCGCACGGCGGTACCGACCGCGCCGTAGAAGGTCCACGACGAACAGTACACGGCCAGTGCCAGGCTGTAGACCACCGGCCGCAGCCACGGCCGGTCGGGGTACATCGGCCGGCGGTCGCCCCACCACGCCACGCCGAACAGCAGCGCGGCATAGGCAACCGAGACCAGCAGCAGGATCCAGCTGGAGACCACGCGTGCGTTTCCGTCGGAAGAACCCGCAGTGTAGGCCAGGCGTGGCCGGCGGTGCGGGCTCGTTGGGGGCAACCACCCCCACCAAGGTGGGGGCCTACGCGGTGCGGGCCACGACCGTGGGTCGTGGCCGGCTTCTTACTGGGCCGGCACGCCCATTTCCTTCAGCAGTTCCGGCGCCGGGTAGACCTTGGCCAGCAGCCAGCGCAGGTAGCGCATGTCCACGTGCACGGCACGCTTGTAGCGCGGGTCGAACCACCAGCTGGCGCTGACCGACTCCCAGTTGCTGTCGAAGTTCAGGCCGATCAGTTCGCCCTTGGCGTTGAGCACCGGCGAACCCGAGTTGCCGCCGGTGGTGTCCAGGTTGGTCAGGAAGTTGACCGTCTGGGTCTTCAGCGCCGGGTCGGCGGTGCTGCCGAAGTCACCCTTGGCGATGGCTGCCAGCAGCGGCTTGGGCGCATCGAACGGGTAGGCGTTGGTGTTCTTCTCGACGATGCCGGCCACGGTGGTCACCGGCGAGTAGGTCACGCCATCGCGCGGGTGCAGTGCCTCGACCTTGCCATAGCTGATGCGCAGGGTGCGGTTGGCATCCGGGTACACCGCGCGGCCCTGCTTGGCGCGCCAGGCGAACAGCGCCTGCATGTAGGCCGGGCGCAGGCGCAGCTGCTCGCCTTCGCGGGTCTTGCTCTCGTTCTCGATGCGCAGCTGCGCGGCCACCAGCGGGCCGGCCACGGCGATCAGCGGGTCGGCGGCCAGTGCCTTGCCTTCGCGCGCGGCGGCGAAACGGGACAGGCGCTGCGACTCGTCGCCCAGCTGGGTGCCGGCGTACAGGGTGTCCAGCGCCTTGGCCAGCTGGACCGGGGTGCGGCCGAAGGCGGCGTCGAACTCGGCCACGCGCTGCGCGTCCGGCAGCTGCTGGTAACGGCTCAGCAGGGTGGTCAGCAGGGCCTTCTCGACCTCCGGCGCGTAGCGGCGCTGCACCTGCTTGAGCACGCCTTCGATCATCGCCTGGTCGCGCTGCTGGTAGCCGCTCTCGCGCTGTGCGTCCGGCTTGGCCGATTCGATGCGCAGGCGCTCCAGCAGCAGGGCCGAGCGCAGCAACTGGGTCTGCGCGGCCATCTGCTCCAGCAGCAGGTCACGCTCGCCCACCGCCGCGCCCTGCGACAGGTTGGCCAGCAACGCCTTGATGTCGCCCTGGTATTTGCGTTCGGTGGCGGCCAGCATCGCCGTCTCGTCGGCGGCACGCTGCGCCTTGGCATCGCTGCGCAGCAGGCCCTCCAGCTCACCGGCGGCGCGCTTGCGGTTGTTCTTCAGCGACTGCAGCTGCGAGGCGTAGCGGGTGCGCGCCTGCGCATCCTTGGCGCTGGCGGCCTCGATGGTGTCGATCATCTGCTGGAACACCGACACCCGGCGCGGCAGCACGCTATCGATCTGGCCGGCGAATTCGGCCGCGGTGCGGTGGCGGTAGGTGATGCCCGGGTAACCGGCCAGCATCGCGTAGTCGCCTTCCTTCGGGCCTTCCACCGACATCTGCAGGTGCGCCGGCGCCTGGTAGGGCACGTTGTCCTTGCTGTAGGCGGCCGGCTTGCCGTCCTTGCCGACGTAGGCGCGCAGCAGGGTGAAGTCGCCGGTGTGGCGCGGCCACATGAAGTTGTCGATCTCATCGCCGTAGTTGCCGATCGCACGCGGCGGCGCATACACCAGGCGCACGTCGCTCAGTTCCAGCTGGGCGATACGGTAGAAATCGGTGCCGTAGTACATGTTGGCCACCGAGCAGCGCACGCTGCCGTCCTTCTCGCACTCGGCCACGATCTGCTTGCTGGCCGCATCCACCGCATCGAAGTAGGCACGGCCGGTCTTGCCACGCGCCTGTGCCAGCACCTGGTCGGTCACCTTGTCGAAGCCGACGGTGACCAGCACACGGAAATCCGGGTTGGCCGGGCGTTCGTCGGCGCGGCCATTGGCGATGAAGCCGTTGTCGATCAGGTTGTGCTCGGGCGAGCTGTTGTACTGGATCACGCCCATCGCCACGTGGTGGTTGGTCAGCAGCAGGCCGTCGGCGGACACAAAGGAGCCGGTGCCGCCACCGGCACGCACCACCGCGCTCAGCGGCGGCGCGGTGACGTTGGCCAGGTCGGCCGGATTGCCCTTGAAGCCCGCCGCCTGCAGCGGCTTGGCCAGCTGCGGCAGCTGGGTCGGCATCCACATGCCTTCATCGGCGTGGGCGCCGGCGGCGAGGGTCAGGCCCAGGGCCAGGGCGGCAGGAAGGGTTTTACGGGCAGACATCGGCGTTTCCGGCAGTACAGAACAGCCCGGGACCATAGCCGCTGGGGACCGATGGGGCAACGGCCGATGGTTGGGGTGGCGCGTTCATCGGCCGGGTTGTCGGCCTACAATCGCCGTTCCATCACATGCAGTCAGGGAAGCAGCATGATCGTCGGCATCGACCTGGGCACCACCCATTCGCTGGTGGGCATCTACGAGTCCGGCGGCGGTCGACTGTTCCCCAATGCACACGGCGAGCTGCTGACGCCCTCGGTGGTCAGCCTGGCCGATGGCGCGGTGCTGGTCGGGCAGCCGGCGCGCGACCGCCTGGTCAGCCATCCGGCGCACAGCGTGGCGAACTTCAAGCGCTGGATGGGCACCGACCGGCAGACCCGCCTGGGCGACCGCAGCTTCCGTCCCGAGGAACTGTCGGCGCTGGTGCTGCGCTCGTTGCTGGCCGACGCCGAGGCCGCCCTGGGGCAGAAGGTGGAAGAAGCGGTGATCAGCGTGCCGGCGTACTTCTCCGATGCGCAACGCAAGGCCACGCGCACCGCCGGCGAACTGGCCGGCATCCGCGTGGAGCGCCTGATCAACGAACCCACCGCCGCCGCGCTGGCCTATGGCCTGCAGCAGCGCGAGGGCGAAGGCCGGGTCCTGGTGCTGGACCTGGGCGGTGGCACCTTCGATGTGTCGATTCTGGAGCTGTTCGACGGCGTGATCGAAGTGCATGCCAGTGCCGGCGACAATTTCCTTGGCGGCGAGGATTTCTCGCGCGTGCTGCTGGATGCCCTGCTGGCCGACCAGCGCCTGGACCTGTCCACCCTGGCCGACAGCGAGAAGGCGCAGCTGCTGCGCCAGCTGGAACGCTTCAAGCGCGAGCTGAGCCACAACGGCAGCAGTACGCTGGAACTGACCCTGGGCGAGCGCAGGCTGCGCTGGGAACTGGACGAGGCCGGATTTGCCCGGCTGTGCGATCCCCTGCTGCAGCGCATGCGCGGCCCGATCGAGCGGGCAATCCGCGATGCGCGGCTGCAGCCGGACGCCCTGGACGACATCGTGCTGGTAGGCGGTGCGGTGCGCATGCCCATGGTCAGCCGCCTGGCCACCCGCATGTTCGGCCGGCTGCCGCTGCGCCATGTCCACCCGGACCATGCCATCGCCCTGGGCGCCACCGTCGCTGCCGGCCTGAAGGGACGCAACCAGGCCCTGCGCGAAGTGGTGCTGACCGACGTCTGTCCCTACACACTGGGTACCCAGGTATCGCGCCGCACCGCCGACGGGCAGTCGCGCAGCGGCTATTTCCATCCCATCATCCAGCGCAACAGCGTGGTGCCGGTCAGCCGCGAGGATCAGTTCTTCCCGATCCACGAGAGCCAGCGCGAAGTCGTGATCGACATCTACCAGGGCGAAAGCCCGACCGTGGACCGCAACATCAAGCTGGGCGAGCTGCGCGTGCCGCTGACCCGTCGTGCGCCGATGGAACAACGCGGCATCACCACCCGCTTCACCTACGACATCAACGGCCTGCTGCAGGTGGAGGTCACCGAGGATGCCACGGGCCTGCGCCACGAGCTGATCCTGGAACAGAACCCGGGCCTGCTGTCGCCCGAGGAGATCCAGCAGCGCCTCCAGGCCCTGCAGGACCTGAAGATCCATCCGCGCGACGCCCAGCAGAACCTGGCCGTGGTGGCCCGCGCCGAACGCCTGTACGAGGAGTTCATTGATCAACGCGACACGCTGCAGGGCTGGCTGCTGCAGTTCCGCCACGCGCTGGAGGGCCAGGACCTGCACCACATCGAGCAGCAGCGCCGCGAGCTGTCGCAGGCGCTGGACAGGCTGGAGCGCGATGCATGAGCTGGGGCCTGGACGCGCTGGCGCTGGACCGGGATGCCGACGAACGTGCGATCAAGCGGGCCTACGCGCAGCGCCTGCGGGTGACCCGCCCGGAGGACGATCTGGTCGCCTTCCAGCAGCTGCACGAGGCCTACCAGGCCGCGCTGGCATGGGCGAGAGGGCGCACCGCCGAGGAGGCCCCCGGGCCCGGCAGCGGACCGGAAGCGCCGCTGCCGCCGACGGTGCTGGCCATTGAGGATGCCGGTCCGCAGGTGGATGACCAGGTGCAGTCCGGCCAGCGCGTGGACGTGGAGGCCATCGCTGGCCGCATCCTGACCGAGGCCGTGCAGCAGGAACCGGAAGCGCTGCAGGCCTGGCTGGCGCAGCAGCCGGAACTGTGGCCGCTGCAGTGGAAGGCGTGGATCGGTGACGCGCTGCTGGATGCGCTGTTCACCGGCACCGAGCCGGTTCAGGCCGACAACCTCGATGTGCTGGCCGAATTGTTCGGCTGGGACGAGATCGGCAGCAGCGTGGATCCCTATGCACTGGATGCGCAGCGCTTGCAGATGCACCGCCACTGGGTGGTGCAGCCGGGCAACCACCACCGCCTGGCCGAACTGCTGCAGCGCTGCGGATTACCGAGCCCACCCGCTGCGGCCCGCGAGCACATGGCTTGGCTGTCGCGTCCCTGGAATCACTGGCAAGCGCTGCTCACCTCCTTGTCGCCCCAGCGCGGGCGCGACCTCAACCAGACCCTGGATGCACTGGGCATCGATGACGGCACATCAGTGCCGGCACCGCTGCAGGCCCGCCAGATCGCGTTCTGGCGCGACATCGGCGCGATGCACCGCCTGAACCGCGAGCGCTGGCTGCAGGGACTGCTGCGCGGTGTCGCGTGCGCGCTGATCGCAGCGTTGCTGGTGCTGTCCGTAGGCGTGTTGGGCCAGATGGCCATAGCCCACAGTGTTGCCGGCATCCATCCGTTGGCCACCTACGCACGGGTCGCGCTGTTCGCCGCGCTGGCGCTGGTGCTGCTGGGCGCGCTTGCCCCTGCGGTGCAGACTTTCCTGCACTGGCAGGTGCAGCAGGAACAGCCGCATCGATCGGCGCTCGCGGCACTGCTGCCGATTCCGCTGCTGGCGATCGTGGCCATCGTGCTGATCCACGGCCTGGAGCTGCGCACTGCCGGCACCCTGCTCGCCTGGCCGGTCCTGGGCCTGTCCGTGTGGCGCTGGTGGCGGCGCAGCCAGCTGCAGATCCAGTTCAATGGATGGCTGCTGCTATCGGTGGTGCCGTTCCTGAAGCTGCTCATCCTGGGCATGACCTACGCCGAACTGCCGGTCGCACTCGCAGTGGCATTGTGGGCGCGCGATGCCTGGACCCAGGTGTGGCGCCGGCCATGAGCGATTGGATGACGCTGCTGGGGCTGGAGGCCGACGCCGACGAACGCGCCATCAAGCGCGCATATGCGCGGCGGCTGCGGGTCACCCGGCCCGAAGATGACCCGGTGGCGTTTCAGCGGCTTTACCAGGCCTACCAGGCGGCGCTGGCGCAACAGGGCGGGGATGCAGCGCCGCCTGCGGCAAACCTCCCGACGCAGGCACCGACGGATACAGTGGACGCCGAGGCCGTCGCCGCGCAGCTGCTCGCGCTGGCCTGCCAGGGCAACGCGGCTCTGCTGCAGCAGTCGCTGCAGCAGCAGCCGGAGCTCTGGTCCCTGCACGGCAAGCAGCGCATCGGCCACGCCGTGCTGCAGCGGCTGGTGGCGGACGAACCGGCTCTGCCGCGCAGCACCTTCGACGCGCTCAGCGAGTGTTTCGGCTGGGATGACCCGGTGCGGCACTGGGACATGCAACGGCTGGAGGCGGTGGCGCGCCGCTGCGAGCAACACTGGTTGCTGTCACCGGCCGGTGCGGAGGCGCTGGCGATCCGCTATTCGGGCATCAGCGACAGCCTGCTGGTGCCTGGAAGCGATGTGCTTCCCAGCCTGCGCGAGGCGCGCCCGGCCTGGCGCAACCTGCTGAGCACCCTGCAGCCGTCGCGCGCACACCAGGCGCTCAGCCTGCTGGCGGCGCTGGGCTACTGGCATGACCTGCGCCTCCCGCCCGGCCTGGATGCAGGGCAGGTCGCGTTCTGGTCACGTTTCGGTCGCGAGAGCGATGCCATCCATTGGCAGTCCGGCGCCCTGCGCGCCCTGCTGGCCGCGATGGTCCTCGGGCTGATCTGCACCTGGGCCGTGGTCGCCAGCTGGCCGCTGCCGGCTTCGGCCGATGGCACGCTGGACGGCGGCCAGCGCGCGGCGCTGATCATCGCCGCTGCCGTGCTGCTGGTTCCGGGGCTGTGGTTTGCGTCCCACGCCACGCGCGCGATCATCCGCTGGCAGTCACTGCCGGAGCATGCCACCACCGTCCTGCCGGGGCTGCGCATCCTGACCATTCCGCTGGCGGTCGCTGCGGGGATGGGAGCGCTCCACCTGGCACTGCGTTTCACGACCGGGGTTCCGGTCGGTCCGCTGGTCCTGTTGATCATCGCCAGCGGTGCCGTGCTGCGGATCGCCCGCCAGCGCTTCCTGCGACGGTGCAGCCCAATGGAACAGGACGCGCCATCCTGCGGCGTGGTGGTGGCGATTGTGCTGATCGTGCCCGCGCTGGTCATCGCCCTGGTCTACTGGGTGAAGGACCTGCACGAACACCGCGACGAGCTGCGCTGGTTCAACCGCTAGCCGCGGCTGGCGATGGGGTCGGCCATCTTTCAACGAAAGGGCCGACCCCGAGCGGGTCACTTCTCCCGACGCCAGTTGATCGAGCCACGGTTTTCCACCGTGCTCGATTCCACTTCCACGTCGAAGCCGCGGCGCAGCAGGTACTTCAGCGTGATCACCGAACCGGCGCCGACCAGCGACACGCCGTAACCCACGTACAGCTTGGGCGAGATGTACTTGCCCACGCCGATCACCGAGCCGCCCAGCGCGCGTGACTGGCTCACGCCGGCGTCGTCCAGGCCCAGCTTGGCACCCAGCTGCGAGGCCAGCAGCCCGCTACCGGCCGAGAGGGCTGCCGAGGCCGCGTTGACCTGCTGCGCCTGGTCGCTGCTGGCACCGGTCAGGCTGCGGCCGAGCACCAGGTAGGCCAGGGCCTCGGACTGCGACATCGCCGGATCGGACCACACGTCCGCGCGCGGCTGCTGCGCACGCCCGGTCACATCGATGCCGGCAGTGACATCGCCGATCCGGCGCTCGGCACGGATGTTGATGCGCGGGTCGGACACCGCGTTGTAGTTCCAGGTGAGGTTGCCGCGGGTGATGGTCAGGTCCTGCCCGTACGCCTTGTAGCGCCCGCTCACTTCCAGGCCGCCGTTGGCGGTCATCTCGCGGCCGGGCTTGGCCCACACCTGCATCTTGCCGGTCAGCGCACCCTTCAGGCCGAAACCGCTCATCTTCACCTTGTCGCCGAGGCTTACCGTCAGGTCCATGTCCAGCGGCGAGGTGCGCGATTCTTCCGGATCGACCGGGTCGAGCACCACCACGTCTTCAGACACCGAGGTACCGCGGTCCAGGCGTTCGAGATCGATGTCGGCCTCGGGCACATGCACGGTTCCACGCAGCTCCATCGCTGCCTTGGCCAGGGTGAAGTCGAGATTGGGGTTGGCGACGATGCGCAGTTCGCTGGTGTTGGACAGCAGCACATTCTCGCCATGGATCTTCAGCTGCAGCGGCTGGGCATCGCCGAACCACGACAGGCCCCCATCCACATACAGCGTGCCCTGGCCGGAGTTGGCCTGTGCGGTGATCTTGGCCGAACCATCCGGCTGGGCCACGAAGCTGCCCTTGCCCTGGTCGAAGGTCAGGCCCAGCGCCGGGAACTCGCCCTTGAAGTTGCTCAGCTGCGCATCACCGCCCAGCGATGGCTGGCCGCGCGTGCCGCGCAGGCTGACGTGGCCTTCGATCAGGCCGGTCGGGCGCACGATGTCCGGCGAGAACAGCTCCAGCCAGTACAGCCGCGACATGTTGAGGTAAAGCTCGCCATTCAACGGCGCGCTGGCTTCCCAGCCGGTCTGCATCTTCGCGTCGACGAAGCCATTGCCCTGGAAGCCCATGCCCAGGTAGCCCTTGATGCTGGCCGGGGTCATGTCCAGCTTCAACGAGAACTGGTCATAGCGCACCAGCTCGCCACGGGTGGTATCACCGACCGTGACGCGGCTCTCGCCGAGGCGGATGCCGCCTTCCTTCGAGCGCACTTCCACATGGCCTTCCCAGGCGTTGCCGCGCGGGCGGATCTGCGCGTCCAGGCTGATCTCACCGCGCAGGTTGATGCGGCGGCCGGACTGCGGCGGCAGCCACGGTTGCACCAGCGCCAGCGGCAACGCGTCACTGCGCACCACCAGGCCCTCGCGCGGCCAGTTCGCCTGTGCGCACAACGCGCCGCTGCTGGCGGCGGCCAGGCAGGCTTCGGACAGGGTGTAGGTGCTGCCATTGATCGCGAACGCCGCCGGGGCACGTAATGACCAGGCATCGCCCTTCACCGGTGCGATGCGCAGCGACGCCAGCTCGCCGCGCCACTGCGTGCCCTGCTGGCGCACGCTGCCCTGCAGCTCGATCGCGCCCATTTCATTGCGGGTCTGCGCGGCCAGCCGCAGGTTGGACACGCTGCCCTGCGCATCGATGTTGAGTCGTTCCAGCAGCATGCCGGCATTGACCTGTTGGCCCTGCACCGCCAGCGTGCCGCTGTCGCCGCGCCACGGCAGATGGCCCTTGATGCTCACGCTCTCGGCGCCGTAGCCATCCCAGTTGAGGTTGTTGCCGACCAGGTCGGCGGTGATGTCCGGCGCGTCACGCGGCCCCTTCACCTGCACCCGGCCACGCAGGCCGCCATCGGCGCCCGGCAGCAGATCACTCAGCTGCAACGGTTCGAATCGCGCATCGATGTCGAGGCGGTCGCCGACCTTGCCCGATGCGGTCACCCGGCTGCTGCCCAGCGCCAGTTTCAGCTCACCCTGGCCCTGCGCGCCCTGCAGCGCGAACTTGCCCTGGGCGTCGAGGTTGCGCTGGCGCAGGATGCCCTTCAGCGACGGCAGATCGACCGTGGCCTCCAGCGTGCCGGCGGTTCCCGGCGGCGCATTGGCCGGCGGCGGCAGCTGGCGGCCCTTGGACGCCAGGTTGCCGGACAGGCGGCCGTTCCAGCCCGGCACGAAATAGCCGGGATCGAAGTCCTTCAGCGTGGCCTTGGCGTCCCAATCCAGCTGCGGCGCCCACGCCACCTGGCCCTCCACCTGCAGCTGGCCGCCCGGCGTCTGCGCCTGCAACTGGTGGATCGACGCCGCCTGGTCGTTGCCACGCACGTCGAAGCGCAGCTGCGCCTTCTGTGCATCACGTTCGACATCGGCGCGACCGATCGCCGCCCACGCCTTGAGAGTACCGGCCAGGCCGAAGCGCGCTTCCTTCAGCGTCACCGGCACCGGCGCGCTGCCGGCGGTATTCGGGTCGGGCGCCGGCACGTAGGTCAGATCGTGCGCCACCACCGAGAAATCGAGCGTCTGCTGGTCTTCCTTGCTGAAATCGGCGGTGCCTTCCAGGCGTGCTTCGCCCCCCAGGCCCTTCACCACCAACGGCGATACCTTCAGCACCTGGTCCTGCAGCGACACCACCGATGGCGCCAGCTCCAGTTCCTGCTCACCCTGCTTCACCCTGCCGTGCAGGTTGGCGTTACCGCCCTTGCCGGACGCGGTGAAATCCAACGCCAGCGGCGCGATCGCCGAGCTCGCCAGCGCCGGCGACAGCAGCGCCAGGTCCAGCTCATCGCTACGCACGCTGGCGTTCCAGGTCGGATCGGTACGCCCGTCGAACACCAGCATCGCGTGCAACGGCCTGGGCGCACGCCCAGCCAGGGCCACTTCCATGTGCGCAAGGTCGCCGCGCGCCACCAGCCCAAGCGTGGCCGCAGTCCGCCCGCGCGGAGCGGGCAGCACCGCGGTGACGGTTACATCGGTGTCATAGTCGTTGGCCGGGATGTAACGGCCCTGGGCAGTGAAGTTGCCCATGTCGCTGTCCACCACCAGCTTGCGCGCCTGGAATTCACCGTTGGCGATCTCGATGCCACCACGCACGCGGCTGATGTCGATCACCGGTTCGTTGGCCTGGCTGATGCGGAACCCGTCGATGGCGATGACATCGGCCTGGATGGCCAGCGGCATCTCGATCTGCGGCAGCGACTCGGGCCACGACGGCAATTTGAACGGCTCATCGCTCTTGGCCAGGTTCAAGGTCGCGTTGGTCAGCTCCAGCTTGTCCAGCAGCAGCTTGCGGCCCAGCAGCGGGCGCAGGTCCGGCTCCAGGTGCGCACGCTCGGCGTGGAAATGGATGTCGTCATAACGGAAGTCGACGTTGTACAGGGTCAGCGGCCCGGCCACCGGGCCCTCCACCTTGTCCCAGGTGAAGCTGGCGCCGACCGGCAGGCGCGCCACCACCTGCGCCAGCAGCACGTCACGACCGGCTACGGTCTGCAGCAGCCAGTACACCGCCAGCAACGCCAGCAGCACCAGGCCGATCACACCCACGCCTGACCAGGCCCAGAAGCGCCGGCGGCGGTAGAAGCGCACGCGTGGCGGCGTATTCGGGTTGGGGCTCGGTGCGGGCGTGCTCACAGGTCCGCTCCGATGTTCAGGTACAGCTGGAACTGCGAATCCGGGTTGTTCAGGCCGTGCGCCACGTCGATGCGCACCGGGCCCACCGGCGATTTCCAGCGTACGCCGAAGCCGACGCCGGTGTGCAGATCAATCGTGTTATCGAAGGCACTGCCGGTATCGACGAACACCGCCGCACCCCAGGGGCCACCGTTGAAGTAGTGCTCGTACTCGGCCGAGCCGATCACCAGGTTCTTGGCACCCAGCGCGTACTTGTCCGGCTTCGGGGTACGCGGGCCGACCTCACGGTAGGCGTAGCCGCGGATGCTGCGGTCACCACCGGCGAAGTAGCGCAGGCTCGGCGGCATCGCCACCAGGTCGCTGGTCCAGGTGGTGCCGCCTTCGCCGCGCAGGATCAGGCGGTTGCTCTCACCCACCGGGATGTACCAGCGCAGCACGGCGTTGGCCTGCACGAAGCTGGTATCGGATCCGGCGCCCTCGACGCCGGCGCGCATCGTTGCGGTTCCACTGATGCCCTTGCGCGGGAACATCTCGTCGTCGACGTTGACGTAGTCGGCGACCATCTGCGGATACACCAGTGTCGAGGTGTTGTAGACCGCATCGGTGAACTCGGTGCCGGACGCATAGCGCCAGCGCTCGCGCAGCGCGTTGATCGAGGCGATCGCGGTCCAGTGCTCGTTGATCTCGCCGCTGCGGCTGGCAATCAGCTTGAAGTTGCGCAGGTCGATGTAGTCGGTCTGTTCGTCGTAGGCGCTGGCGGCGAAGGTATACCACCCGTCCAGCCAGTTGAAGGCGGGGATGCGGTAGCTGGTGACCAGGCTCTTGCGCTTCTGCGCATAGTCCAGCTGCGTGTTCATCTTGTGCCCGCGGTTGTTCAGGAAGCGCCGCTCGATGCCACCGCGCACACCCGGGCCGCTCTCGCTGCCGTAGCTCAGGCCGGCGGTGTAGATGGTGCGCTTGGCGCGCGTCAGCTTCACGTCCACCGGCACTTCGCCGTTCTCGTCGGCCTGGTCCGGGCGCGGCTGGATGTCGATCACGCTGAAGTAGTCCAGCTTGGTCAGCGACTCGCGCAGCCGGTCCAGCTTGCCCTCGTGGTAGTAGCTGCCCTGGTCCCAGTACACCAGTGGATCGAACAGCTTGTCGACGAAGTAGTCCTGCTGGAAGCGCACCGGGCCCATGTTGTAGCGGCGGCCGCTGTCCCAGGTCAGGTCGATGTCGGCGGCATTGTCGGCGCGGGTGATCTGCACCTGGCGCTGGGTGTAGTCGGCGTCGAAGTAGCCACGCTCGGCCAGGCGCCGGGTGATGGTGATCTTGCTGGCTTCGTACTGGGTGTGCTCGAAGCGCTGGCCCTTGCGCGGCTTGAACGCGGCCAGGTCATCCTGCAGGTACTGGTCGTACATCGCCGGGCCGGTGATGTCGATGTGCTCGCGGCGCACGGTCACCGGGGTGCCCTTGTCGACATGGATCAGCACGCGCACGTGTTCGTCCTCGCGCGGTGCCTCGACCTTGATCACCGGGTTGTAGTACCCGAACGGTTCCAGTGCCTGGCGGGTCTGCCGCTCGGCCTGCGACAGCAGGTATTCCAGGCGTGATTCGCCCTGCTCCTTGCCGATCGTGTCGTACAGCGACAGCGATTCCTGGATGTTCTCGATGATTGCGGCGTCGTCGCCCTTGTCCAGTCCCTTGATGTCCACCTTGTCGATGGTGCCGCGCGCGTGGGCCACGGAGGTGGCCGCCAGCGACAGGACCATCAGCGGCAGGGCGTAGTTCTTTGGCTGCATGCGGCACAGCATACCGACCGGAGGTGACGATGCGAAATGCACCACGTCATTGGGGATCGGTTGTTAAGTGGCGGTCAAAATACGCCGCAAGGTGTCGATTGTCTCAATCGACCAATCAGGATGCCGGCATCGTGCACGATGTCGGCAATGACCCCGATAGACATCGCCGGCGATGTTCCGGTAGTGCCGGCCGCTGGCCGGCAACCCACAGATCGGTGGCAATGCCGGCCAGCGGCCGGCACTACCGATACGGGCATCAGCTCGACAGATGTTCGATCGCCGCGACCTTGCCCAGGCGCTCGCCCAGCAGCGTCAGCAGCGCCAGGCGGTTGCCACGCAGCGCCGGATCCTCGGCGTTGACCATCACGCCGTCGAAGAACGCGTCGACCTGCGGGCGCAGGCGCGCCAGGCGCGCCAGCACCGCGACGTAATCCTTGTGCTGCAGGCTGGCGCCGGTATCGTCGATGGCCGCGGTAACCGCTTCGGCCAGCGCGCGCTCGGCGTCTTCCTGCAGCAGCGCCGGATCGATCTGGGCCGGAATATCGCCCTCGGCCTTGCGCAGGATGTTGCGGATGCGCTTGTTGGCCGCGGCCAGTGCCTCGGCTTCCGGCAGCGTGGCGAAGGTGCCGATGGCATCCAGGCGGCGATCGAAGTCGTACAGCGAGGCCGGCTTCAGCTCGGCCACGGCGTTGAAGTGCGTGGCCGGCACGCCCTTGTCAGCGTAGTAGCCCTTCAGGCGGTCGAGGATGAAGTCGTACAGCTCGCCGACATCGGCCTGCACGTTGCGTGCGGCCAGGCCGGCGTTGGCGCTGGCCAGCAGCGCGCGCAGGTCCAGCTCGAAGCCGCTTTCGATGATCGTGCGGGCCAGGCCCAGCGCATTGCGGCGCAGGGCGAACGGGTCCTTGTTGCCGGTCGGCTTCAGGCCCGCGGCGAAACCACCGGCCAAGGTGTCCACGCGCTCGGCAATGGCCAGCACCTTGCCCAGCGCCGACAGCGCGATGTCATCGCCACCGAAGCGCGGCTGGTAGGCCTCGTCGATGGCCAGCGCCACGTCGCCTGCTTCACCACCGGCCACCGCGTAGTGGCGACCGGCGATGCCCTGCAGTTCCGGGAACTCGTTGACCATGCGCGATTGCAGGTCGTTCTTGGCCAATTCGGCAGCCCGCCTGGCCTGCGCGGCGTCGGCGCCGACCTGCGCTGCGATCACCTCGGCCAAGGTGGCCACGCGCGCCACCTTGTCGGCCACGCTGCCCAGCTTGGCCTGGTAGGTCACCGTCTTCAGGCCTTCGCCCATCGATACCAGACCCTGCTTCAGGTCCTCGTCGAAGAAGAACTTGGCATCGGCGAAGCGCGGGCGGATCACGCGTTCGTAGCCCTTGGCCACTTCGGCCACGTCCTTCGATTCGATGTTGGCGATGCCGATGAACTTCTCGGTCAGCGTGCCTGCGGCATCCAGCACCGGGAAGAACTTCTGGTTGATCTCCATCGTCTCGATCAGCGCTTCCTGCGGTACCGCCAGGAACGCACGTTCGAAGCTGCACAGCACCGCCGACGGCCACTCGACCAGGTTCACCACCTGCCCCAGGTTGTCCTCGCTGATGCGGGCGCTGCCACCGGCCTTGCCTGCGGCGGCCTCGACCTCGGCGACGATGCGCGCACGGCGCTCGCTCGGGTCGACCAGCACGAAGGCGGCGCGCAGGGCTTCAACATAGTCCTGCGGCTGCGCCAGCGACACGGGCTGGTCGTGGTGGAAGCGATGGCCACGGCTGACACGGCCGGCCTGCAGGCCGAACAGTTCGGCCTCCACCACCTCGGTACCGTGCAGCAGCACCAGCCAGTGCGCCGGGCGCGCGAAGCCCCAGGTGTGGTCGCCCCAGCGCATCGGCTTGGGAATCGGCATCGCTGCAATCGCCTCGCGCAGGATCTCCGGCAACAGGCTGGCGGTGCGTGCGCCCGGGGTCACCGCGCGGTGCACGAAGCGCTCACCCTTGTTGTCGGTGGTCTTCTCCAGCGCGGTCCAGTCGATCCCGGCCTTGGCGGCGAAGCCCTGCAGGGCCTTGGTCGGCTGGCCTTCGGCGTCCAGCGCGATGTTCAGGTACGGGCCCAGCACTTCGCTGCGCTGTTCCGGCTGTTCCAGGCCCACGCCGGGCAGCAGCACGGCCAGCCGGCGCGGGGTCGACAGCGGGCGCGCATCGCCCAGTTCCAGCGCGACGCCGCGCGTGCGCAGGCCTTCGACAACACCGTCGAAGAAGGCCTGGGCCAGGCCCGGCAGCGCCTTGACCGGCAGCTCCTCGGTGCCCAGTTCGATCAGCAGGGGGGACAGTTGGCTCATCGGTTCGATCCTGTGATGGGGGCGCAGCGCGCAACGCGTCCGGCGCCCCGGGGTAATGGATGAAAAGCGGGTCGGTACGGGAGGGCGGTCAGGCCTTCTTCGCGCCCGGGAAGCCCAGCTTCTCGCGCTGCTCGTAGTACGCCCTGGCCACCGCCTGGGCCAGCGCGCGCACGCGCAGGATGTAGCGCTGGCGCTCGGTCACGCTGATCGCGCGGCGTGCATCGAGCAGGTTGAAGGTGTGGCTGGCCTTCATCACCTGTTCGTAGGCCGGCAGCGGCAGGTTCACTTCCACCAGCTTCTGCGCTTCACGCTCGCAGGCATCGAAGCGGTGGAACAGTTCTTCCACGTCGGCATGTTCAAAGTTGTACGTGCTCTGCTCCACCTCGTTCTGGTGGTAGACGTCGCCGTAGGTCACCGGCTGGCCGTCCGGGCCATAGGTCCAGACCAGGTCGTAGACGTTGTCGCAGTTCTGCAGGTACATGCACAGGCGTTCGAGACCGTAGGTGATCTCGCCCAGCACCGGGCGGCACTCCAGGCCACCGGCCTGCTGGAAGTAGGTGAACTGGGTCACTTCCATGCCGTTGAGCCAGACTTCCCAGCCCAGGCCCCAGGCGCCCAGCGTCGGCGATTCCCAGTTGTCCTCGACGAAACGCAGGTCATGCACCAGCGGGTCGATGCCCAGTGCCTTCAGCGAATCCAGGTACAGCTGCTGGATGTTGTCCGGCGCCGGCTTCATCGCCACCTGGTACTGGTAGTAGCGTTGCAGGCGGTTCGGGTTCTCGCCGTAGCGGCCGTCGGTCGGGCGGCGCGAGGGCTGCACGTAGGCCGCGTTCCAGCCTTCCGGACCGATCGCACGCAGGAAGGTGGCCGGGTGGAAGGTACCGGCGCCCACCTCCAGGTCGAGCGGCTGGATGAGCACGCAGCCCTGCTGGGCCCAGAACTGGTTCAGGGTCTGGATCAGGCCCTGGAAGGTGATCGGAACGGTCGGGGTCGCGGACATTCGGGCGATTCTTGGCCGGCAAGGGGGTGCGCTAGTATAACGGCCGACCTGCGGGGCATTCCGTACCCGGGAGGAGCAGGCAGATGGAACATCGGCTGCCGGTGGGCACGCCCGGCGAAGCTGGCGGCGTACCGCTGCCGTGGGGACGCCTGCAGTTCGAGCAGGTGGCCGCGGCCCTGATCGCCGACGGCCTGGTGGCCGAACAGGAACAGGAGCGCATGCGGTTTTCGGCGCAGGGCGCGCGCAACGCCAGTGAAGTGCACCCGCTGGTACTGCTGTCCAACCTCAAGCTGGCTGCCCGCGACGGCGGCGAGTTGACCCTGGAGCGCCTCACCGAATGGCTGGCCCGGCGCACCGACAGCCGCTACCTGCGGATCGACCCGACCCGGGTAGACGTGGCCACGATCACCGCGCTGGTGTCCCACGCCTATGCCCGCCGCCATCGCTTCCTGCCGCTGGCGGTGGATGCCGAACGCGTGCTGGTGGCCACCAGTGAGCCGCTGGTGCAGGAATGGCGCCGTGACCTGCAGCATCTCACCCGCCGCCGGGTCGAGCTGGCGGTGGTCAATCCGTTGGACCTGCACCGCTACACCATGGAGTTCTATGGGGTGACCCGTTCGGTGCGCGGCGCGCGCGGCGACGTGCGCGGCGAGGTCAACACCACCCTGCCCAGCTTCGAACAGCTGGTCGAGCTGGGCCGCACCGGCGATGTCAACGCCGATGACCAGCACATCGTGCACATCGTCGACTGGCTGCTGCAGTACGCCTACGAGCAGCGCGCCTCGGACATCCACCTGGAACCGCGCCGCGAGATGGGGCGCATGCGTTTCCGCATCGACGGCGTGCTGCACAAGGTGTTCGAGGTGCCGCCGGCGGTGATGACCGCCGTGGTCAGCCGCATCAAGGTGCTCGGCCGCATGGACCTGGCCGAGCGCCGGCGCCCGCAGGACGGCCGCATCAAGACCCGCTCGCCGGGCGGCCGCGAGGTCGAAATGCGCCTGTCGACCATGCCCACCGCGTTCGGCGAGAAGTGCGTCATGCGCATCTTCGACCCGGATGCCGCTTTCAAGAGCATCGACCAGCTCGGTTTCAGCCCGCAGGAGGCGGCCGGCTGGAACGCCTTGGTCGAGCGCCCGCACGGCATCGTGCTGGTCACCGGGCCGACCGGCTCAGGCAAGACCACCACCCTGTATTCCACGCTGAAGCGACTGGCCACGCCGGACGTGAACGTGTGCACGGTGGAAGATCCGATCGAGATGATCGCGCCCGAGTTCAACCAGATGCAGGTGCAGGCCAACATCGACCTGGACTTCGCCAGCGGCGTGCGCACCCTGCTGCGGCAGGACCCGGACATCATCATGATCGGCGAGATCCGCGACCTGGAAACCGCGCAGATGGCAGTGCAGGCTTCGTTGACCGGGCATCTGGTGCTGTCCACCCTGCATACCAACGATGCACCCTCCGCGGTCACCCGCCTGCTCGACCTGGGCGTGCCGCATTACCTGCTGGCCAGCACCCTCAACGGCATCCTCGCCCAACGCCTGGTGCGCACGCTGTGCCCGCACTGCAAGCAGCCGCACAGCCTTGGCACGGCCGATTGGGCGGTCCTGGCTGATAGCCAGGATGCATATCCAGATGACGCCACACCCTGTCGGCCGGTTGGTTGCCTGGAGTGCCGACGCACCGGATTCCTCGGCCGCGTCGGCCTGTATGAGCTGCTGCCATTGAGCTCGCGGCTGCGCGGGCAGATCCGTGCCGACATGGATCTGGCCGGTTTCAGCCGCGCTGCGCGGGCTGAAGGGCTGCGAACCCTGCGCCAGGCTGGGCTTGAAAAGGTGGCACAGGGGCTGACTACAATCGAGGAAGTCCTGTCAGTGCTGCCGCCCCCGGATGAACCCAGCTCCCTTCCTGATCCTTGAAACCGGCCGCCCGGTGCCGTCGCTGCGCCGCTACGGGCGCTTCCCGCACTGGATCCGCGTGGCTGCCGGGCTGGAAGAACACGAAACCGTGGTGGTCGATGTCGAACATGGCGACGCATTGCCCGACCCGCGCGCCTTCGCCGGCGTACTGGTGACCGGCTCGGCAGCATTCGTCACCGACCACGCCGACTGGAGCGAGCGCAGCGCCGCATGGCTGCGCCAGGCCGCCCACGACGACCGCCCGCTGTTTGGCATCTGCTACGGCCATCAGCTGCTGGCGCACGCGCTGGGTGGCGAAGTGGCCTACAACCCGGCCGGCCGCGAGTCGGGCACCATCGAGCTGGAGCTGCAGCCACAGGCCGCGCAGGACCCGCTGTTCCAGGGGCTGCCGCAGCATTTCGCCGCCCATGCCACCCATCTGCAGACCGTGCTGCGGGCGCCCGACGGGGCCGAGGTGCTGGCCCGTTCGCCGCTGGACGGCTGCCACGCCTTCCGCTGGGGGCGCCAGGCCTGGGGCGTGCAGTTCCATCCGGAATTCGCCACCCACCACATGCGTGGCTACGTGCGCGCCCGCGCTGACTGCATCGGCCGTCATGGCGGCTGTGCCCGCAGCATCGAGCGCGCGGTGAGCGCCGCACCGCTGGCGCGCCAGCTGCTGCGCCGCTTCGTCCGCCAGGCGCGGCTGTCTTCAGCCCAGCCGGTGGCAAAACAGGGATAATCGGCGCCACGGGCAGCCGCCCGGCCCCCTCCTGTCCTTCCCGGATGTCCATGAAAGAGATTCGCAAGCTGCCGGCTTCGGCGGGCGCCCAGTGGTTGCTGGATACGTTCTCGCTGTACCGGCGTGCGCCGCTGCAGCTGGCCCGGATCGGCCTGACCTGGCTGCTGGTGAGCTGGGTGGTCACCCTGTTGTCGACGCTGATTCCCGGTGCCGCCGGCCTGGCCGTACAGCTGATGACCCTGGCCATCTCGCCGATCATGTTCGGCGGCATGCTGTACGCCGTGGGTGAGATCGACGAAGGCCGCCCGGGCCTGGCCTCGCACCTGCTGCAGCCGATCCGCGACCATCGCGTCAGCCACCTGCTGGTGCCGCTGGCGATCCAGGTGCTGGCGGTGCTGCTGCTGGGCGCACTGTTGTTCCTGATGATCGGCCGCGAGGGCTTCACCGCCTTCAGCGAGGTCATGACCAAGATGGAGGAGATCAGCCGCAGCGGCCAGCAGATCAGCCCGGACGATGCGGCGGCGCTGGTCGCCAACCTGCCGGCCAAGCGCATTGCGCTGTGGATGCTGCTGGTGTTCCTGAGCGCGGTGGCGCTGTCGCTGGCAATGTTCACCCAGCCGGCACTGGTGGTGTTCGACAAGCAGAGCGGCATGCACGCGCTGCGCCTGAGCCTGCAGGGCTGCATCGAGAACATCGGCGCGATGATCGTGTTCGCCGTGCTCGGCCTGATCGCCGCGTTCTGCATGTACATCCTGTTCGTGATCGTGATCCAGATCGCGATGCTGATCGGTGGCCCGCTGGCCGCGGCCTTCATTGCCCAGCTGGTGCTGACCACGGTGCTGATGCCGCTGTATGTCGGCGCGGTCTATGCCGCGTGGAAGCAGATGTTCGTACACCGCGGCAGCCGCGCGGCACCGCCGATCCCGACCACCCCGACCTCAAGCGACATCTTCCACGCCTGATGAAAAAAGGGGACGGAGGGGATTAAGTCGTTTGTGCCTTTAACGACTTAATCCCCTCCGTCCCCTTTTTTCTTTCAGGCGGCGGGCTTCTTGACTGCCGACGACGGCACCAGCCAGCGTGCGGCGTGGATGCCCAGCTCGTAAAGCAGGCACATCGGAATCGCCAGCATCAGCTGCGACACCACGTCCGGAGGGGTCAGCACAGCGGCCAGCACAAAGATGCCGACGATCGCGTAGCCGCGGCCTTCCTTGAACTGCTGCGGCGTCACCCAGCCCAGCAGCACCAGGATCACCATCGCCACCGGCAGCTCGAAGCTGCCGCCGAAGGCGAAGAAGATCGCCAGCACGAAGTCCAGATAGGCATTCGCGTCCGGGGTGATCGCGATCACGTCCGGGCTGAAGGTGGTCAGGAAGTGGAACACCGCCGGCAACACCAGGAAGTAGGCGAACGCACAGCCGGTGTAGAACAGCAGCACCGACGACACCAGCAGCGGCACCGCCAGGCGTTTCTCGCGTGCGTACAGGCCGGGCGCAACGAACGCCCACAGCTGGTACAGCAGCCACGGTACCGCCACGAACAGGGCCACGAAGAAGGTCAGCTTCAATGGTGCGAAGAAGGCGCCGGCCGGATTGGTGGCGATCATCGTCTGCCCATTGGGCAACTGCGACACCAGCGGTTCGGCCAGGGCGTTGTACAGCCGCTGGGTGAACGGCAGCAGCCCCAGCAGCACCACGCCCAGGCCCAGCAGCGCGCGCACCAGGCGCCCGCGCAGTTCCACCAGATGCTCCACCAGCGAGCTTTCGCCGAAGTCCTGTTCGCTCATGGATGGCGCTCCGGGCTCTGCGTCGGCGTCGCACCGGTGTCGACGGCCGTGTCAGCCGTGGCGGGAACCGCGGCGCCCTCCTGCGCCACAGCGCCGGCTGCTGCAGGCTCGCTCAGATGCGGCGGAACGTCCGCCGCCGCCGGCGCGCGCATTTCCTGAGCCAAGGCATCCCCTTGCTGCTGCGCCTCCTGCGCTTCGCGACGGATCGCTTCGCCGCTGGCACGCAGCTGGTTCTCGGTATCCTGCATGCCCTGGCGCACGTCCTGCATCTGCCGCTTGATCTCCTCGGCCTGCAGTTCGCGCTCCAGTTCCTGTTTCACCGAATCCCATTGCGTACGGGCGCGGCGCACCCACAGGCCGGCGAAGCGGGCCGCCTTGGGCAGGCGCTCGGGACCGAGCACCACCAGGGCGACCACGGCAATCACCAGCAGTTCGCTGAAGCCGATATCAAACACCGCGACCGCTCCGGATCAGCGAGGGGTGCGGTCGTGCTCGTCCTGCGCGGTGCGCGAGGCGTCCTGGCTGCGCGACTCGTCGCCCAGCTGCGCGTTCGGCTTGTCGTCGTCGCGCATGCCCTTCTTGAATTCCTTGACCGCCGAACCGAGATCCTTGGCGCCGCTGGTCAGGCGCTTGGTGCCGAACACCAGCAGGACGATGGCCAGCACGACCAACCAATGCCAGATGCTGAAACTGCCCATAAAGACGCTCGTTACGTTAGTGATCAGGCTGTCGAGCATAGCGCACCGGGTGTTAGCCGGCGCGCGTGACGAAAGTCAGTTTCCGCCCAGCGTTTCGGTGCGGATTTCGCCGTCGTTGACCGGCTGGAAGCCCTGCTGCTGCGGCGGCGGGGTCTGCGGCACGTTCTGCAGCGGCGCGGTGGTGGCCTCGGCCGGAGCTGCGGGTGCTGCCTGAACAGGCGCCGGGGCCGGGGCCGCCGCGCGCGGTGCGTTGCCGCCGTTGCCAGCGCGGTTGTTGCGCGCAGCATAGGTGGCTTCCTCCAGACGGTCGCGGAAGGCGACCACATCCATCGACGGCGCACCGGTGGCGCGACCCTCGAAGATCATCCGCGGCGTCGTGTTGCTGCCATAGGCGTCCAGGTTCGCGGCATCGTCAATCTGCAGCACCGCACCATCCAGGGCAACACCGGCAAACAGACCACGGGCACGCGACCACGACCAGATCTCGGCCTTCAGCTGGCCGTCGGTGGCAGCGGCGGCATTGCGGCCGACCGGGCCGGCGGCAACACCGGCATCGGCGCCCAGGGTGAACTTGCCGTTCACCAGGTTGTCCAGGCTGCGGTCGTTGCGGAACACCAGCACCACGTCCGAGGACTGCACGCCGGCCTGGAAGCCGATGCTGCCGCCGGTCAGCTTGACGAATACCGGGCTGGACCAGGCGCCATTGGGCATGCGCACCGACATCAGGCCATGGCCGCGGCGTCCGCCGATGACCAGGCCGGCCTTGATCGTGTCAGGAATGACGATGACCGCGCGGCCTTCGTCGAGCAATTTGTCCGGAATGCCCTGTTCAGGGATTTCCTGGATTTCAGCCAGCACGCGCACCGCGTTGCGGGCGCGCTGGTCTTCCTGCGGTCCGGCCATGGCCTGGCTGGACAGCAGGCTGGCGGCGATCAGCAGGGCTTGGATCGGGCGACGCATGGCAGGCTCCAGAAGTCAGTCCATAGGAAGATATAGCAAGTGACTGAAATTAGTAGTGTTGTCATGAATCTCCAATGAGCGTTCCCTGCTCACATTGATGCGCGCCATGCCTGCGATCTGAATCCTGCATGCCGACGCGACGCCGGATCGGCGACAATGAGCCCATGCTCGACGCACCCGATACCGCCGTGCTGGCGGTCAACCTAGGCACGCCCGAGACGCCGACGGCTCCCGCCGTACGCCGTTACCTGGCTGAATTCCTGTCCGACCCCCGTGTGGTCTCGATCCCGGCGCTGCTGTGGCAACCGTTGCTGCGCGGGTTGATCCTGCCGCTGCGCAGCGGCCGTTCCGCCGCCAAGTACGCCCAGGTCTGGCTGCCCGAGGGTTCTCCGTTGATGGTGCATACGCGTCAGCTGGCGCAGGCCATGCAGGGCCTGCTGCCGGCGCTGACGGTGCGCCACGCCATGCGGTATGGCGAGCCTGCGCTGACCCGCGAACTTGACCGCCTGGCGGCCGAAGGCGCGCGCCGCATCGTGGTGCTGCCGCTGTACCCGCAGTACTCGACCACCACCACCGCCTCGGTCCAGGACAAGGTCGATGCCTGGCAGCGCCGCAATCCTGCGGTGGCCGTCAGCCTGGTGCACGACTACGCCGTCGATCCGGACTGGGTCGAGGCAGTGGCCGGATCGATCCGCCGCTACTGGGAACAGCACGGACGCGGCCAGAAACTGATGTTCTCCTTCCATGGCATTCCGCAGCGCCTGGCTGACGCGGGCGATCCCTATCCGCAACGCTGCGAAGCCAGCGCCCAGGCCATCGCCGGTGCGCTGGGCCTGGGCAGCGACGCGTGGCAGATGGGCTACCAGTCGCGCTTCGGCCGCGAACGCTGGTTGCAGCCGTACGCCGAGCCCAGCCTGTGGGCGCTGGCCGAGTCCGGGGTGAAGCAGATCGACGTGGTCTGCCCGGGCTTTGCCACCGATTGCCTGGAGACGCTGGAAGAAGTGGCGATGGGCTTCACCGAAACGCTGGCCGAGCGTGGCGCGACGATGCGCTACATCCCGTGCCTCAACGCCGATCCGGAGCACGCCCGCGCCTTGGCACGGCTGGCCGTAGCCGCGCTGGCATGAGTCTGCAACCGTTTGAACTGGAGGTCGCTGGCGCGCGCGTTGCCGGCCTGCGCAATGGCGGTGACGGCCCGCGCGTGCTGGCCCTGCATGGTTGGCTCGACAACGCCGCCAGCTTCGTGCCGCTGGCCCCTCACCTGCCGTCGCTGCAGCTGGTGGCCATCGACCTGCCCGGGCATGGCCACAGCGCGCACCTGCCGGCCGGTGCGAGCTACACCACCGCCGCCGCGATCTGCCACGTGCTCGATGTGGCCGATGCGCTGGGCTGGGACCGCTTCAGCCTGCTCGGTCATTCGATGGGCGCAGGCATCGCCAGCCTCACCGCATCGGTCAGCGACCGCGTGGAGCGCCTGGTGGCGATCGAAGCCCTCGGAGGCCTGCGAGGCCCCGAGGAAGACACCGCCCATCGCCTGCGCGAGCATGTGAATGCCACGCGTGGGCTGGCCCGCAAGCAGCTGCGCGTATTCCCCGATCTTGCCGCGCCGATCCGCGCGCGGATGATGGCCAACCAGCTCAGCGAGCCGTGTGCGCGCCTGCTGGTCGAACGTGGCGTGGAAGCGGTCGAGGGTGGCTACCGCTGGTGCAGCGACCCGCGCCTCATGCTGCCCACCGCGATCCGGCTCAGCGAAGGCCAGATCGACAACCTGCTGCAGGCCATCGCCTGCCCGACGCAGGTCATCTACGCCACGCCGGCACAGCCCTACTATCCCGAGCCGATGCGCAGCGACCGCCTGCGCCACCTGCGTGATGGGCGGCTGGCGCTGTTCGCCGGCAACCATCACCTGCACATGGAAACACCGGCGCAGATCGCCGAGGTGATCCTGCACTTCCTCGGCATCGACAACGCCGGCTGAGTCGCAGCGTCCGCTGCACTTCACTCTGCGCGTTTGCGGCCGATACATCAGTTGCGGGCCCCTGCGCCCGCGGCACGCAGGTCCGGTCGGGCCTGCGGCGTGTGTCAGGTCCCGCAAGGAAGTCCGCATGCCCGCTCTGCTGCACCGTCACCCACAGGATGTGGCCACGGTGTCCCGTCTCCGCGTCGCTGTCCGCGTCGCATTCCCTGAATTCCGGTCCATGCCCTGCGCGCGCCCTGCTGCGTGTGCTGTGGTGTGGCCGTTGCCGTCTGCTGATCCAGGAGTCGCCGATGTCCGTTGCATCCTCCCGTCCCCCCGATACCGCCCGCCTGCCGCACCTGCAGCAGCTCGCGCACCGCGCTGACCGCCGTCTGCTGATCGGCAGCGTGGTGCTGGCCCTGGCTGGCCTGGTGCTGGCCCTGCGCGGCCCGCAGGTGCAGGCCGCCGCGTTGGCGGCCGCCGCCGTACTGCCAGCCGCGTGGTTGGGCGGCTCCCAGGCGGGCCGGGCCGTCGCTCGCAACGGTCTGGCGTTGCTGTTGTCGCTGCAGCTGGCCGTGTTGTGCGCGATCATCAGCCTGTCACCGGCATCGCCGATTGCCGTGCTGCTGGGCGTGCTGCTGGGCCACCGCGATCGCCTTCCAGTGTGGCTGGCGGGGGCTGTCGGCACGCTGGCCCTGCTGGTTCCGCTGATGCACGGCGCCGCGCCAGGGCCGGCGCTGCTGCAGGCCGGAGTATTCGCCGGGCTCACCGTGCTGCTCGGCCAGGTCGCGCAGCGCCTGCGCGAGCAGACCGAGGCACTGGGCCATGGTCCGCGCCGGTTGGCCGCGCTGGCGCGCGACATTGCCACCGGCGCCGATCTCGGCAGGCACGCCGACAGCAGCGCCTACGCGCCCGGCTCGCTGGCCCACGCGCTGGCCGATACCGCACGGCACGTGCAGGCGCAGCGCAGCCGCGAGGCCGCCGCGAATGCCGAGAACGCACAGATCCGCCAGGCGCTGGATGCCTCGCGCACCGCGATGATGATCGCCGACAACGACCATGTGATCCGCTATGTGAACCGCTCGGTGGTCGCGCTGCTGCGCAACCAGCAGGCGACGCTGCGCCAGGCCTTCCCCGATTTCGACGCCGAGCGCCTGGTCGGCAGCAGCATTCACCGCTTCCACGCCAACCCGGACCGCATCCGCGGCATCCTCAACGGACTGCAGGTCGCACACAACGGCAAGGTGCGGATCGGGCCGGTCCACTTCGCCCAGGTGGTCACACCGGTGTTCGACGCACAGGGCATACGCCTCGGCTTTGCGGTGGAATGGCATGACCGGACCCACGAGCTCGCCCTGGAGAACGCCGTCGCGGGGATCGTCGCCGCCGCCGCCGCCGGCGATCTGGAGCAGCGCCTGCGGGCCACCGAAGGTGCCAGCTTCCTTGACGGCCTCACCGGTGGCATCAATCAGCTGCTCGACACGCTGGGCAGCACGGTCGACGAGGTGCGGCAGATGCTTTCGGCACTCGCCCAGGGCGATCTCGACCGCCGCATGCAGGGTGAATACCACGGAGCCTTCGCTGCGATCCAACGCGACGCAAACACCACCGCTGCACAGCTGGCGCGCATGGTCGGCCACATCCAGCAGTGCGCCGCGACGATCAGTACCGCAGCCAGCGAGATCGCGGCCGGCAACGGCGCCTTGTCCGAACGCAGTGAGCGCCAGGCGGCCCATCTGCAGGAAACCGCGGCGTCAATGGAAGAACTGACCGCCACCGTGCGCCAGAACGCCGCCCATGCGCGTCAGGCCAGTGAGCTGGCAGCGTCCACGCAGAGCGCAGCCAGCAACGGCAATGCCGCCATGCAGCGGGTGGTCGACACCATGCAGGCGATTGAGACTGCCTCGGTGCGTATCGGTGACATCACTGGCGTCATCGATGGCATCGCCTTCCAGACCAACATCCTGGCATTGAACGCGGCGGTGGAAGCGGCACGTGCCGGCGAGCAGGGCCGCGGTTTCGCCGTGGTCGCCAGCGAGGTGCGCGTGCTGGCGCAGCGTTCGGCGGCGGCGGCGCAGGAGATCAGGAAGCTGATCGACGAGGCGGGGCGCCAGGTGGGCGAAGGGGCCCAGCTGGTGGCCGACGCGGGCCAGCGCATGCAGGGCATTGTCGGTGGCGTGGAGAACGTCAGCCACCTGATGCGCCAGATATCGGCCGCCTCGCAGGAACAGTCGGTCGGCATCGAGCAGATCAACCAGACGGTGGTGCAGATGGACCAGGCGACGCAGCAGAATGCGGCGCTGGTAGAGGAAGCCACCGCTGCGGCGCGCGAACTGCAATCGCAGGCCGGGGCGCTCACCGAAGCGGTCTCGGTGTTCCGCCAGCAGGAACCGCACGAGGTCTCGCAGGCCGCCTGACCCGGGCTTTCAGTTCGATCCTGATCAAGACGGCGCCCTCAGGGCGCCGTCTTTTTTGTGCGTGTCCTGCGTGATGGGTCACGCAGAGAGCATCCCTGCATGGCGCGGATCTACGGGTAGTACCGGCCGCTGGCCGGCAAACGATTGGTAGCTGCCAACCTTGGTTGGCGCATTGGCTCCTCGCGGAGGGCATCCACGCAGGGCGTGGATCTACCGGGCGATGTAACGCCATCGGGTTGCCGGCCAGCGGCCGGCACGACCCGCATTTCCTGCGGACAAAGAAAAACCCCGCTGCGCAAGCAGCGGGGTTTTGGGTGTAAACCCTGGCGATGA